>JAUNPU010000009.1:0-41138 GCA_030536555.1 Eubacteriales bacterium | reverse complement strand
ATAAGCTTCATCGTCATAAGTCTCATCATCATAAGCCCCGTCATCAGCTTCATCATAGGCTCCGTCATCATAATCGGACTCATCCGCAGTCTCCGGCATATACTCCTCCGGATCCTCCTCCACGTATTCATCCTCTTCGCCCATCATGTAGCGCTCTTCCTTGGAGAGCTTCCTGCCACGTGCAGCCGCCTTCTTCTCCGGCTTCCGCTCTGCCTTCGGCTCCACAAATGCAGCCTCCTCCGATGCACGCTTTCTTCCGGCGATCAGCACGATGACCACGATCAGCAGCACCGCGCTCACGCCGCCGAGAGCCATGGCAATCAGCTTCATCCGGCTGTATTTTGCCTCAAAATCCATCTCCGGATTCTGGTCGCTGCCATCTGTCTCTGTACCTGCCGCCAGCTCATCCTGGAAGTATCTCTGAACGGTCTTATCCGTCAGGTCGTAGCGATAGAAGTTCTGGTCGCCGTTCTCATTCATACCGTAGAGAACGCAGTATTCCGGCTTCGCCTGATTCTCATTGATCCATCCGGTTACCTTGGCATCACCGATCTGGATGGAGCTTTCCTTAAGTCCCGCCGGTACGGTCACGTCAGCCGGCACCTCCACGATCCGGATCTTCTTGGCAAGTACATCCAGCTCTGCCAGCACATCCGGCTCCGGAGCCGTGGTCTCTGTTGTCTCAGAGGATTCGCCGCCTTCTGCGCCATCTCCGGTAGCTCCGCCCTCAACCTTGTTGACGGTAATGGTATAGGTCTGCACCGTGGTGCCGTCCTCTGCCGTTACCTTGCAGACTACGGTATTCTCACCGGCCTGTAAGTCGGAACCGCCCTCCACAGTCACGGTTGCCTTGTCGTTGGCTGCCTTGGCATCGATGGTCAGCTTCTCCACATCCAGACCTACGGAGGTGGTGTAGCTGGTGGTCACCGGCGCAAATCCCGGCTCCAGAGTACCCGGATAGACCTGCAGCGACTGCAGACGGGCATCATTGGAGGAGGTCTCCAGTGCAGCGATCTTCACTGTGGAGGTTCCTTCCTTCTCCACGTTCAGATACTGACCGTCGTTGTCATAGCCCTCCCAGGAGGATACCGTGATTTTGGTCTCTCCTGCCTTCAGCGCCTTAAATCTCAGCTCCGTCACCGCCTCGGTGCTTCCCATGGGTGCACTCCACACCCGGATTGCACCGTTGCCGCCGCTGGCATTTTCCGTCTCATTGATGTACTCCAGCGCCGTAGCATCATAGGCAAGCATCACATCCGTGTTGCCCAGCGCCGCACCGTCGGTGGAAGAGAATTTCATGGTGACGCGGACCTCGCTGCCCACCTGACCGGACGGATCGGAAAATGCGATCCGCGCCGTTGCCGCCAGACTCTGGAACGGCACCAGTACCGCCATCACGCAGACCAGAATCAGTCTGCTGCACATCTGCTTGTATTTGCTCATATCTGTCTCCTGTCTATATCCTTTTTTCAGCACGTGAGCGGGCCCATCTGAATCCTCAAATCAGCCCGCTTCGCTTTCTGTCATTTCTGTTGTATGGTCAGCCCGCCGGACTGATGATCGTCACATTGTTGCCGCCCGGAGTTACCACATTGCTGCCTCCTGCCGGGCTGCCGGATGCACCGCCGCCCGGGTTCGTGCCGCCGCTTCCTGCTCCGCCGGAATTGCCATTAGAAGCACCCGGACCACCGGTTCCCGGTCCCACAACACCCGGTCCGCCGGAACTTCCACCGCCAGGAGTCACCGTACCTGTGCCGCTGCCGCTGTTCATGCCGGCATTGTAGGTCGGACCGCCTGCCTGACGTACAATATGGATCACGTACCTGCGTTCGCTTCCATTCTCCGCCCGCACCGTCACCGGAATCTCATTGACTCCGCTCTGGAGCTGGATATTGCCGGTGCCGCTGACCGTCGCCTTGCCGTCGATGGCATTGGCATAGATCGTCACATTGGATACGGAATGATCCACGATCAGGTCATAGGATGTGGTATCCCGCTGGAAGGTCGGTGTCAGTGCAAATCCCTCTGCCCCCAGACCCCGCAGCTTGTTGTTGGGGCTTCCGCTGACCGTAGGCTTGGCACAGGGTGCCCCCGGCATATTCTGATATACCGGAATCTTGAACTGCAGCGCCGTCTTCTTCACCGCCGCAGAGACTCCCTCCGCGAAGATACTTCCCTCTGCCGCAGCTCCGTCCACGTTGGTCATATACTGATGCTTGTACTTGTTGCTTCCCTGCACGTTGTACTTCTTCAGATACAGGGTATCCTGTCCCGCATTCACATAGTTGGTGCCGTAGAACTGGGCACCGCCGATGATGGAGCCTTCCACAGAATTCCACGGTCTGCCGTAGTTGCCGGACTGAGAAGCATACCAGAGTCCCCGGACCACAGCCCCCATTCCGTCCGATGCGTAAGCGCCTACGTTAAAGTAGTTGTAATATCCCGTATATCCGCCGTAATTGCCGGAAATGGAATTGCCTCTGCCGTCCCGGCCCTGCTCCTGCATGATCATCGCCGCAATCACATAAGGATTCACCCCGGACTTGCCGGCTGCATCCATGATCACATCCGCATAGGTTCTGGATGTCTGAGCGGAAGAATCACCGTTTCCATTGCCGGAAGCCGGTCCCTGACCGCCCGGAGTCACCACCGGAGCGCTGCCCTGGGAACCGCCGTTCTGAGACGTGTTCCCTCCCGGCGTACCGGATGCACCGCCGCCCGGTGTCACAACTGCACTTCCCTGGGAATTGCCTCCCTGAGACGTTCCGCCGCCCGGTGTCACCGCTGCACCGCCTCCCGGTGTCACCGCTGCACCGCCGCCCGGTACAGCTGCGCTGCCGCCGTTCTGGTCCTTGCCGGAATCAATCGGCGGTCCGGAGGGAATCATGGTTGCCGTTCCCACCAGCGCCGTCTTATGCGGGCTGATGGATGCCTGAGGCGCGCCGAACTGAATCTGCTGAGAGCCGCCGGTTGGAGCAGAGGATGTACCTCCGTTTCCGCTGCTGCCGGAGTTCGAACCCCCTGTAGGGTTCTGGCTGCCGCCGCCGGACTGCCCCGCTGTGATCACGCCGCTGCTGTGACTGCCGGAGGAGCCGCCGGACACACCCGGTCCGCCGGAGCTTCCGTTGCTGCCGCCGCTGTTGCCGCCGGAACCGGTAGAAGTTCCGCCGCTGTAGGTCTTCAGTCCCCCTTCCATGAAGGTGCCGTTCAGCATGGACTGCAGCCCTTCCTTCGTATGCAGGTTCCCGTCATACTCCTGGGAGAGGAACTGGAACACCGACGCCTCATCCAGAAAGTTCCGCGGGTCCATGTAATACCGGATAATATCCTCCGAGGCAGCCACCCAGGTGCTGCCGTCGAATCCCGTCCAGGTGCCGTCGTCCCAGTTGTAGGCTCCGTCCACCAGAGACTTGTAGGAAGAAATACTTCCCGTATGTACCAGATTGCGTCCCAGCACGCTCTCGTTCTGGATCACCGTATTCCAGTCCAGTCCCGTGTGCTGTGCCGTGAACACCCAGTTGGGATACTGGGCGTGAAGCTGCCGCAGCCCGTCCTTGTAGCTGTCCGGAAATCCCTGCTGATTCAGATATGCCTCGAAGTCCGAATTGTGGCTGTAGGATACAGGGAACTTCACATAAGTGCTGAGTACATAGCCGGTGACTGCAGCGCCGCCGCTTCCCGTACACTGAATCTGATACCACAGCCTTCCGTCAGAACCGGTGGTCTCGTTGACCACCGTCACAGCCGCGCCTCTTGCCAGCTTCGTCACAGCAGAATGCCCGGTCCCCGGACCGCTTCTCACATTCAGACTGGACGCATTGATAGTCGCAGAACGCGCCGTATAAGCAAACACGCGATGAGACGGCAGCACCGTCCCCATCGGTGCATGTATCCCCAATACCAGTCCCAGCATCACTGCCAGTCCCTTCTTCCATGTGCGTTTTTTCATGATATGCTCCTTAGTGCATGACAGATGTCATCCATATTTGCGTAATAATTCCTTTTATGCCATTGATAGCACTTTTCTTATTATAATGATAAAGCAAAGTCTCGTCAACAAAATCGGTGAAAGTTCACATAATTGGCAGAATTTGTTAAGAATTGGCATCCATAACCCAAAAAGAAAGAGCCTGGACATCCAGACTCTCCCCGCAAGACACCTGTTCTAATTACAATACCTCCGCACCCCGGCACAGACTGCTGCGTACACGGTGCCTCCCGCCACCAGGGCTGCGGCATAGAATCCATACCCCAGCTTTTCGCCGACCCAGACTCCTGCTCCGATGCCCGATACCCAGGCAATCAGCGGAATCCAGCCTGCAGGACCGGTCTTCTCTTCCATCCGCCTCTGCCTTCTGATGCACAGTTCCGCGGTCATAATGCCCGTCAGCGGCGCCGCAATCAGAAGAACCGCCTGGGACACCTGTGCCAGATGCCGGGATAAGTCCGCCACGCCCACAATGACCGCCAGTCCACCCAGCAGGATCATCGCCGTCCGGTTGGATATATTTCCCTCCAGCGCCGTTCCGTGTACCAGATTCTGGATGGCAAGACCTCCCACATACAGATTCACATTCTGAGTGGTATAGATACACAGCATCACCCAGATCAGATTCAAAAGAGTGATTCCAAACTGGAAGATTCCGTAGTTCAGCACCTCCGCCCCTGTAATCTGCACGATCAGAATCCCGCAGATATCGCTGACAGTAAGCACCAGTATGTAGACTCCCGTGCAGAGCAGAACGGAGTGTCTGTTCTTTGCAAACCGGCAGATGTCCGGCATGGTGGTCGCAGACAGCGCATAATTGCCTATGATGACAGCCAGCATCACTGCCACGGACAATCCGCCTATGGGTTCATACACAGCCAGCTCGCCGAATCCGCCCCGAACCGTTCCCAGACTCCAGAGCAGATAGATGGTCAGCACCAGAAGAATCGGCAGAGACCGGAAGCTGACATGCTTCATACTGTTCCAGCCATTGGAGGACAGGAAAATACAGGTTCCCACCGCAATCTGGGTGGTGATTGCCATGGGAATCTTCCATTTGGAAAATCCCGCAATCAGAAGTCCTGCCATCAGATTCCCGCTCATTCCGATCCACACGCTGGTGGTAAGAATGATAAATACCGCATAAAAGACTGCCGTCGGACTGCCCAGGCTCCGCCTGACCAGCGATACGCTGGAGTAACCGGTCCTCTGTCCCAGGATTCCCCAGAAGGATGCCAGCAGAAACAGTCCCAGATTGCCTGCCACACAGGCAAACACTGCCCGCGAAAACGGCATGGCAGCTCCCGCCTGCATTCCCAGCGAAACCCCGGTGGTGGAGCATGCCACTCCTGCCAGAACAGCCATCAGCTGTTCCGTCCCCTTTCGCCTGTTCTCAGGAACCGGAGAAAGGGCATATTCATATTTATCGTTGATTCCATATTCGATATTCTGAAGCCGGTTCATTCCATCCGCCTCCCCTCGTGTTCGGAGAAAATGCAGACTCCATTTCTGCCCTGACGCTTCACCTGATACAGCGCCGCATCCGCCTCTCGGAATGCCTCATTGAAGGACCAGGTTCCGATCACGGTACCGCCGATACTCAGGGTCACCGGAATGCTCCTGCCGTCATAGCTGTAGGTCTTTAAGTCATCCAGCAGAACCTGACACCGCTGCTGAATCACATCCAGATGGGTAGCCGCTCCCACCAGATAGAGCAGGAATTCGTCTCCGCCCCAGCGGCACAGAATATCCTCCTTCCGGAACAGCTCCGTCAGGCACTGTGCCATATGAATCAGCACATCATCTCCGCACTGATGACCATAAGTATCGTTGAAGGTCTTAAACTCATCCACATCGATCAGAAGCAGTACATCCTGATCCGGCGATACAGAGGGCAGCTTCGCTCCCCTGGCCTCCGCCTCCCGCTGCTTTGCTGTCTCCCGCTGCAGGTACTCTCCCCGCTTCCACTCCAGCCCGCTTCGGTTGAAGAGACCGGTCAGCCGGTCATACATGCCGAGAGCACGCAGCTCTTCCCGCTCCCTGTAGAGCTGTTCGGCAGAGACCAGACAGCCGATCATCCTGATCGGACGCTTGTAGGATTCTTCCGTGGCAACCACCGTATAGATCAGGCGAAAATGCCCCCAGGACCCATCCTCCAGCTTGCACCGCAGCTCCGCTTCACAGGCTTCCCCTGCCATTCCTCTGATCAGAATCTGTTCAAATTCTTCCCTTGTCAGGGATACCCCCGGATTCTCCTGTTCCAGATAAGCACTGAAATGGTCAATTCTTGGCGGAATCCACAGCTTATGCCCGTGGCTGCCAAACACAGTCAGCCGGTCCTTCAGATAATCATACTCCAGCCCCGCCTCCCCGAAGGCGTCTGCCAGCATATGATAGCTTTCCGCAAACCCCTGCACAGAGACGCGGCTCCGGCTGTGAACCCGATAGTAGGTCGCAAATCCCATCACGATCAGAAATGCCACCGTGAAGCCGATGCAGATGATCTCATAGGGATGATGGTAAATCAGATTCTCAAAGCCATCCGACATGGCACTGCTGCTGATCGACAGACTGCGGTTCCGCTCCATCCTGGTCACAGACGCAATCTTCTGATTCAGCTTCTCCAGCAGCACCGGGTCCGCCTCCGGAGACACCCCGAACCGAAACCAGGTCTCCGTCTCCAGCGGAAAGGACACCAGATCCCGGTTATCATACTGCTGCATATAGACCGTTCCCGTAAAGATATCGCAGTACATCAGATCCGCCTGACCGGAGCGCACCGCATGAAGGCACTTCTCCGGCGTGTCAAAGGAAAGCCTGCGAACCACATGGTTATCGGTAAATACGGGATACCCCTTTACCTCCGCCGCCGTATACTCCGCGATTTTCCTTAAGTCCGAATCCTTCCGGTACATCAGAAGCATCTGCGCCTTCAGGTAGGCATCCGTCATCCGAAGCCCCTCGCTGCTTCCCACATTGGGATAGCCCACATCCACCGCCAGCACATCCGTCACACCGGTCTCCGTCAGCCGGACCGCATCCAGATAGCTGTCCGCCTCCACATAGATCAGCTCCAGCCCCTGTTCCCAGGCAAAGGACTCCAGAATATCCGGAGCCACTCCCATGTAGTTTTCCGTGCCATCCTCTTTCACAGAGACCGGCATCAGATTCCCCTGGATTGCCACCTTCAGCATATCCGAGCTCATTTCATGCGCAAATACTGTTTTGTCAAAAAGTCCACCCGACAGAAGCACCACCCCTGCTGTCAGCACTCCTGCCAATCCTGCTTTGCTTATTTTCATATCCCCATACCTTGTATCACATACCTGCAGCCCCGCTACCTTCCGGCTGCGTCACCTTATTTCCGTTCCCGCTGCTTTGTCAGCGCCGCCCCTCTCATCCGCACTCCCTCGCTCTTTCTTCCGCCTCCAATGCTTCCGGCAAATACATCCGGGCAATCTCCTCCTCCACGGAGAAGAAGGCTTCCAGCAGCTTCGGATTGAACCTCCCGCACTGACCGGTCCGGATCATCTCGTTCACCCGGTCCCGGGTAAATGCCTCCTTATAGACCCGCTTACAGCTCAGAGCATCGTACACATCTGCCAGAGACACGATCTGGGTCCAGATGGCGATCTCGTCCCCCTTCAGCCGGTCCGGATATCCGTTCCCGTCCCAGCGTTCATGGTGGTGACGGGCAATATCATGGGCGTACTGATAGATGCTGTTCTGGCGAAGCACCGGAATACTCTCCAAAAACAGCGCCCCCTGAATCGAATGGGTCTTCATGATCTCGAACTCCTCCGCAGTCAGTCTGCCGGGCTTGTTGAGAATCTCGTCCGGAATCGCTATCTTCCCCACATCATGCATGACAGAGGCAAGAGCGATATCATCGATCTGCTGCCGGCTGAACCCGCTTCCAAGCTCCGTGCGTGTCAGCATACATTCCGTAATGCTTCGGATCCGCTGTACATGACCGCCGGACTCCACATCCCGGAACTCGATTGCCGTTGCCATGGCTTCGATCATGCCCACATTCAGCTCCTGAATCAGCAGAGCATTCTCATAGAGCTTTTCCTTCTGAATATCCACCTGGCTGCTCAGCTTCTTTCTGGCTGCAAACAGCTCCAGCACGGACTCCACCCGTCGCTTCACCACATAGGGAATCACCGGCTTGCCGATCACATCCATGGCGCCAAGCTCATAGGCATCCCTGATATACTCCGTACTTGTCTCAGAAGTAATCATAAAAACCGGCATCTGCTCCAGCAGCCCTCTGTCATGGAGCAGACGGAGCACTTCGATTCCATCCATCTCCGGCATCACCACGTCCAGAAGCACTGCACTGTACCGGCCCGGTATGGAGAGAATCTTCTCCACCGCCTCTCTGCCGTTCTCGGCAGTCTCAACCTGAAAGTCTTCCCCGAAAATGCACCACAGGATCTCCCGGTTGATTTCATCGTCATCTACAATCAGAATAAGCTGTTTCTGCTGTTCCATTTTCTACCCCCCCCCCAAAAAAATCCGGGGGGTCCTGTCCTTTCTCTAATCCGTGTTCAGTTCGCCTTCTTCAATGTGGTGCCGATGCCGCTGCGCAGATTCTCATACAGCATGGTAATCTCCGGCATGGCCTGTTTTGCCCGGTTCCAGTCATCGGCGCGGATTGCTTCCACCTGCGCCGTCACAGTCTGATAAAGCTGGTCCATGGAAAGATTCCCGGATATGCCCTTCAGCGTGTGGGAGGCAGTCAGCGCCTTCTCCCGGTCTCCGCTTCTCATGGCTTCTTCCAGTATCCCGTAGTTCTTGTCCTCCAGGAACTTTCCCAGCAGCCTGTGCAGCAGCAGTTCATTCTGCCCAAGCCGCTCCAGCAGTGTCTCCATATTGATTCCCGCCAGAGTCAGTGTATCTCTCATCTCGTCTGACATATCATTCCCCATCCTTTCAAAACTAAAACTAGCATTCCAGCATCTTGCGCAGATGCTCCTGCGTCACATCCTGGCAGGTCACACAGAAGCAGTGGTTTCCCTCATGCTCCCACAGATAATATATACCCTCCAGCAGCCACAGGATCTCATCCCTGCGCTTCCTGCGAATAATCCGCTTCGCTCCCTGAATCCGGTTCTCATAAGCCTCCTGAAATCCTGCAATCAGGTTGTTCCGGTCCCGCTCACTGTAAAAATCCATGAGAAAGTCCGTCCGGTCCTCCATATCCATCAGATTGATCCCTACCAGCTTGCAGTAATGGTCATTGATATGGGTGATCACCGGCTTCCCTTCCCGAATCTCATAAAATGCCACCGCCCCCAGAATATTGTTCATCACCACATCGCTGATAATATGGTCGCTGAACAGATCCGAGGTATCAATGTACTCGATCTCCCGTGAGCGGATGCCGCGGATGTCCACCTTGTTCTTCTGATTCAGCAGCTGGTAGATCTCCTCCATGGGCATGGGGCGGTAATAGTAATAGCCCTGTCCGTACAGACATCCCAGCTTCAGCAGAAGGTCTGTCTGCTCCATGGTCTCCACACCCTCGGCGATGACCTTCAGATGCATCAGGTTCGCCAGCCGGATGACCGACTGCAGAATACTGATGCCCTTCTCCCGGCTCTCGCCCTCCAGCTCCAGGAACTTCATGTCGATCTTTAAAATGTCGATGGGAAGGTCCTTCAGCATGTTCAGAGAAGAATACCCGCTTCCAAAATCATCCATCAGCACTGTAAATCCCAGCTCCTGAAGCCGATGCACCGTATAGATCACCAGCTCCTGCTCCTTCGCATAGACACTTTCCGTGATCTCAATCTCCAGACACTTTGCCGGAATCCCGTACTTCTGTGTCAGCTGCTGCAGCACCTGGGGCACATCAATGGCATGGATATCCACAATCGACACATTGACCGAAACCGGCAGAAGCACATGCTCCGGATTGTCCATCCAGCCGCGCAGCTCCCGGCACGCCTCCTCCCACACATAGAGATCCAGCTCCGTAATCAGTCCCACATTCTCCATATAAGGAAGATACTCACCCGGCGGTATGATCTGTCCGTCCGGCTTCTTCCAGCGCACCAGCGCCTCCAGCCCCACCACCTTGCCTGTATTCAGGTTGCACTTGGGCTGCATATATATCACAAACTCCCGGTTCTTAAGCCCTGCCTCCACAGCCTCCAGCATATGCTGCTTCTTCTCCATGCCACCCAGCATGCTTTCCTCAAACCAGATGATCTTGGCATGAATGCTGTTCTTCGCCGCCGTCACAGCCAGCTGTGCCCGGTCACACATGCCGCGAAAGCTGGTGTGCTGCGCCAGACGGTACACGCCGACGCAGGGGCGGAACCGGTTCTCCCGTCCAAAGCCGGCTATCAGACGGGCAATATCATCGTAAATCTGCTGAATCAGCCCCTCGTCCTCCGGCAGCACCGCATAGAAATCATCCTCACCCCAGTAGCCCACCTCACAGCCCTGCGGCTCCTGCTCCTTCAGGGCATTCAGATAGGTACCGATCTCATTCAGGATCCGGTCTCCGGCGCTGTCTCCGAACCGAATATTGAACAGCTTGAAATGCTCGATATCAATGGCAAGCATCACCCACTTATCCATGGGCTTCTGCCTCAGCAGCTCAATGGCGCGGGACGCAAAAGTCCGATACCGGTACAGCCCCGTCAGCAGGTCGATCTCATCAATATCCTCGTCCATGCCGCTCTGGCTGTCTGTCCCGTCTGCCTCCCCGCTGCTTTTTCCATCCGCCGCATCCTGCTCATCAATCAGGACCAGATAATGCTCGTCATCCTCCGGACCGATCAGACGGTTGAAGCTGGCAGTTACCTCCTTCTGGATGGTACGGTTATAGTAGCGGGTCTTGTTCACGTCCCGATTCAAAAAGCATCTGCATCCCTTACAGGGCGTATCCGTCTTGTTAAATTCCCTGTAACAGATGTCCCCCACCTGAAGATCAGGGAACCTGCGCTTTGTCCCTTCATCGAAGCAGAGCAGCTGATAATTCTTATCAATGATATAACTGGACATATCGCGAATCCCCCCTACACTTCTATGCCAGAATGGTGTCGTTTCACCAGAAAATGTCAAAATTAGCACCTTTTGCGTATATTATAACAGAACGTGACCAGAAATCAACTGTTTTGTTTCAAATTCAACTGTGAACTCAAAAATGATTCCCATTTTGTTTCCTACAGATCGCAAAATACGTCACCGGTGCATTTTCCGGCTTGCAGGCAGAAAAAAAGAAGCCGGAAACTCCCTTCTATCTGAGAGTTTCCGGCTTCTGTATGCTTACATTATACCGGATAAGCCTTGCTTGCGGTGTCTGCCACGGTGGCATCAACCTTGGTCTGCTGTGCTTCTCTGTACTTGAAGAACTCCTCTGCTACCTTCGGGAACAGAGCGTAGGACAGTACATCCTCATCCTGCTGCTTCCACTGTGCGCACTCCTTCTCGAACTGCGGCAGCTGCGGCGGAATCAGGTCAGCAGGTCTGCAGGTGATCGGAGTCTCATCGCCGATGATCTTCTTCTGAACCTCTGCGTTGAACGGCTTAACCGTCTGACCGAACTCGCCAAGCATGATCTTCTTGGACTCCTTCGGAACCAACTTGTAGCGCTCGCCTGCGATTACGTTCATAACAGCCTGAGTACCCACGATCTGAGAGGACGGGGTAACAAGCGGCGGCTCACCAAAGTCTTTTCTAACACGCGGGATCTCCTCCAGCACCTCACGGTACTTGTCTTCCTTGCCTGCTTCCTTCAGCTGGGATACCAGGTTGGACAGCATGCCGCCCGGCACCTGATAGCGCAGGGTCTTGATGTTCACGCCCAGAACCTTCGGATTCAGAAGACCGCTCTTTAAAGCCTCCTCACGAATCGGTGCGAAGTAATCTGCGATCTCTGCCAGCTTGTCCTGATCCAGACCGGTATCGTATGGAGTTCCCTTGAAGGTCTCTACCATAACCTCGGTAGCCGGCTGGCTGGTACCCAGTGCCAGCGGTGACATAGCGGTATCGATGATATCGCAGCCTGCCTCGATCGCCTTTAAGTAGGTCATGGAAGCAACACCGGAGGTGTAGTGGGTGTGCAGATCGATCGGAAGCTCGGTGGACTCCTTCAGAGCACTTACCAGCTCCTGAGCGGAGTACGGAGTCAGAAGACCAGCCATATCCTTGATACAGATGGAATCTGCGCCCATGTCTTCGATTCTCTTGGCAATGTCTTTCCAGTAGTCCAGGGTGTATGCGTCACCCAGGGTGTAGCACAGAGCGATCTGCGCGTGAGCTTTCTCCTTGTTGGCTGCCTTCACTGCGGTCTGTAAGTTGCGCAGGTCATTCAGACAGTCGAAAATACGGATGATATCGATACCGTTGGCAACAGACTTCTGTACGAAGTACTCTACCACGTCATCTGCGTAGTGGTTGTATCCCAGAATATTCTGTCCGCGGAACAGCATCTGCAGCTTGGTGTTCTTAAATCCGGCTTTTAACTTTCTCAGTCTCTCCCAGGGATCTTCCTTCAGGAAACGAAGGGAAGCATCGAAGGTAGCGCCGCCCCAGCACTCTACTGCGTAGTAGCCCACCTGATCCATCTTCTCGATGATCGGAAGCATCTGATCGGTGCTCATTCTGGTTGCGATTAAGGACTGATGTGCGTCACGCAGGACGGTTTCCACGATCTTAACCGGCTTTTTCTGTATCTCTGCCATGATTCATTACCTCCATTAATATTGAACTTATACTCCAAAGATGGCCATAAATGTACCTGCGGCTACTGCCGTACCGATAACACCGGCTACGTTCGGTCCCATTGCGTGCATCAGCAGGAAGTTGGTCGGATCTGCCTCTGCGCCGACCTTCTGGGATACACGGGCTGCCATCGGAACTGCGGATACACCTGCGGAACCGATCAGCGGGTTTACCTTGCCGCCGGTCATCTTGCACATGATCTTACCGAAAATAACGCCTGCTGCGGTACCGAATGCAAATGCGATCAGACCCAGAGCAACGATCTGCAGGGTGGTTACCTTTAAGAATGCCTCTGCGCTGGTGGATGCACCGACAGAAGTACCAAGCAGGATAACAACGATGTACATCAGGGCGTTGCTTGCGGTCTCGGTCAGCTGATTTACCACACCGGACTCGCGGAACAGGTTACCGAGCATCAGCATACCTACAAGCGGTGCTGTGGTCGGCAGAATCAGACATACCACGATGGTAACGATGATCGGGAACAGGATCTTCTCCAGCTTGGATACCGGACGAAGCTGTGCCATCTTGATCTTACGCTCTTCCTCTGTGGTCAGAAGCTTCATGATCGGCGGCTGAATGATCGGAACCAGCGCCATGTAGGAGTAGGCTGCCACTGCGATCGGTCCCATGAACTCGGTCTGTCCCAGCTTACCAGCCAGGAAGATGGAGGTCGGGCCGTCCGCACCACCGATGATGGAGATTGCTGCAGCTGCCTTGTCATTGAATCCCATGAAGATTGCCATGAAGTAAGCTGCGTAAATACCAAACTGAGCTGCCGCACCAAGCAGGAAGCTCTTCGGGTTTGCGATCAGCGGACCGAAATCCGTCATCGCACCAACACCCATGAAAATCAGGGACGGAAGGATACTCCACTCATCCAGAAGGAAGAAGTAATGAAGCAGTCCGCCGACACCGTTAGACATATCTTCTGGCTTCGCCATAATATCCGGGTAGATATTAACCAGCAGCATACCAAATGCGATCGGAACCAAAAGCAGTGGTTCGAATCCCTTTCTGATAGCCAGATATAAGAATACCAGTGCTACCAGAATCATCAGAAAGTTGCCGAAGGTCAGGTTTAAGAAAGCCGTCTGTTGAAGAAGATTAGACATTGTTGTTGCAATATAATCCATTTTAATCCCTCCATGTGGAACTTGCTTTATTTTTTCCTTAGTTTAATGTAGCAAGAGTTGCGCCGGATTCTACGGAATCGCCAACTGCTGCATTAATGGTAGCAACGGTTCCATCCTGAGGAGCTACGATCTCATTCTCCATCTTCATAGCTTCCAGAACCATCAGCACATCGCCTTTTTTCACAGCCTGTCCTGCATTCGCCTTCACTGCCAGAATCTTGCCCGGCATCGGAGCTGCCACTACAACGGAGCCTGCTGCGCCAGCCGGAGCTGCTGCCTTCGGTGCTGCTGCCGGAGCCTTCGGTGCTGCCTTCGGTGCTGCTGCAACCGGTGCTGCGCCGGTGGAAACGCCTTCTTCTACGGTTACTTCGTAAACATTACCATTCACTGTAATAGTATAATTTTTCATGATAAGAATCCTCCTGTTTCAATATGCATTTTCGCAAATATTCAGTTTCTTCACAAGTTATGCCCGTTTCCACTTTGCACCCGGTGCACGCTTGATGGAGCGTACAACCAGCCCGTCGGCTGAGGTTCCCTCAGATGCCGCAATCGCTGCTGTGATAACTGCTACCAGTTCCAAATCGTCTGCCAGCTCTTCTTCCTCTGCCGGAGCTGCCACAACCGGTGCTGCTGCCGGTGCCGGAGCTGCCGGAGCATTCTTCGCCTTCATCTTGTTCTCAAATACGCTGATGAACTTGAAGCAGGAAATCAGCAGGCTGATAAAGATCAGCACGCAGAATACGGTTCCCATACCCATCAGGGTGTTCATAGCTGCCTTCGCCATATTCTCGCCGGTGGTATACTCCGGTGCGATGGAGAAGGAAACCGGAACCAGGTAGTTGTCCTGCACCTCGTAGAATGCCTTGAACTCCACTGCACGCTGTTCAAACTGTGCATTGACCGTACAGGAATAGCCGCCGTCCTCGGTAGCCTCCGCGTCAGATGCCACAACCTGAACCAGGCTGCCTGTATCCTTCTCAACATTCATCCAGGCTGCAACAGCCTCTGCCATAGCGGTCTGCTTCTGCTTCTTAAGCTCCGCCTCTGCAGTAGCTGCCTCTTCCCCGGTCACGCTGGTGATCATGGAAAGGTACTGCTCGGTAGACGTGCTTACCTGAGAAGCGATCTGCGGATCCAGAGGCTCAACCCCGCCGTCATCTGCCTTGCCGGCACATGCGGTCAGGCTGAATAAGCAGGCTACCATGCATAATACTAACCATACTCGTTTCATATTCTGTTTCATAGACCTGTCACCTCATTATTAAACCGTTCCGTGTTTTCTGTCAGGACGATCCTCTCTCTTGGTAAATAACATCTCAAATGCTGCAATCACGCGCTTTCTGGTGTCGCACGCCTCGATGATGTCATCCACATATCCTCTCTTCGCTGCTGCTACTGCGCTGGACTGCAGGTCGCGGTAAGCGGCTGCCTTCTCATTGATCAGTGCCAGGCTGTCATCTGCCTTTGCGATCTCGTCAGCGTACATGATCTTCGCTGCTGCGGTTGCATCCATCATGCCGATGGAAGCGTTCGGCCATGCGTATACCACATCTGCGCCGATGGACTTGCTGTTCATGGTCAGATATGCGGTGCCGTAAGCCTCGCCTACGATTACGGTTACCTTCGGAACACTTGCCTCTGCAAATGCGTAGGTCAGACGGCCTGCTGCCTTTGCAATGCGGCGCTCGGTGCACTTGCTTGCCTTGTAGCCCTTGACATTGACCAGAGTCAGTAACGGAATGTTGAATGCATCACAGAAGGATACGAACTTGGCTGCCTTGTCGCACTCGCGGTAGGACAGAACTGCCTCGTACTCTGCTTCCTTCACACCGTTGTCCCCATATACTTCGGTGCGGTTTGCCACACAGCCTACGGTGGTTCCGTTGAGACGGATGAATCCGGTTACCATGCCCGGACCATATGCCTTCTTCACTTCCATAAAGAAGTTGTCATCGGAGATCTGAGCCAGTGCCAGATCGGTCGCGCCCACACAGTTCTCGATATCGGAGCAGATGCGGTTCAGATCGTCGTTGCACTCGTCGTAGGACATATCATCCTCGTTGTTAGCCGGAAGGATGGAGATCAGGGTGCGGATCTGGGACAGAATCTCGTCCTCAGTTCCGGTAAAGTCTACCAGACCAGCCTCCTCGCTCTGGAATGCAGCACAGGAGGTGTCGCACTTCTCGATGCGGTTGCCGTCGATTGCGTTGGGAGAGTTCACGAATAACTTCGCCTTCTTCTCTTCCATGAAGATGAAATCAGCCATAGCGGAAGATACAGCCATGCCGCCGCCGCAGGTACCGAAGATTGCGGAGATCTGCGGAACAACACCGGATGCCATCACCTGGCTCAAATACATCTGACCAAATCCGTTCAGTGCATCGGTTGCCTCCTGAAGACGTAAGCCTGCGCAGTCGATCAGTCCAATGACCGGTGCTCCCATCTTCGTTGCCATGGAATAGATGTTGGAAATCTTCTTTGCGTGCATTTCACCTAAGGAACCGCCCAGTACAGACGCGTCCTGGCTGTACACGTACACAAGGCTGCCGTCGATGGTACCATAACCGGTAACTACACCATCTGCCGGAGTTTCCTTGTCAGTCATGTTGAAATCGGTGCTTCTTGCTGTAATATAAGCGCCTACTTCAACAAAACTGTTCTCATCAAGTAATGCGTTGATTCTGTTACTTGCTGATGATTGTGCTGAATTACTCATTTTGCAATCCTCCATTTTGAAATATTTAAACGGTAAATCCAATTTCTGCCGATTTTAATTGTATAATGAGTTGGGGTAAAATTCAAGTTATTTTTTTAACTTTTTCATTTTTGTGACATAATCTTCACACTTATCTAAATTACTTTTTGTTTTCGCCTTCTGTTCAAAAATCTTTTTATGGTCAGGTGGTCATCGGGGGTTTTGGGGCGGGCAGCTATCGTTTTTTTGGTCGAGTGGTCATCGGGGTTGGGGGCGGGTGGTCATCGTTTTTTTGGTCGGGTGCCATAGGGGTTTTTGAGGCGGCAGCTATCGTTTTTTTAGCACCGCAATACCATACAAGGCACACTTTGGACAATAAATGGATATTTTCAAATAAATTATCCAAAGTTATCCCCGTCACAGCGATTAGTGGTTAACATAAGACCGATTTTGGACAATTATGATTGAAATCCAGCTCTAATTATCCAAAATTTCAAGATTTTTGGACAATTTTCGTGGGTTCAAGGTTAAAATTGTCCAAAGTGTGCTTTATGTAAACCTAAGATTCCCGTTTCACGGATACGATTGGACAATTTTTTGAATATTCGCCTATAATTGTCCAAATGCTACCGATAGATTCTGCTTTCGCCTTCCAGCAAAAATGTTTTTATGGTCAGGCAGCCATAGTAATGCAGCCCCTTCCGTCCCACAGCCGATTTGGTATACAACGGCTCCATGTGGATGGTGCTGCCATTCAGGGTATACTCGATGGCGCCCACCAGCATGCCCGCCTCCACCGGGGCTTCCAGCTTCTTCGGGATGCGGATTCGGGCGGTCACCTCTTCCTCCTCTGACAGAAGCAGGCGCCAGGTTTTCTCATCCTCTCTTGTCAGATACTGCCCGCTGTTTTCCTTTTCTTCTTCTGTCTGAGGCAGTCTCCTGCTTTCCTCTTCTTTTATCTGAGGCAGTCTTCTGCTCTCCTCGTCTGCTGCCTCAGTGGTCAGTGCGACCAGACATTTCTCCTTCCCCGGCTCTGGAATTCCTTCTTCCACCGGAATTTCCGGCGGCTGCGGTCTCTGGTCCACATTCCGGTAGTGAAACCGTTCCTTTCCATATTGAAACAGTGTTCTGGCATCCGCCCATTTCCAGGTCTTGTGGGGCGGCCAGCCGCAGCCAAGCAGCGCCAAGATAAAACTTCTTCCCTCACTTTCAATCGCCCCCACATAGGAATACCCGGCTCCCCCGGTGAATCCGGTCTTTCCCGACAGTGCTCCCTCCATCATGGTCAGCAGTGCATTGTGGTTGACGCAGGAATAGCTGCATTTCCCGGCTTCATCCGTGAAACTGTAGTTGGCTGTTCCGGTAACCATCAGAAACTCCTCCCGTTTTGGTGATATCCGGATGCAGTACCGCATGATCCGCGCCAGGTCCGCCGCCGTGGTCCCGTGGGTGCGGACCGTTCCGTCGTCCTCTGTGAAGGAAGCATCCAGCCCGTTGGGGGTCACAAAGCAGGTGTTCTGACAGCCGATGTCCCGGGCTTTCTGATTCATCATCGCCGCAAACTGCTTCACGCTGCCGCCGATATGTTCTGCAATGATCACCGCCGCATCATTGTGAGACTCCAGCATCAGGGAATAGAGCAGGTCGTTCAGCTTAAACTGCTGCCCCACCCTGACTCCCAGCCGCACCTGCGGCTGCCCTGCGGCATTGGCAGAGACCGTACACAGGTCCGTCAGATTTCCGTGTTCCAGCGCCAGAATGCAGGTCATGATCTTGGTGGTGCTTGCCATGGGACGGAACGTGTCCCCTTCCTTCTCATAGAGAATCCGGCCGCTGTCACCGTCGATCAGGACCGCGGAAAGGGCGTGGAGGTCCAGAGATGGAGTTCCCGCTTCCGGTGCCCGGACGCTTCCCTTTGCCTGCTCTGTCGCCAGCGTCTGGACACTCTCGCTTGCCTGCTCTGTCCCCGACATCTGCTCACTTTCCCATACCTGCTCTGTCTCCGGTACCCGGGCACTTTCCCATACCTGCTCTCTCTCCGGTACCCGGGCACTCTCACCTGCAAACTCTGTATCTGACACCCGGGCGTTTTCCCATACCTGCTCTCTCACCGACACCTGGACGCTTTCCCGCGTCTGCTCTCTCCCCAGCACCCGGGCGTTTTCCGACGCCTGCGCTCTCTCCAGCATCTGGACGCTTTCCCACGTCTGCTCTCTCACCGACACCATTTCGCTTACCGGCAGTCCCGCCGCGCCCCACACCGCGAATCCCACGGCGATGCCCGCCATCAGCCCATATTCCCGATTCCGTTTTCCCATTTATCCCGCCTCAGACTGCTTATCATTGCATCCTATTCTGGAAAAACAGCGATTATTCTGTTATACTGATAGCAAATCGTGTGTGGTGCAGTGCTGCGAATCAAATGCAGTATGCTGATCGGATTATATGCGTTATACTGCGAACTGTGGGCAAGGAGGAACTTTCATGGAACAGGAGCGTCTGATCTTTCATATTGATGTTAATTCTGCATTTTTAAGCTGGGAGTCCGTCTACCGGCTCAAGAAGGATCCCCAGGCGCTGGATCTGCGCACCATTCCCTCTGCGGTGGGCGGCGATGCAAGCTCCCGCCACGGCATCGTCCTTGCCAAGTCCACTCCGGCGAAGAAGTACGGCATTTCCACTGCGGAGACTCTGGTCAGCGCCCTGCGCAAGTGCCCGGAGCTGGTGGTTGTCCCGTCCCGGTTCGACCTGTACTTAAAGTATTCCCGAAAAATGCTCGCACTGCTGTCCGACTACACTCCCGACATCGAAAAGTTCAGCATTGACGAGGCATTTCTGGATATGACCAGCACCATTCATCTGTTCGGCAGCCCCCTTGAGGTTGCGGACCAGATCCGGGAGCGGATTCTCCGGGAGCTGGGCTTCACGGTCAATGTGGGGGTGGCTCCCAACAAGCTGCTGGCAAAAATGGCATCGGACTTTGAAAAGCCCAACCGGACCCACACCCTGTTTCGTGACGAGATTGCCGAGAAAATGTGGCCGCTGCCGCTGCGCAGCCTGTTCTTTGTAGGCGGTGCCGCTGCCGGGAAAATGGAGCGGATCGGGCTTCACACCATCGGGGATGTGGCTGCCTGCGACCTGCAGATCTTAAAGGCACACCTTGGCAATAAGTATGCCACCCTGATTCATCAGTATGCCAACGGCATCGACGATGACCCGGTGGCAGAGCGGGACCCCATCAACAAGGGCTACGGCAACAGCATCACACTGCCCCAGGATGTGTCCGACTTCGATACTGCCTGTCAGGTCCTGCTTGCCTTGAGCGAAACCGTCGGTGCCAGACTGCGGGAGGACCAGGTCCGCTGCAACTGCGTCTGCGTCGAACTGAGGGACTGGCAATTTAACAATCAGTCCCATCAGCTCACCCTGCCGGTTCCCACTGATTCCACCACCATACTCTACCAGAACGCCTGCAAGCTGCTAAAGGAATTCTGGGATCTGACTCCGGTGCGCCTGATCGGGCTTCGCACCAGCCGGATTCTGGAGGACAGCTATGAGCAGATGAGCCTGTTTGAGACGGAGAAATCCCGAAAGCTCCGGGACTTAGAGCACGCGGTAGACTCCATCCGGGGAAAATACGGCACCGACAGCATCAAGCGCGCCAGCTTTTTGAAGGAAGACGGGGTTGTGGACCACGCAGTCAGCAAATCAAAGCATCTTCATAAGGATGAATAATGGAGGCATTATGAGACATCAATTTCACTACCCGATCACTGAGACGGAAGCCGGGATGACTGTGGAGGAGCTTCTGCTCGCCCGCGGCTATTCACGCCGCCTGATCATAGATTTGAAGAAAAGCCCGGATTACCTGACAATTGGTGGGGTCCACACCTATGTAACCCGTCGCCTGCAGCTCGGTGATGTGCTGCAGGTGCTGCTTCCGGAGGTCCTTCCCTCTCCGGGCATTGTCCCCACTCCGATGGAGCTGGATATCCTGTACGAAGATGAGGATCTGATTGTCCTCAACAAGGCAGCCAACCTGCCCATCCATCCGTCCCAGGGCAACTACTCCAACACCCTTGCCAATGGCATGGCGTGGTATTTTGCAGAGAAAGGCGAGCCATTTGTGTACCGGGTCATCAACCGGCTGGACCGGGACACCACCGGACTGCTGATTCTGGCAAAACACGCCTTGAGTGCCTGCATCCTGTCCGACATGGTGCAGAAGCGACAGATTCACCGGACCTATCTGGCGGCGGTGAGTGGGGATGTTCGGGAGCTGGCACAAAATTCCCGGCTTCCCGGAATCTTCTTGGATAACGCTGCGGCGGCGGGCGGTTTCTCCGACGGTTTTTCCGGCAACGTTAGCAGTTCCTCCAGCGGCTTTTCCGGCGACGTTGGCTCCTGCGGTAGCTCCTCCGGCAACTTCTCCGGTAGCATCGACGCACCGATTGCCCGGGTGGACGGCTCCACCATCGAGCGACAGGTGGACTTTGTGCGCGGAGAACCGGCGAGAACCCATTTTCAGCTTCTCTCCTGTAATCGGGAACTGGACGCTTCTATATTAATGTTAAAGCTGGAGACCGGGCGCACCCACCAGATTCGGGTGCACTGCAAGTACATGGGGCATCCGCTGCTTGGAGACTTTCTCTACAATCCGGACTACCGTTATATTCACAGACAGAGCCTTCACTCCTGGAAGCTGGAATTTTGCCATCCCATCAGCGGAAGGAAGCTGAATTTTGTGGCAGAGGTTCCGGAGGATATGCAGGTTTTTGTGGGCACGCCATGAAGCTTCCTGTTTCCTGCGCCAAAATGAGTTTATCAAAACGCCAAAGAGTCATAACATGCCCCACTTGCATTCTCTTACTGCTGGTTTTGGACAATTTTGAGCAGAATTTCATAAAATTGTCCAATCCACGCTTTAAAGGATGCCTTTTAGGTTTACATAAAACACATTTTGGATAATTTCAACCTGAAACATCCGAAAATTGTCCAAAAATCTTGAAATTTTGGATAATAGCGACTCGATTTCAAGTATAATTGTCCAAAGTCACTTTATGTAAACTAGTTTTCATCGCATCCCGCACATCTTTGGATAATTTTATCGATAATATCCATTTATTGTCCAAAGTCTGCCTTCTATAATAAAGGATTACCACGACACTGCAACAAACGCACAAAAAGAGCACAAACAAGTACAAAAAGCCTTCTCTTCTTCCTTGAAATGCCCTTCCCCCTTTGTTATAATTGTGTTAAGATTCTCAGCCCGGCACACAACGGCGCTGCTGCATCTGGACTTTTTTGAGAAACGGGGATTTGGAGTATGAAGGAACAGAAGATATCCAACAGTACAATCATCAACGGAATCGCCCTGGGCTTTTCCGTTGCTTTTTTCCTGTCGGCATTTGTTGCCGCGATCTATACGGGCGTGGGCATGAAGATATTTCACAACTGGTATCTGATCATGATTTCCCCCAGCCCGCTGGTGACGGACTACTTAGAGATTGGCGGACTGGCAAGTGCCATGCTGAATGCAGGCGCCTGCGGACTGACCTGCTTTCTGTTTATGGTGGGGCTTAAGGGCGAGTCCCGCGCCAACACGCTGGCAGGCTACTTTCTGGTGGTGGCCCACTGCTTTTACGGTCTTAATTTTCTGACCATGTGGCCCTGCTTTCTGGCGCCATTTCTGTATCTGCATCTGAAGAAGCTGGACTTTAAGCGGAACCTGCATATCTGCATGTTTGCCACCTCCTTCGGACCCTTTATCGGAGAGCTTTTATTCCGGTACACCCAGGGGGAGAGCTTTGCCTTCGGAGAACTGCACCTGACCCTGTCCGGCATCCTGCTGACCATCGGCTTTGCCCTGATGCTGGGCTTTATCGTTCCGGCGATTCTGCCGGGTGCCAGCGCATGGCACAAGGGCTACAACCTGTACAACGGCGGTCTGGCTTTCGGCGTGTTCGGATTCTTCCTGTACAACTTCCTGTACAAGACCATGGGAATCTCCCCGTCCTCCAGCCTGACCCGGTTCAATGAGACCTACGAGAGCTTCGGACACTCCTACCGGCTTTACGGCAACTGCTTCTTCCTGATTCTGTTTGCCTGCTGCATTTTCGCAGGCTATCTGTTGAACGGCAAAAGCTTCCGAGGCTTTCAGCATCTGATCAAGGATACGGGATATCGGAGTGACTTTGCGGAAAATTACGGCATGCCCCTGTGCCTGATCAACATTGGATTTATCGGCAGCCTGTTTCTGCTGTACTTAAACATTATCATCACCTTCACCTCCGGTGCCGGATTCACCGGGGCGACCATCGGCGTGGTGCTGGCGGCACTGACCTTCACCTCCATGGGGCAGCATCCCAAGAATATCTGGCCAATTCTAGTGGGGTATCCCCTGCTGTATCTGGTAACCATGATGTTCTGCCAGATCAGTGGTCGGGAGATCAGCTGGTCCATCTCCACCCAGGGCTACATCAACGGCGTGGCATTTGCCACCGGTCTCTGCCCGATCGTGGGACGCTACGGAGTCCGTGCCGGAATCGCCGCCGGCTTCATGTGCGCATCCATGTGTACAGCAACCGGCGCTCTCCACGGCGGTCTGGTCCTTTACAACGGCGGCTTCACCACCGGCATCACGGCACTGATTCTGCTGCCGATCCTGGAGCACTATGTTCCGGCGGCAAGAGAGCAGATGAAGCCTCAGACCCTGAACATGCGGGATATGATTTCCCTGGTGGAAACGATTACGCCGACCGTCAAGCGTCCGCCACAGCACCATCATCACCACAGCAAAAAGCATCACAAGAAAAACTGATCTGTGCGCCGCAAAGCACATTGAGACAAAAAGAGGATTTCCGGCAAGCCGTCCATCGACTTTGGAAATCCTCTTTTTTCTATATTCTGAGTCCTTTCGGATAGTGGTTCTTCAGGGTCCCGGACACCGCTTTCGCCCAGCCGACGGAATATCCGTCCACACAGACCAGAGTCCAGCCCTTCCTGCCCTCGTCATCCGCAAGTGTATTGCCCTTTAAGTAGTCCAAAATCTGCGGTCCATCTGCCTTCAGCGAAATACTCCGCTTCACCTGTTCCGGGTGAAGATACAGCGCCAGGGCATGGGAAGGCTCC
Source organism: Eubacteriales bacterium (assembly GCA_030536555.1). Lineage (GTDB taxonomy): Bacteria > Bacillota > Clostridia > Lachnospirales > Lachnospiraceae > Brotaphodocola. The sequence goes on along the minus strand of JAUNPU010000009.1, from coordinate 17,443 downwards.
AGCCGGTTCTTCTTGAGAGTTCCCAGATGCAGTCCCGGACGAAGCACTCTCAGCCCGTTAAACTCCGGCATTTCCTCCGGAATCCGGTAGATCTGATCACCGAACAGGATCAGATTTTCCTTCTTTTCTGCATCTGCATTCCCCGGATTCTCCTTCAGCGTATCCTTTAAAAATTCTTCCAGAATCTTTCCGCCCTGCTTGTCATTCCAGTACTTTGGACAGCGGATGCGGGGCGGACGGTATCCTTCCTCTGCTTCTGCCTTTGTCAACAGCGCAAGGTAGTGTCCCTCGCCTTCTGCCCTGTGAGGCCAGATGCGGAAGGTGTCTGCCACCTCCGGATGCGCCAGACTGCCCGCGCTCTCTGTCGGACTGCCCGCGCTCCCTGCCGAATCACCCGCGCTCCCTGCCAGGTCTCCCGCAAGTTCAGCCCTTCTCCCGCTCCACTCGGCCCGTCCCGCAGACAGCCCCGGCAGGCGCTTCTCCTCCGGCACCCTTACCACGGAGAACTCCGGGTGGCGGTCCAGAAATGCAGCGATGCCGGCCTCATCCTCCTCCGGCGAGAAGGTGCAGGTGGAGTAGATCATCCGGCCGCCCGGACGCAGCATGGCAGCTGCATTGTCCAGAATCTCCTGCTGGCGCTCCGCACAGATGCGCACATTGGTCTCGCTCCACTCGGCACGTGCCTGCTCGTCCTTTCGGAACATGCCCTCACCGGAGCAGGGGGCGTCCACCACCATGGCGTCAAAAAATTCCGGAAAATAGACTTTCAGCTTTTCGGAGTCCTCGTTGGTCACCACCCCATTGCCGATGCCCATCCGCTCCACATTCTGGGAGAGAATCTTTGCCCGTGCCGGGTGAATCTCATTGCTGACCAGCAGCCCCTGTCCACACAGCCGGCTGGCAATATGGGTGGTCTTGCCGCCGGGAGCCGCGCAGAGATCCAGCACCCGCTCCCCCGGCTGCGGGTCTAACAGAGACACCACCGCCATGGCGCTTGGCTCCTGAATATAGTAGACCCCCGCCTCGTGGAAGGGATGACGCCCGGGCCGGGTCTCCTGTCGATAGTAGAAGCCTTCCCGACACCAGGGAACCGGCGTTAAGTCAAACCGTTCCCGGTTCTTTTCATACATCTGCGCGGGATTTCCCTTCAAGCCGTTGAACCGAAGTCCCTGTACCCGCTCCGTATCGTAGCTTCTGATAAATTCATCATACTCTGCACCAAGCAGCTGCTGCATCTTTGCCATAAACGGCTCCGGCAGATTCCATGGATTTCTGCTGCCTTCCTCTACTCTCTTTTCTGCACTCATCGTTCTCTCGCTCACCCTCTCCAGTCTCCGTCCACCTGCAAACAGACAAAAAGCCACGCACCGTTTTGCTGGCTCGTGGCTTCTTCATACTCATCACATGCAATATGTAATTATTACAGCTCTACCTTATAATCGTCAGAGCCTTCGCCGTTTACTACATAGTAAGCCACGCCCTCTTCCGGTTTTACATACAGCTCGATGGTCTTGATCTCAACGCCCTTGTTTGCTGCCTTGAATGCCTCGGTAGCTGCTGCCAGAACGTCCTTTGCAACGATCTCCTTGCCTGCACACTGAATCACAACATTTGCCTTCGGCTCTGCTGCCTTCTTAGCTGCCGGAGCTGCTTCCTTCTTCGGTGCTGCTGCCTTAGCCGGTGCTGCCTCTTTCTTCTCAACTGCCTTTACAGGTGCTGCTTCTTTCTTCTCAGCTGCCTTTACAGGTGCTGCTTTGGTCTCTGCCGGCTTTACTTCCGCCTGTTTAGTCTCAACTTTGGTGTCTACGGTTTTAGTCTCTACAGCCTTGGTCGCTTTCGCTGCTGTGGTTTTTGCAGCTGCTCTCTTACTTACTGCCATAGTTTGATCCTCCTCGTTTGAATCCGATTATTGCTCCCTGTTGCACACATATTTTTTTAAATATGCTTCTGGCATTATAAATCTGTTTCCCTGTTTTGTCAAGAAATCCCTGAATTTCCTACGTTTCGGGGCTTTCCCGGCGGATTCTGATAGAATTTTTATGAAATATTACAATAACAATTCCGCAATAAATACCGCCGTGCAGGCTCCGATGGATACCCGGAACAGATTCCCGTCCACCCATGCCAGCACCACTCCTGCCAGAAATCCCACCAGTCCGGACACGGGACTATCGGTGGCAGACAGGATTGACGGAAAGGTCATAACAGACAGACTCACGTAGGGGACATAGTATAAAAATGACTGAATAAAACGGCTCTTGATCTCCTTTCGGATCAGTGTCAGCGGCAGTGCCCGGACGGAATAGATGGTCAGGAACATCACCAGCAGACTGGCATATACATTATGCTGCATGACTGCCTTCCTCCTTTTCTTCCGGGATCGGGAACAGCACAGCGGCTGCTCCTGCTATCAGCAAGGTCAGAATGATGATCTGAAATCCCGATGAGATCTGCCCCAGAACCGGCAGCATCTGGAACGCCAGACTGGCTGCCATGGACAGCGCCACCACGCCGGCGATGATTCTGCTCTTCCTGGAGGGCGGTATCACGATTGCCAGAAACATACCGTAGATAGCCACATTCATGGCGCTCATCACCCGCGCCGGCATGATCATGCCAAGCAGCGCACCCAGACAGGTGCCCAGCACCCACCCCGGTGCCGCCACCGCCGCGGCTCCGTACATGTAGACCGGATTCAGCCTTCCGTCCACCGCCATGGAGATTCCGAATATCTCATCGGTCACCGCGTAAGACATAAAAAAGCGATGGAAAAACGGCACATCCCGCCTCACCTTCTGAGACAGGGCGCTGGACATCAGCAGATACCTCATATTGACCACCACCGTCGTCACGATCATCTCCAGATACCCCGCTCCTGCCGCCACCATGCCGATGCCGGCGAACTGTCCGGCAGATGCCAGCATCAGTGCCGACATGAGCGATGCCTGGGGCGCCGTAAAGCCCGCCTTTCGCGCCGTGATTCCCATGGTAAAGGACACGGCAAAATACCCCATGGCAATCGGGATTCCATCCTTCATGCCCTTCAAAAACCATTTTCTGTTGTTCATCTTGCTTTTGCTCCTGTTGTCTTTTCTTTAGTTCTGTCCAGCATCATAAGCCGCCCGGATGCCTCCGATATACTTTCTTCGGGTTCGCGCACATACCAGACGTGCCTCTCCGATCGTCTTTGCCGTGATACGCACCGGTACCGCCACATCTCTCAAATGCATGCCGATCAGCGTATCTCCAATATCCATCCCCGCATGGGCTCTGATATGCTCTACGGCTGTGGGATGTGCAAACGCATGGTATGCCGCCGTCGCAAAGGAACCACCCGCCTTCGGCTGTGGAACCACATTGACCTCCTCATAGCCATACTTCTCCGCCGCTTCCTGCTCCAGGATCAACGCCCGGTTCAGATGCTCACAGCACTGAGCAGCAACATATACTCCTGCTTCACCGGCTGCACGATAAATGCCACGAAATACCGAGGTGCCCAGATCCGGATTGGAGAAGCTTCCGATTCTCTCCCCTGCCACCTCGCTGGTAGAGCAGCCAATCACCAGCAGACTGCCCGGTCTCAGGGCTGCAAGCTCCAGCAATTCTCCGGCTGCACGGTATGCCTGATCCTCGATCTGTGCGTAATCCTCAGCCAGACGGGCCTCCTCCGTGCAACAGCCAGGCTGATTCTTCTGTATCATAGATTCCATAACAAATTCCTTCTTTCTTCTGACTTAATTGTCTCCAGTATACAGGATACCCCCACAGGTGTCTATGGTCAATTTGCATATTTTCCCGTCAAAAAAAGAAAGCAGGACCGTCTGACCGTGAAACCTTCTTCCTATTCCACCACCAGACAGCCCTGAATCTCTTACTTTAATGTAACAAAATGATAACTCTCCAACACCTGAAAATACTTCGCCAGCCGCGGATACAGGGGTTCGGCTTTCTCACCGAACTGCTCCTTCACCAGCTCCCCCAGTGTCAGAATATTCTTCTCTCCATCCACCAGGGGCCAGACAAAGCTTCCCAGCTCGTCCAGATAGATATGAGAAGTTCTTGGCTTTTTGAAGAACTTCTGGGCAATCCAGTTGAAAACGCCGGTATTTTCCACATCCAGCGTAACCTTCCCATGTTCGTCCTGACTCCAGCTTACCTGCTTACTTCGCACAGGCGTAAATTCCAGATAATTCCGGTCATCCTGCTTCTTTCTTTTCATGGCATGCACTCACTCTTATGCGTTTCTCTTCTTCCAGACAGAGAACTTTAACAGGAACAGAATCATCAGTACGATAGCTGCCACACAGCCGATCTGACCTGCTGCTGCCGGAACATAAGCAGAGAAGTCGAACTTGTCTGCAACCTTCAGAACGGTCAGAATCGCCATCAAAATACCAACCAGACCCTCACCTGCGATCATACCGGAACAGTACAGCACACCGTCCGTAATGCCCGCCTGCTTCTCTGCCTCTTCCTTCTCGCTGCCGGTCTTCTTCGCATCCAGCACCATTCTCACCACGCCGCCGATCATAATGCAGGCATTTAACTGTACCGGCAGATACAGACCTACCGCAAACGGAAGTACCGGAATTCGTAAGATTTCCATAACCAGTGCAATAAATACACCGATAAATACCAGAGTCCAGGGCAGGTTGTTATCCATAACGCCCTCAACAATCATCTTCATCAGCATCGCCTGCGGTGCGCCCAGCTCCTCAGAGCCAAAGCCCCATGCTGCATTCAGCAGATACAGTACACCGCCGATAGCCAGTGCGGAAACACCAATACCGATCAGCTCTGCCATCTGCTGCTTCATCGGGGTAGCACCCAGCAGATAACCGGTCTTCAAGTCCTGTGAGGTATCGCCTGCAATTGCTGCAATGATACAGATTACGGAACCGATGGCGATTGCACCCTGCATTCCGCTGATTCCCACATTGCCGGTGGACTTTAAGATCATGGTTGCCATCAATAGCGTAGCGATTGCCATACCGGATACCGGGTTGTTGCTGCTTCCGATCAGTCCCACCATTCTGGAGGAAACGGTAGCAAAGAAGAATCCAAATACCACGATGATGATCGCGCCCACCAGATTCACCGGGACAGCCGGTACCAGCCATACAGCCAGAATCATCAGCACAATGCCGCCCAGGATCAATCTCATGTCCAGATCCTTCTCGGTTCTTAAGGTGCTGGTGCTTCTTGCTCCCTTCAGGCTCTTCATAGAATCACGGAAGGTACGGATGATCAGCGGCAGGGATTTCACCAGACTGATGATACCGCCGCATGCCACAGCACCTGCACCGATGTAGCGGATGTAGGTTCCCCAGATGGCACCTGCTCCGCCATTTGCATAGATATTGGCGATAGAATCGGTGCCCGGATACAGGACCGTCTCACCGCCGAACATCACGATCGCCGGGATCAGAACCAGCCAGCCTACCACACCACCGGCAAACATGTAAGAGGAGATTCTCGGTCCCACGATATAACCGACACCAATCAGTGCCGGATATGCCTGTGTACCGATCTCACCTGCAAATCCTTTGACTCTTAAGTTCACTTCACTTGGAATGACCTTCAGGCCATCCACGATGAACTTGAATGCTGCTGCGATTCCCATACCGGCAAATACGGTAGAAGCATTTGCTCCGCCCTCTTCTCCTGCCAGCAGAACCTCTGCACATGCAGTTCCCTCCGGGTACGGAAGGGTGTTGTGCTCTTTTACGATCAGGGCATTTCTCAGCGGTACCATGAACAGTACACCTAAAATACCACCTAACAGTGCGATTACGGTGATTTCCATCATCCCCGGGGTATCCATCTTTCCCTCTTTTGCCCACAGGAACAATGCCGGCAGGGTAAAAATCGCACCCGCTGCCAGAGACTCACCGGCTGAACCGATGGTCTGTACCAGATTGCTTTCCAGAATGGAGTTTCTGCGCAGAAGCACGCGAATTACTCCCATGGAAATAACTGCTGCCGGAATGGAAGCAGAAATGGTCATGCCTACCTTTAATCCCAGGTATGCGTTTGCTGCACCAAATACCACTGCCAGAAGGGCTCCCATTACGATCGACAGAAGCGTAAGTTCCGGATCTACCTTCTCCGCAGGGATATACGGCTTGAACTCTTTGTTGTCCATTTTAGTCTCTCCTTTAGTATGATAATGTGCCAGAGACTATTATAGCATCATTTCCTCAAAGCTCAACCACTTCTTCATGGCATCCAACTGCTCCAGTGCATTCCTTCGTCCAATCTCGTAGACCTGCTGCAGTTCCTTCGGGTCACTGGAGGTGCGGCTTATGGTCAGCGGCTCGCTGGGACGGATCACAAAGAGCTTCCCCGCCTTCTCCAGCGCCTCGATTTTCTTCACATTCCGGTTGTAGACAAGGTGGCGGGTTTTCAGTGCCTTCACGAACTTCGGGTACTGGCGGTACCAGATGCCAGCCATCCAGGTGCGCTCCGGCTCCTTCACATAGCCGTGGTGTCTGGTCAGCACCACCACCTGCCTCTGAAAACCCATCCTGTGAAATGCCATCACCGGAATGCTGTCGGTGCAGCCTCCGTCCAGAAGCTTCCTTCCGTCTATCTCCACAGTCTTCGACACATAGGGAAGGGAACTGGACGCCCGCAGATAGTCGATCTGCTCCTTCATATCCGTCAGCCGCGGATAAATCGCCTTTCCGGTCTCCAAATCACTGCATCCCACATAGAACTCCATGCCGGAGTTATTAAAGGCATCATAATCGTAGAGATCCAGCTTCTCAGGGAGCTGATGATAGCAGAAATCAATCCCCACAAAGTCCCCGGTCAGCAGCCAGTTGCGAAAGCTCATGAACCGCTTATCCTGACAGTATTTCTTATAGTAGCGGAGATTTCTCCCCTTCTGTCCCGACACGTAGCTGCAGCCGTGAATCGCTCCTGCCGACACGCCGATCACTCCGTCAAACCGGATTCCATGCTCCATAAACACATCCAGCACCCCGGCTGTGTAGATTCCCCGCATACCGCCGCCTTCCAGCACAAGACCTGTTTTCTTCCTGCTGTTCTGCTTTTCATTGTTCTGATTCTCTTTGTGTTGCTTCTCTTTATTCTGATTTTCCTTGTTCTGCTTCTCTGCTGATTCCTGTTCCATCGTCTGTCCCTTCTGTCTGTCACCGTTTTTATAGCTATGCTCTCCTGCTCCGAAAATTATACCATACTTTAACCGATTTCGCACACCCTCTTCGCAGCCGCAAGCCGTACATCAAACTCCTCATAAAATCCGGCATCCCCGGACACCGGACTGCCCTCTCCCTCACCGGTTCCGGAGACAAAAGGCTTCATATAAAATTCATTCAGCAGATACAGGCTGATATTCTTCGCCTTTCCCTCATCAAAGTCCGCCCCCGCCAGAAGCTGCTGCAGACTCTTCAGGAAGTAGTGCCAGTCCGATACGAACCGCTCATATCTTGCCAGCTCCGGCGTATCAATCCACTTGCGGACCTTCACCTTGGTCCGGTTCTGATTCCTGCACTCGTGAACCTGTAAAAAATACCGGAAGGACTGCTTCTCCTCCTCATAAAACCGCCCCAGCGGGAACAGCCGGCAGATTCCCGGACGAAATCCGTGGATGCTGCAGCGCCCCTCCTCATTCAGGAAGGAGCAGCACTCCTCCTCCCCCGCCATCCTAAGGTTCGGCAAAATAATGCCGTCCTCCACATTCAGCTCCAGCTTTCCCTGCAGCAGCTGCTGAAAGGACTGTCCCAGCCCGTTCACCAGCCGATGCACATCCAGCGGGTCCAGCACAATGGAGCTGCCCATGCCCCGACAGCATGCCGAACAGCCCCTGCAGTCGCCGCAGTCCGCCTTCACCATATCGTTGGAACTGTATAATCTTCCATCGGAAATCTCCTCAAGACTTACATTTCTGATCATTGTTATGCTCCTTGTTGTCTTTGTTATCCTGGTCTCCCAGAATCAGCTTCAAGATGTCCGCCTCACAGACCGGTCTGGAAAAGTAGTATCCCTGAATCATATTGACACCCCAGCCTGCTAACAGCTCCATCTCGCTCTTTAACTCCACGCCCTCCGAGATCACCTGATATCCCATGTTCTTCAGCGCAGACACAATATTCCGGTAAAACAGCGCACTCTTTTCATCGTCCCGCATTCCCGTCAGCAGAGAGCGGTCCAGCTTGATCGCGCTGAACGGCAGCTTCAGAACCGTATTCAGGTTGGCATATCCGGAACCGAAGTCATCCAGGCACAGCCCGATCCCCGCCTTTTGAAATACTCTCACAGCATGATACAGATTCTCGCTGTACTCCGTCGCCACCGTCTCCGTAATCTCGAACTGGAACCAGGAATAAGGCAGCTCAAACGTTCGGATCGTCTCCAGAAGCCATTCACAGTGTCCCGGGGTCATCAGCTCCGCCGGTGACAGGTTGAACTTCACATTCTGGATCCGCTCCATCAGCTCCGGATGTCTCTTCAGGAACCGGCAGACCCGCTGAAACTGCAGGCAGCCCACCTGCGCAATCTCACCATTTTTCTCCGCGATGGAGATAAATACCTCCGGCGACAGCGCCCCCAGCTTCGGATGGCTGAGGCGGCTGAGAGCTTCCAGCGTCACAAACTCTCCCTGGTCAATCGAGTACACCGGCTGATAATACACATGAAACAGATCCTCCTGAATAGCGGTCTTTAAGTATGCCTCCACCTCCATGGACCTTCGAAACCCCCGCATAACCTTCTCATCATCCTGAATCAGAAATGTCTCATCTCTGGCACCCGGAAGCGCCGTCAGGTACTCCATATACTGAAGCATGGTATCCGTCTCCGACAGCCGCGCCCCGTCCTTGATGCCGCAGATGGTCACCGGAAACGCGATGATTTCCCCGTCCAGGTGAAAATCCTTCGAGAAATACTCCTGCAGCTGCATCCGCACCTCTTCATACTCCGTCAGGGAGTAGGTCAGCACAGCGAACCGGTTGCCCTTGATTCGAAATACCTGACACTCCGGGCTGATCTCCATCAGCTTCTGCGCCACCTCCACCAGAATCCGGTTGCCCATCCGATTGCCGTAGATCATATTGACCCGTCTCAGATAGAACATATCCACCGTAATCAGGTGAAACTGCTTCCTGCGCTCCAGCATGCCCTGCACCAGCTCCTCAAAGCATCTCAAATCCAGCACTCCGGTCAGATTGTCCAGATACTCCTTCGGGTTATTGACCGTACAGAAAAATACAGTGATTCCCAGAGCAATCCCAAATCCGGTCAGCGGCACTCTGGCACAGCAGAGCTGAATCACCAGACATACCGTCATCAGAATCAGGAATTCCGCAATCACGGCAAGCTTCCTGCGCCCCAGCTCCCTGTGATAAATCACGCTCTCCACCGCCACCACACCCAGATAGAACAGCGCGTGAACATACATCAGCAGCCTCATGGGACCACTTACATACACCCCGTTCTCCACCGAGAACAGAATACCGGTCCAGTAATTGCCGATCACCAGCGCCAGCATCACCAGTGACGGAATCATGACGACCGACACAATCCCCTCGGTTATGAAGCGAATCCTGCTCCGCATGGTCCGGATATAGAGATACGCCCCGTAAGGCAGTACAATCTGCAGCACATAGAGCAGAGTTAGAATGAGCTTCGTCATCTGCCCCGCTGCCGGATTCTCCTCTGCCAGCAGCAGAATGCTCACCAGCTCCATCAGAAGATCCAGCAGCCCAATCACGATAAATCCCCGGAAAATCCGGTTATTCGCATCTGCCATTCGGCTCTGACTTGCATAATGATACAAAATCAGAGACAAAAATATCAGACCTGCGACCAAAAAATCCACATTATATTCCATCCCAGTCCGCCTTCCTCATCTGTATCACTGCCTATTCCGCTTCCCGTTCCACACGCCGCCAGCCCTTATTTACCTGAAGCTGCTGGTCTGCCTCATACTTCCAGTCACTGATGGTCTTCAGTCTGCCGTCCTCCCGCAGATAACTGAGTCCCCTGATAAATTCCAGACGCCTTCTGCTCTCCTGATTGTACCATCTCAGCTCCCGGTTCAGCGCCTCATCCCACTCTTCCTTCGTTCCCTTTGGATTCAGGATGATCACGCAGAATTCCTCTCCGTCCGTCCGAAAGCACCTGCCCACTCCCGCAAATGCCCGCTCGATGCACCGGGATGCGGCAATGATCATCTCATCCCCCGCACTGTGCCCGAACTGGTCATTGATATCCCGGAGCCTGCTGATATCAAGAAACATCAGCACCGCATTCTCATAGGTGTCCGAATGCTCCTCAATCTCCTCCAGATACTCCTCAAACGCCCGCCAGTTCCCGACTCCCGTCAGACTGTCCTCCCGCGCCAGCCGGTCATAGATCTCCGCCTCCGCCCGAAACCGTATATTCGCCGCCATATTTCTCACCACACGCCCCATCAGATAGATCATGAAGATCAGCACGCCGAACTCATAGATCAGCTCGTAGTAGGTAATCTCCAGCGCCCAATACAGAATCAGCGCCACGATCCCCCCGGTCGCCACCATGGCAAACGCCCGGAGAATGATGAACAGCTCCTGATCCTGCGTCGCCCGGTACTCATTCCAGATTGCCGCAATGGTAAGCAGAATCCCCACCACCAGCAGCAGATGCGTCACGAACAGCATGTCGATGAATTCCGTGCCAAAGCACACATTCCAGACTCCCTGCAGCATGGCATTGAGGCACAGCGCGTCAATCACCAGATCAATCACCACATGCTTTCTCATATTTCCCGTATTCCGGACAAAATACAGCATGGGCACGGACATCAGCATAAATGCATAGAAGGATACCACATTGGTCACCGGCGACATCCCGGTCAGACGCTGCACGATGGACGAATCCGTGATGCACCAGGTTCCGCACAGCACCAGAAAGCCCACCAGGTCCAGAACCCGCCAGTCCACCATCCGCTCATATCCCATATAAATCGACACCACCACGGCAAGAATGCTCAGCACCGCCATGGCAAACACGATCAGAATCGCTGCCGCATCCTCCATGCAGTGATACCAGAACACCGCGCTGCTGGACCCCACATAGACCATGGGAATCTGATACACTCCGTCCTTCCCGTTCTCATAGGTCAGCGCAACCGTCTTTCGCGCCACATCCAAAGGAAGCACCGCATCACAGTTCAGCTTGTCAGCCATCTGGCTGTTGCGCGGAAATGCCTCATCCCGATACTCATACAGCATCTGATCGCCAATCGACACCTTCAGCCGGTATCTGGCCCCCTTGGTCGTCAGCGTCAGCCCCGCATACCGGCGGTTGGGAATATCGTGATACAGCACCAGCTCCGCTCCCGGCTCCACCGTAATCCTGGCCGGCAGCGTCACATCCACCCACGTACCGTTCTCTATGTAATACCAGTCCTCCGGCATCTCCTCCACCTGCCCCATCTGCAGCTCAAACCGGCTTCCCGCCGACACACTCAGCACCAGAAATGCAGACAAGATGGCACCCATCACCAGCACAATCCTGAGCAGCTTACGCAGCCCGACCTCTCTCTCCCGTTCCATACTCCTGTCCTCCCGTTATGGTTATATTTCCGATCTTGCAAATATAACATATAACGAAATTGTAACATATTTCCCCGGGAAAATGAATAGCCCTAGACGAGATTTCTTTGAATTTCTTCCAGCAGCCCCCTGCAGCCCGCCAGCACATCCTGATACGTGGCCTCAAAGTCCCCCGTATACCAGGGATCCGCTTCTGTCAAGTAAAATCTTAAAAATTTTTCTTTCTGACTCATCAGATTTTACCTTCTTTTTCGAGGTATTCCAGGAATGCTGTGCATCCTGCCACTACATCTCGGTATGTTACATCGAACGAGCCGGAATACCATGGATCTTGGCACTCAGATCCAACAAGTCCTGCATACTCAAGCATCAATGCTATTTTCTCACCTTTCTTATGGTTGGTCATTCGCTCCATGTTACGAATGTTCATATTATCCATACCGATAAGATAATCATAATAATCATAATCAGACGCCTTGAGCTGAACTGCTCTTTTACCATCACAGCTAATTCCATGCTTTGCTAATTCAGCCCTAGCTGGTGGATATACTGGATTACCAACACCATTCCATATTTCTTCTGTACTAGTGGCAGCCGATGCAATTTCAAATTGCTCGGCTATACCACGTTTTGCTACCATATCTTTTAAAACAAACTCTGCCATCGGAGATCTACAAATATTCCCATGACAAACGAAAAGCACTCTAATCACCTTGACTATCACTCCAGTTCTTTAATCATTTGGTTGAAGAAAACATCATCAATATCAAAGAAAATTTCTACCTTTGAATTGCTGTAAACATCAATGTATTTAATAAATTTACTTGCAATCTCAGGATCAAATCCATTTTTCATAAGCATTTCACTTGCTAATCACCTTCTAATTTTTCCTTATTAGCGTATATCTCCTCAATTACAGTCTGGTACTGTTCAGCAGATAATTCACCTTGCTTATATAAATCATATTTCTGCATCTTCATACCAGGAATTCTTTTTAATTCCTTCTGAAGCGATACAATACCATCTTCTATTATATCGCAGGATTTGTCTTTTTTCATTAGCTTTTGTATGCTTTCTAAAACATATGCAGCAATCTGATTTATAGTTGTTGTTATAGCAGTCTCTACCTGTTCAATACTTGCCTTAACAGTATTGCATTGTTCACTCAAAGAAACACTACCAGACCTACAACTAATTGTCTTTGCATTAACTGTAAGTTTCCTGTTGCAATATGGGCATCTAAATAAGTTTATCCTCTTTTTAGATGGTGCGGTAATACTTGTTGGTGGTTTTTTTCTACTGTTCAATATATCTTGAACTCTATCAAATTGTGTAGGCGTAACAATAGCTTCATGATGGTTTTGTATTACCACCCAATCACTTTCATCTTTTGTAACTCTTTTATTCACAGATCTTTTTGTTCTTAAGCGTTGATCTGTTTTTCCCAAATATAAGTGCCTTTGTACGATACATTCTTTAATATCATTCTCACCGCATAACCAGTCCAGTAATGTGGTCTATCAAGATTTCCGCTAAAATTCCTTTTAATTCCTTGATTCAAATAATACTGTGTTATACTTGGTATTTCAGCTGCATTCAATCGCCTGGCGATTTCGGTAGAACTTAACCCTTTCTCGCATAATTAAAAATCGTTCTTACTACACTTGCAGCCTCTTCATCAATAACAATACGATGAACATCATCAGGGTTCTTCATATACCCATAATGAACTAGTGCCTGTATGACTTCTCCATTTATTGCCTTAACTTTTTGTGCTGCTGATACTTTCTTCGAAAGGTCTTCACTGTACATTGAATTAATAATATTCTTTAATGCAACACTCATACCACCAGTCAGTCCTTTTAACTTGTGACTATCTAAAGCATTCTGTCTTGCGTCCGACGGCCCCTTGGTAAGTACATCGTATAGCTGCCTATTCGGCTTGGTATGAATTTCATCAAATACCAAGCCACTTACCAAAAATCCATGCTTACCACCAACCTCAGCCGACAGCACCTGATAGTAACAGGCATTGCTATAATTCACAATGCGCTTGGTAGCACCCATCAACTTACTTTTTTTCATCAAAGCCGGTGACATCTGCACCATCTGTTTCGCCACATCAAATACAATAGATGCCTGCTGACGGTCAGCTGCTGCACCACACACTTCCGCACTTGGCTCATTGTCTGCATATAATAAATAAAGAGCGACAGCCGCAGCCAATTCACTCTTTCCTACCTTCTTACATATTTCCACAAAAGCAGTACGAAACTGTCTGTTACCATCTGGTTTTACAATTCCAAAAATATCTCTTATGAGCTGCTCCTGCCACGGCAACAGCCAAAATGGTGTTCCGGCCCATTTGCCTTTCGTGTGGCAAAGATTCTCAATAAAAGTAACTGCCCTGTCTGCTTTCTTCTTGTCATAGTGAGAAATCGGAAGCATGAACTGGGAAGGCTTATAATTCTTAAGTTTCGGATATCCCTTTGGTCTTGGTTCCTTTGCCATTAAGAATCACCCCCAAGCAATGCCTCCATCTCATCTTCCGGCTCCTTACCCTTTGTACTACCAGCCACAATCGTGATCTGGATGAAGGCGTAAGCCCAAACTCGGATGCCGCCTGTAGCATTAACTTCTGATTTGTATTTGCAATACCAACCCAAGGTGTCTGTTGCTGATACCCTTTATCTGTTTCAAAAGTCGAACCCCCAGAATCAATATGCTCCTGAGTTTCCTTCCATCTGGCGTAAGACTGACAATACGCAGCAAACGCCGCCATATCCACTTCCGTAAGAACACCCATCTGATTCATCAAATCAGCTAAACGTTCCCACTCTTCCTTAGCCTCAGGTAATAACCATTCCGGACAGTCAGGCATTCCCTTTGCCGGAATTGGCTCCTTCGTATTCAATTTTCTTTTTCCCGGATTACCTTCCAGCTTCTTCACCGCTGTAGGCTTTGGCTTTCTTCCTGCCATGGCCATACCCTCCTTCCTTAATTTTTTGCATAAGAAAAGCCCTGAAGGATTTCTTTTCCTCAAGGCTTTGTTACATGCTATCTAACATATTACTTTATGTATTGCAAATCTCCGTTCCGCAACATCTGAAACTTTTCATCATATATCTCATCAAACACTTGTTTAATTGACACACTATCTCGTTGGTGACCAGATATCGACCAAACCTTATATTCCGTCTGATTCTTCAAAAACGCAGATAAATGATCGTAATATTCCTGCATTTCAGATTTTTTCTTTCCCATCTTCATCAGCTTATAGAATACACCTAAGATACTGATACAATGAACCGGTGTTTCTAAACTTGCAATACTCTGTCTTGCTTTAAAATCATCTGAACAGAATATATACACCCGATTACCGTACAGCACCTCCATCATTTGAATTAATACATAGGTCTTTTTCTCGCCTAGTCCCTTTTTATGTGGAACCTTATCATCACAATCCTTTAATGCCGCCAAAAAGGCCTCAACATCGTTTAGGTTCTCCATCTCATTCAAAGAACCATAGTACTGTTTATAAAAATTGGCATTAAAAGTATCACAGCTTATTTCCAGTAACTCTAAATATATGCTTGTTGCTTCTTCTCCATATATTTTTCCTAATTCACTTATAATCTCTCGATCCGAATACAATTTCACTTTTCCTGCTTTAATTTTCTCTTCAAGCCAAGGATTCGGATCCGGATTCAGTTCATGTCTGCTCAGTTCTTTCTTTATCATTTCATGGCAGAAAAACTCATACTCCGCAAATTCCATTACAAAGTCTGTCAGCATATGATTTTTTTCATTTCTTGCTAAATGTGATTTATACAAAAAGTCAGCATCCAGCAAGGCATATTTTTTGTCCATTTCCATAGGCACTACCTCACTGTTTTCTTAAACTTTTCATAATTTCACTCAATCTGTTCTTATCACTTGCTAACCGTTCATCGCGAACAGCATCCAACTGCTCCACATCATACATCAATTCAGGTAAGCTTCCAAATCTAATGAAATCCTTAGGTATCTCCTGCCAGCGTGCAGCTTTTCCCGTAAGTTCCATTTGTCTGCAAATTTCCTTTTCTTCAACTTGCAAAAGATTCTTTGCAGCTTTAACATCAATCTTGTTTTCCTCCAAGAGACGAAGTACCGCTGCCTTATAAGGAATTGCAAAAATGTCCATTATCTTAAGCACCGTCTGCACTGAAATATCTTTATATGATAAATTGTACACATCCGTCTGCTCATCAAGCCGCTCCTTTGGAGCCAGCAAAATGGCTGCAAAAGCATTTGCTTCCATATCCTCAATCTCTTTTGCTTCTTCATCTATAATACCAGATTCCAAAATTGACCCAGATTGTAATAATGCGGAATCATACCCCTCGAAATAGCAATAAATATGATACAATTCATGTGCTGTTGCAAATATCTGCTTTGATAATGGCAACGCAGAATTAACCATAACAAACATTCTTCCTTTACGAATGAAAGTACATGCACACAAATCGGCATCTTCAATAGGATATCTCAGCATATCAAAGGGCATATCATGTCGTGCCACATAATTCTCCAACACGTTGAAGATATCATCCTGAATAATATTATTCTTATTATAGAGCGAATTAAAACTTGTTGCACATTCGCTTATTTTTGTATATTTCTTTCTGTCTTTAATATAAAGACTATTATCCAAAACTCGGCACATAGTTCTAAGCCTCCCATGGTTTCATCATTTTCTCAGCATTTTCACGAGTACGTGCATAAAAACAAATAAGATTTGCAATCTCATCTGCAATTCCAAGTCCATCCCTTGCTTCCTGAGATTCCACCTTTCCCATAAAAGCCTTTACCGCATTCGTTTCTACAGCCACTGCTGGGTGTTTAACAAGATTCTCCATGGAAGTACCCAGAAACTCCGAAATTTTCTGCAGTTCAATTGCATTAATCATCCTTCCACCGGTAAGCATCTTACTTATCACTTGCTTGGACACCCCGAGATAGTCTGCAAGATCAATCTGCTTTTTTCCGTTCTGTTTCATAATATTCATTATATTATTGCTAATAATCTCGCTTGCCTTTACCATCATCGTTTCCTCCAACATAATTCAAAGTATTTTCTCTCTTCTACACTTTCATTATATTCGTAGCATCAGAAAAAATCAACATTTTCTTAACTTTTCCCTTGTCTCGCTCTGTCTTGTCTCTATATCCGTAACACTTTTAGACTTAATAACATTGCAACAGCACGATGAAACTTTTCAATAACATTGCGAAAGCTCTTTTTTACAATGATAGTATTATTATTAGTTTTTCTAAAAAAGATACCTGCAACGACTTTTGAACATTACGATACATTGCATTTGCATTGTAATGTCCCCCATCTTTCATTTCGCAATTTTGCACAGAAAAGGGGGCACCGGTCTTGTAGCCTAATGCCTGCGGAGCTTCAAATACCCCCTACCCTCGCTCCATCAGAACCGGTATTCCTTGAATCTATCCTCGGTTATCGTCTTTACATTATGATGATGCTCACATAAAGGCTGCCAGTTCGACCTATCCCAGAAGAGTTTCTGGTCTCCACGATGCGGAATGATATGATCCACGGCGGTAGCCATAGTTATATGACCTTCCTCATAACACTTCACACAGAATGGATTGCTCTCTAAGAACTTCCTTCTCTCACGCTGCCACTTTGCACCATAGCCACGCTCTGCTGCATTAGCTCTGTCCTTTGTATGTAAAGGCTTATATTCCTCGCAATACATCTGACCATGCGGAATAAGTGCTGCACAGCCAAGATGTTTACACGGTATGTTACTTCTATAGTAAGCGTCAAACCTCTCGCCTAGATATTTTTCAGATTTTGTGGCAAACTTGAA
>JAUNPU010000026.1 GCA_030536555.1 Eubacteriales bacterium | reverse complement strand
AACGACCAGATCCGTTTCGAGCTGAGCATCAAGGCACTGGCTCCGGACATCAAGGTGATCGCTCCGTGGCGTATGACCGATGTGTGGACCATGCAGTCCCGTGAGGATGAGATTGAGTTCTGCAAGAAGCACGGCATCAATCTTCCGTTTTCTGCTGACAACAGCTACAGCCGCGACTGTAACTTGTGGCATATCAGCCACGAGGGTCTGGAGCTGGAGAATCCGGCAAACGAGCCCAACTACGACCACCTGCTGGTGCTGGGCGTAAGTCCTGAGAAAGCACCGGACGAGGGCGAGTATGTGACCATGACCTTTGAGAAAGGTATCCCCACCAGCGTCAACGGCGAGAAGATGAAGGTCTCCGACATCATCCGCAAGCTGAACCAGTTAGGCGGCAAGCACGGCATCGGTATCGTGGATATCGTGGAGAACCGTGTGGTAGGCATGAAGTCCCGCGGCGTCTATGAGACTCCTGGCGGAACCATCCTGATGGAAGCACATCAGCAGCTGGAGGAGCTGGTATTAGACCGCGCCACCATGGAAACCAAGAAGGATATGGGCAACAAGATGGCTCAGATCGTATACGAGGGCAAGTGGTTCACCCCGCTGCGCGAGGCTGTGCAGGCATTTGTGACCTCCACCCAGGAATATGTGACCGGTGAAGTCAAGTTCAAGCTCTACAAGGGCAACATCATCAAAGCCGGCACCACCTCCCCGTACTCCCTGTACAGCGAGTCCCTGGCATCCTTCACCACCGGCGACATGTACGACCACCACGATGCAGACGGCTTCATCACCCTGTTCGGTCTGCCCTTAAAGGTTCGCGCCATGAAGCTGGCTGAGGTGAAGAAGAACCAGAATCAGAACTAAATATGAACTCCGCGCCGCCCGGCGCACCATGACAAAAAGCCTGCAGAATAACGACTGTCTTTCGCCGTTGTTCTGCAGGCTTTCCAAATCCCCTCATTGTGATACGTTTTTCAAAATCTCACATCTTACTGCCAGTTCATCCGTCCATACCGCTTCGTCATCTGAAGAATCTCCTGCTGCAGCTCCTTCGTCAGATCCTGCTCCTTCAGTCTCCACTTCCAGTTGGTTCCCACCGTGGACGGACGGTTCATCCGCGCCTTGTTGCCGCAGCCCATGTAGTCCTGCATGGGAATGATGCACAGGTTGGCACGGCTCGCCATGATCAGGCTGATAAAGGACTTATAGAGATACTTCTTCGGCGTGTGCTGATTGCAGAGATAATCCCTTGCCATCTGCTGCTCCTCGGTGGTGATGCTGTCAAACCAGCCCACGATGGTCTCGTTGTCATGGGTTCCCGTGTATGCCACGCAGTTTTCCGTATAATTGTGGGGCAGGTAGTCATTGGCACTGCCGGAGTCTCTGGAGTCAAATGCGAACTCCAGCACCTTCATGCCCGGAAATCCGCTGTCTCTCACCAGCTGGCGCACCGAATCGGTCACATAGCCAAGGTCCTCCGCGATGACCTCCCGCTGTCCCAGTGCCTCCCGCACCTTCGAGAACAGGTCCATGCCCGGTCCCTTCTCCCAATGTCCGGAAACCGCTGTCTTCGCTCCATAAGGAATGGAGAAATACTCATCAAATCCGCGGAAATGGTCAATGCGCACCACATCATACAGCCGGAAGCAGTGGTCCAGACGACGGATCCACCAGGCATAACCGGTCTGCCGGTGATAATCCCAGCGATAGAGCGGATTGCCCCAGAGCTGTCCGTCCGCTGCAAATCCATCCGGCGGGCATCCTGCCACAGCCACCGGGGTGTTGGTCTCGTCTAACTGGAACAGCCCCGGATTCGCCCACACATCGGCGCTGTCCATGGCAACGTAGATCGGAATATCCCCGATCAGCTGTACGCCCTTACTGTTAGCATAATTTTTCAGTTGAAACCACTGTCTGTAAAATACGAACTGCAGATACTGCTGAAACTCAATATCAAAGTACAGCTCTTCCCGGTAGTAGTCTATGGCATTGTTCCATCTCAGACGGATATCCTCCGCCCACTCGGTCCACGGCGCTCCGCCGAAGCGGCCCTTCACTGCCATAAACAGGGCATAGTCCTTCAGCCACCATGCGTTTTCCTCCACGAACCGGACATACTCCTGATTCCGGCTGATATCGCTGCGCTCATATGCCTTGCGCAGCAGGGGATAACGCTCCTCATACATCAGCTTATAGTCGATGACGGATGGTTCCTCTTCCATCTCGGCTCCTGCGCACTCCTCCTCGCTCAGCACCCCTTCCTCAATCAGCGCTTCCAGACTGATAAAATAGGGATTGCCCGCGTAGGTGGAAAAGGACTGATAGGGAGAATCCCCGTAGCTGGTAGGACCAAGGGGAAGAATCTGCCAGTAGCTCTGCCCCGCCTCCTTCAGCCAGTCCACAAAGTCATAAGCGCTTTTAGAAAAGCATCCGATTCCGTACTTAGACGGTAAGCTTGTAATTGATAATAAGATTCCTGCTGATCTGTTCACTTTTTCTCCTTCCGGCTGTCTCAGCCTGCCTCAATCATAACTCCATAATGGTCCGATACCACCGGACCCCGCCTGCCGTTGAAAATCACCGCAGAGCTGCCCACTGTTTCATCCTGAAGACTCCAGATGCAGTCAATCCGCATTCCACAGATGTCCTGTTCCCCATCGCCTCTGTCCTTCCAGTCTTCCTTTTCTCTCCAGCCGTCGATGACCTTCTCCACCGTCACACCGCTGTCTCTGGTCTGCGCCAGCAGGTAGGTATCCTTCCAGCCGGAAGCTGCCACACAGTCATATCCCTGACCGCGCACATCTGCCGGGCTGTTGAAGTCGCCCATCAGCCAGACGCTTTCGGATGAAGTACCCAGTCCGTCCATCACCCGCTCCCACTGCTGTGCAAATGGCTCTTCCTCATCATCCCACCAGCCCATGTGGACTGTGTAGAACCAGCCTGCCTCCGTGCGGATTCCCAGAATCTTTCTGGTCTTCCAGTTCTTATAATCATGTCCCCGGCTGATGAAGAACTGGCGGGTCTCCAGAATCGGAGCTTTGGAAAATAATGCCAGCCCCTCATCGTACCGGTCATAGCCGAGCTTTATGGGAAGCCAGGTCCAGTAGTACCCCTGACCGCTCTCAGCCAGCATGGCTGCCACATGGGCAGAGTGGTTATCCTCCCGGATCTCCACACCTTCCATGCATGCCACGTACTGTTCCATGTGTCCCTGGTTCCAGACAGGAGCCGAAGCGGTCTGATTCACCTCCTGCAGTCCGATAATGTCCGGCTTCTCCTGCAACACAGTCTCTACAAACCCGCGAAGCTTCTCCTCGTATTCCGGCTCGATCAGGCTGTGTGTATTCAATGTAAGGATCTTCATAAACCGTCTCCTCCTCTGTTATCCGGCATCTATTATCTGTCATTAATATCCGGCTTTTATTATCTGTCGTCAATATCCGGCTTTTATAATCTGTCGTTAATATCTGACTTCAGCACATCGGCTTTCGGTCCGTATACAGCCTGGATGCCGTTGTCCTTCTTGAGAAGTCCCAGAGCGCCCTCAGCCTTCCATGCCGGAAGCTCTGCCACCTGTGCCGGATCCTTGACTGTCACACGAAGTCTCGTCATGCAGGCATCCACCAGCACGATATTTTCCCGTCCGCCCAGAAGTGCGATGATCCGCTCTGCCTGATCGGAACCGCCGGAAACTGCCACACCGCTGCTCTGCTGTGTATCGGAGCTGTCCGCATTTTCATCGGTATAGTTGCCCAGACGTCCCGGAGTTGCGAACTGAAACCTGCCGATCATAAAGTATGCTACCACATAACCCAGTACCAGGAATACCACAACGCAGATTACAAAGTTGATGATATCTCCCGTAAGACCTGCTTTCACAGACATGGGAATACGGGTTACAAATTCCAGGTTACCGAAGGAGTGGAGACGCAGGTGAATCACGCCTGCCATGGCAAAAGCACATCCCTGCAGCACCGCATATACCAGATACAGCGGCAGTGCGCAGAACATGAACATGAACTCCAGCGGCTCCGTAACACCGGTCAGGAATACAGCAAGTACGGTGGATACGAACATGGATTTGTAGTTCTGACGCTTGTCCGGGTCTACTCTGCGGAACATTGCCAGAGCGATACCGGTCAGCAGTCCGGTTGCGCCGATCATCTGTCCTACTTTGAAACGTGCCGGGGTTACGGTAGTCAGCAGATTGGTGTAAGACTCCATATCTCCTGCATTTTTGAAATTCATCAGGTCATTGACCCATGCCAGCCACAGCGGGTCCTGACCAAATACCTGCGAGCCTGCGCTTGCGCCGGTCAGGATCTCGTAGGTGCCGCCAAAAGAGGTGTAGTTCATCGGAATCGTCAGCATATGATGCAGACCAAAGGGCAGCAGCAGACGCTCTAAGGTACCGTAGATGAACGGTGCCAGAATCGGTGAGGTGGAGGAAGAGTTTGCAATCCACACACCAAAGGAGTTGATTCCGGTCTGTACTACCGGCCATACAAGTGCCATCACCAGAGAAATCACTACGGACCAGCCGATGACCACCAGCGGCACGAACCGCTTGCCGTTGAAGAATGCCAGCGCATCCGGAAGCTTCCGGAAGTTGTAATACTTATTGTAAACCATACCGCCTACAAAACCTGCGATGATACCTACAAATACACCCATGTTCAGCGCCGGGGAGCCCAGAACGGATGTGAAATAACCGTTGACCAGAATCTCCTGTCCGAACAGCGTATGGGTCACTGCCTCCGGGTCAGCCAGCATATCGGAGGATACGCCGAAGATCGCTCCCGTGATGGAGTTGATCAGGATAAATGCCAGCAGTGCTGCAAATGCGCCGCCTGCACGTTCCTTGGCCCAGGAACCGCCGATTGCTACTGCGAAGAGGATGTGCAGGTTGGTAATAACCGCCCAGCCGATGCTCTCCATGGTGGTACCGATCATCATGATCATATGTAAATCTGCGCCTGCCATCTGTACCAGTTTTCCCAGACTGATCATCAGACCTGCCGCCGGCATAACCGCGATAACTACCATCAGCACCTTGCCCAGCTTCTGCAGGAAATCGAAGTTGAAGTTGAATTTCTTTTTCTCACCTGCACCGGACTTCGCTGCGTCAGACTTGTTCGCACTATTCTCGTTTGCATTGCCTGCTGCATTGGCTGCGCTGCCGCTTTCCTTCGGCATATCGCAGTTCTCCAGTACCGTCAGAAGCACGGTCTCGCCTGCCTTCATCTCACCCTCGGTGCCATTTAAGCTCTTGCCTGCCATGCCGCCGCAGAACAGCACCGGTGTGATCGGGCTGATGCCGCGCTCCTTCAGGAATGCAAGGTCAACCTCTGCCAGCAGATCTCCTGCCTTCACCTTGTCGCCGACCTTTACATGTGCCTGGAAGCACTCGCCCTTTAAGGAAACCGTCTCCAGCCCGATGTGAATCAGAAGCTCCAGTCCCTCTTCCGTGCGGATTCCGTAAGCGTGCAGCGTCTCTGCCACGGATACAACCTCTCCATCCACAGGACTGACGATCCGTCCCTCTGTCGGAATCACCGCCATGCCATCTCCGATAATCTTCTGTGAAAACACCGGATCCGGAACCTGTTCCAACGGCACCGCTGTTCCCGTAGCCGGTGACAGGATGCTGATTCCCTTGCAGCCATCTTCTCTCTTGCCCATTTCATAACCTCCATCATGTTGTTTTATGCTGATACTCCAGCCTCATCCCCGGTTTGCATCTTTCTCCCCTGCCGTGTTTGCATTATGTTGTGCAACCGCTTGCATATAATATACATCAGTGTTGCACAGATTTCAAGGGTGTATTTTGCATAAATTATGCTTTCTACGTCTTGCACAAGTTTGCACGCTGTTCTTTGTGCAATTTTCACTATCTATTCACGCATTTTGCGCAATTAATTGCATTGCATCATTGACTTTTGCGCCGGCATGCATTACTATTGCAGTATCAGGAAGAAACAGGAACCAGTGCAGCCGTACATTACTGAGACTCGTGCAGTATCGGCAGCCGTGCAGCACGAACACATTTACATTTCTGTTGCACAATTCGTGCACAATATAAGGAGATAACATTATGGCAGTTACGATTAAAGAAGTGGCAGCCCTTGCCGGTGTCTCGCCGTCCACCGTGTCCAGGACCTGCAAGGACAACCCTTCCATCAGCAGAGAGACCAAGGACAAGGTGCGCCGCGCCATGGCACAGCTTGGCTACGAACCGAACTTTCAGGCAAGCAACCTTGCCAGTCAGAATTCAAGGACCATCGGAATCATCCTTCCGGTCTCCGACCGGGATGCCTACGAGAATTCTTTCTATTTAGAGACCATCCGCGGCATCAGTCAGTTCTGTAACCGGCATCAGTATATCAATACGGTCATCACCGGACAGAATGAGGAGGAGATTCTTCAGGTGGTGCGGACCATGACCCGCAGCGGACAGGTGGACGGATTCATCCTGCTCTACTCCCGCCAGCAGGACCCGGTCATCGATTACCTGTACAACGAAGGGCTGCTCTACGTTCTGATCGGCAAGGCATATCAGTACACCAACCAGACCATCTACATCGACAACGACAACATTCTCGCCGGACAGGAGGCCACCGAGTACCTGATCGGTCTGGGACATCAGCGGATCGGCTACATCGGAAGCGACCTCTCCTATCTGTACTCTGCCGACCGTAAGACCGGCTATCAGACCGCATTGCTGCGCCACAATCTTCCCGTCAACCCTGATTACTGCGTGCAGCTTGACTCCCCGGTGCTGGAGGACAACGCTTCCCTTACCGCACTCCTATCCCAGGACAATCCGCCGACCGCGGTGCTGGTCAGCGATGACATTATGGCGATGACCTTAGAGCGCATCTGCCGGGAACACGGTTACTCCATCCCGGGAGATCTGTCCATCATCTCCTTCAACAACTCCCTGTTTGCCCGGCTCACCTCCCCCCAGCTCACCTCCGTGGACGTGAATTCCATCCAGCTTGGCGTTGAGGCAGCCTCCCAGATGATTAACCACATTGAGAATCCGAACCTGCTTGCCACCAAGATCATCGTACCTCACCACATTATTGAGCGGGACAGCTGCAGGAAGCTTTCGGACTAAACGTAGAAATGCCTGTCAATTCCGTATGCAACCGAATTGACAGGCATTTTCTCATTTTTTCTTCCGAAACTGCTCCGTCGGAATCTGCGCCAGCACAATCGCCCCGAACACCAGCCCGCAGCCAAGCAGCTCCCGCGGTCCCATCTTCTGACCCAGAATCACCCAGCCTGCCAGCAGCGAGAACACCGACTCCAGGCTCATCAGCAGGGAGGCGATGGTCGGGTCCACGTCCTTCTGCGCCACCACCTGCAGCGTATAGGCCACACCGCAGGACAGCACCCCCGCATACAGCACCGGCGCCCAGGCTGCCAGAACCGCGCTCCAGGACGGCGTTTCAAAGAGGAACATCAGCACGCTGGAAATGATTCCCGCCGTGAAGAACTGCACGCAGGAAATCAGCACTCCGTCCGCCTTCGGGGAGAAGTAATCGATCACCAGAATATGCAGGGAAAATGCAATCGCGCACAGAAACACCAGAAAATCCCCTTTTCCAATGGAAAATCCTTCCGTGATGCACAGCAGGTACATGCCCACAGCTGCGATTGCCACGCTGATCCAGATATTCAGTCCCACCTTCCTGTGAAGGAACAGCCCGAACAGGGGCACGATCACAATATAGAGCGCCGTGATGAATCCGGCTTTTCCCACCGTGGTAAATGCGATGCCGAACTGCTGCAGGCTGCTTGCCACACAGATCACCAGACCACAGCAGATTCCGCCGACGATCCCCGTCTTCCGCTGGCGAAGCTTCTCCTCCCGGCTCATTCCGCTCCGCTTATCTCCATTTATCTTTCTCAGTAAAAATATGCAGGGAATCAGCACCGTTCCGCCTACCAGAAAACGGCAGGCATTGAACGTAAATCCTCCCACATAATTCATGCCCTCACTCTGGGCCACAAATGCCACGCCCCAGATCAGTGCCGTCAGCGTCAGCAGAAAGCTGCTTCGCAGCTGTCTCTTTCTCTCTCGTTCCATTTTTCATTCCTCCACAAAACTCAGTCCTTGATGTATTGATCAAATCCGGAACTGCTGACCTCGGACCCGTCCGGCATCACCCAGAAGGCTTCTGTGTCCTCCAGGGACTCGATCAGCGCCATGCCCTCTTCCAGCTCCATATTAAATACCGCTGTGGACAGGGCATCTGCCGCCCGCCCGTCTTTGCACAGAATCGTCACAGACTGGTACTCCCACCAGGGCATCAGCGTCTCCGGGTTAATGATGTGATGATACCGCACATCGTCCACCACATAGTACCGCTGGTACACGCCGCTGGTCACCAGCGCCAGGTCCTCCAACTCCACCGCATGAAGATAGGGGGTGCTACTCTGAATATCCGGGTTCTGCACGCCCACACGCCAGGGCTTTCCGTCCCCCCGCCTGCCGATGGTCTGCACATTGCCGCCAAGGCTGATCAGCGCCGAGGTCACTCCACGCTCCCGCAGGTCATCGCAGAGCAGCTGCGCCGTATACCCCTTCGCCACAGCCCCTACATCCAGCCGCATCTGGGGGTCCGGCAGAAATACCGTATGGTTCTGCTCATCCAGCTCCATCTGATGAATGTCCGTGTGCTCTGCCGCCGCCTGAAGCTCCGTCATATCCGGAATCTCGGCACTGTCCGGATCGTCCATGCCGCTGGTCCGGTAGTCGTGCCAGATGCTTAAGACACTTCCCATGGCCACATTCATCCGACCGTCAGTGGTATCGCAAAGCTCCTCCGAGAACTTCAAAAGCCCCACCAGGTCCGCATCCACCTCCACCGGTCCCATTCCCGCATGGTCATTGACCGTCTTGATATTGTTCATGCCTTCATACTCATTGTAAATATCAAACAGCCGGTGGCAGCGCTGCAGCGTATCCCGAATCTCCGCCTCATACTCCTTCCACTGCTTTTCATCCTCCGCATACACCGTAATACTGGTAATGGTATCAAAATAATCCAGATACTGGGCGTCATACTTCTGCAGGGGCTTATCCATCATCCCACAGCCGGACAGCAGCATCCCTGTCCCTACAGCAGCCCAGACTGCCAACCCCCGGATCCACGCCGCATATCCACGCTTCCGCTTGTTTTCTGTTCCGTTCTTCATAAAAAACCTTCCTTTTCACTTCCCCGGCAGATTAGGTTCCGACTTCGCCCTTCCTCTGCCGCCATACGAATTTTTGCAATCACGTCCTATCATAACATAAAAAAAGAGCAATGCAAAGCACATCGCTCTTTTTCCTCTGTTTTCTACTGTCATTTATGCCTTCACAAAGCCGACACTGCTCAGGAAGCGGCCAAATGCCTCTCTTCCCTCCGCCGTGCACTTGTAGACACCGGCATCCTCCAGCACTCTGGCAAATACCCTGCCGACCTCTTCCTGCAGGATCCCATCCACATTCTCAGCGGTGATCTCACCGTACTGCGGACGGAACTCATCCACCCAGTCTGCATGCTTTTCCAGAATCTCATTGCTGCGGATATCCCTGCCCGCAACCATGTACTCGCCCAGCAGCGCCAGCTCGTCCTTCAGTCTGGACGGCAGAACAGCCAGACCCATCACCTCGATCAGACCGATATTCTCCTTCTTGATGTGATGCAGCTCCTGATGAGGATGGTACACACCCAGCGGGAACTCCTCTGTGGTAATGTTGTTGCGCAGCACCAGATCCAGCTCATACAGTTCTCCGTTCTTTCTGGCAATCGGCGTAATCGTGTTGTGCGGCTCCCCGTCCGTCTCCGCATATACAAATGCCGCCTCGTCGGTGTAGGCTCTCCACGCACCCAGCACCTTGTCGCCCAGCTCAATCAGCCGGTCGCTGTCCCTGCCCCGCAGACGCAGCACGGACATGGGCCAGTACACGATTCCTGCCTCCACGTCCTCAAAGCCCGGCATGGTGAACTTCTGCTCCACCGGCGCTTTTGCCATGGCAAAGGTGTAATGTCCGCCCTGGAAATGATCATGACTCAAGATAGAGCCGCCCACGATCGGCAGGTCCGCATTGGATCCCAGGAAATAGTGGGGGAACTGCTTTACAAAGTCAAACAGCTTGATAAATGCCGCCTTCTCAATCTTCATGGGCGTATGCTGTCCGTTGAACACGATGCAGTGCTCATTGTAATATACATAGGGGGAATACTGGAATCCCCACCGGCTGTCATTGATGGTGATGCGGATGATGCGGTGATTGTTCCGCGCCGGATGATTCAGCCGTCCTGCATAGCCCTCATTCTCCATACACAGCAGGCACTTGGGATAACCGCTCTGCTTTGCCAGCTTGGCTGCCGCAATCGCCTTCGGGTCCTTCTCCGGCTTGGATAAGTTGATGGTAATGTCCAGATCGCCGTAGGGAGTCTTCGTCACCCACTTGCGGTCCTTGCAGACACGATATCTGCGGATGTAGTCAGAATCCTGACTTAACTTGTAGAAGTAATCCGTCGCCGCCTCCGGTCCTTCCGTCTCATACAGATTCCAGAACTTTGCCGTCACCTCTGACGGTCTCGGCATCAGGCAGTTCATCAGCTTCGTGTCAAACAGATCCCGATAAGCAATGCTGTCCTGAGTGATGCCCTGCTCACAGGCGTAGTCCAGAAGCTCCTTTAATGTCTCCTCCAGATTCACACTGCCGCAAAACTCCGTCTCCTCATATTCATCCAGATGCAACGCTTCCAGAAGCTGATTCGTTGCATAGATCCGGTCTTCCTCCTGTAATAATCCCGTCTCCAGACCGTACTGTACCAGTTTTGTAATCGCGTCGTAAACCATACCGTCCTCCATTGATATCCATATTTCGGCTCCCGCTCAATCTCCCGGAACCGTCTGCCTTAAGTATAACGCCCCCGGACAAAAAATGCTATATAATATCCTTTGTTTTTGCTGCAAAATTCTTACCCCATCCGGCTCACCACCGGCGTGATCCGCTCCACGATCAGTCCGCCCAGCAGTCCGATCACCGCGCCGGTCACCACGCCTGCCGCCAGCAGCACCGGCAGATAGGTAAACACCCCCGCCTGTTCCGTCACCAGCGCCGCCACCGTCAGCTGTCCGATGTTGTGGAAAATACCGCCCAGAATGCTGACTCCCGCCTTGCCGAACCAGTCAAGCTTCTTCGCCAGAATCATCGCCAGCAGGCTCAGGGCACCTCCCGCCAGACCATACAGCATGGCACCGGGATTGCTGAAGGTAAAGCCCACCAGCACAATGCGCACCAGAGACACCGCTGCCGTACCCACAGCTCCCACCGTATAAAGCCCCACCACATTGACCAGATTCGCCAGTCCCAGCTTCACACCGGGAATCGGAACCGGGAACGGGATCATGGACTCAATGTAACTGAATATAAATGCCAGCGCGATCAGCATCCCATACAACGCAATGGCTTTTGCCCCTTTATTTCTCTTCATGCTCTTCCTCAAATTGACATTCTCTCTGTTCTGTGTTATAGTTTCTTGCACCGGAGTAACCGGTCATTTTATAAGTATAACATTGTCTCAAATTTTTAGAAAGAGGTTTTTCCATGGAAACACATGCAAAACGCAAAAAAGACCTGCTGCTGGTGGTTATCATTCTTGCCATCGCAGCAGCAGGTACTCTGATCAACGTTGTGATGCACCGCAAACCGGCGGCGACTGTGGAGGTTCAGGTAGACGGCCAGGTGGTCGCCACCTATGACTTAAGCAAAGATGCCGATGTGGTCATCGACGGATATCAGGAAGGCACCAACCATCTGATCATTCAGGACGGCATGGTCTGGATCAGCGAGGCATCCTGCCCCGATAAGGTCTGTATCCACCAGGGCAAGATCAGCTTAAACGGCGACCTGATCGTCTGTCTGCCCAACCGGATGATTGCCAGAGTGGTAGCGCCGGAATGATCCGGTCTGCCCCTCAAAGCTCTCCTAACGCTCCTGTGCTCTCCACCGGAAGTTGGGAATCACATCACTCCACTTCTGGATGCCAAGAATCTGCTTTGCAAATTCCGTGGTCTCCAGGGTGGTTTTTTTATTGTCAATATTCTTGTAGATCGTCCAGGATTTCTTCCTCATGGTCGGCGCGATGGCATTGGGCTGATTCTCGTCACAGTGCCACAGACCAAACATCAGCGAATCCTTCGTCTCCAGCGGCGCATCCACCTGACGGCTCATAATGAACGCGTCAATATAGGGATTGCTGTCCGCAATATAGTAGGCATAGGCGATTGCCGCCGCCTGCAGGTCATAGTTCACACCCCTTGTAGCACTCTTGGAGGTAAATCCCTGCTCCGAGAGGATCATATGGCGCACGCTGCCATCCCGCATCCGAAGCTGTCCCTGCTGCATGTAATCCGTCAGCACACTCAGGTTCTTCAGATTGATTACCGGAGAAGAAGCATCCTGTTTGATCAGCCCCGTCTGGTCATCGTCCCAGAACTCCGGCTCGGTCATGGGAATGGAATAGGGATGATACGCCAGTCCCCAGTCCATGGAGCCGCCTGCCCCCGTCAGATCTGCAAGCCGGTCAACCACATCCTTTGCATTGTACTTCGTGGAGCCGTTGGCCTCATGATTCCAGTTGTAATCCGTGGAAAAGAACAGCCGGTCATTGCTGCTGGTGCTTCGGATTGCCGTGTAGAACACCCGGAATGCCCGCGCATATTCCTGTACATACTGCTCCAGCCCCATGGGTCCCATATAGTTCCACTGCTGGTTGTTGATCTCGTTGCCGATGATCCAGTTGGACACCTTTCCGTAGGAAGAACCGTAACTGCTGTAGCGGTCCGCCAGGAAGGACGCGATTGCCTTGATGGTCTCACAGCCCTCCGGTGTGGAGGCATTGAAGCCGTAATAAAATACCTGATTCGACGGCTGCTTCGTCACCCCCGGATAGACCAGCTGCGGCGTACTGTCATTCCAGCCATTTAAGATCACCGCCGTCACCGTCATATTTTTCTCCGACATCCGGCGGATGGTATTGTCATAGGTCTCCATCAGCTCCTTGTTGAAGCTGTAGGTCTTTCCGTCATACTCATAGGTAATACCCTGCCCCAGAATATGGTGAAATGGAATATTGACGATCACATGGTTCACACCAAGCTCAAATGCATCCGCCACCATGCTGGTGGTGTTTTCAATCAGCAGTCCCTTCTTGGTCTGGGCGCTTCGGTAGGCATCTGTGTGCTTCGCCACCGCCTCCGGATTGGTCACATATACGGTATTGCCCACCGGCGTATACTTCTCTCCGTCATACACCGCCACCACGAACTTGGAATACAGCCGGTCCTCGGCTGTTCCCAGATTCAACGGAAGTGTGAAGGAGAGGGCATCCCCCTTGGTAATCCATCCGCTGTAATCGGTCCTCCCGTTCAGATCATCCTCATAGGGCTGCATCTCGAACAGGTAGAGATAATTGTCATAGTAAGCCGGATCAGACCAGGTTCCCTTCACTTCTCCGCTGATGGCAATCTGGCTTCCGCCCACGATCTCGCACCGGGTAATATGCGCATATTCTGTCGGCGCCGGAATCGCCGGTGCTTCGGTCTCTCCCGCTGCCTGCGTTCCTTCACCTGTTCCTGTCTGCGTGGCAGTCCCCGCACCAGTCTGTGTGCCATCCGCCAGGGCGGACATGCTTCCCACCCCCATCAGCAATGCTGTCAGGACAGCAAGTGCTGCCCACTTTCCAATCTGTAACCGTCTCATACTTTCATTATGCCTCCTTATACTGTCATATACATTTCCTACTCCAGACGGAAATCCACAGAAACCTGCGCCTCCACGCTGATTTCTCCCGGCATCACTGCCATGTCAGCCACCGCAGATTCCTGCTTCATCGCACTGGATGCCATATTCCGCGCCGCCGTGTAGCGGGTCTCCGGCTGATATCCGTCTTCCCGCACTGCCAGCATGGAGGATACGGTCCGTCCGCCGGCTGCCGCCAGAGTGTCGGCCTTCTTCCGTGCCTGAGCGACTGCAAGCTCCAGCGCCTGCTGATAGCTCTCGTCATACTTGCTGGAGAAGTAGCTGACCGAATCCACCTGATTCACCCCCGCATCCACGGAACCTGCCAGGATCTTCCCCAGCTGCTCCAAGGGGATATCCGTCACCGTAAGTCTCGTATTCATCTCATATCCGGTGATCTCCTGAGTGCTGGAATTCCAGTTCCGGATCGGGTTCATATCATAGGAAGAGGTCTGAATGGACGTCTCCTGGATTCCCAGCCCCTTCAATACCTCGATTGCCTGATCCAGGCTCTCGCCGTTCTTCTGCTGGCAGGTGCCTGCATCCTTCGCCTGGGTGTGAATGCCGTAAACCACCTGCGCCATATCCGGCACCACCCGCACCTCTTCCTTCCCTGTCACCGTTACCGTATTCACATTGTTCTCCGGCTGTTCCACCGTCACAGTCATGGGGACTCCCGTATTCGTCCCTGCACACCCGGTCAGCCCTGCTGCCAGGATTCCTACCGTCAGCATGATTCCGGCTGTCTGTCTCTTTCTCATAATCCATCCTCCTGTCTTTTCTATGTATAGCAGATTCATTGGCTTTCATTACAGCCATAATTATTTTCTTGCCTATCAGTATCTTACCAGAAATTTCTTCGGATAGTCTTTCATTTTTCTTACACATCCCGGTCGCTTTCTTGAAGTATCTCTTAAGAAAAAGAGCCTCACCGGACATAAAAATATCATTGCCGTTAAGACTCTCTTATCCTACTATTTTATTATTTTATTTTGCTTTGTATCCTCATTCCAGCTCTCACCAGCCGAAATGCCCGATCTGCTGCATTTGAATACAGTTCTTCAGCCCGTAAGCATGCTTCTTCCAGACTCATCGCACCATTAATCGTAGAAATGATGCTGTCCACACCATATTCGTAAATGTTTTCTGCACCTTTCCCTATACCACCTACAATCGCGATAACCGGAATCTGTTTTGCTCTACAACGCCTCCCCACTCCACTTGGAACTTTTCCGAATGCAGATTGCCAGTCAATTCTCCCCTCACCTGTGACCACCAAATCTGTACTCTCCAGCAGTTTATCAAACTCCATAAGATCCAACACAGTTTCAATTCCTGACTTTAATTCCGCATGCAAAAATCCACAAAGAGCTGCTCCCAGCCCGCCAGCCGCACCACTTCCCGGAAGACTGTCAATTTGAGTTCCCAGACATGCATTCATCACAGATGCATAGCGAATCATTCCATGCTCCAACTGTTTTTGTACCTCTTCCGTTGCACCCTTTTGCTTTCCAAATGTGTACGTCGCACCATCTGATCCAGTCAGAGGATTATTTACATCACACATAACTGTAATTTCCGATTCACGGACTCCTGCATGAAGTCCACTAACATCAATCGTTTCCACTTTACCAAGGTCTACTCCCCTGCCTTCCAGTTCATGTCCCTTCGCATCCAAAAATCGAACTCCCAACGCACGCATAGCTCCCATCCCACCATCATTAGTGGCACTTCCTCCCAAAGCAATCGAAAGCTTCCTACAGCCCTGTTCCAATGCATCCCGAATCAATTCTCCCGTACCATAAGTCGTCGTAAACAACGGATTACGATCTTTCTCCTTAACCAAAGGCAGACCAGACGCAGCCGCCATCTCAATAATAGCACTATCACCATTAAAAATTCCATAAGATGCCACCTGCGTCTCCATCAGAGGTCCGTGTACCTCTATTGTCCGCATCCTTCCTCCGGTCACGGAAATCACAGCATCCACTGTTCCCTCCCCTCCATCAGCAACCGGCACTCCCAGAATATCACACTCTGGAAATATCCGTTTGGCTGACTCTGTAAGGAGTCGAATAATCTGCTCCGAACTTAGAGTTCCTTTAAAAGAATCTGATGCAAACAATAACTTCATGTAATTTTCCTCCATTACCTCTCTTCTGCCAGCTTCATACTTCCCAATTGTTCAAGCATCAGCTATAACAGAGACTCGGCATGCTTTCGATATTCCACAAACTTGGTAAACAGAATTTCCAACACAAGGAACATCTGCGTCATAGATGAATAATTAGTGTTGCTTAAAAGCGATATATCTTCAATATCCACAAACAAATTACAGGTACTCATTCTTGCCAGTGAATTATTGCCATACCGTGTCAGAGAAATCACGGGTACCTTTCGGCTGTTAAGCAGGAACATCACATCCCGTAGTAAATTACTCTCTCCTGATTTGGATATAATTATCACTACATCTTCTTTTTCCTGCATCATATATGCTATTTTCCGAAGTTCACCTTCCCCGCTGATTTCGTGCACCAGAATATTCAGCGACAGCATCATTCTCTGAAATTCTCCAGCTACAGACTTTTGAGCCTGCCCGGTTCCATAACAGAATATCCTCTTTGCACTGTTCAGAAACCTACAAATCTCATCACAATTCTGCTCTCGAAAGTATTGAATTGTTCTTGCATTCGTATCACATACAATATTTACCAGATTATCCGTTTCGCAGCTGATTTCTCCGGTTTCCCACCTGAGATGTGCTTTCAATTCACTAAAACCAGAAAGTCCGATCTTCTGCGCAAACCGCATCACTGTGCTGCGGGAAACACTGCATGCTTCAGCCACCTGCTCAATCGACATATGGATACAATATTCCTTATGGCTAAACACATACTGCCAAATGATAATATCATTGGGATTCAGCTTATCATAATACTTACTTACAAGTCCTTCCAGCCTCATGCTCCTGCCTCCATCTATTGATTTTCTTATCATTCTATCATTATAGGACAACAGGAGCAATCATTCACAGGTATTTCTTTTCTAATTTTTCGCGATTACCTAGAAACTCACTTCAGTTCTGGCCAATACTCCCTATTTGCCTCAATCAGTTCATCAAGAATCTTCTTTGCTACCGATGCACTCGGAACTGTTTTACTTAACGTCAAAGCCTGATGCATCTTCAAATATGAATGTTCCATCCAGGCATCAACCGTCAGTTTTTCTACTGCAACCTGCTGCTCCATCAGTCCCTTCTGAAAGGTCGGAATCGTCCCGATAGAAAGTGGTTCCGGTCCTTCGCTTCCTACCAGACAGGGAATCTCCACCATAGCATCATCATCAAAATTCGAAATAGCACCATTATTGGGAACGATCAGCAGCATTCTTTCTTTTGTATTAAATGCAAGCGCGCACGCCAAATCTACAATAAAAGTAGCATGTGCTCCTGTTGCAAACGTATATCCATCTGCACTCCCCTTCTCAATAATTGCCCGGGCGGTTCCAAACACTTCCTTCTCACGAGAATCCATTACTTCATTCGCACGGGTATATTCCTTGTTAGAATGTTTCACAACTTCATCCTGAAGCAGATAATATTTCAAATATGTGTTCGGAACTGTACTCGGATCCAGCGCATATACATCCTTTGCCATCAAGTAAGTATCCTTCCAGCTTTGTGCTCGATGTTGATAATCCTCTGTTTCCTTCGCATATCCCTTTTCTTTGACA
This sequence comes from Eubacteriales bacterium, assembly GCA_030536555.1. Classification (GTDB taxonomy): domain Bacteria; phylum Bacillota; class Clostridia; order Lachnospirales; family Lachnospiraceae; genus Brotaphodocola. The sequence goes on along the minus strand of JAUNPU010000026.1, from coordinate 23,655 downwards.
AATGCTTTCAGCTCCGGCATCAGATCTTTGCCATTCTTATCTGTAATACTGGTCCACCAGCCAAAATGATTCAGACCATAGTAACGAACTATCATCTCTTTGCGTGACTCTAATCCAAGAATATTTGCCATAATATTTTCCAATGCGACCGGCATGTCACAGATATTAATGATTTTTGAGTTTGGACGAAGCCGTCTTGTTGCTTCTGCAACGATTGCAGCCGGATTGGAATAATTCAGCATCCATGCATTCGGGGAATACTTTTCCATATAATCCAGAACTTCTAATACTCCGCCAATTGAACGCATTCCATAAGCCAATCCACCAGGTCCGCAGGTTTCCTGACCTACAACATTATATTTTAGAGGAATTTTTTCATCCAGTTCTCGCATGGCATATAGACCAACGCGAATATGTGCAAACACAAAGTCAATTCCTGTAAATGCTTCTTCTGGATCTGTTGTGTAAGAGAACGTAATCTCTGGATGACGTTCTTTTAACAAAATTTTCATTGCTTCACCAATCGGCTCCTGACGAGATGCCAGGTTATCATAAAGCCTGATTTCTCCAATTGGGAATCGATAACTTTCTTCCATCAACATCAAAACAATTCCCGGTGTATAAGTGCTTCCACCACCTGCAATAGTTATATTAAATTTTTTCATAATTAGTTCTATCCTTCTTTCTATAAGATAACCTGATTACAACAGTTTCTCAAATTCTTCTCGTACAGACGGTACAGTCAGACCCACAATAATCTGAAGTGCTGTTCCGTTTTTAACCAATCCATGAGCACCATTGGAATTAAAATATGCAGTATCTTTCACTTTAGCCGCATCCTTTACCGATACTCGAAGTCTGGTTGCACAGTTCGTTACATCCACAATATTATCTTTTCCTCCAAGTCCTTCCAAAAACGCTTCTGCAGCTATTGCATATTTAGATACACCTTTTGCCTTGCGTTCCCTGTACTCCTGCTTGGTATATAACTTGCTTTCCTCGCCCTCATCTTCTCTTCCCGGTGTTTTCAGATTCATCTTCAGAATCAGGAATCGGAACAGTACAAAATAAATTGCCGAAAAACAAAGTCCAATGACAATCTGCAGTAAATATGCCGCTCCATGACTCGCCCACATCGGTACCCAGTTAAGTGCAGCATTCTGAATCAATCCCAAGCTGAAATCACCACTGATACCACACGCAAAGGTAATTGCTGACATCAAACCAGCGAGAATGGAATGACACACATAAAGAATCGGTGCCACAAAAAGGAAGGTAAACTCCAGCGGCTCTGTAATTCCGGTGAAAACCGCGGTAATCAGGACAGGAACCAAAATTGCCAACACTTTTTTCCTTTTCTCAGGTTTTGCTGTTGCATAAAAAGCCGCGCAGACACCCAAAGGAGCAAACATCTTACTCATACCAGTCAATGCAAATCCACCAGCCGGAAACAGCTCTACCAGAGAACCGGACGATGCCGCATACTCACTCAAATGAGCAACCCAAAATGCCTTGATTCCCCCATCTACTACCGCAGCATCGTACAAAAACGGTGCATAGATAAAATGATGAAGTCCAAAAGGAATCAAAAAACGCTCCAATGAGGTATATAGTCCTATTCCCAACACTCCTGTGCTCGCTAAGAACTGCTGTAAGCCCGCAATTCCATTCTGTATATGCGGCCAGACCAGACAGGCAAGAACTGAAACAGGCAGCATCACCAAAAAGCCCAGTAAAACCACAAATGGTGAACCCTTAAACGTTTCTACATACTTCGAGACTTCTGTATCAAAGAAATGATTATGAAGATACACACTGATACCTGAAATAATCAATGCTCCCACCATGCCCATGTCTAATGTACGAATACCCGCTACGCTTGCCAGACCGCTTGTTCTTGCAGTCGATTGAAAATCTACTCCGAAAAGTGGTCCCCAATACTGTAAAATTGTACTGGTACAGTACAGAAAAATTGCATAGATTACAAACGTTTCCAGACAAGCTCTTGCCTGCTGCTTCTTTGCAAGAGACACCGGAAGTCCAATAGCAAACAAGAGCGGCATCTGCTTAAATACTGTATTTGCCCCGTTATAAATCACATCCCATATTTTATACCAGTTTCCGTCTGGATTTGCCAGTTCCCCAAACACCAGACTATTCTTAAACAGCGTTGCAAATCCTACAATAATTCCGAATATTGCAAAGAACAGAACCGGTGTGAACATAGCGCCGCCAAACCGCTGTATCTTCTGCATAAATCCACCTTTTTCTTTCATGTAAACCTCCTAAAAAAACTACACTATCAGTAATTTATTTCTTTTGCGCGCTTCAGAACATGGTCATATTGTACAAAAACCTTTGTGTTTTTGCAATGGCTTTTAAGCATATTGGCACATAGTCTCAAATTCAGATATAATTCACAAAAACTGTGAATTATCACATTCTGTAGTTCAAAAAAAGACTGGAAGCATCCAACTTATTCAGATACTTCCAGTCTCTTATTCTTTTCTGTAGCAAACCCTTGCTACATAATTCTCTTACAGATATGCCTTCAGGGTATCAACCTTGTCCAGCTTCTCCCAGGGCAGATTCAGATCGTTGCGGCCGAAATGACCGTAAGCTGCGGTCTGCTTGTAGATCGGACGACGCAGGTCCAGCATCTTGATGATGCCTGCCGGTCTCAAGTCGAAGTTCTCACGGATGATTGCTACCAGCTTCTCGTTGGACAGCTTGCCGGTTCCGAAGGTGTCTACCATGATGGAGGTCGGGTGTGCCACGCCGATTGCGTAGGACAGCTGAATCTCACACTTGTCAGCCAGACCTGCTGCTACGATGTTCTTCGCCACGTAACGTGCCGCGTAAGCTGCAGAACGGTCTACCTTGGTGCAGTCCTTACCGGAGAATGCACCGCCGCCATGACGTGCATAGCCGCCGTAGGTGTCTACGATGATCTTGCGTCCGGTCAGTCCGCTGTCTCCGTGAGGTCCGCCGATTACGAAGCGTCCGGTCGGGTTGATGAAGAACTTGGTGTCCGCATCGACCATATCAGCCGGAAGAATCACGTCAAATACATGCTTCTTGATATCCTCATGAATCTGCTCCTGGGTTACATTCTCATCGTGCTGGGTGGACAGAACCACTGCATCCAGACGAACCGGCTTGCCTGCCTCATCGTACTCCACGGTAACCTGAGTCTTGCCATCCGGACGAAGGTACGGCAGTGTGCCGTCCTTGCGGACTTTCGTCAGCTGCAGAGCCAGCTTGTGAGCCAGAGCGATCGGGTACGGCATATACTCTTCCGTCTCGTTGGAAGCGTAGCCGAACATCATGCCCTGGTCGCCGGCACCGATGGCATCCAGCTCGCTGTCATCCATGGTGTTCTCCTTCGCCTCCAGCGCCTTGTCAACGCCCATGGCGATATCGGTGGACTGCTCATCCAGAGCCACCATCACACCGCAGGTATCACAGTCAAAGCCGTACTTTGCGCGGTCATAGCCGATTTCACGGACAGTCTCGCGAACGATATTCTGAATGTCCACATAAGCGTTGGTGGTGATCTCACCCATAACCACTACCAGACCGGTGGTAGTAGCGGTCTCGCATGCGACACGGCTCATGGGATCCTTCTCCATCAGCGCGTCCAGAATCGCGTCAGAAATCGCATCACACATCTTATCCGGATGTCCCTCAGTTACAGACTCGGAAGTAAATAATAACTTTTCCACAAATAATCCTCCTGTAAAATAATAAATAGTTCCTCACAGATTCCGGCATTGCCGGAAATCCGGACAAAAGAAAAGTCCGTAGCAATCATACTGCGGACTTGATCGTTCTTGCACATCAAATCCTCTTATTGCTCGATTACTCGCTCAGGCTGGCACCTTCCAGACGCTCCTGCCGCACACGCGTGCATTCCGTCGGGGTTGCCGTGACTTCACAGATCCTTCTATCTCCATCACTCTGAATAAGGGATATTACGCACTTTTCAATTGTTGTTTGATTTGTTGCATGACATATGTTAGCAGATTCCCGCCTGACTGTCAAGCGGGAATCTGCCAAAATAATCAATTATCTGCCCTGAATCCACACACCGTTGCCGTCTACATAGTAGCCGTCCGGAGTTCTGGTGTTCACCAGCATGTTGCCGTTCACTGCATCACAGTAGTACCATGCATTGCCGGACTGAATCCAGCCGGTTCTCATATAGCCAACACTGTCAAAGCAGTACCATGCGCCGTTGATGTACAGCCAGCCGTTGGTCGGATAGGTTCCGTTGGCGTTGCGGTACCACCAGCCCACATGATCGCGCTGCCATGCACCGGTCGCTGCATTGCCGGGTGCAGAGGTCGTTCCGCCGCTTCCGCTGTTGCTGGTGCCGTAAGCGCCTGCCTTGATGTCTTCCAGCATCTCCTCATCTACATAGATGTAATCGGACTCATACCAGTCGCCCTTCTTGGAGCTGCTGTTCACTGCACGCACCTTGAAGTAGTACTCGCCTTCTCTGGTAATACGGCTTGCGAAGTTGTATCTGGTGTCACTGGTGGTAACTGTCTCACCGATGGAATTGCTTCCCCGGTACAGACGGACCTGATAGCTTCTTCCGCCGTCTGCCGCTTCCCAGCGTGCGGTGGTGGAATCCTCATCCTCCCAGTTCACATCGTCAATCTCCAGGCTGCCTACCAGTTCATCCAGCTTGATCGTGATAATCAGGGTGGAGCTGCTGTCCTCCCGGTGAGAAGACACATATTTGGCGTCATCACCGTTCAAGTCCACGCGGCTGGAGCTCATGGAACCGAAATAATAGTCATCATCTGCCTCCAGGGTGATCTCCACTCTCGGCACGGAACCGTCCACCCAGTCGCCATCGTCGTTGATTACCTCTACGTCAGATACATCATAGTTGCTGCCCTGTGCTGTAACATTCACCTCGCCGCTGTCAGACCCCGCCTCAATGGAGGACTCAATGTTCAGCGTAACCTCGCTGATCTTGGTTCTCTCCTCTGCTGCCATCGCCGTCCCTGCTGCCAGTGCGGTTATCAGCCCAACACCTGCTGCCATAGATAAGCCTTTCTTCCACAATCTCATAATCCTTCCTCCTTATATATTATAAATTATCAACATCCATTTCCTGATCCGGAACTGGTTTCCTTCTGGATATTACCATCATATCGGAAATTCATGTCCAGATTGTGTCCGAATCCTGACGATTTGTTTGCGAAATTCAAACAAAATGGTAATAAATCACAAAAAACTGTTCTATTTTCCGCAAAATGCTTCTACAGAACAGTTTTATGTAATCACGGTTACGAATCAGCCGATCTTCAGACGGAACTTCTGAGCTTCCTTCTCGGAATCCACCATCTCGATGGCCGCGCCCAGAGCCTGAAGCTTCTCCTCAAATGCCTCGTAGCCCCGCAGAATATAGCCAATCTCATCCACAATGGTATAGCCGGAAGCGGACAGTCCTGCCAGCACCAGTGCCGCGCCTGCGCGCAGATCCGGAGACTCCACCTGTGCACCGGTAAAGCCCTTCACGCCGTCGATGACAGCCACATTGCCCTCGACCTTGATATTGCCGCCCATGCGGGCCAGCTCGTCCACATATTTGAATCGATTCTCGAAAATGCTCTCGGTAATCATGCTGGTGCCCTCAGCCAGCGCCAGGGTCACTGCCATCTGCGGCTGCATGTCCGTAGGAAATCCCGGATAGGGCAGAGTCTTGATATTGGTAGACCTCTGCCGCGGACGTCCCACCACACGGACCTCGTCATCGCCCTCCAGCACCTCGCAGCCAATCTCAATCAGCTTCGCAGAAATGGCCTCCAAGTGCTTCGGAATCACATTCTTCACGGTCACGTCGCCGCGGGTCACTGCCGCTGCGCACATGAAGGTACCCGCCTCGATCTGGTCCGGAATAATGGAATACTCCGTTCCGTGAAGCTTTCTTACGCCGCGGATACGGATGATGTCCGTACCGGCGCCCTTGATGTTGGCGCCCATGCTGTTTAAGAAGTTCGCCACGTCAACCACGTGAGGCTCCTTGGCTGCATTCTCCAGAATAGTCTGTCCCTCTGCCAGAGCCGCCGCCATCATGATATTGATGGTCGCACCCACAGAGACCACATCCAGATAGATATGGCTTCCCACCAGATCGATGGCATGCGCCACCACTGCTCCACGCTCAATCTCAATGTTGGCGCCAAGGGCACGAAAGCCCTTCAAATGCTGATCAATAGGTCTGCTTCCGATGTTGCATCCGCCCGGAAGCGGTACCTCCGCGCTCTTGTACTTGCCAAGCAGCGCACCGATAAAGTAGTAGGAAGCACGGATCTTGCGGATATACTCGTCATCCACAGATACTTCCCGAATGGTAGACGCGTTGATTTTCGCCGTATGACGGTCAATCCGCTCCACCGTTGCTCCAATTTCCTGAATTGCCTCCAGTAACACATTGATATCACGGACATCCGGAAGATTCTCAACAATAACGTCCTCATCCGTCATGATCGCCGCCGCCAGGATACCAAGAGCCGCATTCTTTGCTCCGCCGATGGTCACATCACCGACCAGCGGGTTGCCGCCTTTCATAATATATCGATTCATTCCACACCTCTGTTACTCTGTAACTGTTCATGCAATGCCCAGTTACCACTCTCTTCTATTTCCCCAGCTATTCTGTCGTATTCCCATGTATGTCCTGGCATTTCTGCCTGTATTTTTAAAATCGAAACGATCTCATATCTTCATGATTCCGGGAAAAATCCCAATTCCCCCTGGAATATTCTTAATGATTATACCACAATAATCGAATTTGTAAAGGGAAACGAAGATTACCGGCTGCTGACTGCGCAGATAAAGTCATTTCCGCGCACCCGGAAATACTCCGTACTGTCATTCAATCCCGCCTTGTAGGTCTCTCCCGTAGCCGGGTCATACACGGTCACATTGTACTGGTCAAAGCCGATAAGAAGCAGATAACTTCCCTCACCGGTGTATGCCATCACCGGAATGCCACGGTCAATAAAGTACAGAAGCTGCATCATGCTGCATCCTCTGGCATCCACCAGAGTCACCCCGTCTCCGAAGGTCCGGCTGGCTGTGAATTCTCCCAGATGCTGCGTTATGGAAGCTGCCGCAGCCAGCGGCTCACGGATTGTCCGAAGCCCGCCCCGGTTCACCCGGTTCCAGAGCACCTGATGGTTCCGATCCTTCACCAGCCCCATCTTCTCATAGGCAAGCTGAAGCGCCTCGCTGAAATCCGAGGTCACCTCCAGCAGATGACCACCGCCATAGGCATAGAACTGCATGGTCTGCACCTGATTGTTGGACTCAAGCTCCAGCATATCCGCTTCCGCAAAGGTCAGCTTCTTCGGTGCCGTCCGGTGGACGCTGCGGCCGCTCTTAAGCTCACTGTCCAGCTGCACGAAATACAGCTTTCCCCTGTCCTGTGAAGCGTACCAGCCGATGCCTTCCATGGCTCCCGGTCCCATATCCACATTGCAGACAATGGTATCCTCCTGCGCCGCCGCATACTGCTGCCCGCCCAGACGGGTCACGCGGTTTATATGGATCCGGCTCTCCTCCACATGCACATCCGACACGTAATATCCGTGCTTCTCGTAGCTGGTCTCCTCCTGAAGCCGGTCATTGACAATCTTGACCGCATACATGGGAAGGTCCTCGATCCGCCCGTTGATCACCCACAGATCACCTTCTCTGGCAATGCCATACACCAGATCGCTGCCCACAAAGCCCAGCGCCCGCACGTATTCATCCGCACCGCCGTGAATCACCTGCTTCTCACCGGTCTCCAGGTCCATCAGACTCAGGGATGATGCCTCATACCTGCTTCCGCCTTCCTGCCAGGCGATCCGGCGTCTGTCCGTGCTGATGGCGTAGCTTCCCTCCTCGAGAGCATCCGCCACCACCATATTCTCCCGGCTCTTTAAATCAATGCCGTAAATGGCATGATCCACCAGCAGATACAGCATATCGCCCTCTGTCTGATACGCCAGCTGCTCCAGATCTGCCTCCAGCTCCTCAAATGCCGCCCGGGACGGAATGAAGAACAGCTCCTCCAGGGCATTGCCGGAAGCGTCATAGTGATATCCGGTGATTCCCATTCTTCCTTCATGGTTCCCCCGGTTCATATATCCGTAAACCAGAAAATCAATATTTCCCTCATCATCGACCTGTAAAAGCCTGATATCGTGCTGTCCGTACTGCTCCCGCACATCGCTCTCCTCACTGCCGCGGAAGGAAAATACCCGGACCGCCTGACTGTCCCGGCTCCCCGGCTGAAAGCTCCAGAGATCCCGGTTCACGCGGTAGGCATACACACTCTTATCGGGACTTCGCTTCACCTCGACCTCTTCATCATTCGTGATTCCCAGCATGATACGCTTCCCGGAATAATCCGCCTGCTCTCCCTGAAAAATCTGATTCACCGTCCGCTCATAATCCATCAGATAGGTACGAAGCTCGTTCCACTTCATGGTGAAGTTCTCCTCCACCTCATAAAGCTCCTGGTTCCCGCTCTCACCCTGCCTGGATGCCAGATAGCTCAGCTGCACACAGCTCATAATACCGTCCAGCTCCCTGAGTGTCACCTGCACCGGACCTGCCGGCTGCATGCCGGTCTTCCCCCAGGTCAGCTGGGCAAAGCTGGAATGAATGCCGGTGTGCCCGAAGCTGCTGTTGTCCTCCTCCGGGCTTGTCTCCAGATAGGTCACCAGATCCCGGGCCTGGTCGTAGTCAAAGGTCTTCTCCGAAAAACTCACCGCCAGATTGATCATATCCTGCGCCGCACTGCCTTCCGTCAGCAGAATCCGGGTGTAGTAATATACCGGTCCATGCTGCTCCGTCACCAGCTCCAGCCGCAGCTGATACTCCCGGCCCTCCGTCAGCAGGTTCTGGATTGGAAGCAATACCCGGATACCGTCCTCCCCCGCTTCCCAGCTCTCCAGCTCCGTATTCTCCACCAGACGCTCTAAATCCAGACTTCGAATCTCATAGCGGATTCCCAGCACCGCATCTGCTCTCCCGGTAATGTGCACCGGAAGCTGCCGGTCCTCCGGCAGAATCGTCAGACAGTCCGCCGATGCCGAATTCCCCATATCCTGCAGATAACCCGGCATCCGGTTCATCTCTCTTCCATCCATGTCCACCGTTACGATCGGCAGCGACGCATCCTCCATCGCTGTATACACGGTCTCGTCCTGATGCATCAGACGACGATTCCCAAAAAAGTAAAGCAGCAGTGCCGCCACAAAAATTGCAAATAAAATTCCAAATTTCCTGATTATTCGATTCATTCTGTCATTTCCTTCATATATTAAGCCGCCTGCCGCGGCTCCATTTTCATTTTATCTGGTTTTCCTTCAAACTACAACCAAATCTTTTATGAATTTTTGTTTTGCGCTTGCCTTCCCTCTTCAAATCCGATATAATGGTTTTTATCACTTCTGATTTTCTGACACAATCTATTTTCTATCAAAAGGAGGTATACTATGGTATACGAGACATTTCTCAGCTCCATTACGGAGCGGTTACAGCGTGAACTGGGTGACAATTATCAGCTTTCGATTCACAAGATTCCAAAGATCAACGGCGTTACACTGGATGGGCTCTGCATTCATTCCGGCGCGTCCTCTCTGTCCCCGGCCATTTATCTGAATTCCTACTTTGAGCAGTACGAGCAGGGCATGTCCATGGACGATATCATCCAGGATATTCTGAATCTCTATCGCACCACCATTCTTCCCGACACCATCGACGGTTCGAAGCTCTCGCAGCTGGATCAGGTTCAGTCCAGGATTCTGTTCAAGCTGATTCATGCCGATACCAACCAGGAACTGTTGGAAGATATCCCGCATATCCGTTATCTGGACCTGGCAATCGTGTTCTATCTCTATCTGGAGCATTCCGCAGCCGGGCAGCTGACTGCCATCATCCGCAAGGAGCATATGAAGCACTGGAATGTGAAGGTTAAGGACCTGTGGGGCTTCGCCCTCGCCAACACTCCCCGTACCTTTCCTGCCGAGATTCGCAGCATGACGGAGCTGATCAAGGATATGGCCCGTGAACGTCTGGGCGATGATTTTGATGAAGAGCTGATCGATGCACTGCTGTTAAATGAGGACGAGGTCGCGCCCCTCTATGTCCTGTCCAATCTGATCGGCTTAAACGGCGCCGCCTGCATGCTTTATCAGAATATATTAAAAGACTTCGCAGATTCCATCGGCTCGGATTTGCTCATCCTGCCTTCCAGTATCCACGAAGTCCTGATTACCCCTAATATCTACGGGGCGTCTTATGAAGATTTAAGTAATCTGGTCACTGCCATCAACCGGCATGAGGTGCCGCCGGAGGACCATCTGTCCAATCAGGTCTATCTCTACACCCGTCACAATGACCGAATCCGCATCGTATCCCATGGACAGGGAACGGTCGGAGAAGCCTTCTGCCACTGATTCTGCTGCTCTGAGCTGCTTTCTTTCAGGAAATAACCGTTCCCGACTTTCACACTTCGGTTCCTACTCAGAATATCCGGCTTCCGATCTGGTACACCAGCACTGCACCCAACCATGCCGTAAACAGCTGAAATCCCACCATCGCCAGTGTGAACTTCCATGATTTTGTCTCCCTCTTAATGGTGCCGATGGCTGCCACACAGGGCGAATACAGCAGGCAGAATACCATCAGCGCATAGGCGCTGACCCCGCCAAATCCTGCTGCCGCCATGCTGGTGGTAAGCTCCGCCATACCTGCCGCAGAGTTGATATTGCTGATTCCGTACAGCACGGAAAAACTGGACACCACCACTTCCTTCGCAGACAGCCCGGAGATCAGCGCCACCGCGATCTGCCATGCTCCCAGTCCCGCCGGCCGAAGCACCGGCACCAGCAGGCGGCCGATCATGGCTGCAAAGCTGTCGGTCACTTCGGAAATATAACCGTTCGGTCCGAAATTCAGCACGAACCACAGAATGATGGATGCCAGGAAGATCGTCGTTCCCGCCTTGGTCAGATAGTCCTTCACCTTATCCCACACATAGATGAAGACCGTCCGGCGGTTGGGCGTCTTGTACTCCGGCAGCTCGATCAGCAGCGTGTCCTCTGCTCCTGCCCGGTCCATCCGGTGCATCACAAATGCAATCAGAATCGCCACAACCAGCCCGATGAGGTACAGGGAATATGCCACCAGCAGCGCCTTGTCCGGGAAAAACATTCCCGCAAACAGCACGTAGATCGGCAGTCGCGCCGAGCAGGACATAAACGGCGTGATCAGAATCGTCCGTCTCCGGTCCCGCTCACTGGCCAGAGCTCTGGTCGCCATCACCGCCGGAACCGTACAGCCGAATCCCAGCAGCATCGGCAGAAATGCCTTGCCGGACAGTCCCACCTTGCCCATAATCTCATTCATCACATAGGCAACCCGCGCCATATATCCGCTGTCCTCCAGAAATGCCAGCGCCAGAAACAGGATGAAAATGTTCGGCAGAAATGTCAGAATACCGCCCACACCGGCGATGATGCCATCCACCACCAGAGAGATCATCCACTCCGACGCCTGCATCTGTGTCAGCAGCGCCAGCACCGCCCCGGAGAACCAGTCCAGCAGGATCTCAAAGTACCCCTTCAGGAAGTCTCCCACCGTAAAGGTCAGGAAGAACACCAGCGCAATGATGCCCAGGAAAATCGGAACCCCGAGCACCGGATGGGTCAGCCAGCCATCGATCCGGTCCGTTCCCGCCGACCGCTCCTCCTTGTTGACCAGACACTCCCGGATCACCTCCTCGATGTAGTCGTACTTCTCGTTGATGATCTTCTTCTCATAGCTCTGGCTGACAATGTGACTGACATCCACCGGATGGTCACTCTGTACTTCCTTGTCTTCCTCCAGAAGCTTCACCGCATGCCAGCGCATATTCTCCATCTCGCCGTACTTGGCGCGGAGAATGGTCTCGATCTTCGCAATCTTGTCCTCGATGTCTGCATCATAATGAACAACGGTCCCCTGCGGTCCCTCCTCATAGTGATGCACCACCGCATGCATCAGCACATCCAGCCCGCTCCGCCTTCTGGCAGATACCGGCACCACCGGAATATGTCCCAGCATCTCCGGCAGCCGGTGCATGTCGATCTCCATGCCCCGCTCTTCCACAATATCCATCATGTTGAGCGCCAGAATCACCGGCTTCTTCAGCTCCAGCAGCTGCATGGTCAGATACAGATTCCGCTCCAGGGAAGAAGCATCCACCACATTGATGATCACATCCACTTCTCCCGCCTCGATGCACCGCCTGGTGACAATCTCCTCGATGGTGTAGGAGGTCAGGCTGTAAATGCCCGGCAGATCGATGATCTTGATGGGTCTGCCCTTGTAGCTGGTGCTTCCCTCCATCCGCTCCACCGTCACTCCCGGCCAGTTGGCAACCTTTAAGTTGGCTCCGGTAAATGCGTTAAATAATGTGGTCTTGCCGCAGTTGGGGTTCCCGACGAACCCCACGCAGATCTCGCTTCTGTCGTTGTGCTGATTCCCGCCTCTGTCGCTCTGCTGTCTCTCAGTTCTGCCGTTCTGCTGGTTTTTGTTTCTATCGTTCTGCTGATTCTCGCCTCTGTCGCTCTGCTGGCTTCTGCTTCTATTGTTCTGCATGTGGTGCGTCCTCCCTTCCGGTCATCTCCTGAATCTCGATGCCCTCACTGATTCTGCGTCCCACTGCCAGCCTGGTTCCACGAATCTTGATGATGACGGAACCGCTGCCCTTCTTATTGAGAATCGTCACCGGCGTCATCTCATTGACTCCTAATGCTTCCAGGCGTCTGGTAATGGTATCATCCACCACCACACTGCTGACCAGATAGGCCGTACCCACTGCGCCTTCATATAATCTCATACTATGTTCTCCTCGTGCTGTCTTATATATATTGCTATTGCGAACTCTTTTTGACAGAAACGAATATACACTAATTGAGAACGATTGTCAATATCTTTTTTAATGTTGCCTGCACCTGGCTCGATCTGGAAATCTATCCTTCCAGCTCCAGCAGCATTTTCTTAACCTCCAGCATCCGGTCACGCAGCTCTGCCGCCGCCTCGAAGTTCAGCTCCGCTGCCGCCTGATGCATCTTCTTCTGCAGCTCCTTCGCCAGCTTGTTCAGTTCCTTCGCATCCATGGACTCCGGATCTTTCTCCATCTGCCGGCTTCCGCTCTCCGCCGCTTTGGAGATGGCTATCAGCTCACGGACCGCCTTCTTGATGGTAGTCGGCGTGATTCCATGCTCCTCGTTGTACTTCTGCTGAATCTGCCGTCTCCGGTTGGTCTCATCAATGGCTACCCGCATGGAATCCGTAATCTTATCCGCATACATGATCACATGGCCCTCGGAATTTCGCGCTGCACGGCCGATGGTCTGGATCAGCGAAGTCTCCGAACGCAGGAATCCTTCCTTGTCTGCATCGAGAATCGCCACCAGTGTAATCTCCGGAATATCCAGTCCCTCTCGAAGCAAATTGATGCCCACCAGCACATCAAACACATCCATACGCATATCACGGATAATCTCCGCCCGCTCCAGCGTATCGATATCAGAATGCAGGTATTTCACCCGGATGCCAATCTCACGCATGTAATCGGTCAGGTCTTCCGCCATACGCTTGGTCAATGTGGTAATCAGCACCTTGTGGTGTCCCGCAACCTCCTTGTTCACCTCAGTAACCAGATCATCAATCTGCCCCTCCACCGGCCGCACGGAAATCTCCGGATCCAGCAGTCCGGTCGGCCGGATGATCTGCTCCGTCCGCATCAGCTCATGCTCCGCCTCATAGGTTCCCGGTGTCGCCGACACGAACATCATCTGGTCAATCTTGCTCTCAAATTCCGTGAAATTCAGCGGCCGATTGTCCAGCGCCGACGGCAGCCGGAATCCAAAGTCCACCAGCGTCTGCTTCCTGGACCGGTCACCGGAATACATTCCCCGCACCTGCGGCAGCGTAATATGAGACTCATCCACAATAATCAGGAATTCCTCCGGGAAGTAGTCAATCAGCGTCCACGGCGGCTCTCCCGGCTTACCGAAGGTCAGATGACGGGAATAGTTCTCAATGCCGGAGCAGAAGCCTGTCTCCCGCATCATCTCCACGTCAAAGTTGGTCCGCTCCGAGATCCGCTGCGCCTCCAGCAGCTTATCCTCGCTCTTAAAGTAGGATACCTGCTCCTTCAGCTCTTCCAGAATATTCTCCGTTGCCAGCAGCATCTTCTCCTTCGGCACTACATAGTGGGACGCCGGAAAAATCGCCAGATGCCCCAGCTGCAGCCGGCTCTCGCCTGTCACCGTGTCAATCTCCGTAATCCGGTCCACCTCGTCCCCGAAGAACTCGATCCGGTACGCCTCATTGCCGGAATACGCCGGAAATACCTCCAGCACGTCTCCCCTCACCCGGAAGGTACCCCGGTGGAAGTCCATGTCGTTGCGGGTGTACTGGATGTCGATCAGCTTGTGAATAATCTCGTCACGGTCCTTAATCATGCCCGGGCGCAGGGAGATGACCATCTCCTTGTAGTCGATGGGCGAACCAAGACCGTAGATGCAGGATACAGAAGCCACGATGATGACATCCTTTCGCTCGGACAACGCCGCGGTGGCGGAGTGGCGAAGCTTGTCGATCTCGTCGTTGATGGCGGAATCCTTCTCGATGTAGGTGTCGGTGGACGGGACGTAGGCTTCGGGCTGGTAGTAGTCGTAGTAGGAGACAAAATACTCGACTGCGTTCTCCGGGAAGAACTCCTTAAACTCGCCGTAAAGCTGGGCGGCGAGGGTTTTATTATGCGCTATGATAAGCGTTGGTTTCTGTAACTGCTGGATTACATTCGCCATCGTAAACGTCTTACCAGACCCCGTAACCCCCAGTAATGTCTGGAATTGGTTGCCTTCTTTGAAACCCTGAACCAGCTGCTCGATGGCTTGCGGCTGGTCGCCGGTAGGCTGATATTCTGAGTGTAATTTAAACTCCATAATGCAATTTTACCTCCTTGGTGACCAGTAAAAAAGTTCGTGTATATGCCCGAAATTCGTAAAATCAAGCATTTTGTCCCTGGCATATATTCGAACTTTTTGATTTTTACGAATGAAGGTCACTAAAACCTATTTTTCGAGACTCTGCAACACCAGATAAAACCTGGTGGAAATAGTATTTCTAAAGGTCACTAAAAATTATAACATGGACTAATAAAAAAGTATAGCCACAAGATGGAACATTTGTTCTTTTCTTGCAACTATACCTTAGTTTTTCTGTCCACCATTATATAAGGTAGTCTTCTGCCGAAATCATTACATCTAAGTTCTCTGTGGCAATCATTTCATCCTCATCCGGATTAGGCATAACTTCATCAATAAATGGCTGGAGTTCGTCTACACAATCAGCAATAATTTCTCTTTTATCTCCGTAGACATCCATTGTAATAAGTTCTTTGGCATGTCCCATCAATTTTGCTATCGCTTTGGGATTGAAGTCATTCTTCAAAAGCAGCGTAGAAAATGTACTCCGTAAATCATGCCAACGTATATCCGGAAGATTGTTCTCTTCTAGTAACTTCTTATAATGCGTCCAGTGAAAATCCTTACTTCGTGGTTTTCCGGTAACGGAGCAGCAAACATATCCTCTGTCATCAAACACGGTTGTCCTTCGACTTCTGTTTTTCTCATAAATCTTCCGTTGTTCCAAAATTGCTTCAAACACATAATCCGGTATAGGAAGATCTCTCTCACTGGATGGAGTTTTCAGCTTTACCTCCTGCTTGGTATATGTCTTTGGTGCAAAATCTTCTTTTTTAGTTCTGATTTTTTTACCTAGCTGAACTCGCACTCTCAACGTCCGGTTAATATAATCAATGTCTGAATATTTAACTGCATTGATTTCCCTGCGTTTAAGTCCCATCAGTACATTAAACAAAACCTGCATATGAATCGGTGTATTTCTGCTGGCCTCTAAAAGCACCAGAATCTGCTCCATTGTCAAAGTTTTTTGCGTATCTATCTTTCTGGTATGATACTGCTTCTTTTGAACCTTCTTCGGAAGTTTAATACCAATCGCCGGATTTTCTGCTATGACTTTTTTATCAACTGCATACCCCATAGAAACATTCATTACAGTTTTTACCAATCTTGCAACAGACTCTGAATACTCTGTTTTTTCATTATAAAACTTCTGAATATCTCCCCGGTTGACATCAACCATTTTCTTACTACCCAGTGCCGGAATCACATGATTATAAACAATGTTGCAATAAGTAGCATAGGTTTCACTGCTCTCTACACGATTTTGTATATCTTCCTCCATCCAAAATACCATGAACTCTTTCACTCTGACATTTGTGTAGACGATATATTTTCCCGCGTAAAGTTCACCCACTGTCTTATCTCTGGCTGCATTAGCTTCCTTTTCGGTTTCAAACCCGGACTTTTGCTGCGGACGTTCTGAGCCATCCATATACTTTAAAATAACACGATAACCAAACTTTCCCTTAATGGGCATGACGTTTTTGACTTCCCAGTCCACATACTCCTGTAAAGCTAAATCAAATTTCATATCACGCCACCTCGTCTGCTCCTACCGGCACAAATGCCTGGTTCATAAACGCTAGAATATTTTCATTCTCATCCATCACATCACAGTAATACTCAAAAGTAGTATGTACAGAGCTATGTCCCAACAGAGCGGAAATCTTAATAAGCGGCACTCCCATCTCAATCAAAATGGTTGCGTACATATGTCGCAAACCATGCACTGTTAGATGCGGTAAGCCGCTGCGTCTGCAAAGTTTTGTCAACGCATTATTCAAAGCTGTCACACTATGCAGTTTTCCATTCTCCTGACAACTGATATAATCTCTGTCTGAATACTCGTCGTCCTGCATCTCTTTATTCTTTTCAATCAACAGTTTCCGCTTTTTTACTTCTGCCATCACAACCTCCGGCACACGTAATGTCCGGAAACTGTTCGGTGTCTTCGGATCTCGCTCGACTAAACCATACTCATCAATCTTACTGCCGCTGCCCTTTTTGATTTTCGGATCAGAGGCAATCTGGCGGTTGATATAAACTGTGTTCTTCTCAAAGTCAAAATCACAGAACTTCAATCCCATGATTTCTCCCTTCCGAAGCCCGCAAAACAATGCCAACAAAATTTCCAGATACCAATTATTTTTTGATGCTGCTTTCAATAGTATCTTAATTTTCACTTTGCTCAGTATGATAATCTTAGGCTTACTTCTCTTGTACGGCTTTGTACCGGTAACTGGATTGGTTTTGATATATCCTGCAATGACCGCTTCCTTCAAAGCCAGATTCAAAATCTCTCTTCCTTTATTACCTGCAGAAGGACTTGCCTTGGCTACTTCTGCAAGCAGAGTATCTAAATAGTCCACGTTCACATATCTGACCTTAATATCATATTCCAGATGCGGCATAATCAAATCGTAGATAGCATATGCTCCCACCATTCTGGTTGTAGATTCCACTCTCTGAGAGAATACTTCCTCAAACCAGTAAATCAGATAATCCTTCAACATGATCTCTTTATTTACCTGATGAGCAATCTGATACGCCCGATATGCTTTCGTAAACGCAGCTTCGCATTGATTGTAACTTTTATCAGCTTCCTTACTGGTAGCAAATCCGCCTTTTTTACTGTATTTTATCGAGCCATCCTCCTGCAGAGTTTTCGTCCGATGATACCACGAATTATTTTCAAAAAATGACTTACTTTTCTGCGGACTGTCTTTCTTCAACTGTTCCACCTTCCTTAACTGTTTCCATCCAGCCAGTTGTCAAAAGATTGTTTGGGCACCCTAAAAAGCTTTCCAATCTTAATCACACGGAATGGTTTCTGCTTCTGGTACACCTCGTCCAGATAGGTGTATGCTTTACTTCTGCCAATTCCTAATAACCTCTGAATATCTTCCACATCATATACTTTTTTATCTTCTGATAGAGTCTCTATTTCAGTCACCTCCCATAAAGAAAAGCGACTGTGTAAGCTAATCATAGCTCCACAATCGCTTTCCGTCCAAGGTGCGGATTTGAAATCCACATCCTTGACATTTCAAAATTAGTTGTTCTCACTGCATCCCCTTTTAGATACAAGACAACATCCCAAAATACATTTTTGAGGCATTGGCTTGTATCTAAAAAGACAGCCACACGATTGAATTGTGATTCGCAATTACATTGTGAGTTATATCGTGCAGCTGTCCATCTTTTCATATTCAAATATACTCGTCATATTTGCCACGCATCCCTGACGATGGGAATATTACCGGTCGCCCCTGGCAAGGCTGTCATAACTCCGCAGCGTCGTTCGTATCGTGCGCCGCAGGGTTCTCCCCTAGTCTTTGGGAAGCCGTGAGGAAGTATCTTTAAGCCCCCATGCTGTCATCGCGTCCGGTGTGCCATTTCCGGCTCATAAAGCATACGTTGATCTCTCAAACAGCTTGTCCTCTCACCTCCTTGAAGCTACCATCCTGGCGGCGTGCTCTATATCGCTATTGCATGGGTTTATGTACCGATAATACCGTCTATTCAGCTGTCAAGGTACCTGAGTTTGAGGAATATGTATCCTTCTAATAACCATGACATTTTTCTGATATGACATTTTTCTGATATTTGTTGCATCTATCAGCGATAATTTTTTAAAATAATTGCCATATGTGCCAATGCACGGTTGATGGATCTCATAATCTGACTTCTGTGTACCCCCTCTTCTGCAGCGATTTCAGCAAAGCTCATTCCGTGAAAATAATGAGCATGGATACGTCTTGCCTGTTTTTCCGGCAGCATTGAAATCGCCATGCTGATCTGCTCCATTATCTCCTGCTGTTCACAGATGTCCTGCGGGGTCAATGCCTGATACAAAGTGCTATGTTCAATTCCATCATCACGATCAAGCGAATAATGTGCCTTGTGGCGAAACTTCCGGCGCTGGTAAGCATTTTCCTTCCGCACTGCTTCCTGCATTGTTTCCAGCACTTCATCCGGTACTTCAATAATATAATCTGTGTTATAAAAATCGGGATAATATTCCCGTAAGTTAATTTCTTTCATGGCTTTCCTCCGTTTCAATTCGTGGTTTTCGTGCGAATTGAAACAGAGGCGGTGACCGACATCCTACGACGCCATTAGATTTTTTATATGAAGTGAACCAGAATACACCTTGACAGGCATAGTCATTTTCTATGCAACATTGAAATTCATATCAAATGACTCACTATTCCGGTTCAATACGCACCCTCCTTCACTTATTTTATGTATTGCATTTCATGCAAGAGATGTATTGTGATGAATTATGCAAAAGCAAGATGTATTGTAAAATATCCATGAGGTGAACTGCGATGCCAGAATTTGAATTTACTCGCCCGCTGGGTGATGCTGTAAAGCGTTCTCGCGGCGAAACAGGTTTTACACAAAATAAAGTAGCTGCAAAAATTGGAATTGATGTCCGAACGGTCTTGAATATAGAGAATTACAGAGGGAATCCGAAAATGCATGTCATATACCCTCTTGTTCGAGCGCTCAAAATGGATCCCAATGAAATTTTCTATCCGGAACTCCAACGCGAAAATCCTACCATTCGTCAGCTGTGCTTGTTATTGGCAGACTGTACGGAAGAAGAAGCTGCCGCATTGATTCCGATCTGCGAAACCATTCTATCCGTACTCCGCTCCAGAGACGCTGCATCAATAAAATGAACTACATAATAAAAAAAGATGAGCCTGCATTCTCACTCCACAAAAGTAAGAAGCAGGCTCTCCGCATTATGCGTCCGGCTCATCGCTCAGTACCATCTTTAGTTTTACTACATTGACTCGTATCTCTTTTTTACATTTTGGGCAATACAGCGGGAAATTCAGAAGAACTGTATCTTCATACACTTTCGTGCGTGTCTTACCATTACATATGGGACAGCGAATCCACAGCGAGTCTTTCTGCATTTTGGCCATTCGTGCCCTCCTTTTTGATGACCATATCTCTGCGACTAGCGACTGGATTTTTCATCATCATTCATCATAGAATCTTATAACTTTAAAATCATGTTAAACATAACATGTTATTTCTTCCGTTTGAAATCATCATAATCTTTATGCAACACCAACTTCTTCAATCTGTTCCAATATTCTACCAATATCGTCATTTATACAAAGTGATTGTTTTTCGATTTCCTGGGGACAAACTGCTTCACCATAGTTCAAACATATATAAGTTGCTTTTGGATTTTGTACAGTCATTCTCCAAAATGGATATTTAATAATAGCTGGCGTATTTCCCCCAACTCCCAATTCCAAAAACACTATTCTTTGTCCTTTGTGATTATCAATAAACTCCTGGTATCTTCTTTTCGCTACATACCACCCTTCGTCCTGAACAAAAGTGGCATCACATCGCAGATTCATTGTCATAGGTTCTCCACATCTAGGGCAACGTGGAATTAACTCAGCTGGAACATGTAGGTTCTTTTGTTCCAATATCATTCGACATACCAATTCTTCATTATCATAAGTTGCCTGATGACATGGTTTTGAACATTGCCACAAACCATAGTCACCCTGTGTATAAAATAACCGTTTCTTCTCAAAACCAGCCTTTTGAAACTGATGATCCACATTGGTAGTTATTATAAAATAATCTTTTTCCTGCACCAATTCCAACAATGCCCGATACACCGGTTTAGGCGCATCCACATAGCGATTCCAAAAAATCTGACGGCTCCACCATGCCCAGTATTCTTCCAATGTTTGATAAGGATAGAATCCTCCAGAATACATATCTGAAATGCCATACTCCTCATAAAAATCATTAAAATACATATTAAAACGGGTCCCCGAGTATTCCAACCCTGCTGAGGTAGAAAGTCCAGCTCCTGCCCCAATAAGTATCGCATCACTTTCATCTAAAATCTGCTTTAATTGTTCAATTTGTTCTGAGCAACTCTTGATAGATTTTTTCATCAATATCCTTGAAAACATTAAAAATCACCTTTCTAACAGAAGTTTTTCTCTGCAAAAATTTAGTAACTGTTTCCACTGCAATTTCAGCAGCCTCTTGGTTTGGAAAATGGAATTCCCCCGTGGAAATACAGCAAAAAGCTACCGTTTGAAGATGATGTTCCGTCGCCAGCTCCAAACAAGACTTATAGCAGGATGCCAGTTCCAGACAATCATTCTGCGTTAATCGTTGTTGGACAATAGGACCAACAGTATGAAGAACATATTTTGCAGGAAGATTGTATCCTTTGGTCAGCTTAGCCTGTCCATTAGGTTCAGGATATCCTTGAAGTCTCATGATATGACTACATTCATCTCGGAGCTGGAGCCCAGCAGCAGAGTGAATAGCATTATCAATACAGCCATGGCAGGGATAAAAGCACCCCAACAAGGCACTATTACCAGCATTTACAATTGCATCTGCTCGCAAACGTGTTATATCACCCCGCCAAAGAATCAATCTTGGATCTTCAGCAATTCTCGACAAACACTCTACATCTACGATACCTTTTTCTTCTCGTTCCGCTGATAATAACATATCCTGCACATCAAGAAAATCAGATAGAAGCGGCATAGGAGGACGTACATTCATCAAACTTCTGAGTAATCGCCGCTGAGAAAACTCATCTTTCGAGAACCCAGCTGCCCAAGACTTGTATTCTATCATTTCACTCAAAAGTATCTCATTTAAAAATTGAATTTGTTCCTTACGATTCATCATCTTCACTCCTTTTATAGCCTTCGTTCCACCGCTTTTACCGGGCAGATATGGAAGCAATTACCACAGTAGAGACAATGACTTTCCTTAATTTCACGCGGAATAGATTTGCTGATGCAATCAGATGGACAAACGCTTTGACAGCCTTGACATCCTATACATTTTTCTTTGTTAATCTGATACCCTGCCTTACGTACAACCTCTCCACCAAATGAAAAACTCTGACGGTAAGGCGGCAACTGTGAAAGATCAAAGTATTCGCCGCTACCTTTGTATATATGAAATACTTCAAGTGCCTCCCGACTTTTTTCTGTTGAGTAGATCTTTTCCATGTATGGATTTTTTTCGAATATCTCTGTAATCCGTTCCCTTCCTATATTGCGAACAACCCCCTGTACAGATATAGCAATAGAAGACAATGTATCATCTCCCTTAATGCCAGACAGTGCCACAAATGGCTGTGCTGACAACCTGTCATATAAAGACTTCCCACGAGCTGTTAGAAAGTAAAGTCCATCTGCATCAGTCAGCATCAGATCAATAACACAGGTTTGAGGTAATCTCTGCTCATCCAAAGTTGCAAACACCACAGAGTGAATATCTTTTTGCAAAATCTTAAAAATCTCCTGTACGGTCATCATTCATTCCCTCCGATACAAAGAAACCGCCTTTAATCAGGCGGCTCCATAAACATCATTTACAGGCTGTATTCCTGAGGCGGATTGCCAGAGAAATCAGCAATAATAGCGTGAACATTCTCCAGATAAAATACCTCAAAGATAGGATTTGTTGCTTCGCCATACTGTCCTTTAACGATAGGATTCTGGATACACATTTCCTTAACTGCCATGTTATTTTCAAAAATTGCCTTGCCATTCAAACGAATCCATGCATAAGTAGTGCTAGACACTGAAATTTCCACATTTGGATTCTGCTGCATATCTTTATATACTTCTTTTGTATTATTAGTACAGAACCACAACTTACCTTCCATTTCGCCTGCAAACATGAAAGGACGACATTTTGCCTTTCCATCTCTACCAATAGTAGCCAGATACTGAACTGGGTTTTCATTTAAAAATTTAACAACTTCCTTCATGATAAATACCTCCAAATAAATTTCTTTTGTTTTTCACAGGTGATTTCCTGTTTGTTAATTTTATTTTAAGGTAGTCTGCATAATTCAACAAGTACGCACAATATAGTAGTATAGTTACCTGCTGGAAACCATCACCCTGTTTTCATAAATGAATTTCTCTTCGTAATGAAACTTCTTGCATTTCCCGCTTACAGTTATTACAATAAGGCTGTACAGCTAGTTTGTATGTTAAACATGGTATTATGCCGTAACCGCCAAAAAGATACTAATGGGATGGAGGAATGATTATGTCGGAAACTTCTAAGACAAGAATATTGCCGGCTTGCCCGGTAGAAACAACGTTGACTTTAATCAGTGACAAATGGAAGGTACTGATTTTACGCGACCTTATGCCAGGAACAAAACGATTTGGAGAGCTAAAAAAATCTATTGGGCATGTGACCCAGAAAGTTTTGACAGCGCAACTTCGCCAAATGGAGGAATCTGGTCTATTAACTCGTACTGTTTATGCAGAAGTGCCACCTCGAGTAGAATATACACTGACAGAATTAGGGTACAGTTTAAAACCAATATTGGACGCAATGTGGGATTGGGGTGAAAACTACAAAGCTCAAATCGAACAATAAGAAACACATATTGGCAAGCAATGCTTGTGGCTATCCATATAGCCACGAACTGCTTGTTGAGGGCAACGCCCCCAAGCGTAAGCGTCAAATCCTGCGCTTCCCTATAAAATCACGCCACTAACAGATATCAGCGGCGTGGTTTTCTGCATTCAGCCGGCAACTCTTTTGACCA
>JAUNPU010000008.1 GCA_030536555.1 Eubacteriales bacterium | reverse complement strand
GATATTTTCATATCTACTTTTTCTTGTAATACCCAAAATTCAGAAAGAACCCTGAGGTAATGTGGCAGCAATTTTTTTATTATCTTTATTAAAAGTTGTTGTTTCGCTACCAGAGGATATAAATTTAGGGGGGAGATGGGTTTTTCATATATGAGTTTACAGAAAATTTATATCTGAATATATTGACAAATAATATTATACGTCGTATAGTATAGGCATAAACAATATTATATGACATATAATATTGTATTAAACAACAGAAAGGCGGCGGGATATGATTTTCAATACGGGAGCTGCACTTCTCGATGCAATCGTGTTGGCGGTGGTGTCGCGGGAGCAGCAGGGAACCTACGGTTATAAGATCACACAGGATGTGCGGGATGTGATTGATATTTCAGAGTCCACGTTATATCCGGTACTGCGGCGGCTTTTGAAGGAGGATTGCCTGGAGACCTATGACATGGCGATTGACGGAAGAAATCGCAGGTATTATCGCATCACAGAGAGCGGAAGGCTGCAGCTGAATCTCTATCGCGGGGAATGGAGCAGCTATTCCCAGAAGATTTCCAAAATATTGGAGGAGACGGACGGATGAACAGAGTGGAATATATCAGACAATTGGAATATCTTTTGCAGGACATTCCGGAGGAGGAGCGGGAAGATGCGCTCTCCTATTATCGGGATTATCTGGAGGAAGCCGGAGATGAGGGGGAAGAGCAGGCGATTCGGGAGTTTGGCAGTCCGGAGCGGGTGGCAGCGATCATTCGCAGCGATTTGAATGGAAGTCTGGAGAACGGTGGCGAGTTCACCGAGGCAGGTTATCAGGATGAGCGGTTTCGGGACCCTAATTATCAGGTCGCCAGAAGAAGGGATCTGCCGGAGCTGCACGAGGGATATGCAGATGGCAGCGAATCGGGCGGCAGTTACGATGGGAAGAGCCGTGGTGCATCTGGCGGGCAGACGCGGCACAGCCGGGACTATGAGGACCGGACCTGGTTCAAGAGGCTTTTGAAGGTGGGGCTGCTGCTTCTGCTTCTGGGAATCGCAGCACCGATGATTCTGGGAGTTGGAAGCAGTGCCCTGGGGATTCTGGCAGTGACGGCGGCATTGCTTGTGGCAGCGGTAGTCTGTGTGGGATTGTTGACGATTGTGGCTGCTGTCGGGGCAGTGGCGCTCCTGGTAGCAGGAGCAGGGATGCTGTTTGTCAGTCCGGCTAACGGTGTGCTGGTGCTGGGCGGAGGCGTTGTGACGCTGGGGCTTGCGCTGATCGGCGTGGCGCTTTCCGTGGTACTTTACGGGAAGTGGATCCCGGCACTGATTCGCTGGGGAGTGAATGTGATCAGCAATCTGCTTCACAGAGGAAGGAGCCGCGTATGAAGAAACTTGTGAAATGGTGTCTGATCATCGGAATCGCCTGTTGTCTGCTGGGAACCGGTGTGATAACGGCGGGAGTGATGATGGGAGGACGAGATGGTCTGAGGTGGGCAGGTTTTGGTATACTGCCCCAGGCGGCACTTTGTGAGCGGCAGGTGCCGGAGAAGGACTGGATGGTGCCGGAGGCAGAAGTGATTGCACCGGAGACGGAGGCAATTTCACCGGAAACAGAGGCGAACGCATCGGAGACTGAGATAACTGCCCCGGAGGAGAATCCCGGGCAGCCGGAGACCAG
The DNA here is from genome assembly GCA_030536555.1 of Eubacteriales bacterium. GTDB lineage: Bacteria > Bacillota > Clostridia > Lachnospirales > Lachnospiraceae > Brotaphodocola. The sequence continues at coordinate 135,638 of JAUNPU010000008.1, read as the reverse complement.
AGCGGTTCCGGGGGCCGGAAGAGGTGTACACCGGGGACAGCGGCCATGGCCGGGAAGTGAGGAGCTTCCGCTGACAGAGGTAACCCGTTTTCAGGGAATTCGCAGTCTGGAACTGGAGATTGCTGCCGGTACGGTGGAACTGTGGGAGATGGAGGATGTGGCAGAGGATGAGATTGCAGTCCTTCACTACGGAGTCGGGGAACAGTATCAGGTGAAGCAGGATGGCAGCACTGTGGAGATTGAACTTCCGGAACATACACACAGCATCCGGGACTGGGCTGATAGAGAACATGGCATGGAGACTCTGGTGATTGGTGTTCCGGTAGGATACCGCTTCGATGAGCTGGATATTGATATGAAGGCAGGGGGATTCTATACGGAGAAGCTGGTTGCAGAGGAGCTCTCACTGGAGCTGGCAGCGGGAGAGATACGGATACAGGGCGGTTCTGTCGGACATCTGGAAGCTGAGGTCAGCGCCGGGTCCGTGGAATGTCAGGCTGCTGTGAAAGAGTCGGCATCTGCGGTGGTCAGTGCCGGATCGGTGAATATCCGGATGGCAGGAGAACAGTCGGATTATGATTATGAGCTGGAGTGCGCAGCGGGAAGTATTGTGCTGGAAGGTCAGGAGGCTGAGGAGTATACCAGCCTTGGAAGAAAGAAGCGTATCGACAATCATGCAGGCAGAAAGGTAGATTTGAAGTGTAACATGGGTACCATTACGGTGGAATTTCAGGACCCGACCCTATAACAGGGGATGATGCAGCACACTATATTGCGGCGATGAGAGGAGATTATTATGGATTTAAACAGAAAGTTATATCGTTCCAACACCAACAGGATGCTTTGCGGCGTATGCGGAGGCATTGGAGAGTATTTGGGTATTGACCCGACCCTGATCCGGCTGCTGTGGGCACTGGTTGCCTGCTCCGGAGCTGGTATCGTGGTGTATTTTCTGGCGGCGATTATTATTCCCCAGGAGCCGAGCAGTTCGTATTGATTCAGGCTACAGGGCACAGGGGTGTATAGGCGAGACAAAACAGGGCACACTTCTAGAAAAATAGAAAGGAGTGTGCCAGTTTTGTCTAAAGGAAAGAAATCAAAAGGACCCCTTGACCGGGAGCATATGACGCCGGAGGATCAGCTGAAATTCGAGATTGCGGAGGAGCTGGGACTGGGGGACCGGGTACTGAAGGATGGATGGAAATGCCTGACCTCCAAGGAGAGCGGACGGATCGGCGGTCTGATTGCCGGGCGCAAGCGGCAGATGCAGAAAGAAGCGATCGGAGCAGAGAATGAGTAGATAATGTGTTGTGTTCCGTCAGCTCTTATGATATAATAAGCGAAGTTTTTCAAAATTGAATCGTATTTTTCAGGTGCCCGTGGACACACGGGAGAATAGGGAAGCCGGGTGAGAATCCCGCGCGGTCGCGCCGCTGTAAGAGAGGAGTTCTGTGACATATGCCGCCGGATAGGGGAAGGCGTTGCAGAATGATGAGGCTCAAGCCAGAAGACCTGCCTGAGAGATTGACAGCACAGGTTACGCATGATGACTTGTTGTGGGAGCGACAGATGAAGGGCATTTTTCCGGTTGAGAGGGATGCCTGATTCATGTTACCGGAAATCAGAGCCTGCAGATTGCGTATCTGTGGGCTTTTTGTGTATATGTTGAAATGGATTACGATGGGAGAATAAGGCAGATGGCAGGAGTATTATATGGAATCGGCGTGGGACCGGGTGACCCGGAGCTGATGACGCTGAAGGCGGTAAAGACGGTCAGGGGCTGTGATGTGATCGTGGTTCCCAGAGAGGATTACCGGGAAAGTGCGGCATATCAGATCGCTCTTGGGGCAATCAGGGAGCTGGAGCAGATGACGGTGGTGGGCGTTTCCATGCCCATGACGAAGGACCGGAGCGTGCTGGATGAGAATTACCGTTCCATTGCGGATCGGATCGAGCGGTGGCTGGATGAGGGAAAGCAGGTGGGAGTCCTGACTCTGGGGGATGCGACCATCTATTCCACCTATCTGTATCTTCATCGGCTGGTGACGGAGGACGGGTATGAGACGAGAATCATCAATGGGATTCCGTCCTTCTGTGCGGCAGCGGCACGGCTGAACATGGGGCTGGCGGAACGGTCGGAGGAGCTGCATGTGATTCCGGCGTCCTATCAGGTGGAGGAGGCACTGAAGCTTCCGGGAACCAAGATTCTGATGAAGACCGGCAGACAGATCGGGCGGGTGAAGGAGCTTTTGAGAGCTGCCGACGCCCAGGTGATCACGGTGGAGAACTGCGGCATGGATGGAGAGAAGGTCTGGTATGGCATTGATGAGATCCAGGAGCAGGCAGGATATTATACCCTTATGATTGTGAGGAATGAGGCATGAAGCAGCATAAGATCTATGTAGTGGGAATCGGTCCCGGCGAGTATGAGAAAATGACGATTCAGGCGGCGCGGGTGCTGGAATCCTGTGATGTCATTGTGGGATATACGGTGTATGTGGATCTGGTGAAGGAGCATTTTCCGGGCAAAGTATTTCTGACAACGCCCATGAAGCAGGAGGTAAAGCGGTGCGAGCTGGCATTTGAGGAAGCTGTAAAGGGCAAAGCGGTGGCTATGATCTGCAGCGGAGACGCGGGGGTCTACGGTATGGCGGGACTGATGCTGGAGGTGGGACACGGTTATCCGGACTGCCAGGTGGAGGTTGTGGCAGGTGTGACGGCGGCAACCGGCGGAGCGGCTGTGCTGGGGGCGCCGCTGATCCATGACTTTGCACTGATCAGTCTCAGTGATCTGCTGACCCCGTGGGAGAAGATCGAGAAACGGCTGATCTGTGCGTCACAGGCGGACTTTGTGGTGTGCCTCTACAACCCGTCCAGCAGGAAGCGGGGGGATTATCTGAGGAAAGCCTGCGAGAGAATGCTGGAGTACAAAAGCGGAGACACGGTGTGCGGAATCGTATCGAACATCGGTCGTCCGGGGGAGAACATGAGAATTCTGACGCTGGAGGAACTGAAGGAGACGCCGGTGGATATGTTCACCACAGTATTTGTAGGAAACTCTCAGACCATGGTGATTGACGGGAACATGGTCACGCCGCGCGGGTATCGGATGAAATAGACGAACAGGAAAGAAGGTCTGAGGATGAGTACATATACCAGAGAAGCATTGTTTCAGATGCTGGAAGCGGTGAAGAAGCCGGATGAGCAGGCGATGGCTGCCAGCCGGAAGCACTGGGACAATATTGCCAAGCCGATCTACGGGCTTGGGCTTATGGAAGATATGATTGTGAAGATTGCCGGAATCCAGGGAAAGGAGCAGGTAGTTCTGGACAAAAAGGCGGTGATCGTCATGTGCAGCGACAATGGTGTGGTTGCGGAAGGGGTGACGCAGACGGACAGCCATGTGACAGCCGTGGTCACAGAGAACTTTGCCCGGGGCATTGCCAGTGTGAACCGCATGGCGGCAGTGGCGGGGGCAGAGGTGCTGCCGGTGGACATTGGCGTGGCGGAGGACCTGACAGAGCCGGGAGTGCGCAGCTGCAAGATCGCTTACGGCACCAGAAATCTTGCCAAAGAGCCTGCCATGAGCGAGGAGCAGGCGGTCCGGGCAATCCTGACAGGAATCCGTCTGGTGGAAGAGTGCCGTGAGAAAGGGTATGATCTGCTGGCGACGGGGGAGATGGGAATCGGCAATACCACCACCAGCAGCGCCATGGCAAGTGTGCTTCTGAATCTGCCGGTGGAGTCCGTAACCGGAAAGGGAGCGGGGCTTTCTGCCGACGGAATCCGTCACAAGGTCCAGGTGATTGAAGCTGCCATCCGTCTGCAGAAGCCGGACCGGAATGATCCCCTGTCCGTGCTGGCGGGACTCGGAGGCTTTGACCTGGCAGGGATGACCGGGGTATTTTTAGGAGGTGCGCTGTATCATGTGCCGGTGGTGATTGACGGTATCATATCTTCGGTGGCGGCGCTGACGGCGGCCAGGCTGTGCCCGACAGCGGTCGGCTACATGCTGGCGTCTCATATGAGCAAGGAACCGGCCAGTGTGATGATCATGAAGGAGCTGGGACTGGAACCGGTGATTCACGGAAAGCTGGCGCTGGGGGAAGGAACCGGGGCGGTGATGCTGTTTCCGCTGCTGGAGATGGCGTATCAGGTCTATCTGGAAAACAGTACATTTGAAAATATCCAGATTGAGGCATATGAACATTTTGAACAGGAGGACGTTCTGTGAAGAGAACAGAAAAATATGTGATAACCCTGGCACTGGCTGTGTCAGGAATTTTCGGAGTCGCCGGGACTGCCTATGGCATGCATATTATGGAAGGATTTCTCCCGGTTCGACACTGTATTGCCTGGGGCCTGGCATGTCTGCCGTTTCTGGCGGCAGGGTTCTTCTCCATTCGAAGGACGGTGGAGGCGCATCGCAAGACCCTGCTGATTCTTGCCATGGCGGGGGCGTATGCATTTGTGCTGTCTGCTCTTAAGATTCCGTCGGTGACGGGAAGCAGTTCCCATCCGACCGGTACCGGACTGGGAGCAATCCTGTTCGGCCCGTCGGCCATGAGTATCATCGGTGCCATTGTACTGCTGTTTCAGGCAGTTCTGCTGGCACACGGGGGACTTACCACTCTGGGCGCCAATACCTTTTCCATGGCAGTGGCGGGGCCTCTTGTGGCCTGGGGCGTGTACCGTCTGGGAGAGATCCTGGGATGGAATCGGCGCGTGTCCATATTTCTGGCGGCATGCCTGGGCAATCTGGTTACATACTGTGTGACGTCATTTCAGCTGGGACTGGCATATCCGTCGGAGGTCGGCGGTGTGTGGGCTTCGGTTGTGAAGTTCCTGATGGTCTTTGCGGTGACCCAGATTCCGCTGGCAGTGATTGAGGGGCTGGTGACCGTGGTTGTGATTATGGGGCTTGAAAGCTATGCGAAGCCGGAGCTGCGGGAGCTGGGATATCACCGGGCGGAAGCTGCAGCGGAGTGATAGTGAAATACAGGATACTGCTGAATGAGAATAAAAGACAGGACACAGCGGAGTGAGAATAAAAGACAGGATGCAGTGATGTGAAAGTATGGAGGAGATGCATTGTTATGAGTGAAAAGAAAAAAACAGGAATTATCCTGCTGTTGATCTGTGTTGTGATTGCAGTGTTTCCGCTTGCCTGGGTCCGGGATTCGGAATTTGGCGGCGCAGATGGTGCGGCGGAGGAACTGATTGCAAAAATCAATCCGGAATATGAAGCCTGGGCGTCTCCGGTGGTGGAGCCGCCGGGCGGGGAGACGGAAAGTCTTCTCTTTTGCCTGCAGGCTGCTCTGGGAGCGGGTGTGCTGGGATATGGCTTCGGTGTGCTGCGGGAGCGTCACAGACAGGAGGAGCGTGCATGATTGACCGCCTGGCATGGGTGTCGTCATTTCGGACGGTGCATCCGGGAAAGAAGATGGCGGTGTCTGTGCTGCTTCTGGTGACGTCGGTGGTCTGGCAGAATCTGTTCTTTGGGCTGGCGCTTGCCGGAACCATGGCGGTGCTGTCTGTATGGTTTGGCGGTGTGCCGGGGCGGATCTATGGGCGGCTTTTAAGACTGCCGCTTCTGTTTATCTGCCTGAGCCTCGGGGCGATGGCGGTGAATGTGACAGCCCGCCCGCTGACCGTCACCGTTACGGCCACGGGACTGCAGCGGGGGCTGCGTCTGGCAGCCAGTGCGCTGGGGGCGGTGTCCTGCCTGTACTTTCTGGCTCTTTCCACACCGTTTACCGATATTCTGTATGTGCTGGAGCAGATCGGATGTCCCCATCTGCTGATTGAACTGATGCTGCTGATCTACCGGTTTTTGTTCCTGCTGTGGGATATGGCGGACGCATTGGGAAAGTCGGCGAAGGGGCGGCTGGGCAACCGAGATCTGCGCACATCGATCCGGACATCGGGGCAGGTGCTTGCCGCGCTGTTCATCCGGGCGATGAAGCGGTCTTCTGCCATCTATGATGCCATGGAGTCCCGGGGCTATGACGGCAGAATCCGGGTTCTGCCTGGATTTCAGACCGCCGCATCCCGGAAAGAAGGAAAGAATGGAAGGAGACATTTATGAAGGAGCATGTGAGGCAGGAAATCATTCTGGAGGCGGAGCATATCAGCTATACCTATGAGGATGGAACCTGTGCGCTGGAGGATGTGAGCTTTGCCATTCGCAAGGGCAGAAAAATCGCGATGATGGGGGCAAACGGATCCGGAAAGTCCACCTGCTTTCTCTGCCTCAATGGAATCTGCCGCCCACAGAAGGGGAAGCTTTACAAAGACGGGAAGCCTTATGACTACAGCCGGAAGGGCCTTTTGAAGCTGCGCAGACAGGTTGGAATCGTATTTCAGAATCCGGATGATCAGCTGATTCTCGGCAGTGTCCGGCAGGAGATTTCCTTTGGAATTCTGAATATGGGAGTGTCCATGGACGAGGCGGCGGTCCGGGTAAACCAGGTGATCCGCCAGCTGCAGATCGGGGAACTGGCGGACAGACCGGTCCATGCTCTGAGCGGCGGACAGAAGAAGCAGGTCGCGATTGCGGATATTCTGGTCATGGAGCCGGAGATTGTGATTCTGGATGAACCGGCGGCATCTCTGGATCCATTTCATGTGCGGATCATCCGGGACATGATCGAGAAGCTGACGGACCGGGGCATCACGGTGCTGATTGCCACCCATGATGTGGAATATGCCGGTACATGGGCGGATGAGATCGTGCTGTTTGACCGGGGCAGGGTGATCGCTCGGGGAACGCCTGCGGAGGTATTTTCCCGCAGGAAGCTGCTGGAGCAGGCGCATCTGCCGCAGCCCGGGGCGATGGAAATGATTCGATTACGTGAAAGGGAAATTCATATGGGACAGGACAGGATGGCGGTGCTGGTGGTCAGCTTTGGAACCAGTCACCCGGATACGAGAGAGAAGACAATTGATGCCATAGAGAGCCGGATTGCCGAGGCTTTGGAAGCGGTTGAGCCGGGCTGCCGGATGTACCGGGCGTGGACCAGCGGCATGATCATTCGCAGGCTGAGGGAACGGGACGGCTGCCAGATAGATACCGTGGAAGAGGCCATGAGGCGGATGATCGCTGACGGGGTGACCAGGGTGATCGTACAGCCCACACACATCATCAACGGCATTGAAAATGACTGGATGAAGCGGGATGTGCAGAAACTTGCGGACCGGTTTGCCTGTGTCCGGTTCGGTGTGCCGTTGCTGACGGATGAGGCGGATTCGGAGCGGGTGATTCGCGGGCTGATGGAGGAATTTTCCGGTCTGGAACCGGATACGGCCCTTGTCTTTATGGGACATGGGACGGCCCACTATGCCAATGCCATCTATGCGGCTCTGGATTATCAGTTTAAGGATATGGGATATGAGCATGTGTTTGTGGGGACGGTGGAGGCGTATCCGTCTCTGGAGACACTGAAAAAGAAAATACGCGCCGGCGGATATCGCCGGGTGATCCTGACTCCGCTTATGATCGTGGCAGGTGAGCATGCGAAGTGCGATATGGCCGGTGATGAGGAGGATTCCTGGAAATGCCAGCTGGAACGGGAAGGTCTGGAGGTCACCTGTGTGGTGAAGGGACTTGGGGAATATGAGTTCATCCGGCAGATCTTCGCGGACCACGGGAAGGCGGCAGCAGAAAAATCAAATGAGGAGGATTGAGGTATGGTACATTTTATCGGGGCAGGTCCCGGGGACCCGGAGCTTCTGACCATCCGGGGAAAGCGGCTGATCGATGAAGCGGATGTGATCATTTACGCAGGTTCGCTGGTGAATCCGGCGGTGCTGAAGGACGCGAAGAAGGACGCGAAGATCTATAACAGTGCCTCCATGCATTTGGAAGAGGTGATCCAGGTGCTGAAGGAGGCTGAGGAGCAGGGAAAGCAGGCGGTGCGGGTGCACACGGGAGATCCGGCTGTATATGGAGCGCATCGGGAGCAGATGGATGCGCTGGACAGGCTGGGAATCGCCTATGATGTGATTCCGGGAGTCAGCTCCTTCCTGGCGACAGCGGCAGTATTGAAAAAGGAGTACACGCTTCCGGGAGTCAGCCAGACGGTGATCCTGACCAGGATGGAGGGGCGGACTCCGATGCCGGAGAAGGAAAAGCTTGTCGATCTGGCAAAGCACCAGGCGACTATGGTGATCTTCTTAAGTGTGGGACAGATGGAGGAGCTTGCAGGACAGCTGATGACCGCCTACCCGCCGGAGACACCGGTGGCAGTGGTCTACAAGGCGACCTGGGAGGACCAGAAGATCGTGACCGGCTGTCTGGCGGACATTGCGCGGAAGGTAAAAGAAGCGGGGATTACGAAGACTGCTCTGACGGTGGTCGGCAATTTCCTGGGAAGCGAGTATGAGCTGTCGAAGCTGTATGACAAGCATTTTACCCACGAATTCAGAAAGGGCATTTCGTGATGCGGAGGACGGAGCAGGACGCTATGAAGCTGCACGGCGGAGATGTGTATGGTGTGGCGGAAGCAATCGGGATTCCGGTGGAGCGCTGCATGGATTTTTCCGCAAATATCAATCCTCTGGGCATCCCCGACGGGGTGAAGAAGGCGATGGCTGATGCCATTGCGGATTCTGTACATTATCCGGACCCGGACTGCAGGAAGCTGGTGCAGGCACTGGCTGAGGGGCTGAAGGTTCAGCCGGAGTGGATTCTCTGCGGCAATGGGGGTGCGGATATCATTTACCGGATCGTTCAGGCTGCAAGACCTCATAAGGCGCTGCTTCCGGCACCGACCTTTCTGGAATACGGGGAGGCGCTGGAGTCGGTGGGGGCGGAGCTGGTCCACTATCTGACAGACGGACAGATGGAGATCCGGGAGGATATTCTGGACTGGATTTCGGATGATCTGGACATCTTGTTTTTGTGTACGCCCAACAATCCCACAGGACTGCTGATTCCCACGAAGCTGCTGGAGCAAATCCTGGAGCGGGCGCTTCGGACAGGAACGCGGGTGGTGCTGGATGAGTGCTTTATGGACTTTGTGGTGGAAGAGCGGCGCTGTTCCATGATGGAGCGGGTGAAGGTGTATCCGAATCTGGTAATCGTAAAGTCCTTTACCAAACTGTATGGAATTCCCGGAATCCGTCTGGGATACGGGATCAGCTCGGATGAGGCATTTCTGAAACGCATGAAACGGGCGGGGCAGACCTGGCCGGTCAACGGAATTGCCCTGGCGGCAGGGATTGCGGCGCTGAAAAAGGAGCAGGAACAGTTTGTGCGGGATACGGTGGAGTATGTGCGCCGGGAGCGTGAGTGGCTGTCCGGGCAGCTTCGTGAACTGGGGTATACGGTGTACGAGGGGCAGGCGGACTATCTGTTCTTCCGGGCACCGGGACAGCCGGATCTGTATGAGCGGCTGCTGAACCGCGGAATCATTATCCGGAGATGCAGAAATTACGTGGGACTGACAGCGGAGCATTACCGGATCGCGGTGAGAAGGCAGGAGGAGAACCGGGCGCTGATTGAGCGGCTTCGGGAACTGGCAGCCGCAGGGACCGCGTCGTCCGGACGCATACTTACGTGTGAGAGGAATGAGAGAACATGGCGGCAAAAGTAATTATGATACAGGGAACGATGTCCAACTCCGGGAAAAGCTTTATTACGGCGGGACTGTGCCGGGTGCTGAAGCAGGACGGCTATCGGGTGGCGCCCTTCAAATCCCAGAATATGGCTTTGAATTCCTACATTACGGAGGACGGGCTGGAAATCGGACGTGCCCAGGCGGTGCAGGCGGAGGCAGCGGGAATCAGGCCGACGGCGGATATGAATCCGATTCTGCTAAAGCCTACCAGCCATGTGGGCAGCCAGGTCATTGTCCATGGGGAAGTCCGGGGCAATATGAAGGCTGCCGAGTACTACCGGCGCAAGCCTGAGCTGATTCCGGAGATTCTGGCGGCCTTTGAGCGGCTGAGCCGGGAATATGATGTGATTGTGATCGAGGGTGCGGGAAGTCCGGCGGAGATCAATCTGCGGGACAATGATATTGTGAATATGGGGCTTGCGAAGCTGGTCCATGCGCCGGTGCTGCTGGCCGGGGACATTGACCGGGGCGGCGTATTTGCCGCGCTTTACGGCACGGTGAAGCTCCTTGAGGAGGATGAGCAGAAGCGAATCAAGGGGCTGATCATCAACAAATTCCGGGGAGATGTGTCGATCCTGCAGCCGGGCCTTGCCATGATTGAGGAGAAGACGGGGATTCCTGTTGTGGGTGTGATTCCCATGAAATCTATCGACATCGATGATGAGGACAGCCTGTCGGAGCGTCTGGAGCAGACCGCGGCGGGAGCGGGCGTGGATATTGCTGTGATCCGCCTGCCTCACATATCCAACTTTACGGATTTTTCCGCATTTGAGCGGATGGACGGGGTGTCCCTTCGCTATGTGTCCCGCGCCGGCCAGCTGGGCATGCCGGATCTTGTGATCCTGCCGGGAACCAAGAATACCATGGACGATATGAGGTGGCTGATGGAGTCGGGCATGGAGACCATGATTCTGAAGGCTGCCGCGCAGAAGACACCGGTAATCGGTATCTGCGGCGGGTTCCAGCTTCTTGGAAAGTCGTTGAAGGACCCTTATGGAGCAGAGCACGGCGGGGAAATGAGAGGACTTGGGCTGCTGGATGCGGATACGGTATTTGCAAGGGAGAAGACCCGGACGCAGGTGCGGGGAAGCTGGATCAAAAAGCCGGAGCTGTTTGCCGGATATGAGGGCGATGCGGTGACCGGATACGAGATTCACATGGGGCAGACGACCAATGGAGGCGGCTGCATTCCGGCAGTGCAGCTGGAGGACGGGCGCATCGATGGTCTGTGCAGTCCGGACGGGCTGGTATTTGGCTCTTATCTGCACGGGCTGTTTGATACGGATGGACTGGCTTATGGGCTGGCAGAGCGGATTGCTGCAAAGAAAGGGGTAACCCTTGGCAAGTATCAGCTGGATCTGTCGGCGTACAAGGAGCAGGAGTATGACAAGCTGGCGGACCTGATCCGGTCGTCCCTTGACATGGAAGCGATATACAGGATTCTGGAAGAAGGAGAATGACATGCTGAATGGAATTACCATTGTAAAACCGGAGGAGATCGAGAAGCGGAGTATGGAAATCATCACCGCAGAGCTGGGGGGACGAACCTGGCCGGAGGAGGAAGCGCTGGTGGTGAAGCGCTGCATTCACACGGCGGCTGACTTTGACTACGCGGATAATCTGGTGTTCTCGGAGGGGGCTGTGAAGCTGGCAAAGGAGGCGGTGATGGCGGGAGCGTCCATTGTGACCGATACCAGCATGGCGGCTGCCGGAATCAATAAGAAGGCGCTGGCGCGGTGGGGCGGACGCGTTCACTGCTTTATGGCGGATGAGTCTGTGGCTGCCGAGGCGAAGGAAAAGGGCGTGACCAGAGCTTCCATCTGCATGGAGCGGGGAGCCGGGATACCGGGACCTGTGATCTTTGCGGTGGGCAATGCGCCGACGGCGCTGATCCGGCTGTATGAGATGATCCGGGAGGGAACGGTTCACCCGGCACTGATCATCGGGGTTCCCGTGGGATTTGTAAATGTGGTGGAGTCCAAGGAGCTGATCCTGACTGCGCCGGTTCCCTATATTGTAGCCCGGGGACGAAAGGGCGGAAGCAACATTGCGGCGGCAATCTGCAATGGGATTCTGTATCAGTGCGGGCGGTGAGGGGCAGTGAGGACGCTGAGAGCCAAGGCGGAACGGTGATTGTCTTCGCGGGATGGACGGATTCCGGACTGGGAGCAGGAATCCGGCAGAGAAGTGTGGGAAGGTTGGGAGAAGTATGGAACGAAGAGAGCTGAGAAGCGGATATACGACCGGGACCTGCGCGGCGGCTGCGGCAAAGGCTGCAGCTGCTTTTTTGCTGACGGGCCGCTGCCCGGAGTCGGTGGACGTGGCGCTGCCCTGCGGGAAGACCGTGGAGATGAGGGTGTCTGCGGGAGGGTCGGCAGGGCAGCCGGAAAGGTCTGCGAATCAGGCAGGAGGGTCGGCAGGGCAGCCGGAGAAGTCTGCGGAACGGGGAAAGGTGCCGGATGCAGGAAGAACGGCCCGGGTACAGAAGGATGCGGGCGATGATCCGGATGTGACTCATGGAACCTGGATCTGTGGCTCGGTGTCCAAAATCAGTCAGGACTGCCTGGAGGAATGGAAGAAGTCCGGTGCAGGCTACTGGCTGGAGGAATATCCCGGACTCTATCTGACCGGCGGAGCCGGCATCGGGATGGTCACAAAGCCGGGACTTTCCTGTCCGGTGGGTCACTATGCCATCAATCCGGTGCCGCGGAAGATGATTCTTTCAGCGGTGGAGGAGGCATGCAGGAAGGCGGCATATGAGGGCTGTCTGTGTGTGCGGATCTCCATTCCGGAAGGAGAGAGGCTGGCGGCGAAGACCTTCAATCCGCGGCTCGGCATAGAGGGCGGAATCTCTGTTCTGGGAACCACCGGTATGGTAAAGCCCATGAGCGAGGAGGCGCTGACGGCGACAATCCAGCTGGATATTCATATGAAAGCGGTCAGCGGGCAGAGGACGCTTCTGATGGCACCGGGCAATTATGGCGAAGCATTTCTGCAGGAGCAGATGGGAGTCACCCTGGGATCGGCGGTACTCTGCAGCAATTTTGTCCGGGAGGCGGCGATGATGGCGGCGGAGGAAGAAATACCGAATCTTTTATTTGTCAGCCATATGGGGAAGCTGGTGAAGGTGTCGGCGGGGATGGAAAATACCCACTCACGCTACGGAGACGGACGTATGGATCAGATGTAGCTGCTGACAGAGGAAGTGCTGGCGCTGTCCGATAAGTACCAGATCTGTCAGAAGCCGGTCGGGAAGAAGCCGGGCGGGACAGAGCCGGACAGGACAGAGTCGCACGAGGCGACAGCGGGGGGATGGCAGGTGGAACAGCAGGAGTTTTTGCAGGCGGTGCGTGGCTGTAATACCACGGATGAGGCTATCGGCATTCTGCTTAAGGTGAAGTTGGCGGAGCAGGTGCTTGCACTGGCAGCGGAACGGGCAAAGCGGTGGCTGGAGGTCTGGACAGGCGGGAAGGTACAGGTGCAGGTGGTGACATTTTCATCGGCATACGGTATACTTGGAAAAACGGCAGGAGCAGATGCCCTGTTTGAGCAGTGGAAGGAAGGCTTATGAAGATTGCGGTGATCAGTTTTACCAGAGAGGGCAGCCGCCTCTGCGGACGAATTGTGAGAGGCTTTCGGGAGCAGGGGCAGGAGTGTGACGGATATGTGCAGGCGAAGTTCCTTGACGGACGACAGGAGGCAGGTATCCGGGTGTCAGAAGAGCCGGTGAGCCAGTGGACCGGACGGATGTTCGGGCAGGCGGACGGAATCATATTTGTCGGGGCAGCGGGAATCGCTGTGCGTGCTGTCGCCCCGTATCTGCGGGACAAGCTGACAGATCCGGCTGTTCTGGTATGCGATGAGCAGGCGAACTTTGTAATCTCGCTGCTTTCTGGGCATGTGGGAGGGGCCAACGGGCTGGCGGTCAGGACGGCACGCATGCTGGGGGCGGTACCGGTCATTACCACTGCCTCTGATGTGCAGGGACTGACAGCCATCGATGTGTGGGCGAAGGAGCGGAAGCTGGTGATCTCGGACCGGGAACTGGCAAAGCAGGTGGCAGCCGCCCGGTTAGACGGGGAACCGGTTGGCTTTTTCAGTGATTATCGGCTGAAGGGGCCGGTTCCACAGGGCTATGTAAGCGGGCAGCGGTTCCGCGAGAATGTCTGGGTGACCTGCCGCACAGAGACGCCGGATTTGGTGCTGGGAACGGTGATGGGCCTTGTGACGGATTCTGCACCGGGCTTTGCGGCGGATTCGGCGACGGATTCCGTGACACTGCGGCTGATTCCCAGGGTTTTGACGGTTGGTATCGGCAGTCGGAAGAACGTGGAGGCGCAGAAGGTGGAGGACGCAGTCCGACAGGCATTTGAAAAGCATGCGCTGGATCTGCGGGCGGTAAAGCAGATTGCCAGCATTGACCTGAAGCGGGATGAGGATGGAATCTGCAGGCTTGCCAGGCGGCTTCAGGTGCCGTTTCTGACATTTTCGGCAGAAGAACTGGAGGCAGTGCCGGGAAATCTGGCAGAGTCGCCGCTGGTCCGCAGGGTGACCGGAACCGGCAATGTGTGTGAGCGGGCGGCACTGCGGGCGGTTGGTGCGGGTGCCATCAAAGAGGCTGGAGCAGTGGACAGTGCCAGTGCTGCAGAAGCGTCTGGAACAGTGGACGGCGCCGGTGCTGCCGAAACGTCTGAAGCTGTGAAATCTGCCGGAATTGCCGAAGAGACCGGAACCACCTGGGAACTTGTGGTGAGGAAAGAGCGATATGACGGGGTGACGGTTGCGGTTGTTCACGAAATGACAGAGATTGGAGCAGAGCAGGAATGACGGAGAAAAAAATCAGGGTGCTGATCTTTGGCGGCACATCGGAGGGAAGAGAACTGGCGGAGTATGCGTCGCAAAGACAGGTAAGGACGCTGGTCAGCGTGGTGTCTGAGTATGGGGAGAGCCTTCTGGATGAAAATGCTTATGTCCGGGTCCGCCAGGGGGCGCTGAATGAACAGGAAATGGAACAGCTGCTGCTTCAGGTAAAGCCGGAGCTTGTGCTGGATGCTACGCACCCTTACGCCAGAGTTGTCACGGAACAGATCACAAAGCTTTGCAGCCTGCTTTCGATTCCCTGCCGGCGGGTGCTGCGGGATCCGGCAGACGGGCAGGCGGAAAACTGTGGGAACGGGGGTATCCGGGCCGGTCAGAAATCCGTATCGGAGCCGCAGGAACAGCCGAAGTGCAGCATCTGGCGGGTACAGTCGCCGGATGAGGCCATCCGGGTGCTGGAGCAGGATCAGGAGCCGGTGCTTCTGACGACCGGAAGCAAGGAACTGTCAGCGTTCGCCGCTGCTCGTCATCTGGACGGACGGATTTTTGCGCGGGTGCTTCCGGACAGCCGGGTGCTGGCAGGATGTGAGGAGCTGGGCATACGCGGGGCTCATCTGATTGCCATGCAGGGTCCATTTTCCACAGCCATGAACCGGGCATTGCTGGAGCAGACCGGCGCGAAGTGGCTGGTGACCAAGGAGTCGGGAAGTCGGGGCGGGTTTGCTGAGAAGCTGCAGGCGGCAGCGGAGTGCGGCGCATCGGTAATTGTGATTGAACGTCCCGCAAAGGAACTAGGACTGTCCCTGGATGAGGCGAAGGCACAGATGGAATTGTATGCGGAGGACGGAGGAATTTCCCCACGGCAATTGACCCTGATCGGCATGGGAATGGGAGGCGGACGGCAGCTTACACTGGAAGCAGTGGAGGCGTTGAAGCAGTGTGAGGCGGTGCTCGGGGCACCGAGAATGCTGGCGGATGTGGCTCCATGGACCGGTCATGCACTGCGGGAGCCGCGATATCTGCCGGAACCGGTTCTGGAATGGCTGGAGAGTCATCCGGAGATTCACAGGGTGGCTGTGGTATACTCCGGGGATACCGGATTCTACAGCGGAAGCGGTTCCCTGATCCGGAAGCTTCAGGAAGCTGACAGGTTCCAGTCATCATCAGATGCAGGGACTCAGGACTGGCAGATCCGGGTGCTGCCGGGAATTTCGTCTGTCTCGAATCTCTGCGCCAGAATGCAGACCTCCTGGGAGAATCTGTATCTGGCAAGTGCTCACGGCAGAGCCTGTGATGTGGTGCGGCTGCTTGCGGAGAAGAAGCAGGTGTTTCTGCTGCTGGGTGGCTCAGAAAATCTGCAGAGCGTATGCAGAAAGCTGACCGATGCCGGATATGGCAGTACGGCGGTGAAAGCCGGTATCCGAATGGGCTATCCGGATGAAGCCTGGGTGACCGGGACGGCGGATCAACTGGCAGACCGGCAGACGGAAGAACTGGCGGCGGTGCTGCTGGAGCGCAACGATAACAGAGACTGAGGTCATGAATATGAGAGATGAACAGTTTATCCGGGGAGCAATCCCCATGACAAAAAGTGAAGTGCGGGCGGTGTCACTGTCCAAGCTGGAGATTCAAAAGGACAGCGTGATTTATGACGTGGGTGCCGGAACCGGCTCCGTCACGGTGGAAGCGGCGATGGCAGCAGAATGCGGTCATGTCTACGCATTTGAGCAGAAAGAAGAGGGCTGCGAGCTGATTCGTGCAAACTGCAAAGCCTTTGGTGTGCACAATGTGACGGTGATTCCGGGGAAGGCTCCGGACAGCATGCGGGACTGCCCTGCGCCGGATCTTGTATTTGTGGGCGGAAGCGGCGGCAGTCTGGAATCGATTCTGGATCTGGTGCAGCGGAAAAATCCTTCCGTGCGAATGGTGATCAATGTGATCGCGCTGGAGACTCTTGCCCGTGTTATGGCGTATTTTCAGGAACGGGATATGGAGCCGGAAGTGGTCTGTGTGCAGGTGTCCCGCGGAGAGATGAAGGGGAGATACCACCTGATGCAGGGGCAGAATCCGGTCTACATCCTGACGGCAGAAGGAAAGTCTGGCAGGTCGGCGGAGGGAAAGTCTGGCAGGATGGCGGAGTGCAGGGTGCATATTCCCCGGATCATGATTGCCGCGCCGGAGAGCGGATGCGGGAAGACGATGATTACAGCCGGACTGCTGACGTGTTTTCAGCGGCGGGGTCTGCGGTGCAGTTCCTTTAAATGCGGACCGGATTATATTGATCCCATGTTTCACCGCTATGTGCTGGGCATCGGCGGCTGCAATCTGGACAGCTTTTTTCTGCCGGAGGATGAAGTACGCTGCCTGTTTGAGCGCCGGGTGGCGGAGTCGGAGCTGGCGGTGATCGAGGGAGTGATGGGATACTATGACGGCGTGGCAGGCAATACGCTGCAGGCCAGTGCCTATGATATTTCCAGAATCACCAGGACGCCGGTCATTCTGGTGCTGGACGGGAAGTCCAGCAGTCTGTCGCTGGCAGCCCAGGTCAGGGGATTTCTGACCTATCAGAAGGACAGTCGGATCGTGGGTGTGATTTTGAACCGGACCTCTCCGGGGAGCATTCAGCGTCTTCGCACGAAGTTTGAAGAACTGGGAGTAGTCTGTCTTGGTACGGTTCCGGTCTGTGAGGAGGGAAGACTGGAGAGCCGGCATCTGGGCCTGACGATTCCTGCGGAGCAGGACAGATTGCGGGAGCGCCTGGAGCAGCTGGCAGATCAGCTGGAGCAGAGTCTGGATGTGGATCGGATCCTGGCGCTGGCGCGGTCGGCGGAAGATCTGGAGAAAGCAGGGAAGCAGGAGGCGTCTGTGGATGCTCATGTTCGTCCGGTGCGCCGCATGGGGCTTGCGCGGGATGAGGCGTTCTGCTTCTATTATCAGGAGAATCTGGAATTTCTGGAGCGGGAAGGCTGGGAGCTGGTGGAGTTCAGCCCGATTCACGACAGCCACCTGCCGGAGCATCTGGATGGGCTGCTGCTGGGCGGCGGATACCCGGAGGTCTATGCAAGGCAGCTTTCTGAGAACCGGACCATGCTGGAGGATATTCGAAATGCAGCATCGTCCGGTGTCCGGATTCTGGCGGAGTGCGGAGGATTTCTCTATCTGCACCGCACGCTGGAAGGGCTGGACGGAAAAATATATGAGATGGCCGGAATCATTGAGGCGGATGGATTTCGCACAGAACGACTGTCGCGGTTCGGCTATATTTCGCTGGGAGCGGTGAACGGGCATGAATTTCATTACTGGGACAGCACGGACCCGGGAGCTGCCATGACGGCGCAAAAGCCCGCGTCTGACCGGAGCTGGAACTGTATGCACCGGACAGAAACCATGCTGGCGGGATTTCCGCATCTGTATTATCTGTCAGCGCCGGAATGGATCCGGGAGTTTCTAAGGGGAACCGGAAAGGAGCGGACATGATGCATGTAGTTACCGGAGGCAGTGCCAGCGGGAAGTCTGCTTTTGCGGAAGGTCTGGTCATGGAACGAACGGCCCCGGAGCGATATTATATCGCCACAATGCGTCCCTGGGGAGAGGAAGGCCGGGCGCGGGTGGAAAAGCACCGCAGGATGCGGGCGGAGAAGCGATTTATCACCGTGGAATGCTACAGGGATTTAGAACAGGTGCAGCTGGGACCTTCCTGTGGGAGAAAAGACCGCGTCGTTCTGCTGGAGTGCATATCCAATCTTACGGCAAATGAGCAGTTTGAGGCCGGGGGAACGGATGCGGAAATTCTTGGGCGGATGGAGCGGGGAATCCGGCATCTGCAGGCGCAGGCGGAAGACCTGATTGTTGTGACAAATGAAATATTTTCGGATGGATGCAGCTATGAACCGGAAACCCTGCGCTACATACGGCTGCTGGGCAGCATGAATGTCCGGCTGTCAGAGATGGCAGACCGGGTGACGGAAGTGGTATATGGCATTCCGGTTCAGGTGAAGCTGCAGAAAAGAGGTAACCATTGAATAACAGTAAAAATGAGACAGGACATGCAAATCTGCTGGAAAGTCTGGTCATAGCCTGCTCCATGTATTCCAAAATTCCCATGCCGTCCATTCCATGGTCGGACCGGGGAATGAAGTATGCTCTTTGCTTTTTTCCAGTGGTGGGAGTAGTGATCGGAGCGGTGATGGCGGGATTTGGATGGCTGGCGGCGCAGGGGGAACTTGCTGCGATAGCCGGTCAGTGGACACTGGCAGGCGGGATTCTGCCAGGACTGAGACCGGGAACGGCTGCATACAGCTGTCTGGGAACAGCGATTCCGATTCTGATTACCGGAGGAATCCACATGGATGGATTTCTGGATACAGTGGATGCAAGAAGTTCTTTTCAATCCAGAGAGCGGAAGCTGGAAATCCTGAAGGATCCCCACACCGGGGCATTTGCAATCATCGGCTGCGGCGTGTACCTGCTGCTTTACACGGCGGTGTTCAGTCTGTTGGGCGCTGAGGCATTTCCGGCGATTGCCGGTATCTATGTGATGACCCGGGCGGTGAGCGGCTGGTCAGTGGTATCCTTTCCGAAGGCGAAGAAGGACGGGCTGGCGAGTACCTTTTCCTCCGGTGCCCAGGTGCGCACGGTGCAGGTGACGATGGCGGGCTGGTTCGCGGCGGCAATGGTATACTTCTGGCTGACCGGCGGAGTGGTCGTGGCTGCGGTCATGGTGGCTGCGGTGCTGGCGGTGGCTGGCTGGTATTACCGGATGGCTGTGAAGGAGTTCGGCGGCATGACCGGTGACCTGGCGGGGTACTTTCTGCAGGTCGCAGAGCTTGTGATGGCAGCGGCGCTGGCGGTCTGCATGAATGTGCAGGTGTAATGAGGCTGCATATTCACGGATGGTATCCGTAATTATGCCATAAACAGCATGATTTCAGGAGGGAGAAAGCGGATGATTTTAATTGTAGGCGGAAACAGTCAGGGGAAAGCGGCATATGCCCGTGAACTGGCGGCAAAGGAATATAAAGAGAGCGGCGTGGAGATTCCCATAGTTGACGGGATGACTGACTCCTGGGAGGATGCAGGAAAGGGCGGCTGTCTGCTGAACTTTCATGGATTCGTGCGGCAGGTGATGGATGCGAAGGCGGATCCGGACAGATTTACGGAAGCTTTGTGCCAGGTGGAGACAGAAAAGTCCCGACAGCCGGAGATTGTGACCATGGATGAGGTTGGCTGCGGGATTGTGCCGCTGGACAAACGGGAGCGGGACTACCGGGAAGCGGTGGGGCGTGCCGGGCAGATTCTGGCGGCCCATGCAGATACGGTATACCGGATGATCTGCGGCGTGCCGGTGCAAATCAAGTGAAGGCATGTGCCGGCAACGTAAAACAACACGATATTATGGAAGAGAGTGCGGAAATCTATGAAGGAATATGCGGCAGCGGCCTGTATAGGCTTTATACTTGACTTTATCATCGGAGACCCGGAGGGATGGTGGCATCCGGTGCGTGGAATCGGCTGGCTGATCGGGCGTCTGGAGCCGGTGCTGCGAAGATGGTTTCCAGGAACCAGAGAGGGAGAGCTGGCGGCAGGGGGTGTGCTGGTGCTTCTGGTGACCGGCATTACCACAGGGGCAGCGGCGGCGCTGATTCTGGCAGCGGGGCTTCTTCATCCCTGGGTGCGCTTTGGTCTTATGTCTGTCATGTGCGGGCAGATTCTGGCGGCAAGATCCCTAAAAACCGAGAGCATGAAGGTATACCGGGTGCTGAAAACCGGGG
This sequence comes from Eubacteriales bacterium, assembly GCA_030536555.1. Lineage (GTDB taxonomy): Bacteria > Bacillota > Clostridia > Lachnospirales > Lachnospiraceae > Brotaphodocola. The sequence continues at coordinate 115,429 of JAUNPU010000008.1, read as the reverse complement.
ATCTTGAGGCGGCGCGAAGGGCGGTGTCCATGATTGTCGGCCGGGATACGAAGGCGCTTACGGCTGCCGGTGTCACGAAGGCTGCTGTGGAGACGGTGGCGGAGAATGCGTCTGACGGTGTGGTGGCGCCTCTTGTCTGGATGCTGATTGCAGGTCCGGCAGGAGGATTTTTTTATAAGGCTGTTAATACCATGGATTCTATGGTAGGATATAGGAATGAGCAGTATTTGTATTTTGGAAGGGCGGCAGCCAGACTGGATGATCTGGTCAACTGGCTGCCTGCAAGGATAACCGGATTGCTGTTTGTGGCGGCGGCGTGGTTGCTGCCGGGGTTTGACGGGCAGGGTGCCTGGCGGATCTGGAGAAGGGACCATCGATGCCACAAAAGTCCCAATTCCGCCCACGGAGAGGCCGCCTGCGCCGGAGCGCTGAAGGTTCAGCTTGCGGGAGATGCTTATTACTTTGGTGTGCTTCACAGGAAGCCGACCATCGGAGACGATATCCGTCCGGTCGAGCCGGAGGACATTGTGCGGGCGAACCGGCTGATGTATCTGGCATCGGTGATGGCGCTGGCAGCGGGAAGCCTGCTGATCTGTGTGATTGGGCACTGACAGAAAAACAAAAGGAGAAGGTCATGAGCTTATATCGAATCATTCTGGTAGATGACGAGGAAGAGGTACGCAAGGGTATTATAAGAAAGATCGACTGGGAGAATCTTGGCTTTCAGGTGGTGGGAGATGCGGAGAACGGCGAGGATGCGCTGGAGAAGATCGAGCAGCTGGAGCCGGATGTGGTGATGACGGACATTCGGATGCCTTATATGGACGGGCTGACCCTCTGTTCCCGGATCCGTCAGAAGTACCCATCCATCAAGATCCTGATTTTCTCCGGATTTGACGATTTTGAGTATGCGCAGACGGCAATCAAGCTGAATGTGACGGAGTACATATTAAAGCCGGTCAACGTGGAGGAGCTGACGGAGATTCTGAACCGGGTGCGGGACAATCTGGACGAGGAGATCGAGCAGCGCCGCAACGTCAGCCTTCTTCGGGAGAGCTACCGCAGCAGTCTGCCGATTCTCAGAGAGCTTTACTTAAATGATCTGGTGCGGGGCGGCGCAGACACCTCGATGCTGGAACAGAAGCTTCAGGAATATGAGGTGGACATTCTGGGCGCCAGAAAGTGGCTGGCGGTTGTCATCGATGTGGAGCTGGAGGAGGCGGAGCATGGGTGGGGAGCCGGACCGGCGGTTGACGGTCCGGACAGCCAGACCCCGCTGCGTCAGGAGAAGGAGCTGATTCCGATTTCCGTGCGGAAGCTGTTTGAGGACAATCTGAAGGATTACTGCCGGTTCACCATATTCAACTCCACAGCGGGCATTACCATGATTCTGGCGGTGGATGACAGCAACAGCCAGACCGGACTCATTGATCTGCTGGGAGATATCTGCAAGGAGACAAAGCGAATTCTGGAGGTGTCCGTGACCATCGGAATCGGACACAACTGCACGGTGCTGGAGCAGATCGGCAGATCCTATCAGAGTGCCGTGGACGCGTTGGGCTACAAGGCGATCGTCGGCACCGGAAAACCTATTTACATCAATGACGTGGAGCCGGTCAGCCGCGGCAAGCTGCAGCTGGAGAGCAAGGATGAGTCGGAGCTGGTTGCCGCCATCAAGTTCGGTCCCCGTGAGAATATTGAGACGGTGGTGCAGACACTGACCGGGCGAATGGGCGATGCGAAGGTGCATGTGCGTCAGCAGCAGGTGTACATGATGGGGATGATCAACTGCATGACCAGGCTGATGCAGCAGTACGATCTGAATCTGGGGGAGATGTTCGGCTCGGAGGACAACTACATGGAACTGATCACCAGTGTCCAGCGGCGGGATGACTTTGCTGCCTGGCTGGTGCAGGTGGCGTGCCGGATGCACGAGGCCATGAACCAGGAGCGGGATAATACCACCAAGAAAGTGATTCTGGATGCGAAGCAGTATATTCAGGATCATTATCAGGATCCGGATCTGTCGGTGGAAATGATGTGCCGCCAGATACACATGAGTCCGGCGTATTTTTCCACATTGTTCAAGAAGGAGACCGGGCAGACCTACATTGCCTATCTGACGGAGGTGCGGCTGGATCACGCGGTGGAGCTTCTCAATACCACGGAGGACAAGACCTACGTGATCGCGCAGAAGGTGGGCTATCAGGAGCAGAACTACTTCAGCTATGTATTTAAGAAGCAGTTCGGTGTGTCTCCTACGAAGTACCGGAGCGCATCAAGAGGATAACCGGACTGCATCGCGGAGAAAACCGGACCGCATGCCGGAGAAAGGCAGAGCAACGTAAGCAGGCAAACGGATACATACATCAGGGGGAAGGTATGGAACAGTCACGCAAGCATGGCTTTTTTTCAAAAGTCAGCATTCGATATACAATCTTTATCTATTTCACAGTCAGCGCACTGGTGGCGATCCTGCTGATTGGCGCGTCGCTGTACTGGCGGCTGTCCGGTCAGCTGACGGCGACTATCCGGGAGGAGAACCAGACCATGATCAGTCAGGTCAACCGGTCGGTGGACGCCTATCTGCGGACGATCATGAAGCTGTCAGATTCTTTGTACTACGGGGTCATCAAGAATGCAGACCTGTCCGACGAGTCGGTGAACAATGAGTTCACCCTGCTCTATGACAACAACAAGGACTGCATTTCCAATATTGCCCTTCTGTCCAAGGAGGGGGAGCTGATCGAGGCAGTCCCGGCAGCCAGGCTGAAGACCGGTCTTGATGTGACCGGGGAGACGTGGTTTCAGGAGACTCTGAATCGGACGGACAATCTGCACTTTTCCATGCCCCATGTCCAGTATATTTTCGACAGCAATGAGAATCAGTACCGGTGGGTCATCACCCTGACCCGGGCGGTGGAGATCACCAACGGCACCTCCACAGACCAGGGCGTACTGCTTCTGGACATCAGCTACGGAAGTCTGCAGCAGCTGTTAGACAACGTGACTCTGGGCAACCACGGCTACCTCTACATGCTCAGCAGCGGCGGGGAACTGATCTACCATCCCCAGATGCAGCTGATCGGCACAGGGCTGGTGCAGGAGAATCTGGAAGCCGCCTCCGGCTACCGGGACGGCAGCTATCAGGAGGATTATAACGGCAGCAGGCGGGATATTTCCGTAAAGTCTGTGGGTTACACCGGCTGGAAGATCATCGGCGTGACGCCGGAGAAGGGATTTTCCCTGAACAACTTGAAGACGAAGCTGTTTGTGGTGTTTGTTTCCGCATTCTTTTTATTTATCCTTGTGATCATCAATGCCTACATTTCCAACCGAATTACCACCCCCATCCACGAGCTGGAAAAGTCCGTGGGAGAGCTGGAGGCGGGCAGGCTGGATACGGTGGTCTACCAGGGCGGCTCCTATGAAATCCGCCATTTAGGACGGTCTATCGGGGACATGGCGCAGCGCATCCAGATGCTGATGGATGACATTGTGGCGGAGCACGAGTCCAAGCGAAAGAGCGAGTTCGACACGCTGCAGTCCCAGATCAACCCTCATTTCCTCTACAATACCCTGGACATCATTGTGTGGATGATTGAAAATGAGCAGAAGACGGAGGCGGTGAAGGTGGTGACGGCGCTGGCGCGGTTCTTCCGCATCAGTCTCAGCAAGGGCAAGAGCATTATCACCGTGCGGGATGAGCTGGAGCATGTGCGCAACTACCTGATGATTCAGCAGAAGCGGTTCAAGAACAAGTTCACCTACCGGATCGAGTCGGAGCCGGATACGCTGAATCTGGCAAGTCTGAAGCTGATGCTGCAGCCTCTGGTGGAAAATGCCATCTATCACGGCATGGAGTTCATGGACGGGGATGGTGAGATTCTGGTGACCGCCTATCTGGAAAATGGAGACCTGTGGTTCACCATTGAGGACAACGGGCTGGGCATGACGGAGGAGCAGGTGAGCAGCCTGCTGACGGAGAAGGCTCATGTGGCGTCCGGGCGCGGCTCCGGAATCGGAGTGAAGAATGTCAACGAGCGGATTCATCTCTACTTTGGAGAGGAGTACGGACTTGCCATCGAGTCGGAGCCGGATGAGGGAACGACAATCCGGATTCACCTGCCGGCAGTCTCATATAAGGAGCTTATGGAGCGGGAGAAAGCATGACTAGGAACAGAAAAAAGGAAAATTTATTGTGGATGCTGTATGCAGGCGTGCTGGTGCTGCTGTTTTTGGCGTCCTCCACAGACCTGATCATCAAGGAGCGCAAAAGTGAGGTCTATCCCATTTCCGTGATTATTGAGGACTCGGTGGATGACAACTATGTGAACTTCAGAAAAGGCATGGATCAGGCGGCGGCGGAGCTGAATGCAGACGTCAGCTTCATTACCCTGTACGATAAAAATGACGCCGACCAGCAGCTGGAGCTGATTTCCAGAGAGCAGCAGGACGGCGCCCGGGCGCTGATCGTCTCGCCGGTCAATGAGAAGACCATGACCCTCGCTCTGGCAGAGAAGCGGGTGACGGTTCCGCTGGTGCTGCTGAACTCGGAGCTGGCGGCGGATCAGATCTCAGCCGTGATCACACCGGATTATGACCGGATGGGGCGGCAGCTGGCGGCTCAGATCGCGGCGGACCATGACCGGAGCATTCCGGTCTATCTGTTCGGCAGCCGGGACCGGAATGATATGGCGGGGCGGTTCGAGAGCGGCGTGCGTGCCGGACTGGAGGAAAGCGGATTCAAGGTAATCCTCTGCGAGAAGCAGGGAGAGAGCGACTACAGAAAGACCATCGAGGGTCTGGTCTACCCGGGCGGTCAGAATGTGATCATCGTGGCGCTGGAGCCGGAAAGTCTGCGGGAGACGGCGCGGATTCTGGCGGACAGCACCGTGTACGCCTCCTGCGTGGAGGGGCTGTACGGCAGAGGCACGAACCTGTCACTGCTGAATGAGCTGGACAGCGGCGTGATCAGCAGTCTCTGCGTGACCGATGACTTCAGCGCAGGCTACCAGAGCGTGAAGAAGGCGGTGGAGATCATCACGGCGGGCAGCTATCAGCAGGAGCCGGTGGTTCAGGAAAGCTTCTGCATTCAGAAGCAGGACCTGCGGAAGCAGGAATTTGAGCGGATGCTCTATCCGATCGAGTAGAGGAGGGGGAAGCGGTTATGGAACGGAGAAGAACAGTGTGGGGGAAGCTGGTTGCCGTGCTGGTGGTGCTGAGCGTGTGCGCGTCCATGGCAAGCGGCGGCTGCAGGAGTCAGGAGACGAAGGAGAAGAATTCCATCCGTGTGGGGGTCAGCCTCTACCGGGGGGACGATACCTTTATCAACAACATCCGAAGCGAGCTGGAGAATCAGGCCAAGGAGTACGAGAAGGAGACGGGCATCAAGGTGAAGCTTGACATTCTGGATGCCAAGGGCAATCAGAACACCCAGAACAATCAGGTGGAGCGGTTCCTCTCCCTGGGCTGCGATGTGGTCTGCATCAACCCGGTGGACCGGATGGTGGCTTCCGGCATGATTGACAAGGCCATGGCAGCGGGGATTCCGGTGGTATTTTTCAACCGCCAGCCGGTGGAGGAGGACATGAACCGCTGGGATCAGCTCTACTATGTGGGGGCGGACGCCAAGGAGTCGGCGGTGCTGGAGGGACAGATTCTGGTGGACCTTTACCGGGAGAATCCGGGGGCGCTGGATGTCAACGGAGACGGCGTGGTCAGCTACGTGATGCTGGAGGGAGAGAGCAGCCATCAGGATTCCCTGATCCGCACCGAGTGGTCCATCCAGACCCTAAAGGACGGCGGTGTCCCCATCGAGAAGATCACCGGCGGCATAGCCAACTGGGAGCGCAGCCAGGCCTCTGCCATTGTGGAGCAGTGGCTGAAGGACTACCAGGATACCATCGAGCTGATCATCAGCAACAACGACGACATGGCGCTGGGAGCCATTGACGCCATCGAGCGGGCAGGAGTGGTGCAGAAGATCAATCTGGTGGGCATCGACGCCACCACGCCGGGGCTGGATGCGGTGCAGTCCGGCAAGATGCTGGGCACAGTTTCCTCTGACAAGGAAAAATATGCCTGGGCGATTATGCAGATTGCTGCAGCCAAGGCCCTGGGCAGGGAAATCCCGGAGGAAATCCCTCTGGAATCTGGAAAATATTACTGGTGCGGACAGCAGATTATCCAAAAAAAACAGTAAAATAGATACATATCGAAGAAATTTCATAAAACAGCAAAGAAAATCTTATGGAAAAATGCATAAATTCGAGATACAATCAGTTCATCGGAAGGGCAAAAGCACCAAAATCCGACAAACTATAATAATCTTGAGGGAGGATTTACAACATGAGATTAACAAGAAAAGCAACCGCTATGGCACTGGTATCCTGCATGGCATTATCCATGACCGCTTGCGGCGGCAGCAAACCGGCAGAGACCGCAGCTCCGACCACCGCAGCAGCTACCGAGGCAGCGAAAGAGACTGAGGCAGCTACCGAGGCAGCAAAAGAAGCAGAGACCACCGCAGCAGCTGCTGCAGAGGCAGCAGGCGGCGATATGGCTGACAAGAAGGTCGGCATCAGTATTTATAAATTCGATGATAACTTCATGACCCTGTATCGTACCGAGTTAGAGAGATACATGGTAGAAGAGCTTGGCTTCAAGAAAGAGAACATCACCATCCAGGATGGTAAGGGCGATCAGGCTGAGCAGACCAACCAGATTCAGAACTTCATCGCTTCCGGCGTTGACGTTATGATCCTGAACCTGGTACAGTCTTCTTCCGCTCCGCAGGTTACCGATATGTGTAAGGACGCTGGTATCCCGGTTGTTTACATCAACCGTGAGCCGGATGTAGCAGAGGAAGAGAGATGGGCTTCTGAGGGACTGCAGGCAACCTACGTTGGTGCAGACGCAAGACAGTCCGGTACCTTCCAGGGCGAAGAGATCGTTGAGACCGCCAACAAGGGCGACATCAACGGCGACGGCAAAGTAAGCTACATCATGGTACAGGGCGATCCGGAGAACGTAGACGCTCAGTACAGAACCGAGTTCTCCATCAAGGCTCTGACCGATGCAGGTATCGAAGTAGAAGAGCTGATGCTGCAGAGAGGTGACTGGGATCAGGCTAAGGGACAGCAGATCGTACAGGACGCTTTAACTCAGTTCGCAGACAAGGTAGAGGTTGTATTCTGTAACAATGATGCTATGGCACTTGGCGCACTGCAGGCAATCGATGCAGCAGGCAGAAAAGTAAACGAAGACATCTACTTAGTAGGCGTTGACGCTCTGACCGAGGCTGTTCAGAACGTAGTAGACGGCAAGATGACCGGTACCGTATTTAACGATCACTTCGGACAGGCTCAGACCGCAGCTGATATGGCAGTGAAGTACTTAAACGGCGAAGCTGTTGATCCGGTTAACATGGTTGACTATGTGAAGGTTACCAGCGAGAACGCAGCAGAGATTCTTGAGAAAGTTAAATAAGAGCAACGCTAATTGAAGAATTTCCCGTTGTTAATGATTTCGGGTGTGTCGTCTGACACACCCGATTTTCGAGAAAGGAGAGAATGGGATGGCAGAGTACAGGCTGGAAATGAGGGGAGTTTCCAAAAGCTTCCCCGGTGTTAAGGCGTTGGACGGAATCAACTTAAACGTCCGCCCCGGTACCGTGCATGCACTGATGGGGGAAAATGGTGCCGGCAAGTCCACACTGATGAAATGCCTGTTTGGTATTTACAAGATGGACGAGGGCGAAATCTATCTGGACGGAGAGAAGATGAACATCCTCAATCCGGATGATGCATTACATAAAGGACTGGCGATGGTACACCAGGAGCTGCAGCCGATTCCGGCGAGAACCATTGCAGAGAATATGTACCTGGGTCGTTATCCGACGATCAATATCGGACCGCTCAAGGTCATTGATCACAAGACCATGAACGAGGAAGCAGCCAGATGGCTGGACAACGTAAAGATGCCTTACGATCCGAAGGCAAAGCTGGGCACCCTTTCTATCGCCCAGATGCAGTCTGTTGAGATTGCAAAAGCAGTATCCATGAGTGCGAAAGTAGTGATTCTGGATGAGCCGACCTCCTCCCTTACGGACAATGAGGTAGAGGCCCTGTTCCGCATCATCCGGGATCTTAGATCCAGAGGCGTATCCATGATCTACATCTCTCACAAGATGGCAGAGATCCGTGAGATCGCCGATGATATTACCATCATGCGTGATGGTACCTATGTGGGAACCTGGGAGGTCAAGAACATCAGCGACGATGAGATTGTCCGCCAGATGGTTGGCCGTGAGCTGACCAACGTATATCCTCCCAAGGAGAAGACCTACACCGACGACGTGGTGCTGGAGGTCAAAAATCTGTGCAGCATTCACGACCGTTCCTTCCAGAATGTCAGCTTCAAGCTTCGCAAAGGCGAGATCATCGGCTTCGGCGGTCTGGTAGGAGCACAGAGAACCGAGCTGATGGAGGCAATCTTCGGCATGCGCCACATCAAGAGCGGCGAGGTGCTGATGAACGGAACTCCGGTTCACGCGGCAAGACCCCGTGATGCCATCAAAGAGGGTATCGGTATGATCACCGAGGACCGCCGCGGCACCGGTATACTGGGATGCCTGTCCATCGCAGACAACGTATCCATTTCTTCTCTGAACAATTATCTGAAGTTTGGTCCGGCACTGGATACCGGCAAGATCGAGGAGCTGGTGAAGGAAAATGTGGCAAAGCTCAGCATCAAGACGCCCAGCAGCAGAACCCACATCCAGTCTCTGTCCGGTGGTAACCAGCAGAAGGTTATCATTGCAAGATGGCTTGCCAACAACCCGGATGTGCTGATCATGGACGAGCCGACCCGTGGTATCGACGTAGGCGCCAAGTACGAGATCTACCAGATCATGATCGCGCTGGCAAAGCAGGGCAAGTCCATTATCATGATTTCGTCTGAGATGCCTGAGCTGATCGGCATGTCACACCGGATTCTGGTTATGTGTGCCGGCAGGCTGACCGGTGAGGTTTCAGGAGAAGAGGCTACCCAGGAGAATATCATGAGCCTGGCTACCCAGTTCGAATAAGGAGGATACGAGAATGAATAAAAATGTAGATATTAAGAAAATTCTGCTGGACAATGGTATCATCATTGTACTGCTTCTGCTGGTCCTGATAACCGGCTTTACGAAGGATAATTTCTTCTCCTTCAACAACCTGTCCAACATCTCCGTTAACACCGCAGCCCGCGTTATCATCGCGTTCGGTGTCAGCGGATGTCTGATTACCAAAGGTACGGACCTGTCAGCAGGTCGTATGGTAGGTCTTGCTTCCTGTATCGCAGGTACCCTGTTACAGACTGCGGACTACAGCGGCAAGTTCTTCCCGAATCTGGGCGATCTGCCGGTATTCGGCGTACTGCTGATCTGTATCCTGGTATGCTGTCTGTTCGGTCTCATCAACGGTATTGTTATTGCATACCTGAATGTACCGGCATTCATCGGCACCCTGGGCATGCAGCTGATGGTATACGGCATCTGTCTGGTATACACCAATGCAACCCCGTTAGGCGGCTACCGCAAGGCATACACCGTGATCGCAACCGGCAAGCTGTTCGGACAGCTTCCGTATATGTTTCTGATTGCATTTGTAATCGGTCTCGTTATGTGGTTCGTATACAACTACACCCGTCACGGCAAATACATGTACGCAATCGGCGGCAACGAGGCGGCAGCTGAGGTTTCCGGCGTAAATGTTAAGAAGACCAAAATCATCATCTACGTGACCGCAGCAGCTCTGTACGCAATCGCAGGCTTCCTGTTAGGCGCAAAGGCCGGCGGCGCAAGCGTTAACATGGGTCAGGGCTACGAGCTGGAGGCAATCGCAGCATGTACCATCGGCGGCGTATCCGTAAACGGTGGTATCGGACGTATCTCCGGCGTAGTCATCGGTGTTCTGGTATTCGAGCTGCTGAAATCTTCCATGCAGTTTCTGGGTATCCAGACCAACTACCAGTACATTGTACAGGGTATCGTTATCATCGTGGCAATCGCACTGGATATCAGAAAGTATATTGCGAAGAAGTAACAGATGAGTTGGATGCTGTCGATGTGTAATGGACGAAAAGCAGGAATGATCGGAGGGGCTATGGCAGACAGGAGAAGAGCAGAAGGTGATGGGGCAGAGAGTGCTGCGACAGAGCGAGTTACGGCGGGAGATGTTGTAGCAGAGGATGTTGCGACAGAGGATGCCATGGCAGCGATGTCTGGGACAGATGCACCGGTCAGCGTGGACTCGGAGGAGACGCTGTCGGAGCTGGAACTGGAGAACCGGAGACTCCGCGAGGAGAACGAGCGTTTGAAAGCATACCGCGCCAGTCTGCCGCCCAAGGAGCGCATGTATGACCATGTGAACCTGACGGTAAAGCAGATGGACATCATCATCGGAATCCTGCTTACGGTTCTGGCTGTAGTAGTCGTCATGGGACTGCTGGACCGATAAAACCTGCTGAACTGACAGACTGATATCAAATCAAATAAGATATAGAAAATCCGCAGACTGATGGAGCGAGGAAGCTCCTTCGGGATGCGGATTTTTGTTGCCATGTACATGCCATATCAGGAAACCAGAAAACCAGTAAATGCGACGGTGACGTGCTTCCTGATTGCGGAATCCTGGTTTGGACAATAATCAGGGAAATATCAAAAAATTGTCCAATCCACACTTTGAAAGGGACATTTTAAACTGCAAAAACAAGTGTTTTGGACAATTTTAGCCTGAAAACCCTGAAAATTATCCAAAAATCTCGAGATTTTGGATAATTATGGCCCGATTTCAAACATAATTGTCCAAAAATGATTTTATGTAAACCAGTATTTGTTGCGTCCAGGATAAAATTGGACAATTTTAACCGATGACACTCATTTATTGTCCAAAGCGTGCCCCCCTGGCTTGTATGGTATGGCCCTGACTCTACCAATGTTACAAACTAGAAAAAATATCGAAATAGTATTGCAAATTTGAAAACACAATTGTATAATTAAAACGAAAAAATTCACCAATATGTGTGAAATCAGGAGGGACATGTTATGAAGCGTGTGAAACAAAGGCTCGCTGCGTTCTTGTGCTGCTGTATGGTATTAGGGCAGATTGAACCGGCGGCAGGCATGGTGCTGCAGGACAGCATAGCCGTGCAAAAAAATCGGGGGGGGGGTAGCAACCGATTCCGATTATGAATCAATCGAGGAAGTGGCGACAGACTCTGATGCAGAGGAGCTTGAGGATGATGATGAGCTTTGGGATGAGGAAGAACTTCTGTTTGATTTAGATGTCGCAACAGATTCCGATTTGGATCAGGAAGCTTTGCTTGATGTTGACTTACTGGAAGATACAGCGATTCAAAATATTGTGATTACCAATAAGCCGATTAGAACCCTCTATCTGTCTGCAGGGGATACCTATCCTCTGGAGGTGGAAGTGACACCGGAAGATGCTACAGAAGTACCGCAGTTTGTATCAAATGATGAAACAGTGGCGACAGTTTCCAGTGATGGTGTCATTACTGCGATTGCTGATGGATCTTGTACAGTCAGAGTGAGAAGTGAAGCAACTAGTGACAGCATTTGGTTTTATGTAAAAGAACATGCAGTTCAGGTAACATTGAATGCGAATGGCGGTACATTTTCTGATGGTGAGACCATGCATCAGCTCTATGGTGAAGCTGGAAATTATATGGGCTTATACGATCAGGAGCCGGAACAAGAAAATTGGGTATTTAACGGCTGGTATCAGGAGGCAGAATGCATCAATCTGGTTACCGATAAGACTTATTTCCATCCGGAGACGGACATGGAGCTTTTTGCCGGCTGGAGTGACAGCTATACGATTACCTATGATTACGATGGGATTGCGGTGAACGGAGCGCTTCGGGAAGAATATAAAGTTCCCCAGGGAAAACAGATTGATTCCAAGTATCCTTACATCGCAAATGATGATCCGTCAAAGACAGGCGATAAGCTTCTGAAAGGCTGGACCAATGAAGCGGGAACCCTGATCAGCAGAAATAATCTGAGTTCGTATGTGCCGCAGGGAGATGAGACTCTGACGGCGGTATGGTCAGATTATTATACGATTCTGTTTGATTATGGTGGAGCGACTTACAATGGAAGGACACAGTCAAAAGCTTACGTGATTCAGGGGGAAAAGGGGTTGAATGATCCAGATTTGCCCGAGGATCTCAGGTCAGGTGAATCGCTTATTTTTGGTGGCTGGATGACGGAAAGCGGCAGTATACTGAGTAACTCAAATATATACAATTATGTCCCGGAAGGAAATGAAACGCTGACTGCTGTCTGGGAAAAGTATTATACCATTACATTTGATTTAAATGGTGGTTCCTTTAAGAGTACAGGAGATAAAACCACGAAGAAGGTCGTGGCAGGGGCTGTTGTCACAGATCTGCCGGGAGAAAGCCGTATGCTGAAGGATGGCTATCTGTTTACCGGATGGCTGGTCAAGGACACCCAGGAGCGTGCGGTAAATAATGCATTTGTTCCGACCGGAGATGTAACATTGGTTGCGGAATGGTCTGAATACTGGACGATTACTTATGATGTTAATGGCGGAACATTAGATCATAACAGTGACTATTACAAATTCAAAAAAGTAGAAAAAGGCAGTTCCGTATTTTTGAATTCCAATGGCTACTCGAAAGATGGCTATGGATTTATGGGATGGTGTGACAATCCGGAGGGAACAGGAAAGGTTTATACCGGCCGATATTTTCCGACGAAGGATATTACTCTGTATGCCAAATGGTCTAACGGTTATCAGGTAACTCTGGATGCGGGAGAAGGCTGGTTCTCCCGTGATGAGCATGTGCGGGTTATCAATATTGAACCGGGAAGCACGGTTGACAGTCTGGATGAACCGTACTGGAGCGGCGGCGGATTCGCCGGCTGGTATCTGGATCAGGAATACACACAGTTGGTAAATAAGGCATACCGACCCACAGCGGATGTTACTCTGTATGCAAAGTGGGCGGTGGATGGCTATGTGGTGCGCATTCACGCTGGCGGACCATATTACTATGATTCGGAGAGACAGGAATATGTATCCGAAGCACAGATTATCGTGCCCAGAGGGGCAAGCGTAGGTTATCTCTATGCAAATAAAGGAGGGTATCAGGATGTCTGGTATATGGATGCGGCATATACCCTTCCGTTTGATTCCGATTATGTTCCGGAAAGTGATATGGATCTCTATGTAAAATATGTGAAAGAGATCACCATAAGCTGGGATGGAAATGGTGGCCGGGATAGAAGTGGAAACCGGACAGGAATCGTGCGATGTGGTCAGGGAGAACGGGCACAGCTGCCCCAGGACGCTTTTATGCGGAGAGAGGGATATTCCTTTGCCGGTTGGCTGACTGCCGATGGAAAGCAGGTCAGCTGTACGACTCAGTTTTATGAGAGCACCTCGATTAAGGCTCAGTGGGTAGAAGGCCACAAGATCGTTCTTGATCCGAACGGAGGAGAGATGCCAGTCTATGCAGAAGAACGCTATTTCCCATCCTTCTTTGTAAAAACAGGTCAGGAATGTGGCATGAGTTATGAACCGCAGAAGGCAGGCTATGGATTTGCCGGATGGAAAAATGAGAATACAGGAGCGATTGAGAGCAATCTGTACCATGTAACCATTGATCGGGATACCACCTTTACCGCTCAGTGGACGGAAACTGCATATAAGATCACGTTCCATGCAGGAGAGGGCGCTATTTATAACGGATTTACAGATCAGTATGAGGCTGAATCGGTTGTATGGATCGCTCCGGGAAAACTGTATGACAGCGCAACAACGAATATTCCGCAGCGCCAGGATGGAGAGACATTTCTTGGCTGGTCCCTGACAGAGGGCGGAAGTATTGTTGATTTGAATGAGTATGTTTTTCATTCGAATCAGGACCTTTATGCAGTATACGGAACAGCCTGTACCATTATCTTTGTGTTGAACGGCGGTACCTACAATACGAATGCCGTTAATGGAACTTATTCTGTGACAATCGGCAAGGGGACGGGGCTGGATTATCCCCAGGACAGCATGATGATTTATGATAACCACACCTTTGCCGGCTGGTATCAGAATGCAGACTTAACCGGAGAACCGATCCATATTCCGGACAGTGGATTTAAGCCGGAACAAAATATGTTCCTCTATGCAAAATGGATTGCAGGCGATGTTGAGAATTGTACCGTTATGTTCGATACCCAGGGCGGCAGTGTTGTAGATAACCAGACTGTGAGAAAAGGCCAGACTGCAGAAGCACCGGAAGCGCCGATGAAGAGCGGATGTATTTTTAAAGGCTGGTACAAGGATCCAGACTGCAGATATCCATATGATTTTTCTTCCATGGTTATCCGGGATATGACCTTGTATGCAGGTTGGATGGAAACCACAGATCTGAAGGATGCAGTGGTTGAGATAACGGGTACATACACCTATGACGGCAGTCAGATCATTCCGCAGCTTGCGGTCAGGATGGGAACACTGGAGCTGACCAGAGACATTCACTACGTGGTAACTGCCGGTGAAAATATCAATGCCGGTGAGGGCACTGTGACGGTTTCTGCCGTTGCTGAGAGCGGCTATACAGGTTCTCAGACGGTGACCTTTACAATTGAGAAGGCAGAGCAGAGTGCTGCAGTTCCGGATAAGGCGCCAAGTGTGGCATTCGGAACGCGTCTGTCAGAGATTGTACTTCCGGATGGCTGGACCTGGGATTCTGTCACATCAACCGTTGGTGCTGTGGGAACACACAGCTATGGGATTACTCTGGTTTCAACGAATCCGAACTACAAGGACAAGAAAGCATCCATAGAAGTAACCGTGACACCGCGCTCTCTGGAAGGCGCAGTGATTACCCTTATAGAAGATGAATTTACCTACACGGGAGAAGCGATTCAACCGGCTATTCGTTGTGTGACCGTGAGTCAGTATAATGTGTCCATTAGTAACTATACGGTAACCTATGAAAATAATGTGAATGCCGGAACCGGCAAGGTGATTGTGACCGGATGCGGCAACTACACGGGAACCGCAGAGAAGACGTTTATCATCAGGAAGGCACATCCGAATCTGAGTGTGGGAAACAGAGAATATCATGCCGTTTACGGGGATACCCTTGGCGATATCAAGCTTGACAGAGGCTGGGCATGGGCTGATGAAAGTCAGGAAACAGGAGATGTTACCGGAACAGCGGGAAGAAGATTCCCGGCAAACTTCACCACCTATGAGGGCTGCAACTACGACAGTGCGGAAAATGTTGAGCTGAAGGTGGTAGTAGCTCCGCGCACGCTTCTTGAAGGCGATGTATCTGTCAAAGAAGAATTCATGATTTATGACGGCAAGGAGAAAGAGGTTACCATCACGGTTACCTGTAACGGCAGAACGCTGGTGGAGAACACGGATTATACGGTGACCTATCGGAATAATATTGAAATTGGAGATGCTGATGTGATCGTCACCGGTAAAGGCAATTATACCGGAGAGATTATAAAGACCTTCAGAATCATCAAAGATCCTTATGCCATTGAAGAAGCCAATGTGGTTCTTTCACCGAATCCCGCTGTCCATACGGGAAAAGCCATCGAACCGGATACAACGGTTACTCTGATGAATGAGACGCTGGAACGAGGGACTCATTACGAGGTGTCCTACAGCAACAACATCAACATCGGATGTGGTATTGTGGAAATTACGGGTATTGATCCGTATCATGGAACGAAAACCGTATCATTCAGAATTATTCCCGGTGAGACCTTTGTACTGCAGGCTACCTACGGGGATAAGCTGGAGAATGTGACCGGATTGCCGGAAGGCTGGACCTGGAAGATACCGGATCAGTATGTGGGCGATGTGACACCGGGAAATGAGACGAGAACATTTGAGGCGGCCTATGCTCTGAATGGTCTGACTGCAGAAGCTGAATTCCAGGTGAAGGTAGAGCCGAAACATATCAATCGGACAACGGTAACCGTGGACGGACAGAATATTGTGTATCATCCGAATACACCGGCAGAACCGGAAGTAGCGGTCACAGATCCCGATCTGAATACAACCCTGGTGAAGGATACCGATTATGAGGTTACCTACAGGAACAATGCAGTGGCAGGAGAAGCAACCGTTGAGGTCACGGGAATCAACAACTATACAGGCATGGTTGACAATTCCTTTGTGATTCAGCATGCAAAACCGAATCCGGAAGTGGGCAGCGACAAGCTTAAGGAAGATGAGATGCACCTGACCATCAAGGACGAGCCGTTCTTCCTGTATATCACTTATGCCGGCGACGGTGAACTGACTGTTGCATCCGGCGATGAAAATGTCTTTAAAGTAGAGAAAAAGCTGAACGGGGCAACTCAGGGTCAGGACGGAGAATTAACTGTCACAGGTATTGGTAACGCACTTCTGACTGTCTCATTGCCGGAAACTGCCGGATATGAGGCGGCAACTCTCACATATCGGGTATATGTAGAACCGGCTGCAATCAGCGAAGAGAATGCAGAGCTGGAGAAAACGGCATATGACTATACCGGTGAGCAGATCAGGCCGCAGCTGTCTG
Organism: Eubacteriales bacterium; assembly: GCA_030536555.1. Taxonomy (GTDB): domain Bacteria; phylum Bacillota; class Clostridia; order Lachnospirales; family Lachnospiraceae; genus Brotaphodocola. The sequence continues at coordinate 98,806 of JAUNPU010000008.1, read as the reverse complement.
TATCTTACAACAGTGAAGTTCTGAATCCGGGAACGGATTATACCGTAGAGTATGGTGCGAATATCAATGCAGGATCAGACGCAGGTACTGTGACCATTCAGGGAATCAATGATTATACCGGTGAAGCTGTACTTACATTTGATATTAACAAGGTGGAGAATCCGGCAGAGGTGCCGACAGCTGTATCTGCGGTATATGGTCAGAAACTCAGCGAGATTGCCGTAAATGGTGGCTGGCAGTGGAAAAATCCGGAGAATTATGTGGGAGCAGCCGGATCACAGCAGCATGAGGTTGTGCTTCCGGAAACCGATAACTATCTGGAAAAGACCGGTCAGGTCACAGTACAGGTGGCAAAGAAGGCTCTGACCGAAGAGATGGTTGCGCTGGAATACGAGAGGACCGGATACAACGGTAAAGCGAAAGAGCCAGCAGTCACAGTGACAGATGGTGAGCTGATAACCACGGATGATTATGAGGCTGTATATGCGGATAATCTGGAACGTGGCACGGCAACGGTGACTGTAACGGCCAAAGGCAATTATGATGGCGTTGTTGTAAAGCATTTTGAGATTGAGCAGGGTGAAATCCAGAATGAAAATATTACGGTAAACGGAACCTGTGTTTATGATGGCACACAGAAACAGCCCGATATTACTGTCGCAGTGGATGGATCGGAACTGGTCAGAGATGTGGATTACACAGTTTCCTATGGAACCAATATTCATGCAGGTACAGAAGCAGGAAGTGTATTTGTAACCGGTATCGGCAATTACAGAGGAGAGGTTGAAAAACACTTTGAGATTCTGAAAGCCGAAAATATGACAGCAGCTCCGGAACCGGTTGAGGCTGAATATGGAACACTGCTTGGAAGTATTGCCTTGTCTGACGGATGGGCATGGAGAACTCCGGAAAATCCCGTTGGCAATGTCGGAACAAATGAGCATGAGATTTTCCTTGCAGAGTCTGAGGATTATCTGGAGAAGACAGCCGAGCTGCCGGTAACGGTTACGGCGAAGCTGCTGGAAGAGTCCATGGTGACGGTAAAGGATAGCGGCGTCATTTATGATGGCACGGAAAAAATGCCGGTTGTCGAGGTGACAGATAATGGATTGGCACTGTCTGCACTGGATTATCAGGCGGTTTACAGCAATAATGTTCATGCAGGTCTGGCTGAGGTGAAAATCAGCGGCAGGAGAAATTACACAGGTGAGGTTGAGAAAACATTTGTGATTCAGAAGGCAGCGCCGGTGATTACAGCAGGTTCCGGAACTGAGGTAGTGAAATATCTGAGAGATGGTTCCTTTGCGCTGAACGCATCAATCAATTGTGACGGAATGCTCACCTATAAATCCTCCAATGAACTGCTCGCAACGGTGGATGCAACAGGTAAGGTGACACTGCTGAATGTCGGAGAGGCTGTAATTACCATCCTTTATCACGGTGATCACGATTACGAAGTAGCAGCTCTGGATGTTGCAGTAACTGTGAAGAGGAATCCTTCCAGTGAATCCGGTGGTTCCGGCAGTTCTGATGAATCCGACAGTACCGGTGGCTCTGGCGGGACCGGCAGTTCTGTGGTTTCCGGTGGATCTGTTGTGGCAGGTTCTGGAGCAGCGGGAAGTCAGACCATGCTTCCTCCGGGATTTACAGGAGAGACAAGGGTTATCAATCATATCACGATGCCGGCGTATGTGGTAGAAGGCACCTGGAGTAAGGATGAAGCAGGCTTCTGGAGCTTCCGGAATGCAGAAGGTGTGTTGGCGGCAGATACCTGGCAGCCGATTTATAATAATTACGCCGATGTTTCCAGAGGCCAGATGCCATATGACTGGTTCTACTTTGACGGAAATGGAAGAATGATGACAGGATGGTATACCGGCAGAGACGGACACATCTATTATCTGAATCCGGTTTCTGACAACCGGAAGGGTGCTATGATAACCGGATGGTATTTCATTGACGGCGCATGGTATTACTTCAATGAACAGTCTGATGGAACCAGAGGACGAATGTTCAGAAATGAATGGACACCCGATGGATATTATGTAGACTCAGAAGGAAAATGGACCGGCGAGAAGAAAGAAAACTAAGAAACTGGAAGTTGTGACAGAAAACGAGAGAAGCTGCCGCTTTCATGATTGCATAATCGTGAAGCTGCAGCTTCTCTCGTGTCAGGATATGGGGCAGTCCATTGCACAACTATCCTAAACTTTGATAAAGTATTCTTTGTATCAGGGACATCTACAATTGTGGAATTTGTTCTGTACGTTTTAATTCTGGCGGAATCCTGGTTTGGACAATAATCAAGGAAATATCAAAAAATTGTCCAAACTTCCCCTGCTGGCATAGATTTCGGGCCTCAATTGGTTGACATAATGTGAATTTTGGGCAATTTTCTTCAAATCAGCCCTTAATTATCCAAAATTCCCGGTTTTTTGGATAATTTTATCGGAAATCGGCTTTTATTGTCCAAACACCCCCACTTTCCCGGCTTTTTCAGCCTGAAATCAGGCTGTTCTTCATGACTTTGGATAATTTTCTCTGATTTTGTCATTTATTGTCCAAACTAAGCTTACTGTTCTGATATTCTCCGCTCATGGTCACGTCCCGGCCGAACCAGGCTGGGGGAGTAAAGTGTTCGGCTTCCTTAAGGGAATCAAATTCCACCTCCGCCAGCACCAGACCTTCATATTTTCCGGAAAATACGTCTAACTCGATGGTTAGCCCGGAAGTCTCTGCGGTCAAACAGCCGGTTTCCGCGGCAGATAACGCTTCCTCCAACGGAATCAAATACCTCCGCTTAGTCAGCACAATGCCGTCTGCCTTGGGCAGCAGGTGGTGGTAGGCGTCCCGGGTCAGTGGCAGGTTGTACTCCTCTCTGGCAAGCAGTCCTTTCCCCTTGTAGGTCAGATAATATTCCTCATCCTGGCGGCGGATGCGGACCACCGGCTCCGTGCAGAGGTAAGCCTGCTCGATTTGGTGAAAGGGATACTTCTCATAGCCCTCCGGCAGTGCCGGAACCAGATATTTTCGTTCAATTTCCATAAGATCTCCTTCTTTCCGGGAGCATTTCGTTCCCCTTTACTCAAAATATACAGGAAAAATCAGAAAAGATAAAGCAATTTTTCCGGTTTTGTGTTATGATAAAGCAAAGTATCGGTAACAGATAACAGGATTATGAGGTATGGGCGGATGTGTTTGAAACAGAAAATGTTGCTGGGGCTGCTGGCAGCGGGGCTTCTGACAGGCTGCGGCAGTCAGGGGAGCGGGATGAGCAGCACCATGACAGAAAAGCAGGAGGAGCCGGTGGTGGTCACGGTCTGGAACTATTACAACGGGCCGCAGAATGAGGAATTTGAGCATCAGGTGCAGCAGTTCAATGATACCATAGGAAGGGAACAGAACATCATTGTGGAGTCGGTCAGCATGGGAGCCATTCAGGAACTGATGCAGACGGTGTCGGACAGCGTGAAGAAGAAGGCGGGGGCGGAAAGCCTGCCGTCCCTCTGTGCTGCCTATACAGATATGGCATTTAAGCTGAATCAGAAGGGACTGCTGGCTGATATGTCGCCCTATCTGACGGAGGAGGAGCTGGGGGCTTATGTGGACGCCTATCTGGATGAGGGGCGGTTTGCCGGAGACGGTACCATCAAGATTTTTCCCATGGCAAAGTCCACCGAGGTGATGACCCTCAACCAGACCGCATGGGAGCCGTTTGCGGCGGAGACGGGAACAGACCTTTCGGAGCTGTCCACCTGGGAAGGGGTGGCTGCGGTGGCAGAGCGGTATTTTCAGTGGACGGATGAGAAGACACCGGGGCTTGCCGGGGACGGGGAGGCATTTTTTGGAAGAGATGCCTTTGCCAACTATCTGCTGGTGGGAAGCCGCCAGCTGGGACACGAGCTGTTTACCATGAAGGACGGCAGTGTGGTGCTGGACTTTGACAGGGATACCATGAAGAAGCTGTGGGACTATTATTATGTACCGTTTGTACGTGGATATTATGTCTGCGACGGCAGATTTCGCAGTGAGGACCTAAAGACCGGGCGGCTGATTGCCTGCGTGTGTTCTACCAGCGGAGCGCCCTACACGCCGGATATGGTGGTCCATGAGGACGGAAGCCGGGAAGCAATCACCTGTATGATTCTGCCGCTGCCGAACTTTGCCGGGACAAAGCCCATGGCGGTTCAGCAGGGAGCAGGCATGGTGCTGCTTGAGGGGGACGACCGGACAGAGCAGGCTGCCATGGAGTTTTTGACCTGGTTTACGGGAACGGATGTGAATCTGGAGTTCTGCCTGAAGTCCGGATATCTGCCGGTGACTCAGGAGGCGGATATTGAGGAATATCTGAATCAGGAGCTGAAGTGGGAGCCAGAGTTCTCTTCTGCACTGCGGGACAATCTTCTGACAGGGATGGAGATGACGAAGACCTATGAGCTGTGCACGATGATCCCCTTTGAGAAGGGGTCGGAGGCGCGGGGAGAGCTTGACGCGGGGATGACTGTCAGGGCAGAGGAGGACCGGGAGAAGGTGGAGCGGATGCTTGCCGGAGGGATGACTCTGGAGGAGGCTGTGGAGCGGCTGGACCCGGATGCTCAGTTTGAGACATGGTATGAGGAGACGAAAGAGAGACTGAATACACTGGTTAAATAGGCGGGTATATGGGAAAACGGATGAAATCGATGAAAACCAGACTGCTGGTTCCTCTGGCAGCCATTCTGCTGATCCAGACTTCGCTGCTGGGACTGTTCTATCAGTACGGAGGCGTGGTGGAGACCCTGAATCAAAATGCGGTCAGGGCTTTTGCAGAGAATACCGAGCGGGATAAACTGAATATGGAGCGGGAGATGCTGCAGCGCTGGATGAATGAAATCCAGAATACGGAGGAGATATCCCGGACTGTGGAGTGGACGCTGAACCGCAGAGGCTGTAAGGCGGAGGACATCGGGAAGGATCCGAAGCTGAACCGCATCATCATCCAGAATGTGATACGTCAGCTGATCGATCATCTTCATTACAGCTACGGCAATGGCATCTATCTGGTGCTGAACGGCCCTTCTTCTGACAATATGAAGATGGCGGAGCTGGCAGGGGTGGCAATCCGGGATATGGATGCCAGCAGCTATGCGCCGGACCACTCGGATCTGCTTCTGGAGCGGGGACTGCCGGCACTGGCGCGGGAATTTGATATTGCCCTGGACAACAGCTGGGAGCCTGGCTTTGCCCTTGCCGAAATGGAGGACGCATCCTTCTACGCGAAGCCCATGGTGGCGTCTGCCGGACAGAAGATTGAGAAGCACGGGGAAGAGCAGTATGCCTGGTTCGGCACCACCTGTCTGGACGGGGACGGCAGCAGGATGCTGTCCTACTCCATGCCGCTTACGCTGGCAGACGGAACCGTGGTGGGCGTGATCGGCGGCGAGATCACAGAGCGCCGCGTCCGGGACTTTCTGAGCGCGGAGTGGGGCGGAGGCGGTCCGGAGATCCTGAGCCTTCTGGTGAAGGCAGATGAGACCGGGCGGGTTCTGACCCCGGTGGTTACGGAGGGAGCTGTCTTTGACCGGTATTTCGGGGAGCAGGGGTCTTTAAGCTGCGGAAAATGCGACTGGGCTAAGGTTCAGCAGGTTCATGACCAGGAGGGACAGCACTGGTATCTGTCAGCCGCGCCCCTGAATGTCTACGGAAAGGATACGGTATTTTCTGATGAACACTGGCTGTATGCGCGGCTTCAGAAGGAGGACAGCCTGTTCGCCCAGGTGACCGGCATCCGCAGAATGCTGCTGCTGTCCATTGGCCTGAGTCTGATCATCGGGCTGTTTGCCCTGATTCTGGTGGGCAACATGGTGACCAGTCCCATGCGAAAGCTGATGGGAGAGCTGCGCCGGACCCGGATGAACGAGGGCGGCAGGCTGGACCCGGTGGGAATCACCGAGGTGGACGAGCTGGTGGAAGCCATCAACCGCTTAAGCGCCAATGTGGCGGCCTATGCCGCCAAGATCACCCAGATTCTGGAGATGTCCAACCTGGATATCGGCGTATTTGAGTACAAGGCCAATTCGGAGGTGGTGTTCTGCAGCCGTTCCATGTTGAAGCTTCTGAACATGCCTTACGGGGACGCCCTGTATGAGCTGATAGACAAGACGGTATTTGTGGAGGGTATGTCGGTGCTTCAGAATCCGGTGACCGATGAGAAGGGGAAAATCTACGAGTACAACCGGGGTGGAGCGCTCCGCTATATCCGGGTACGGTATCTGGAAAATGACGAGGGCGGCATGACCGGCGCTCTGGCGGATGTGACCATGGAGGTCAGGGAGAAGAAGCAGATGGAGCGGGAGCGCAACTATGACTTCCTGACAGACCTTTACAACCGCCGGGCATTCCGGGAGGCGGTGCAGCCGCTGCTTAAGAACAGGGGAACCGGCACCGCAGCCTTTGTGGTATGGGATCTGGACAACTTAAAGTATGTCAATGACGCCTACGGGCACGAGACCGGAGACCGGTACATCTGTCTGTTTGCCGACTGCCTGCGCCGCCTTCAGATCGAGGGTGCTGTGGTGGAGCGGCGCTCGGGAGATGAATTTGCGGCCTTTGTCTACGGCGGCAATGAGCATGTGCTGTGGAAGCGCATTCTGAACTATATGGACCAGCTGCAGGAGGTGCGGCTGGAGCTGCCGGACGGAGAGCAGCTGCAGCTCAGCGCCTCTGCGGGAGTGGCATGGTACCCCAGGCATGCGGTGGACTTTGAGACTCTGGCGGAGTATGCGGATTTTGCCATGTATGTGGCAAAGCACAGCCGGAAGGGAAGCGTGGAGGAGTTCAGCCCGGAGGCATGGAAGAAAAGCATCCATTCGGTACACCCTTCCGACGGGGGAAGAATGCGTAAAAACCAGTAATTATCGCAAAAATAGGGCTGGTAATTAAAAGAAGACTATGCTATAATGCTAAATTGAAGTGTGGCGCCCTGCCGTGACGACCATACAGAAATGTTAGGAGGAACCCATATCATGAGTTTACAGGTAGAGAAATTAGAAAAGAACATGGCAAAATTGACCGTCGAAGTACCGGCAGAGCAGTTTGAGGCAGCTCTTAAAACTTCTTTCAACAAGAATAAAAGCAAGTTCAACATCCCGGGCTTCCGTAAGGGCAAAGCTCCGCAGGCTATGGTTGAGAAGATGTATGGCGAAGGCGTTCTGTACGAGGATGCCATCGATGTGATTCTGGAAGAGACCTATCCGGATGCAGCGAAGGAGAGCGGACTGGACATCGTATCCAGACCGGAGATCGGCGTAGAGCAGATCGAGAAGGGCAAGGCATTCATCTACACCGCTACCGTTGCTGTTAAGCCGGAGGTTACCTTAGGCGAGTACAAGGGCATCGAGGTAGAGAAGGCGAAACCGGAAGTAACCGACGCTGACATCGAGGCAGAGCTTAAGAAGGTTCAGGAGCAGAACTCCAGAATGATCACCGTAGAGGACAGAGCAGTGGAGAATGGCGACCAGACCGTGATCGACTTTGACGGTTCCGTAGACGGCGTACCGTTCGAGGGCGGCAAGGCAGAGGATTATCCGCTGACCATCGGTTCCCATTCCTTCATCGATACCTTCGAGGATCAGATTGTAGGCAAGAACATCGGTGAGGAGTTCGACGTGAACGTAACCTTCCCGGAGGATTACCACGCAACCGAGCTGGCAGGCAAGCCGGCAGTATTTAAGGTAAAAGTAAAAGAGATCAAAGTGAAGGAGCTTCCGGAGCTGAACGATGAGTTCGCAGGCGAGGTTTCCGAATTTGAGACTCTGGATGAATACAAAGCAGACATTAAGGCAAAACTTGCAGAGACCAAGCAGCAGCAGGCTACCACCGAGAACGAGAACAACGTGGTAGAGAAGGTTGTGGCTAACGCTGCTATGGAGATCCCGGAGCCGATGATCGATCAGCAGGTCAACAACATGATCGAGGACTACGCTCGCAGAATGCAGAGCCAGGGTATCTCTCTGGAGCAGTACATGCAGTTCACCGGCATGACCGCTGAGAAGCTGCAGGAGCAGATGCGTCCGCAGGCTGAGAGAAGAATCCGTACCCGTCTGGTACTGGAGGCAGTTGTGGCAGCAGAGAAGATCGAGGTTGCTGAAGAGGCTGTTGAGGCTGAGTTTGCTAAGATGGCTGAGAACTACAAGATGGAAGTTGAGCAGATCAAGAGCATCATGGGTGAGACCGGTCTGGCTCAGATGAAGGAAGATATGGCTGTTCAGGAAGCAGTAGATTTCCTGGTAGCTGAGGCAAAACTGGTTTAATCGATCAGTATGATTTAAGTGTAGGTTCCCGGGCTTACCGGGAATCTACACTTTTCTTGAAGGAAGCAGTACAGGAGGAGTTTAAATGCCGTTAGTACCTTATGTAATTGAATCAACCAGCAGAGGAGAGCGTTCCTACGATATTTATTCCCGTTTATTAAAAGAGAGAATTATTTTCCTTGGAGAAGAAGTGACCGATGCATCTGCCAGCGTGGTAGTGGCACAGCTTCTGTTCCTGGAGTCTGAGGACCCGGGCAAGGATATTAACTTATATATTAACAGCCCGGGCGGTTCCGTGACCGCAGGCATGGCAATCTACGATACCATGAACTACATCAAGTGTGACGTTTCCACCGTATGTATCGGTATGGCAGCCAGCATGGGTGCGTTCCTGCTTGCAGGCGGCGCAAAGGGCAAGCGTTTTGCACTGCCCAACGCGGAGGTGATGATTCATCAGCCTTCCGGCGGCGCACAGGGACAGGCGACGGAGATTCAGATCGTTGCCGAGAAGATTCTGCAGACCAGGAAAAAGCTGAATGAGATCCTGGCAGCCAACACCGGTCAGCCTTACGAGACCGTCTGCCGTGACACCGAGCGCGACAACTATATGACGGCTGAGGAAGCGAAGGCTTACGGCCTGATCGACCAGGTGATCGAGAAGCATTAAGCTGTGCTTCCGGCAGACGCCGGGGGGCATGGCAGTGTGAAAAGTAGAAAGGATAGAGGTGTACCCATATGCCGAGCAGAACAGATGACAGAGTCAGATGCTCCTTCTGCGGAAAGACACAGGACCAGGTGAAGAAGCTGATCGCCGGTTCCAACAACGTGTTTATCTGCGACGAGTGTATTGACCTTTGTGCGGAGATTCTGGAAGAGGAATTAGACGGACAGGAGGATGACAGCCTGGATCTTGGCAGTATCAATCTGCTGAAGCCGAAGGAAATCAAGGCATTTCTGGACGAATACGTGATTGGACAGGAGGCAGCCAAGAAGGTTCTGGCTGTGTCTGTATACAACCACTACAAGCGAATTACATCCGATCGGTCCTCCGATGTGGATATCCAAAAGAGCAACATCCTGCTGTTAGGACCTACCGGTTCCGGCAAGACCTACCTGGCGCAGACCCTGGCGAAGGTGCTGAACGTGCCCTTTGCCATTGCAGATGCTACTGCGCTGACGGAGGCAGGCTATGTCGGTGAGGATGTGGAGAACATCCTGTTAAAGCTGATTCAGGCGGCTGATTACGATATCAGTAGAGCGGAATACGGCATCATTTACATTGATGAGATCGACAAGATCACGAAGAAGTCTGAGAACGTGTCCATTACCCGTGACGTGTCCGGTGAGGGCGTACAGCAGGCACTTTTAAAGATTCTGGAGGGCACGGTGGCGAGTGTTCCGCCTCAGGGAGGCAGAAAGCATCCCCATCAGGAGCTTTTGCAGATCGATACCACCAACATTCTGTTTATCTGCGGAGGCGCCTTCGACGGTCTGGAGCGGATCGTTGAGAGCCGCTTAAGCGCAGGCTCCATCGGCTTCAATGCCGAGGTGGTGGATAAGAACAAGACCGATATCGACGAGCTGCTTCGCCAGGCGGAGACGCAGGATCTGATCAAGTTCGGTCTGATTCCGGAGTTCATCGGACGTGTGCCGGTGACCGTATCTCTGGATTTGTTAGACGAGCAGGCGCTGGTGCAGATCCTGTCCCAGCCGAAGAATGCGCTGACCAAGCAGTATCAGAAGCTGTTTGAGTTAGACGATGTGAAGCTGGAGTTCACCGATGAAGCCCTGCTTGAGATCGCAAAGCTTGCAGTGGCAAGAAAGACAGGTGCCCGCGGACTTCGGTCGATTCTGGAGTCTGTGATGATGGATCTGATGTACGAGATTCCGTCCGACAGCAATGTAGGGATCTGTACGATCACCAAAGACGTGGTTGACAAGACAGGAGAGCCGGAGCTGGTATACCGGGATACGGCTGTGCCGCGCAGAACACTCTCCCAGAGACTGAAAAAAGAGAAACCGGACGAGATTGCATAATTTCGCCATTCAGAAGTGGGGGCAGCTTTGCTCCCATTTCTTTTGTCACAGAACATTGCGAACTCTTTATATCATAGGAGGAACGAAGAACGTTATGGAAGGTACGATTTTCACAATGCCGGTCATTGCCCTGAGAGGACTGACGGTCCTGCCGGGAATGACGGTAAGTTTCGATATCAGCCGTCCCAAATCCATCGCCGCGGTGGAGAAAGCCATGGTCAGCGACCAGAAGGTGTGTCTGGTGGCGCAGAAGGACCCGGACGAGAAGAATCCGGGGCTGGAGCAGATGTACCATGTGGGCACCATTGTCCATGTGAAGCAGCTGGTGAAGATGCCGGGCGGCATTATCCGCGTGATGGTGGAGGGACTGGAGCGGGCTGAGCTTCTGGCATTTGACTCCGAGGAACCGGCGCTGATCGGTGAGATTCTGGAGACACCCAGAGGCGAGTCTGATCTGGACTACATTACCACCGAGGCCATGATCCGGGTGCTTCGGGATCAGGCGGAGGAGTACGGACGCCAGCACCCGAAGTTTGCCAAGGAGGTGCTGCCCAATCTGATGGTGCTGACGGACTTAGAAGATCTGATGCGTCAGATTGCCAGCGAATTCCCCTGGGATTACACGATCCGTCAGAAGTATCTGGAAGCGGAGGACACCACCTGCCGCTATGAGGCTCTGGTGGCAAGCCTGGTCAACGAGGTGGAGATATCCAGAATCCGCCGGGAGTTCCAGGAGCGGGTCAAGGAGAGCATTGACAAGAACCAGAAGGAATACATTCTGCGGGAGCAGATGAAGATCATCCGCGAGGAGCTGGGAGACGATCCGGTATCCGACGCCGATGAGTACGAGAAGCAGGTAAACAGCCTGAAGGCTGACAAGGAAGTGAAGGAGAAGCTTCTGAAGGAGATCGAGCGCTTCAAGGGCATGCCAGGCGGAAGCCAGGAGGCCAATGTGCTGCGCACCTACATAGAGACCCTTCTGGAGCTGCCCTGGAATAAGGTGTCCCGGGACAATAATGACTTAAAGCATGCGGAGGCGATTCTGGAGAAGGATCACTATGGGCTTGAGAAGGTAAAGGAACGCGTGCTGGAGTATCTGGCAGTGCGCACCCTGACGAAGAAGAGCTCCGGGCCGATCATCTGTCTGGTGGGGCCGCCAGGAACCGGTAAGACCTCCATCGCCCGCTCCGTTGCCCGCGCCCTGAACAAGAAGTACGTGCGCATCAGTCTGGGCGGTGTCCGGGATGAGGCAGAGATCCGCGGTCACAGAAAGACCTATGTGGGAGCCATGCCGGGACGTCTGGTGGACGGACTCCGTCAGGCAGGCGTTGCCAATCCGCTGATGCTTCTGGATGAGATCGACAAGGTCAGCAGCGACTACAAGGGAGATACCTCCTCCGCACTGCTGGAGGTGCTGGACGGGGAGCAGAATGTGAAGTTCCGCGACCACTATGTGGAGGTGCCGATCAACCTGTCCAACGTGCTGTTCATCGCCACCGCCAATACCACCCAGACCATTCCGGGACCGCTTCTTGACCGTATGGAGGTCATTGAGGTCAACAGCTACACGGAGAATGAAAAGTTCCACATTGCCAGAAACTATCTCACGGGCAAGCAGTTAGAGCGCAACGGTCTCTCTGACAAGCATGTGACCATCAGCGACGGCGCCCTGAAGAAAATCATTCACAACTACACCCGGGAAGCCGGCGTCCGGAATTTGGAGCGCCGGATCGGCGATATCTGCCGCAAGAGCGCCAGAGAGTTCCTGGAGAACAAGAAGCAGATGATCCGTGTCACCGAGTCCAATCTGGACAAGTATCTGGGCAAGGAGAAGATCACCTTCGAGGATGCCAACGAGGAGGACGAGGTGGGAATTGTCCGCGGTCTGGCATGGACCAGCGTGGGCGGCGACACCCTGCAGATCGAGGTCAATGTAATGCCCGGCAAGGGCGAGCTGAAGCTGACCGGTCAGATGGGCGACGTGATGAAGGAGTCTGCTCAGATTGCCATGACCTATGTCCGTTCCGTGGGACCGGAGTATCAGGTAGCGGATGATTACTTTGAGAAGCATGATATCCACATCCACATTCCGGAAGGCGCAGTGCCCAAGGACGGCCCGTCCGCCGGTATCACCATGGCAACTGCCATGCTGTCTGCGGTAATCGGAAGAAAGGTATCCGCCAAAGTTGCCATGACCGGCGAGATCACCCTGCGCGGCCGCGTACTGCCCATCGGCGGTCTGAAGGAGAAGATTCTGGCAGCCAAGATGGCGCACATGGAGACGGTCCTGGTGCCGGATCAGAACCGGGCAGATATTGCAGAACTGTCCAAGGAGATTACCAAAGGTCTGCGGATTGTTTATGTTAAATGTATGAAAGATGTATTGCAGGAGGCACTGGTTTCATAGTAAAATGAGAGGGAAAATCATATGATTATCAAAAAAGTAGAACTGGAGACGGTCTGCGGTATCACCAGCAGGCTGCCGGACAATGAGCATCCGGAGTTTGCCTTCGCAGGCAAATCAAACGTGGGAAAGTCATCCCTGATCAATGCGTTGATGAACCGGAAGTCGTTTGCCAGGACTTCCTCCCAGCCGGGCAAGACCCAGACCATCAATTTTTACAACATCAACGATGAACTTTACTATGTAGATCTTCCCGGATACGGCTATGCAAAGGTGTCTGTGGAGGTCAAGGCAAAGTGGGGGAAGATGATTGAGCGTTATCTCCAGAAATCACCCATGTTAAAGTGTGTATTTCTGCTGATTGACATCCGTCACGAGCCATCCGCCAACGATAAGCTGATGTATGACTGGATCATATCCAACGGGTATCACCCGGTCATCATTGCCACCAAGATGGACAAGCTAAAGCGCAGCCAGATCCAGAAGCAGGTAAAGATAGTCCGCGAAGGTCTGGGGCTGGAGAAGGGCGGCACCATCATTCCCTTCTCTGCGGAGACCAAGCAGGGGAGAGAGGAGATCTGGGCGCTGATCGAGAGCATGATGGGAAGCGGAGAAGCCGTGGATGAGTCGGCAGCGGTACAGGCTGCAGAGCTCTGCGAGGGAGCAGAGCAGTAGAGAGGAGCATTCCTATGGCAAGTGATTACATCACATTTACAATCGGACCACAGAAGCATATCGCGTTGATCGCCCATGACAATGAGAAGCCCAAGCTGATCGACTGGTGCCGCGAGCATGCAGAGGAACTGAAGAACCACAAGCTTTACGGCACCGGCACCACGGCCCGCATGATCACCGACCAGACCGGTCTGACCGTCAAGGGCTACAACAGCGGTCCTCTGGGCGGGGACCAGCAGATCGGTGCCAAGATCGTGGAAGGCGTGATCGACTTTGTGGTATTCTTTTCCGATCCGCTGACAGCCCAGCCCCATGATCCGGATGTCAAGGCACTGATGCGCATTGCACAGGTCTACGATATTCCCATGGCAGTCAACCGGGCCACGGCTGACTTCATGATCCGCTCGGAATTCATGAATACGGATTACCAGCATGAGGTAATCAACTTCCGCAAAAATATCAGAGAACGGGCAAAGACGCTGTAGAGATGCAGCGTCTTTCTTCTGCAAATCTAAAAAATCTATAAAAAAATAAACACCAAATAAACACAAAATGAACACAGAAAGCTGTTAAAATCAAATTCAATTCAACATGAGCAAGAGAGGAGCTTTCTGCAAACTATGAAAAATCGAATACATATCACAGGATTTACCGCCCTGAGTGCTCTGACTGTGGCGGCGGTCTGCACCCAGACGGCATTTGCTGCCGACAACAATCAGGACTATCGGAGAAAGGTGGTCGGCGTTGCCGGGATCATGAGCAATGTCAGCACCAATATGGATGAGTACGTGAGCCGGGCGGAATTTGCCCAGATGCTGGTCCAGGCATCCTCCTACCGGGATTATCTGGCATCTGCAGGGAGCGTGTCGGTCTACGGAGATGTGCCTCAGAGCCATGCCTGCGCGGCGAGCATCCGGATCGCGGCGGAGCAGGACTGGATGACCGGGTATCTGGGCGGGCTGTTTAAGCCGGATCAGCCGGTGACCATGCAGGAGGCGGCGCGGGCGGTGATGGCGCTTCTGGGCTACACCAGCGAGGACTACGGCGGCAATACGGCCCAGGCGCGGATGGCGAAGTTCTATTCTCTGGAATTAAATGAGGAGCTGGATCGGCAGCCGTCGGAGATATTAAACCGCAATGACTGCGTGAACCTGTTCTACAACCTGCTGAAGACAGAGTCCAAGGGCAGCGGAAAGGCATACGGCACAGAGCTGGGGCTGGAGCTGAATGAGGACGGGGAGGTCAATCCCATGGGTCTGGCGGACAGCAGCCTGAAGGGACCGAAGCTGATTCCCAAGGGGCGGCAGCTGGGAGACTATGTGCCCTTTAACGTGCAGCAGGCAAGCATTTTCATCAACGGGGAAGCGTCCAGCTATGAATCCCTGAAAAGTGAGCTTTCCAGCAACTATGTGGTAGTGTACTACAATCAGACGGCAAAGACCATCTGGGCCTACATTGCCGATGAGGACGTGCAGACGGGGCGGTGCGCCGTGCGGGGGACTGTGGAGAACATCTACTACAGCTCCACCGATGTGATGACGCCGACTTCCATCACGCTTGAGGAGGACGGGAAGGAGTACACCCTGAAAAGCTCCCAGATGCAGTTCGCATTTTCTGTCTATGGTTCTCTGCGGGTGGGGGATACAGTGACTCTGATCTGCGAGAAGACGGTAAATGCCAATGAGGATGAGACCTACACGGTGGTTGATTACGTGGAAGAGTAAGAAAAGCATAAAAGGATAACAGGAGATTGAATTGTATGTGGAAGAAGAACGAGGAGCATCAGGCAGATAAGGAGTCCGGACAGAAGAGAAGCCTTGCAGAGACCTGGAAGCAGTGGAGGACAAAGCGCAGGAGAAATGCCAGAGGCGGTAAATGGATTCTGCTGGCAGGCATCGGGCTTGTGGCAGTGATCGGAGGTGCACTGCTGTGGCAGAATCAGGGGAGAAAGGCGAAGACAGCAGCCGGTGCGGATACGGTGCGGACCGGTCAGGTGACGCGGGGGACCCTGGTCTCGGAGCTTACCTCGTCGGGAACGATTTCCCCCAAGGACACCTATGAGATCACTTCCCTGGTGGAGGGAGAGATCGTTTCCGCGGATTTTGAGGAGGGAGATCAGGTGACGGAGGGACAGATTCTCTATCAGATCGATGTGTCCTCCATGGAATCGGAGGTGACCTCCGCCAACAATTCCTTAGAGCGTGCCAACAGCAGCTATCAGGAGGCGCAGGAGGACTACCAGGAGGCATTAGCCGATTACAGCGGCAATACCTACAAGTCCACCCGGACGGGATTTATCAGGGAACTGAAGATTCAGACCGGGGACAAGGTGGGGTCCAACACGGAGCTGGCAACCATCTACAATGACCAGACCATGAAGCTCCGGGTGCCCTTTTTGTCCGGGGAGGCGGCTGCCATCGGGGCAGGTGCTCAGGCGGTGGTGACTCTGACCGATACCCAGGAGCAGCTGACCGGCGTGGTGACCTCCGTCAGCAACATGGACGAGGTGCTTTCCGGCGGCAGGCTGGTGCGCTATGTGGCGCTGGAGGTGGCAAACCCTGGCGGTCTGACCACCAGCCACTCTGCCCTGGTGCAGATTGGTGAATTTGTGTGCAGTGAGGAGGGAACCTTTGAACCCATGACCGATACCACCATGAAGGCAAGCCTTTCCGGCAGCGGAAATGTGGAGGTGGAAGAGGTGCTGGTCCACGAGGGGGACTACGTGACTGTGGGAACACCGCTGTTTCGAATCCGGGCGAAGGATGCGGAGGACATCATCCGCAGCTTCAAGGATGCAGCGGACAGTGCCAAGGAGAAGGTGGAGAGCGCCCAGTCCAAGGTGGATTCCACACAGGATACCTATGAGAATTACACGATCACGGCACCGATATCCGGGCAGGTGATCACCAAGACCATGAAAACGGGGGACAATATCAGCCGCAGCTTAAGCACCGGCTCGACCACCATGGCGGTGATCTATGATCTGTCCCAGGTGACCTTTGAGATGTCCGTGGATGAGCTGGATGTGAGAAAGGTCAAGGTAGGGCAGACGGTACAGGTGACGGCGGATGCGCTGGAAGGTCAGACCTTCACCGGCAAGGTGACCAATGTGAGTCTGGAGAGCACTCAGTCCAACGGTGTCACCAATTATCCCGTGACCGTGACCCTGGATCAGGTTGGAGATCTGCTGCCGGGCATGAACGTGGACGGCACCATTATTCTGGACCAGGTGGATGACACGCTGATGATTCCCATCGATGCACTGCTGCGGGGCAACCGGGTGTATGTGAAGGATACTGCTGGTGACGGCGCAACAGGTGAAGGAGCGCCGGTGGCTGGCGAACCAGGTGCCGGCGAATCAGGTGCCGGAGCGCAGACCGGCGGCGAGTCACAGAAGGCGGCAGGAAAGCAGGGCGATATTCCGGAAGGCTTCCACGCGGTGCAGGTGGAGACCGGTCTGACCAGCGACAGCTACGTGCAGATCTTAAGCGGTCTTAACGAGGGTGATGTGGTCTATGTGGACCAGTCCAGCCAGGATACTTCCATGATGTTCCAGATGGCAGTGCCGGGCGGCATGGGCGGTCCGGGCATGGGAGGCGGAGGTCCTGCGATGGGCGGAGCACCGTCCGGAGGAGGTCAGCGCTCCGGCGGCAGAAACGGAGGCTGATCCTATGAGCGAGTGTTTGATTGAATTAAAGGATATATACAAGATCTACCAGATGGGAAGCGAGGAAGTGCGCGCCAACGACGGCATTTCCCTGAAAATCCATCGGGGCGAGTTTGTGGCGATTGTGGGAAAGTCCGGCAGCGGCAAGTCCACCCTGATGAATATCATCGGGGCGCTGGATGTGCCCACCTCCGGCAGTTACCTCCTTGGAGGCGAGGATGTGGACCAGATGAGCGAAGACCAGCTGGCAGACATCCGCAACCGGATGATCGGGTTCATTTTCCAGCAGTATAACCTGCTTCCCAAGTCCAATCTGCTGGAAAATGTGGAGCTTCCCCTGTTATACGCCAAGGTGCCGAAGGAGGAGCGCCATGCCCGTGCAAGGAAGGCGCTGGAGCGGGTCGGTCTGGCGGACAAGTGGAAGAATCTTCCAAGACAGCTTTCCGGCGGTCAGCAGCAGAGGGTATCCATTGCCCGGGCTCTCGCCGGGGACCCGTCCCTGATTCTGGCAGACGAGCCCACGGGAGCCCTGGACTCAAGGACCAGCCGGGAGGTGCTTAATTTCTTAAAGGAGCTGAACGCAGAAGGCAATACCATTGTGATGATCACCCATGACAGTTCCATTGCACTGGAGGCGAAGCGGGTGGTGCGGATCCACGATGGCAAAATCAATTTTGACGGAGATGTGAACGACTATGCTGCAATCATTTAAGCTGGCAATCAAGAGTATCTGGAGCAACAAAATGCGCTCCTTTCTGACGATGTTAGGCATCATCATCGGCGTGGCGTCGGTGATCATCCTGGTCAGTCTGGTTAATGCCTACATGTCCTACATGACAGAAAGCTTTGCCAGCATGGGAACCAACCAGATCAGTGTGAATCTGACGAACCTGCCGTCCCGGTCCGTGTCCGTGGAGGAAATGTATGAGTTCTACGGGGAACACGGAGATACGTTTCAGCAGATGTCCCCGTCGGTGCGGGTAAGCGGCACTGTAAAGCACGGGGCAGACACCATGTCCTCCACCTCTGTGACCGGAGTCAGCGAGGAATATCTGGAGATCAAGGACTACAGCCTGCAGGCGGGCCGCGGCATTCAGTATGCGGATATTGCCGCCAGGCAGAAGGTCTGTGTCATCGGCGCCTATGTGGCGTCGGAGCTGTACGGAAGTGCCGAGAAGGCGCTGGGAGAGACTGTGAAGATCAACGGCTATGGCTTCCAGATCGTGGGTGTGGCAGAGCAGCAGGAGGAGGACATGGATGACGGCGGCACCGATGACTTTCTGTGGATGCCCTATTCCAGCGCTGTGAAGATGGCGAGAAATGCCAATATCAACAGCTACACCCTGACCATCTCGGACCTGACCCGGGTGTCCGACTACAAGACCATGATCGAGAACTTCCTCTATGAGAAGTTCAAAAATGACGATCTGTATCAGGTGACTGCCATGAGTGAGATGCTGGATTCCCTGAATTCCATGATTGCCATGGTATCGGCAGGTCTTGGCGGCATCGCCGGAATCTCCCTGCTGGTGGCAGGTGTAGGCGTCATGAACATCATGCTGGTGTCCGTGACCGAGCGAACCCGGGAAATCGGCATCCGCAAGGCGCTGGGGGCAAAGCGCAGCGTCATCCTGCAGCAGTTTGTCATTGAGGCTGCGGTAACCAGCTCCATCGGCGGTATTCTGGGTATTGCGCTGGGTTCCATTGCCACCTCGGCAGTGGGGGCTGTGGCGGGACTTCACGCCACACCGACTCCGGCTGCGGTCATCGTGTCATTTTCCGTGTCTGTGGGCATCGGACTGCTGTTCGGATATATGCCCGCAAGCCGGGCGGCGAAGTTAAATCCCATTGATGCCCTGCGCAGCGAGTAGGAGATGCTGTTGAAACCCCTGTCCTGATGTGCTAAAATAATGGACAATATGTGATTCATACATTGTTACATAAGAATACTGCTGTGAAAGGACAGGGGAACTATGAAAGTTGTAGACATGCACTGCGATACCATCGAAAAGCTGTACTGGAGTCACCGGGACGGAGGCGATGCTTCCATTCTGGAAAATGCGTTACATATAAATCTTCAGAAAATGGAAAAGGGGGATTATCTGCTTCAGAACTTCGCGCTGTTCACCGATCTGGACCGGGAGCAGGATCCCTTTGCCTATGCCATGCATCTGGCGGATACCTTCTATACGGAGATGGAGGCCCATGCAGATAAGATCGGAATTGTGAAAAGCTGGAAGGACATGGAGGAGAACCGGAAAGCCGGTCGGATGTCGGCACTGCTGACCATCGAGGAGGGGGGCGTGTGCAGGGGTGAGCCGGCTTTCCTGCGCGATTTCTACCGCCTTGGCGCCCGGATGATGACCCTGACCTGGAACTATCAGAATGAGCTGGGCTACCCCAACCGGACGCTGCCGGATGCGGTGCCGGAAGGCTGTCCGCCTCTGTGTGTGCCGGATACGGAGCACGGACTGACAAAGAAAGGCATCGAATTTGTGCAGGAGATGGAGCGAATCGGCATGATCATCGATGTGTCCCACTTAAATGACGCCGGGATCTGGGATGTGTTCCGGTACACGAAGAAGCCCTTTGTGGCAAGCCATTCCAACGCCCGGGCGCTGGCGGGCCATCCGCGGAACCTGACCGATGAGATGATCCGGGCGCTGGCAGACCGCGGCGGCGTGGCAGGCATCAACTTCTGCTCCCTGTTTTTGCGGGATATGGAGGACGGAAGGAACTGCAGGAACAGCACCTGCAGGGATATGGTGCGCCACATGAAGCACATGAAGGAGATCGGCGGAATCGGCTGTATCGGTCTGGGCAGTGATTTTGACGGCATCAGCAGCATTGTGGAGATGGGAGACTGCTCCGGTATGCAGCTGCTTGCCGACGAGATGAGCCGCCAGGGCTTTGGCACCGGGGAGATCGAGGCGGTATTTTCGGAGAATGTGCTGCGGGTGTACCGGGAGCTGTTATAAGGGAGAGCATGGCTCTCCTTTTTTTGATCACGTGACTTTAACACTTTAAATTCCCATAAATTTAAAGCAATAATGAATTGACGCGGAAAAAATTTTGTACTATAATACACCTTAGTTTCATTCAAAACAAATCTACATAAAAAGGGAGATACAATTATGAAAAAGAAAACATTATCTATCGTAATGGCAGGTGTTATGGCGCTGTCCATGACTGCCTGCGGAAGCAAGGAGGCAGAGACCGCAGCACCGACAGAGGCAGCAGCCGAGACCACGGCAGCGGAGACCAAGGCAGCGGATGAGGCAGCAGCAGACAAGACAGAAGCACCGGCAGAGGCAGCAGAGAGCTACACCGTGGGTATCTGCCAGCTGGTACAGCATGAGGCGCTGGACGCAGCGACTCAGGGCTTTAAGGATGCCCTGACCGAGGCACTGGGCGACAAGGTGACCTTCGACGAGCAGAACGCACAGGGCGATTCCAACACCTGTTCTACCATTATGAACAGCTTCGTATCCGCAGATGTGGACCTGATCCTTGCCAATGCAACTCCGGCACTTCAGGCAGCACAGGCGGCAACCAATGAGATTCCGGTTCTGGGTACCTCCGTTACCGAGTACGGCGTGGCACTTGGCATCGACGGCTTCACCGGCACCGTAGGCAGCAACATTTCCGGTACCTCCGATCTGGCTCCCTTAGATGAGCAGGCAGCCATGCTTAAGGAACTGTTCCCGGATGCGAAGAAGGTAGGTCTTCTGTACTGCTCCGCAGAGGCGAACTCTCAGTACCAGGTAGATACGGTGAAGGCAGCTCTGGAAGAGCTGGGCTACACCTGTGAATACTACGCATTTTCCGACTCCAACGACCTGTCCACCATCGTGACCAAGGCAGCGTCCGAGAGCGATGTGATTTACGCACCGACTGACAACACCGTAGCAGCCAACACCGAGATCGTCAACAACATCTGCCAGCCGGCAGGGGTTCCGATCATCGCCGGTGAGGAAGGCATCTGCAAGGGCTGCGGCGTGGCTACCCTGTCTATCAGCTACTATGACTTAGGCGTGGGAACCGGCAAGATGGCAGCAAAGATCCTGACCGGAGAAGCAGATGTTGCCCAGATGCCGATTGAGTATGCACCGCAGTTCACCAAGAAGTACAACAAGACCATCTGTGACGCACTGGGTGTGACCATTCCGGAAGGCTACGAGGCAATCGCCGAGTAAGTCATTTAAGAAGTAAGAATATTAAACAGCTAAGGAAGATTGTTATGATTAGTTTATTGAACGCTCTGCCCGGCGCAGTTGCGCAGGGTCTGATCTGGGGTATCATGGCCATAGGTGTCTATCTTACCTACCGGATCCTTGATATTGCTGACCTGACTGTGGACGGCTCGATCTGTACAGGAGGTGCTGTCTGCATCATGCTGATGCTCATGGGACAGAACGTGTGGGTCGCCATGTTCGGTGCAATGCTTGCCGGAATGGCAGCCGGATTTGCAACCGGTATCTTACATACATTTATGGGTATTCCGGCGATTCTTGCCGGAATCCTGACCCAGCTTGGCCTGTATTCCATCAACTTAAAAATCATGGGAAAGGCGAACCAGGCAATCAACGTGGATAAGTATGACCTGCTGGTATCCCTGCGCTTCATCAAGAACGTACCGATCTATAAGAATACGATTCTGCTGGTTGCGGTTCTGATTGTTGTCATGATTCTGATTCTGTACTGGTTCTTCGGTACGGAGCTTGGCTGCTCCCTGCGTGCCACCGGCTGCAATGACAGGATGGCACGTGCCCAGGGCATCAACACAGATTTCAGCCGGGTGCTGGGACTGATGATCTCCAACGGGCTGGTAGCCTTCGCAGGCGCACTGCTGACCCAGTATCAGGGCTTCGCGGACATCAATATGGGCCGCGGTTCCATCGTCATCGGTCTGGCTGCCGTGATCATTGGAGAAGCGGTGTTCGGCAGGGTATTCCGCAACTTTGGTTTCCGTCTGTTTGGTGTGGTGCTTGGTTCGATCATTTACTATCTGGTGCTTCAGGTGGTGATCTGGATGGGCATCGACACCGACCTCTTAAAGCTGCTGTCATCCGCGGTGGT
This sequence comes from Eubacteriales bacterium, assembly GCA_030536555.1. Lineage (GTDB taxonomy): Bacteria > Bacillota > Clostridia > Lachnospirales > Lachnospiraceae > Brotaphodocola. The sequence goes on along the minus strand of JAUNPU010000008.1, from coordinate 76,653 downwards.
TGCCGTATTCCTGGCGATTCCGACGATGAAGTCACGCTATTTTTCAAACAGGAGGAAATAAGGGATGCTGGTAGCAAAGAATATTGTCAAGACGTTCAATAAAGGAACGGTAAATGAAAAACAGGCGCTCCGCGGTGTCTCCCTGACGCTGAATGACGGCGATTTCGTCACGGTCATCGGAGGCAACGGAGCCGGGAAATCTACATTTTTAAATGCAATCGCCGGAGTATGGCCGGTGGATGAGGGAACCATCGTGATTGACGAGAAGGACATCACGAAGCTTCCGGAATACAAGCGGGCTGCATTCTTAGGCAGGGTGTTCCAGGACCCCATGAACGGCACGGCTGCCACCATGGGAATCGAGGAGAATCTGGCGCTGGCGCTGCGCCGCGGCACCAGACGGACCCTGAAAACCGGCATCAACAACAAGGAGCGGGCGCTCTATGAGGACATGCTGGCTCGGCTTGGGCTGGGACTTCAGACCCGTATGACCAGCAAGGTAGGTCTGCTTTCCGGCGGACAGCGCCAGGCGCTGACCCTTCTGATGGCAACGCTCAAGAAGCCGAAGCTGCTCCTTCTGGATGAGCATACGGCGGCTCTGGACCCGAAGACAGCCCGCAAGGTGCTGGATCTGACCGCAGAGATCGTGGCAGAGCAGAATCTGACTGCCATGATGGTCACCCACAACATGAAGGATGCCATCCAGATGGGCAACCGTCTGATCATGATGCACGAGGGACGGATCATCTACGATGTGGCAGGGGAAGAGAAGAAGAACCTGCAGGTGGAGGATCTGCTGCGCAAGTTCGAGGAGGCAAGCGGCGAGGAGTTTGCCAATGACCGGATGATGCTGGCAAAGTAGATTTATACAGGTTGACAAAAGCCAGGCTGCAAAAGTAATTTGCAGTCTGGCTTTTTTGTGGTATACTGAAAGCAGCTACAAACCGATACATGGCAAGAACAGGAATGTGCGGAAAAGAGAGGAGCGCGTTTTATGGATAAGAATAAACTGGTGATTACGATTGAGCGTCAGTACGGAAGCGGCGGACGTATCGTAGGTCAGAGACTGGCTGAGAAGCTGGGGATTCCTTTTTATGATGATGAGATTCTGAGCATGACCGCGGAGCGCAGTGCAGTGGGAGAGCGGTACTTCCGTCTGGCAGACGAGAAGGCAGGCAACAACCTGCTTCGCCGTATTGTCAGCGGCATCAAGATGGGTGTGGGCCCCCTTGACGAGCCCAAGACACAGGGAGATGTGACCTCACCGGACAATCTGTTTCTGTTCCAGTCAGAGGTCATCCGCGAGCTGGCAGCCAGCGAATCCTGCGTGATCGTGGGACGCTGTGCAGACTATGTGCTGGAGGCGGCAGGCAAGGAAGACCTGCTGAAGGTGTTTGTCTATGCGGACATTCCCACCTGTATCCGCCGGACCATGGAGGTGGACCAGATAACCGATACTAAGGAAGCCCTGGCGAAGCTGAACAAGATTACGAAGCAGCGCCGTGAGTATCACAAGTATTTTACAGGCAAGGACTGGGAGGATGTGAACAACTACGACCTTCCCATCAATGCCAGCAGGCTGGACTTTGACCAGATGGTGGATCTGATTCTGAGATATCTGAATATGATTGGATATGAGCTGTAACAGAAGATGGATGACATCAGAACGGGCGCCCCGCAGGACGCCCGTTTTCCTATGTGGAAATGGATGGTTATTTTTTGGTGACATTGACTGCCGGAATCTCTTTGGCAGTTACGGTGCCGGTGTACTCGATCTGAACCGTATCTCCAGCCTTGTACTGGGAGAAGTCGATGGAGTCAGATACGAAGGTATAGAAGTCGCCCACTGCGGACTGCAGTACGATATTCTTGTTATCCTCGCCGATCTGAGATACCTCGCCGACAAATGCGAACTTTGCAGCTTCCGGGGTGTCATAGGAATCTTCCATGACAACCTTCACTGCCATAGCCTCGTCATCTAAGTCACCGATGTAGGTTACGGTTGCATTCTTGTCGATGGTGACACCTTCTTTTGCTACCACATAAGCATTGGCAGTATCCAGGGTGTAGCTCTCACCGTCTACTTCGAGAGTCAGGGTGTTCATGGTAGCGTCCACAACCTTGCCCTCAGCGGACGGATCGGTGTTGGCGCCGATTACGGACTCTAATACCTCCAGTGCGATAACCGGAATCGGATCCTCAGCGGTCTCAGCCGGGAAGGTAACCTCTACCCAGTCGCCATCGGAAAGCGGGAATTCCTGTGTCAGCTCTGCACTTGTAATGTCGTAGTTCTTTTCGGTATCGTCTTCGTCGTTCTTGATGGTCAGGACGGAATCTTCTACCTTGGTGATCATACCGCTCATATAATCTTCCTCCACCTCTTTTGCCTCGGTGGTGGTCTCAGCCTCGGTTGCAGCTTCTGTAGTAGTCTCGGCTACGGTTGCAGCGGTGGTTTCCTCCGGCTTTTTGGAAGAACATGCGGTTGCGCCGATTGCCAGTGCAAAAATAGCAGTCGCTAATAATTTCTTTTTCATAATGTATCACTCCTCTTGAATTGATATTTTCCTGTTGCATACATGAGTTTACTACAATGTGCACAGAATTGCTATTGCTTTTTTATTAATTTTGCTGTTAAGAATTATGAACTTTTTGTGAAAATACGGAAGGAAAAGGGGCAGGTTCTGTTTGACAACCTGAAATTCTGTTTTATAATGAAGAAATAACTATAAGAGGGAAGTGGATACCAATGATGGATTTTACAAGCCTGTTTGAGATGCAGGGCATGTTGTTTCTGATTATGATACTGGGAATGATACTGAAAAAGCGGGGAGTTGTACGGCAGGACGGCAAGGCATTTCTCACGGATCTGGTCATCCAGGTGACTCTGCCTGCCAGTATCCTCAAGTCCTTCCAGATGGAATTCAATCAGCAGATACTTACCAGCTGCATGGTGATTGTGATTGTGGCGGTCTTGATTCAGGTTGGCTCCTGGCTTCTGGGTATGATTCTGTATCCCGGATTTGCAGACCAGCGAAAGAAGGTGCTGCAGTATGCCACAATCTGTTCCAATGCCGGTATTCTGGGCAACTCCATCGCAGAGGGCATCTTCGGCAGTCTGGGGCTGCTGTATGCGGCGATTTACGTGATTCCGCAGCGGATTTTCATGTGGTCCGTGGGGCTTACCTACTTTACAGAGGCACCGGACAAGAGGACGCTGGTGAAAAAAGTCGTGACTCATCCCTGTATTCTGGCGGTGGCGGTTGGATTTGTGCTGATGATCGGACAGATTCCGCTTCCGGGATTTTTCAATACGACCGTCCGCACAATAGCCGGTGCCAATACCTTTCTGGCGATGCTGCTGGTGGGAACGATTCTGGCGGATGTGCCGGTGCGGGAGCTGCCGGACCGGGAGACTCTGTATTATTCGTTCATCAGGCTTGTGTTCGTGCCGCTTCTGGTCCTGATCGGATGCCGTCTCGGGAAGGTAGACAGTCTGGTGGCAGGTGTATCGGTGGTGCTGTCCGGCATGCCGGCGGCAAGTGTTACAGCTGTTATGGCATCAAAGTATGGAAAAGATGAGATTTTTGCCACCCGCTGTGTGGTGCTTTCCACGCTGCTGTCCATGGTGACGGTGCCGCTGTGGTGTGTATTTCTTGGCTGAAGCGGTCTGCGGCAGTTTGTAATAGAATTTTAATACTTTTTTTAAATCTTTGTCTCGAAAACAGGAACGAAGTATGGTATACTGAAAAACAGTTTATCGAGGCGAGGAGACTTGTAATGGCGGAAGAAAAAGATTATGTGGAGATATTGAATAAAGCGAGAAGAAGGCGGAAGCAGTCGCCATACCGGAACTGGATTATCGCCGGTGCGGTGGTGGCGGCGGTGGTTCTGCTGGCAGTCATCGTGGTGCAGAAGCGGAATCTGCTTCCGAAGAACCGGGGAGGCGAACCGGTGGGAGTGGCTGCGGAAGGCACGGAGGGCGCAGGGGAACTGTCGGAGATTTCAGCAGAAGAGGAGGCAAGTCTGGCAGCAGAGCAGGAAGCTGCGCAGAAGCAGGCAGTGGTGGATTCCTATGAGAATCTTGGACTGGTACAGCTGCAGGATTCCGGCTATCTGAATGTCCGCGAGAAGCCGGGACAGGGTGAAATGGCAATCGGCAAGCTGATGTCGGGCGGTGCCTGTGAGATTCTCGGAAGCGAGACGGTGGAGGATGTGGTCTGGTACCATATTACTTCCGGCGGCGTGGAGGGCTATATCAGCAGTCAGTTCGTGGTCACCGGAGAGGAGGCACGTCAGAAGGCTCTGGAGTATGTGACCCGATTTGCAATTGTGGACGGGGAAAAGCTGGAAGGCAAGAATCTGAATGTGCGCAGTGTACCGGATGACAGTACCTATGAGACTGTGGTCGGACAGGTGCTGGCGGATGAGCGCTATGCGGTGGAGGAAGAGCTGGATGGCTGGGTCAAGATCGCGTCAGGCTATATTTCGGCAGATTATGTGAAGGTGGAATATGCGCTGAATGAGGCGCGGAAGCTGGATAAGATCACCATGGCAGTGAATCAGTATCACAATCTGTTTGTGTCCAAGGTAAGTGGTTACCAGAACGTGCGCAGCGAGCCCAAGCTGGACGGCAATAAGAATATCATCGGTAAGCTTACCAGCATGGCAGGCGGTGAGATTCTGGAGAAGCTGGACGGCTGGTACAAGATCAAGTCGGGCAATATCACCGGTTATGTTGCGGCAGAGCATGTTGCGACGGGACCGGAGGCGAGAGATCTCGCCCTGCAGAATGCGACACTGATGGCGATCGTCAACACGGACAAGCTGAATGTCCGCTCTGAGCCGGATCTGAATGCGGAGAAGTGGACGCAGATTTCCAAGGAAGAGCGGTATGCGGTAGTGGCACAGCTGGATGGCTGGGTGGAGATCGAGCTGGATGCCGGTGACGGTGAGGAAGGGGAAGGCTCCAACAAGGCATTTGTATCTACGAGAGACAACAATGTGGAGGTCCGCTATGCGCTGAATGAGGCAATCAAGTTCTCTCCTCTTGAGGAGAAGGCGAACCAGCAGGCATCTCTGCGCAGCAAGGTGGTCAACTATGGTCTTCAGTTTGTGGGCAACCGTTACGTCTGGGGCGGCACCAACCCCAATACCGGTGCGGACTGCTCCGGATTTGTCCAGTATGTGATGCGCAATGCTGCCGGTGTCAGCCTTCCGCGTACATCCAGAGAGCAGGCAAAGACAGGACGTTCCATCAAGTCCAGTGAGATGAGACCGGGTGATCTGATTTACTACACCAACAAGAGCGGAGTGGTCAATCACGTGGCGATGTATATCGGCAACGGACAGATCGTTCATGCGGCAAGCCGCAGAAGCGGAATCAAGATATCCACGTGGAATTACCGTACTCCGAAGTACATTCGAAGCTACCTGGATTAAGATATATGAGACTCTTCGGTGAGAAGCCGAGGGGTCTTTTTTTTAAGCGGGAAGGAACAAATGTTCGAGAAAAGGATTGAAAATGTAGCGTACCTGTGATATAATCATAAAAACGAACAGATGTTCTACAGATTGCTAAGGAATGGTAAGGAGTGTGAAGGGCTATGCTGCTTCAGGAATCGATGGATATACAGGAGAAACTTAAGATCTTATCAGATGCGGCCAAGTATGACGTGGCATGCACCAGCAGCGGTGTCAGCCGCAGGGGAGAGAAGGGAAGCCTGGGCAATGCTGTTTCCAGTGGTATCTGTCATAGCTTTGCGGCAGATGGCAGGTGTATCTCCCTGCTGAAGATCCTGTTTACCAATCAGTGTATTTACGACTGCAGATATTGTATAAACCGCCGTTCCAACGATGTGGTGAGGACATCCTTTACGCCGGATGAGGTCTGCAGGCTGACAATCGAGTTCTATCGGAGAAACTATATTGAGGGTCTGTTCCTCAGCTCCGGGATTCTGCATACGCCGGATTATACCATGGAACTGATTTGCAGGACGCTTTACAAGCTGCGCCATGAGTACCACTTTAACGGCTATATCCATGTGAAAGCCATACCGGGCGCTTCGCCGGAGCTGATTGATCAGGCGGGATTTCTGGCTGACCGGATGAGTGTCAATCTGGAACTTCCTACAGCAGAGGGACTGCGTGCGCTGGCGCCCGGGAAGACACGGGAGAAGATCCTGTCTCCGATGCGGCAGGTTCAAAGGGGAATCGCCATGCAGAATCAGAGGTGGATTGAGGGAAGACGTATGCCTGCAGCGCATTCCATCGGTATGGCGGATTCCCCTGCACATCCGGGGCGGAATGTATGGAAGCCCGGATCCGGAGCAGGAAGCCGGAACTTTGTCCCGGCTGGTCAGAGTACCCAGATGATCGTCGGTGCCACGCCGGAGAACGACTACCAGATGATTCGCGTGGCAGAGGCTCTTTACCAGAACTATGACCTGAAGCGGGTCTTTTATTCGGCTTTTGTCCGTGTGAATGACGACAGTCTGCTTCCGGTGCTGCCGGGCGGTCCTCCCCTTCTGAGAGAACACCGGCTTTATCAGGCGGACTGGCTGCTGAGATTTTACGGATTTCAGGCAGATGAGCTGCTGGATGAGCAGCGTCCCAACTTCAATGTGCTGCTGGATCCGAAGTGTGACTGGGCACTGCGCCATCTGGAGCTGTTTCCGGTGGAGGTGAACCGCGCAGACTATGGGACACTTCTGCGGGTTCCGGGGCTGGGAGTCAAGTCGGCCAGACGGATCCTTGCAGCGCGCAGAGGTGCTGCTCTTGGATTTGAGGATCTGAAGAAGCTGGGAGTGGTTTTGAAGCGGGCGGTGTACTTTATTACTTGCTCGGGGAAGACCATGTATTCTTTTCAGATGAATGAGAACTTCATTGCCAGCCAGCTGATCAGTACGGAGCACAGGAAGGTCTGGGATATTGAGAATCATGACAGTTTTCGCCAGCTGAGTCTGTTTGATGATTACCACGTGACAGCACCGGTGACTGAAACGGACAGGATTGCTGTGGTGAGCGGAGCCATGTGAGAGGAGCGGAATATGACGGTATTTGTGTGCGGTGAGGAGCCGGAGGATATCTGGTGTGCCATCTATGACGCGTGGATGAGCCGGCTGGGACATAAGAATGTGCGAATCGAACCGGCAGGGCAGAACCGGGAGCTGTTCTGTGAATACCGGGAGGTGGTGACCTCCGATGAGAAGGTCAGGAAGGTCACGGACAGCATTCGCCGGAAGCTGTCGGAGTCCGTGTACGAGGAGGTATACAAGGCGGCTTTGTCACGGGATGCGTTTCGTGGAGATAAGATATACCGGTTTCTGATCTACGGGTTTGCCATCGGACCGAAGGCTGTCGATCTGCTGCAGATTCCGGCAGTCTTCCAGCTGTTTGAGATGACGCGTCGTCTGGGACGAGAATTCGGACATCTGAGAGAGTTCGTTCGTTTTTCCCAGATGAAGGAAGGAATCCTGTTAGGCAGGATTGCGCCGGAGAATGATCTTGTGATGCTGCTTGCACCGCACTTCGCAGACCGGATGCCCAGTGAGAACTGGATCCTCTACGACTGTGTCAGAAAGAAGGCGGCTGTCCATCGGGCAGATCAGGGGTGGGTGATGGTACGTGCGGATTCTTCCGAATGGCAGCAGAGACTGGAGCAGGAAACCGATGAAGAGACGTTCGAGGAGCTGTGGAGGACGTTCCACACATCGATTGCCATTCAGGAGCGTACCAATCCGCGGTGTCAGAGAAATCTGCTTCCATTGCGCTTTCGCCCTCATATGACGGAGTTTCAGCAGGGATATTCCGGGCGCGTGAGCCGATAAATGCTCATTTCCTGTATTTTATTCAGAAAGAATGCAAGATAACGTGAAATTATAATTGTACTTCATATATCGAAATGTTATTATATTCATATGATTAGAATACGGCAGTTTTGCGTATTCTGAAAGCAAAGGAGAACATAATGATGGATATGGAACGCTTATTTGAAGAACTGCAGGCTGTAAGAAAGGCAAATGATGAATTTTTGAAAGAGTATCACAGTGAGGTTCAGCAGCTGGAGCCGGATGGAACGCTGACTGCGGAGGAGTCTTTGGAGCAGGAGATGCTGTTTGAGGTTATTGACAAGATGGAACGGATGAACCGTGTCATTGATTACTGGGGACGGAAGCCGGAAAAAGAAGGCGTGATCAGCCGGGGGGCAGATGGAACGATTCAGCTTGACGGAACACCGGTTCCGGCTCTGGAGGAGTTTGAGGTACTTCTGTATGATAAAGACATGGGACAGGAGATCTGGACACGGACCTATGTCAGCTTTGCACTGGCGGGAGAGACCCCGTGTCTGGTGGGGCTGGATAAGAGCGTGGACGTGAACGGACTTCGCGCAAGGCTCCGCAGGGCGTAAGTCTGATACACAGGTTGGTGCTTTTCCATAGCTTTGCAAGAGGCAGCACTTGATTTCGCAGAAGGGAGGAACGGCAGTGGCAGACCGGCAGTACATTGCGATTGATCTGAAATCATTTTATGCATCTGTTGAAGCGGCGGATCTGGGACTGGATCCCCTGACCACGAATCTGGTGGTGGCTGATGCAAGCCGGACGGAGAAGACAATCTGTCTTGCCGTGTCTCCTTCTCTGAAAGCCTATGGGATTCCGGGCAGAGCCAGACTGTTTGAGGTTGTCCAGAAGGTGAGAGAGGTGAATCGGGAGCGTATGCTCCTGGCTCCGGGGCATGTGCTGCGGGGCAGCTCCAGCGATGATACAGAATTGAGACAGCATCCGGAGCTGGCAGTGGATTATATTGTGGCGCCACCAAGGATGGCACATTATATGGAGGTCAGCTCCGGAATCTATCATATATACCTGAAGTATGTGGCACCGGAGGACATCCATGTGTATTCCATAGACGAGGTATTTGTGGATGTTACATCTTATCTGGATGTATATGGGATGACAGCCCGCCAGCTGGCGATGAAGATGATTCACGAGGTGCTGGAGGCAACCGGAATCACCGCCACTGCCGGTATTGCTCCGAATCTGTTCCTCTGCAAGGTTGCCATGGATATTGTGGCAAAGCATATCAGACCGGATCAGTATGGAGTTCGAATCGCAAAGCTGGATGAGATGACGTACCGCCGGATGCTCTGGAATCACCGTCCCATTACGGATTTCTGGAGAGTGGGCAGCGGCTATGCCAGAAAGCTGGAGTCCTGTGGTCTGTACACCATGGGGGATATTGCCAGATGTTCCATCGGGAAACCGACGGACTATCACAATGAAGAACTGCTGTACAGGCTGTTTGGAGTCAATGCAGAGCTTCTGATCGACCATGCGTGGGGGTGGGAACCCTGTACGATTGCAGATATCAAGGCATATAAGCCGGAGAACAGCAGTGTCGGTTCCGGTCAGGTGCTTCCCTGCCCCTATGATTTCCACAAGACCCGTCTGGTTGTGCAGGAGATGGCAGATCTGCTTGCCCTCGATCTGGTGAGCAAGGGGCTGGTCACAGATCAGATTGTGCTGACGGTCGGATATGATATAGAGAATCTGTCCGGCTCTGATCCTCAAAATGGATATCAGGGTGAGGTGGTCCGGGACCGATATGGCAGAAGCATTCCCAGGCATGCACATGGAACGGTGAATCTAGGCAGGCAGACGTCCTCAACCCGCCTGATTATCGACCGGGTGCTGGAGCTGTATGACCGGATCGCAGAGCCGAAGCTTCTCATGCGGAGAATCAGCATATATGCCAATCATGTGACAGAGGAGGCGTTGACAGCGAAGGAGGAATCCTATGAACAGCTTTCCCTGTTCACGGATTATGAAGCCCTTCTGGAACAGAGAGCACAGGAGAAGGCGGAGCTTGCGAAAGAGCGGAGGATGCAGGAGGCTGTTCTGGACATCAAGAAGAAGTTCGGCAGGAATGCCATCATAAAGGGCATGAATCTGGAGGAGGGAGCCACCACGATACAGAGAAACGGCCAGATTGGAGGTCATAAAGCGTGAAGAGTGACGAGAAGCGATGCTATGACGACATAGTGAATCTTCCCCATCCAACCTCAAAGCGCCATCCAAGAATGTCCATGTCAGTGCGGGCTGCGCAGTTTTCACCCTTTGCTGCGCTGACCGGCTACGGTGCCGTGATCAGGGAGACCGCAAGGCTGACGGACCGGCGGATTGAGCTGGATGAATCGGAAAAGGCGGCACTGGATGAGAAGCTTCGGCTGCTCAGGGAGGAGCTTTCCCGGCAGAAGAGCCTGCGTCATACAAACCGGGGACCGGTTCAGGCATCTTCACAGCTGCCTGTGGTCGGCGTGACATGGTTTCTTCCTGATGAGAGAAAAGAAGGGGGAGCCTATGTCTGTGCGGAAGGTCCGGTGAGAAAGCTGGACGAGTATGCCCATGTGATGGTGATGGAGGACGGAACCAGAATACCGATTGAGGAGATTCTGGAGATGGAACGAAAGTAAAGCTGTAGCAGGTGCTGAGATAAGCACGCACACAGTCAAATTCTGCTTGATTATTCACTGGAAATTCGTTATAGTATAGATATCTGAAAAGTCTGGAATTGTTCCTGCACGGTTCGTGCCATATTCCATTTGACGAGAAGATAATTGTATACAGGTAAAGATTTCAGGGACAGGTGTCTCAGAAAGGAGCAGTGAATGTTCAGCAGAGTTTACAGCGGCGGTCTGATGGGAATTGACGGCTATCTGGTGCAGGTGGAGGCGGATGTGAGCGACGGCCTTCCGGGATTTTCCATGGTCGGATATCTGGCATCGGAGGTGCGGGAGGCAGAGCAGCGGGTTCGGACTGCCATGAAGAACAGCGGATTTCAGCTTGGAGCCAGGAAGGTTACGGTGAACCTGTCTCCGGCAAATGTGCGAAAGGAGGGAACGGCATACGATCTGCCGGTGGCAGTGGCGGTACTGGCAGCATATGGTGTGGTAGACAGCGCTCAGCTGGAGGAGACGGCATTTATCGGTGAGCTGGGGCTGGACGGTGTCTGTAAGCCCGCAAGAGGCGTCCTGCCGCTGGTGCTTGCACTTCGGGATGCGGGAATCAGACGGTGCTTTCTTCCGCCGGAGAATGTGGCAGAAGGGCTGGCTGTGAGTGGTATGAGAATCGTGAAGGCCGAGAACTTAAAGCAGCTGGCGTATCTTCTTGCCCATCCTGACGAGATTGTGGAAGAGCGTGGCGGTGGAAGCAGCGAAGAGAGCCGGAGTCCGGAATACGATGTGGACTTTGGCGAGATTCAGGGGCAGCTTCTGGTGCGCCGTGCGACGGAGGTTGCTGTGGCGGGGATGCACAACCTTCTCTACATCGGGCCGCCGGGAAGCGGTAAGAGCATGATTGCCAGGCGGATTCCCACGATCATGCCCACTCTTGACAGGGAGGAGCAGCTGGAGATTTCCAAGGTCTACAGCATCTGCGGGATGCTTCCGGCAGAAAGCGCTCTGATGAAGATTCGTCCATACCGGTCGCCCCATCATACCATCAGTTCCCAGGCACTTGTGGGCGGCGGCACGATCCCCAGACCGGGAGAGATTTCGCTGGCTTCCAGAGGAGTGTTGTTCTTAGACGAACTGCCGGAGTTTCAGAAGGGCTCTCTGGAGATGCTGAGGCAGCCTATGGAGGAGCATCGGATTACCGTGTCGAGGCTGCACGGCTCCTGTGACTTTCCGGCGCATTTTATGCTGGTGGCGGCAATGAATCCCTGCCCCTGCGGGTATTTCCCGGACAGGAATCGCTGCAGCTGCACGGAGTGGCAGGTGAAGCGGTATCTGGGGAAGATATCCAGTCCGCTGCTGGACCGGATCGATGTCTGTGTGGAGGCTGCGCCGGTCACCTATCAGGACTTAAAGTGCAGCAGTACTGGTGAATCATCATCGGCAATCCGCAGCCGGGTGGAGCAGGCGCGGGATATCCAGCGGAAGCGGTTTGAGGGAACCGGAATCTATTTCAATGGAGAGATGGGCGGCAGTGAGATTCGGGAGTACTGCAGTCTCAGCCAGGAGGATGATGCGTTTTTACAGCGTGCCTTTCAGAATCTGAAGCTGAGTGCCCGGGGCTGTCACCGGGTCCTGCGGGTAGCCAGAACCATCGCTGATTTAGATGGAGCGGAGCAGATTCAGAAGAAGCACCTGTGTGAGGCAATCGGATACCGCAGCCTGGAGGGGAAGTACTGGGGAGGTGAGCGGTAGATGACAGAGAAGCTGAACCTGGAAAGACCCATATCGGAGACAGAGCGCCAGTATCTCTACTGGCTTTGTCAGAACCTCAGTCTTGGGGCGGTATCCATCCGCAGACTGCTGGAACGATACGGAAGCTTTGAAGCTGTTTATGAGGCGGCATTATATAATATAGAAGAGATTGAGCAAGGCAGCGGCGGGAAGCCCGGGGAGCGGATTCTGCGCCCGGGCCAGTGGAAGGCGCTTCATGCAGCCGCCCTGGAATTCCCGGCGATTCAGGAAGCGTATGGAAAGCTTTCGGAGCGAAAGGTCCGGTTTATCACTCCCTTTGATCCGGAGTATCCGGAGCATCTGCGGGAGATTTATGACTTTCCCATGGGACTTTTTGTGCGGGGACGGCTGCCGGACGGGCGGAGACCTTCCGTGGCGATTGTCGGCGCCCGCAGCTGTACTGCCTACGGGGAGCAGCTTGCGGAAGAATATGCTTACATGCTGGCTTCCGAAGGAGTGCAGGTCATCAGCGGTCTGGCGCTGGGAATTGACGGAGCGGCACATCGCGGTGCACTCAGGGCAGGCAGCGCATGTCCTCTGACCGTCGGTGTTCTTGGCTGCGGGGTGAACATCTGCTATCCGTCAGCCAACTACAGACTTTACGAGGCGATGCTGGAGCGGGGTGGGATTATCTCCGAGTACCCGCTGGACACCCGGCCGGAGTCCAGGAACTTTCCCATGCGCAACCGGATCATCAGCGGAATCTCCGACGCGGTGCTGGTGGTGGAGGCAAGAGAGCGCAGCGGCTCCCTGATCACGGCGGAACTGGCGCTGGAGCAGGGAAGAGAGGTATTTGCAGTGCCGGGGCGGGTAACGGATGCCCTCAGCAGCGGCTGCAATGCACTGATCCAGCAGGGGGCGCACATGGCAGTGTCTCCCGGTGATATATTAGAGTACCTGGGGGTAAAATGCCAAAAAGAGTTAATAATTCATGAAAAAGATGTAAATGGTCTTGCCAAGCGGGAGAAAATGTTGTATGCTTGCTTGGATTTTAAGCCGATTCACTTAGACGAGATCATCAAGAAGAGCGGGCTTTCCGTCGGCGAGTGTATGGGGATTCTGATGGAGCTGGAGCTTGGCGGCTATGTGACTCGGACTGCGAATCAATATTACATCAAAAAACTGTGACGGTTCAGCCGGAAGACAGGCGCTGGACTGCCGCAAAAAAGGCATATATAGGAGTAACAGTAACAATGGCGAACAGTTTAGTTATCGTGGAGTCACCTGCAAAAGTTAAGACAATCAAGAAGTTTTTAGGCTCCAGCTATGAGGTGGACGCGTCCAACGGACATGTCCGTGATCTTCCGAAGAGCACTCTGGGAATCGATGTGGAGCATGATTATGAGCCGAAGTACATTACGATTCGCGGAAAGGGCGATATTCTGGCGAAGCTTCGCAAGGAAGTCAAGAAAGCCAGCAAGATCTATCTGGCAACGGACCCGGACCGTGAGGGAGAGGCGATTTCCTGGCACCTGATGAAGGCACTGAAGCTGGATGAGGCGAAGGACAAGAAGGTATACCGGATCAGCTTCAACGAGATCACGAAGAATGCGGTCAAGGCTTCCCTGAAGAATCCGAGAGAGATTGATATGAGTCTGGTGGATGCCCAGCAGGCAAGACGAATTCTCGACCGTATGGTAGGCTACAGCATCAGCCCTCTTCTGTGGGCGAAGGTAAAGCGCGGCTTAAGCGCAGGCCGGGTGCAGTCTGTGGCGCTTCGCATGATCTGTGACCGTGAGGACGAGATCAGTGCATTCATCCCGGAGGAGTACTGGAATCTGGAAGCAGACCTTCAGCAGAAAGGCAGCAGGAAGGCTCTGAAAGCGAAGTTTTACGGCACCCACAGCGAGAAGATTGCGATTCACAACAAGGAAGAGCTGGATCAGATTCTGGCAGGACTGGAAGGACAGACCTATACGGTGGAGGATGTGAAGATCGGAGAGCGGTCCAAGAAGCCGCCGATTCCGTTTACCACCAGTACCCTGCAGCAGGAGGCATCCAAGGTGCTGAACTTCTCGACCCAGAAGACCATGCGTCTGGCACAGCAGCTGTACGAGGGCGTGGATGTGAAGGGACACGGAACCATCGGTCTGATCACCTACCTGCGTACGGATTCCACCCGTATTGCGGAGGAGGCTGATTTGGCAGCCCGCCAGTACATCGGTTCCACCTACGGGGAGCAGTATGTACTGCAGAGCGAGCAGTCCAGGAAGAACAATGGCAAGATTCAGGATGCACACGAGGCTATCCGTCCGACAGATATTACACTGACTCCGGTTCTGGTGAAGGATTCCCTTCAGCGGGATCTGTTCCGTCTCTATCAGCTGATCTGGAAGCGGTTTGCTGCCAGCCGGATGCAGCCGGCAGTGTACGAGACCACCTCTGTAAAGGTAGGCGCAGGAGAGTACCAGTTTACGCTGTCAGCATCCCGTCTGACCTTTGACGGCTTTATGTCCGTCTATGTGGAGGAGGACGACAAGGAGGAGAAGAACACGCTGCTTGGCAAGCTGGAGAAGGGCGACGTGCTGAACTTTATCGAGTTAAGTCCCAGCCAGCACTTCACGCAGCCGCCGGCGCACTATACGGAGGCATCTCTGGTCAAGGCGCTGGAGGAGATGGGCATCGGGCGGCCAAGTACCTACGCACCGACCATCACCACGATCCTGGCAAGACGCTATGTGACCAAGGAGAACAAGAACCTGTATGTGACGGAGCTGGGCGAGGCGGTCAACGGCATTATGAAGCAGTGCTTTACCAGCATTGTGGATACCAGCTTTACTGCCAACATGGAGTTTCTGCTGGATAAGGTGGCAGACGGCACGGTTAAGTGGAAGACCATCGTGGAGAACTTCTATCCGGATTTAGACCAGGCGGTCAAGACTGCGGAGAAGACTCTGGAGTCCATCAAGATTGCCGATGAGGTCAGCGATGTGGTCTGCGATCTCTGCGGCCGCAACATGGTCATCAAGTACGGTCCTCACGGCAAGTTCCTGGCATGTCCGGGATTCCCGGAGTGCAAGAACACCAAGCCGTATCTGGAGAAGATCGGCGTTCCCTGTCCCAAGTGCGGCAAGGAAGTGGTGATCAAGAAGACCAAGAAGGGCAGACGCTACTACGGATGTGAGGACAATCCGGAGTGTGATTTCATGTCCTGGCAGAAGCCGTCCACCGAAAAGTGCCCCAAGTGCGGCAGCTATATGGTGGAGAAGGGCAACAAGCTTCTGTGTTCCGGTGAGCAGTGCGGTTATAGTATGAATTTAAAATCAAAATAATTCAATTTTTAAAAAATGTTAAAAAGATTCGAAAAACTATTGTTATTATTCCTCAATCGTGTTAATATTTAATCAGCATAACTGATTTCGGCGCTATATAATATTTGATCGAGGAGGTTTTTCGAAATGAGCGTACAACTTCTGGATAAAACGAGAAAAATCAACAAATTATTGCATAATAACAACTCGCACAAAGTAGTCTTCAATGACATCTGTAAAGTACTGAGCGAGATCCTTTTCTCCAATATCCTGGTAATCAGCAAGAAGGGCAAGGTCCTGGGTGTGGGACTTTGGCCGGGAGTAGATGAAATCGAAGAGCTGATTGCAGACCAGGTGGGCGGGTTCGTGGACGCCATGCTGAACGAGAGACTGTTGAGCATCCTGTCTACGAAGGAGAACGTCAACCTGGCTACCCTGGGATTCGCAGAGGAGAACGTGAAGAAGTATCAGGCGATCATCGCACCGATCGACATTGCAGGTGAGCGTCTGGGTACCCTGTTCATCTACAAGAGCGATGAGCAGTACGACATCGATGACATCATCTTGAGTGAGTACGGCACCACCGTTGTGGGTCTGGAGATGATGCGCTCCGTGAACGAGGAGAATGCAGAGGAGACCCGTAAGGTCCAAATCGTTAAGTCAGCGATCAGCACCCTTTCCTTCTCCGAGCTGGAAGCAATCACCCATATCTTCGAGGAGTTAGACGGCAACGAAGGTATTCTGGTTGCCAGCAAGATTGCAGACCGGGTGGGCATTACCCGTTCCGTGATCGTCAATGCACTTCGCAAGTTCGAGAGCGCCGGTGTCATCGAGTCCCGGTCCTCCGGTATGAAGGGTACTTACATCAAGGTGCTGAACGACGTCGTATTTGAAGAGTTAAAGAATATCAAGACATCCAAGTAACGCAAGCCGAAATCATATGAACAGCAGAGATTCCGGAGCCGCCGGCGGAGGCACAGATGCAGCCGCCGGCGGCAGGAATCTCTGCTTTTTTATTGTAATGCCTTCCAGGGGATGGGAATGCGGCATGTTTTCTGGCTTTTAGGAGATTTCTGTGAAAAAACTGCTTGTCAAACCATGAAAGATATGATACCATAGAAAAGCTGATAAAAAACACGTCTGCCGATTCTGACGGCGGTGCCTGAATCAGGGTCCCGGA
This sequence comes from Eubacteriales bacterium, assembly GCA_030536555.1. Lineage (GTDB taxonomy): Bacteria > Bacillota > Clostridia > Lachnospirales > Lachnospiraceae > Brotaphodocola. Next base: position 59,978 of record JAUNPU010000008.1, on the reverse strand, counting down.
GGAAGCATAAGACGCAGACGGAAGTAAAAACCAAATGGAGGAAGAAAACATGAGCGTTATTTCTATGAAGCAGCTTTTAGAAGCAGGTGTTCACTTCGGACACCAGACCAGAAGATGGAACCCGAAAATGGCTCCGTACATCTACACCGAGAGAAACGGTATCTACATCATCGACTTACAGAAGTCCGTAGGTAAGGTTGACGAGGCTTACAACGCAGTATCTGAGATCGCAGCTAACGGCGGCACCATCCTGTTCGTTGGTACCAAGAAGCAGGCTCAGGATGCTATCAAGGTTGAGTCCGAGCGTTGTGGTATGTTCTATGTAAACGAGAGATGGCTGGGCGGCATGCTGACCAACTTCAAGACCATCCAGAGCAGAATCGCTCGTCTGAAAGAGATCGAGACAATGTCTGAGGACGGTACCTTTGATGTACTGCCGAAGAAGGAAGTTATCGAGCTGAAGAAAGAGTGGGATAAGCTGGAGAAGAACCTGGGCGGTATCAAAGAGATGAAGAAGCTCCCGGATGCAATCTTCATCGTAGACCCGAAGAAGGAAAGAATCTGCGTACAGGAAGCTCATACTCTGGGTATTCCGTTAATCGGTATCGCAGACACCAACTGTGATCCGGAGGAGCTGGATTATGTAATCCCGGGTAACGACGATGCAATCAGAGCTGTAAAATTAATCGTAGCTAAGATGGCAGATGCAGTTATCGAAGCAAACCAGGGTGAGGCAGAGGCAGATTTCACTGAGGCTTTTGAGGCAGCAGAAGAGACTGTAGAGGCTTAATCAAAGAAATACGGTGCTTCGGCCTGCAGCAACATGCAGGTTGGAGCACTTTTGCTTTTCCAACGAAAACAATATATAAACATGGAGGAAATTACAATGGCAGTAACCGCAGCAATGGTAAAAGAGTTAAGAGAAATGACCGGTGCAGGCATGATGGATTGCAAGAAAGCACTGACCGCTACCGACGGCGATATGGACAAGGCAGTTGAGTTCCTGAGAGAAAAAGGACTGGCTGGCGCAGCTAAGAAGGCTGGTCGTATCGCAGCAGAGGGTATTGTTGATACCGCTGTTACCGCTGACGGCAAGAAGGCAGTTGTTGTAGAGGTTAACGCAGAGACTGACTTCGTTGCTAAGAACGCTGTATTCCAGGCTTATGTAGCAGATGTTGCAGCACAGGCTCTGAACACCGGCGCAGCAGATATGGACGCATTCATGGAAGAGAAGTGGGCAAAAGACGAGAACCTGACCGTGAAAGAGGCTCTGTCTGCACAGATTTCCATTATCGGTGAGAATATGAACATCCGTCGCTTCGAGAAGATCGAGGAGGCTAACGGCTTCGTAGCATCCTACATCCACGCTGGCGGCAAGATCGGCGTTCTGGTAGACGTTGAGACCACCGTTGTAAACGATGCAATCCAGGAGATGGCTAAGAACGTAGCAATGCAGGCAGCAGCGTTAAAGCCGCTGTACACCTCCCGCGACGAGATCAGCGCTGAGTACATCGAGCATGAGAAGAGCATCCTGATGGCTCAGATTCAGAACGATCCGAAGGAAGCTTCCAAGCCGGAGAAGGTTATCCAGGGTATGATCGCTGGTCGTATCAACAAAGAGCTGAAAGAGATCTGCCTGTTAGACCAGGTATACGTTAAGGCAGAGGACGGCAAGCAGACCGTAAGCCAGTATGTAGCAGAGGTTGCTAAGGCAAACGGTGCTGACATCAAGGTTAAGAAGTTCGTTCGTTTCGAGACTGGTGAAGGCCTGGAGAAGAAAGTAGACGACTTCGCAGCAGAGGTTGCTGCTCAGATGGGCAACTAATACTGATTTTAGAAATAATGAGAAAGGGACTGTCGGAAAACAGACAGTCCCTTTTTTGAATAATCAAAGTTTTTATCAGTTTGATTTCTTCCCCAGATAAGCCGCTTTCACGGATTCATCCGCCAGCAGCTCTTTGCCGGTGCCGGTCATGGTAATCTTGCCGGTCTCCAGTACATAGGCGTAATCGGCGACGTGGAGAGCCATGTTGGCGTTCTGCTCGATCAGAAGCACGGTGGTGCCCTGCTTGTTGATCTCCTTGATGATGGAGAAGATGTTCTTGACGATGATCGGCGCCAGTCCCAGGGACGGCTCATCCATCATCAGGATCTTCGGCTTGCTCATCAGGGCGCGGGCCACGGCAAGCATCTGCTGCTCGCCGCCGGAGAGGGTGCCGGCCAGCTGCCAGCTTCGCTCCTTCAGGCGCGGAAACAGTGCGTGTACCCGCTCGATATCTTCCTCAATGGAGTCATTTCTCAAGTAGGCACCAATCTTGATGTTCTCGATTACGGTCATATCCGGGAACACCCGGCGGCCTTCCGGCACCAGGGAGATTCCCTTTTTCACGATGTCCGGGGTATCCATGCCGATCAGCTCTTCCCCGTCCAGGGTGATGCTGCTTCCCTCGGCAGCCTTCACCAGTCCGACGATGGAGCGGAGGGTGGTGCTCTTACCGGCGCCGTTGGCTCCGATCAGGGTCACGATACTCCCGTCCGGTACTTCAAAAGAAACTCCTTTTACGGCCTCGATTCCGCCGTAATTCACTCGCAGATTATCAATCTTCAGCATCGTCACTCACCCCCAGATATGCGTCAATTACACGCTGATTGTTCTGAATCTCGTCCGGCGTACCGTGTGCTATCAGTTTGCCGAAGTCCAGCACGTAGATGCGGTCGGAAATCTGCATGACCAGATCCATATGGTGCTCGATCATGAAAATGGACAGATGATAGGTATCGCGGATTTCCCGGATAAAATCTGTCAGCTCCTGGGTCTCCTGCGGGTTCATGCCGGCAGCAGGCTCATCCAGAAGAAGCAGGGTCGGCTCTGTCGCCAGTGCCCGGGCAATCTCCAGACGGCGCTGCAGGCCGTAAGGAAGGGAGGAGGCAATCTCATCCTTCAGATGTTCCAGATGCTGCTCCTTGAGAAGCGCCATGGTCTCGTCTCGCATCCGCTGTTCCTCCGCGTGGTTTAAGCGGAGGGTTGCGGAGAACACATTCTGCTTGGCACGCATGTGCTTGGCAATCAGTACATTTTCAAATACGGTCAGCTGACCGAACAGGCGGATGTTCTGGAACGTGCGGGCGATGCCCTTTTTCGTGATCACATCCGGCGTGTTTCGGATGATCGGGAGTGCGGTCGGAGTCACATCACCCAGATACATTTTTTCCATTTTCCCCTTCGGAGTGGAGGAGAGGATGGTCTCGCCGTTGAAATCCACCTTGCCGTAGGTCGGCTCGTAGATGCCGGTCACACAGTTGAATGCGGTGGTCTTGCCCGCGCCGTTGGGGCCGATCAGGGCTACGATCTCTCCTTTATTTACATCCAGAGTCAGTCCGTTGACGGCTACGACACCGCCGAACTGCATGGTCACATGTTCCATGTGAAGTACATTTTCTTTGTGAAGTGTCTGTTCTGTCATGATGTCTTCTCCCCCTTCTGTGTTTTCTGATTCCGTCTGAACCGGGAAGGAATGCTCCTGATGAGTCGTGCGAGACCGTCCCAGGAGAACTCATTGCTGCCCATCAGGCCGCGGCTGTAGAAGAGTACAACAACCATCAGCAGGATGGAGAAGATGACCATACGGAAGCCGGTGCGAAACAGCGGAATCTGTACGCCGGCGATGGTCAGCGGGTTGTCGAAGAATCGCAGCCACTCACGTCCGGCGGTTACCAGGAAGGAACCCAGCACGCTGCCGGTGACGCTGCCGATGCCGCCCAATACGACAATCAGCAGGATGTCGTAGGTCAGGGAGATGGAGAAGGTTCTGGACTCGATGGAACGCATGAACATGGCAAGCAGTCCGCCACCCACTCCTGTGAAGAAAGAGGAGATGACGAAAGCCAGCTCTTTGTAGTGGAACAGGTTCAGTCCCATGGCCTGAGCAGCCACCTCATCCTCGCGCAGCGCCTTGAACGCACGGCCGTAGGAGGAGTTGATGAGAAGAATCATCAGCAGGATGCAGAGGGCACAGAGTCCGAAGGCTACGAACAGGTTCGGGAAGCCCGGAATGCTCTTTAAGCCGTAGGAACCGTTGGTAATGCGGTCAAGCTGCGGGGCAGCGATGACAGCACGGATAATCTCGGAAAATCCCAGGGTGGCGATTGCCAGGTAGTCGCTCTTTAAGCGAAGCACCGGGATGCCGATCAGGGCTGCAACACCGGCTGCCAGAAGACCTGCGATGATCAGCGCCAGCCAGAACGGACAGTGCAGGTTCGCAATCGCCGGGGAGATACCATTTACATAGTAAACGCTTTCCCGCGCTTCCAGCGGAATCGTCAGAATCGCCACGGTGTAGGCACCGATTGCCATAAATCCTGCCTGTCCTAAGGAGAACAGTCCGGTAAAGCCGGTTAAGAGGTTCATGGATACGGCCACGACCGCGTAGATGGCGCTTCGCTCCAGGATGGAGATCTGGTAGCTGTAGGTGCTGCTGTTCGCCTGCAGAAATCCAAGGAGGGCAATGACTGCCAGAAGAGCAATCAGGGTATAAAGTTTGTTTTTTGATATTGTCTGTTTCTTCATGTCGGCCACCTCACACTTTATCCGTTGTCTTCTCACCAAACAGGCCGGTGGGCTTGATCAGGAGAATGATGATTAGCAGTACGAAGGTAAATGCGTCGCTGAAGGTGGAATACCCCAGAGCAACCAGGGCAGTCTCGCCCAGTCCCAGGATAAAGCCGCCGATGACAGCGCCCGGGATGCTGCCGATGCCGCCGAATACCGCCGCTACAAAGCATTTTAAGCCCGGCAGGGAGCCGGAGAACGGGAAGACGGTCATCCGGTCGGTAAAGTACAGGACAGAGCCCACAGCGGCAAGGAGAGAGCCTACAGCGAAGGTAAAGGTGATGACACGGTTGATCTTGATGCCCATCAGGGCCGCTGTGTCATAATCTTTGGAAACGGCACGCATGGCCATGCCGATTTTTGTCTTGTTGATCAGGACCATCAGTGCGTAGACGATGACCAGGGTCAGCACCGGGGTCAGAAAGGTTACGAAAGAGGCGGACAGACCGCCGATCTGGAAGATCTTCTTTAAGAACGGGATTTCCGGATAGCCTTTCGGAAGCGCTGTGAACAGATAGGTCGCCAGGTTCTGCAGCAGGTAGGAAACACCGATTGCAGAAATCATGACAGACATTCTCGGCGCAGACCGCAGAGGGCGGTAAGCGACGCGCTCGATGGTGACACCCAGTAATACGGTAACGATCAGAACGACCGGGATTGCGATGACCCACGGCAGACTTGCCATGGCAAAAATCATAAAGTATCCGGCCATCATGAAGATATCGCCGTGTGCGAAGTTGATTAGTCGCAGGATGCCGTAAACGAGGGTATATCCGATGGCAATCAGCGCGTAGGCGCCGCCGAGGGAGATACCGGTCAGGCATTGCTGCAGGAATGTTGTTAAGCTCATGAGGATTGCCTCCTGTATGGTAGAGTAAGTGTTACAAACGGAACGAGTGGGGAACAGACGATAGTCCCCACTCGTTCGTGATTATGTAGATTGTCTCTTGATTCCGAACTGTTTGCCAGAGTTATTTCACCGTGGTCGTGGTCAGGAATTTGAACTTGCCGTCTTCGATGGTCTTGATGAATGCCATGTCTTTCTTGGCATCGCCGTTCTCGTCGAAGGAGATGCTTCCGGTCACACCGTCGATTGCGACACCTTTCAGTGCATCGCGGATTGCGGTGGTATCGGTGGAGCCTGCGGCCTCGATAGCCTTGATAGCTGCCAGGTAGGAGTCGTAACCCAGAGCGGATACTGCCGGGATAATCTCTTCCTGTTTGTTTTCCTTTAAGTATTCCTTGAAGCCCTTAATAAAGGAAGCTGCCTCGTCGTTGGCCGGTTCTGCCTCATCGAAGAAGGTGGAGAGGACTACGCCCTCAGCGGAGTCGCCAGCGTTCTCGATGATGGTGGAGTTCTCCCAGGTATCGCCGGCTGCGATGGTAGCGGTGATGCCAAGCTCACGTGCCTGCTTGATGATCAGCGGAGCCGTGGTGATGGAGGACGGTGCAAAGATGATATCCGGGTTCTGAGCCTTGATGTTGGTCAGAATTGCCTTGAAATCAGTCTGGTTGGTCTGGAACTGCTCCTCACTCACGATGGAACCGCCCAGATCGGTAAATGCATTTTTGAAGAAAGAACCAAGTCCGGATGAATAGTCATCACCAAGCTGGGTAATCACAGCTGCTGACTTGGCACCGTTGTCAACTGCGTAGTTTGCCATAACAGTACCCTGGAACGGATCCAGGAAGCACACACGGAAGTAGAAGTCGTTGCCCTGTGTAACCTGCGGGTTCGTGCAGGAACATCCGATAGCCGGAATCTTGGCATCTGCGAAGATCTGGCCTGCAGCGATGGATACGCCGGAGCCGTAGCTTCCCAGTACAACAGAAACCTTCTCGCTTACCAGCTTCTGAGCGGCATTGACTGCCTCGGTCTTATCGGACTTGTTGTCCACCTCCACCAGCTCAATCTTGTACTCGTCTGTGCCTACATTTACGGTCGGGTGCATCTTGTTGGCATAACGGATACCAAGAACCTCCTGGAAACCGCCGCCGCCGTTCTCGCCGGTGGTCGGCTCGAAGACACCGATCTTGATGACTTTATCGCCGCCCTTGTCTGCACCGGAGGCACCGGAACCGCCGCCGCATCCGGTCAGTAACGAGATGCTCATACATGCGCTTAATGCTAATGCCAGTCCTTTTCTTAATTTCATAATTGTTCCCTCCTTTTCGTATGTATCTGCCTGTACACCACACAAAAACAAGTGTCTTTTTTGCAAATACATGTTGGCATTCATTATAGCACTTGACGGCAAAAGTTCAATAAAAAAATGAAAAAAAATGAAATTTTTATAAAGAATCTTTCTATGGCACTGCAATGTGCTAAAATTGTCCTTGTGAAGCGGACAGATTGTGCTTTGTATCAGCCGTGCTGGTCGGAATGGGCGCATCAGAAAATGCAGGAAGAAAGAGAAGGGCTTATTGACAACTGGATAATGTGCGCATATAATAAAGGTATCAAATGATACTTTTGGAGGGCATAAACTTGACAGAAGGAACTAATGTGCGGATTGAAAGTGAATTAGAAGTTAAGACTTATATACAAAATTTGAAATTTGCTCTCAATAATGGAGCAAAGATAGAGTTTCAGGCTAAGAGGCGTGTTGATGATAACAGACCTGAGAAGTATACGAATCTATATACTGTAAATTTTTTATTTCCAGATGAGAATCCGGTAGATGCATTAAAAAGAGAATTGTTAACGCTAACTGTAGAGGAGTATATGCAAACAGTAAAAGATATTCGCTTTCCCAAGAGAAGCGAGATGCGAGAATTTGGCAAGCTATATAATGGCAAAGATGATGTGTATATAAAAATAAGAGTAGAACTTTTAGGAATGTACGGAAATCCTACTACTTTCGTAATGTCATTTCATTTTGCAGAAAAAGCATTTACACCAGAGATGTTCCCGTATAGAAAAAGTCAGGAGGTGCTTTCATGAACATGAAGATTATAAAGATTGAAAAACGTTTATGTACATGTTGTATGGAAGAACATGAAGTGAAAACGGTTCTTGTCAGGGAGCAGAGTACCTTTAAGCAGGTTAAAGTAGATTATGATGCTTTCTATTTTTATTGCGATTCAGCAGAAGAATTATATATGAATGAGCAGCTGATGCAGGAAAATGATATTCGTCTTAAGGATGCATACAGGAAAGCGGAGGGGCTTTTGACATCTGCGGAAATTATTGGCATCCGTGCAAAGTACGGAATCAGTCAGAGTGACCTTTGTGCTCTTCTTGGCTGGGGTGCAAAGACGATTACAAGATATGAGAGTCATCAGGTGCAGGATAAAGCGCACGATACGATATTAAAGAAGATTTCTCATGACCCGGAGTGGTTTTTGTCGTTGCTGAACGATGCCAGGAAGAACTTTTCGGCTGAATCGTATCAAAAATATATGAATGCAGCAACGTCATTATATGAGGAGGACCATGATTCTTACCTGCGTAAAGCGATTGAGGCGAGCTATGCGAGATTTCATGGAAACCAGTTATTTCACGGAAATACAGCGCTTTCTCTGGATAAGGTTGTTGATGTGATTCGCTATTTTGCGTCATCTGCACAGGTAAGCAACCTCTATAAGGTCAAGCTGATGAAGTTGATGTGGTATGCAGATGCTCTGTCCTATAAGAATCGTGGCTTTGCGATTACCGGGCTGGTATATCAGGCTTTACCCATGGGGGCAGTGCCAGTGGGGCATAATTCAATTATTGATCTGAAAGATGTCCCGTGCGAGGAGGTGGACCTGGGAGAGACAAATGCATATTACTTTTCTTTGCATGAGAAAGAGGGTGCATTCCCTGCTCTTTCTGATGCAGATAAAGAGATTCTTGATGCAGTTATTGAAAAGCTGGGTAAGATGAGCAAAAATGAGATCATATCTTTTATGCATAAAGAGAAGGCGTATACAAAGACAGCACCGAGAGATGTGATTTCATTCAATTATGCGGAAAGCTTGCAAATATAGTTATCGCAAAAAAACACTCTGGCCAATGAGGTCAGAGTGTTTTTTTGTCTTCCTGCACCTGCCTGCGGAACTCCGACGGTGACATCCCGCTCTGCTTTTTGAAAATCCGGCTGAAATAAAGGGGATTGTCATAGCCTACAATGGCGGCTATTTCCGTGATGTTACAGGCGGTGGTCTCAAGCAGGGTCTGGGCGTTGGAGATGCGGAGGGAGAGGAGATACTGGGCGGGCGTTACGCCGGTATACTCCTTAAAGTTGCGGATGAACCAGCTGACGCTCATGTGCTGGTCAGCGGCGAAGTCCTCGATGAGGAAGGGCTGGCTGTAGTTCTCGTGGAAGTAGCGGACAGCGGCATCCATCTCCTTCATCAGAGCATTGCTGCGTCCGCGGGGCTTACTGTTCTGGATACGGTGAATCTGGATCAGCAGCTGGGTCAGGTAGAGAACCAGAAGCTCCTCGTAATCCTCCTTGCCAAGCTTCAGCTCCTTAATAATCTGCAGAAAGATCCGCTTGTAGTCCAGAGATGTTCCGGTGTGAATCACATGAGCGTTGTCGGGAATCCCGTAGCGGCGAAGGATGTTCTTCACATTGGAGCCGGTGAAGTGCAGCCAGTAGACCTCCGTCTGGTCGGCGCCGTAGTAGTAATAGCGCTGTTCCTCCTTGGGGCGGTAGAGGACCATATTTCCTGCTGTGACAATCTCCTCCTTACCGTCAAAGTAAAAGTGCGCTTTCCCGGCGGCGATGTAGAGAAGCTGGTAGTCCAGACGCCCGCGGGGGCGATGGGTGGGAAGCTTGGGACGGGTCAGCAGGTGGTAGGTGCCGCAGCTGCACACAAACAGCGGATGGGTCTTGTCCTTGAAATCGAGAAATTTATTGTGCCAGTAGGCAGAATCAACATACATAGGTCCGAACCTCCTTGCAGGTTTGTTGAATTTGAAGTGGTTTCGTATAAATGAATTGTATCATTTTGTGCATGTTTTGTCCAATGGAGTTCATGGATATCCGGGTGAAATACGTCTATAATACAGTCATTGGCAAGCAAAACAACGATGTATGAAACTCAGGAGGGGTTACAAATGATCGTACCACGTCACTATGAAAATCTTCATGTGCTGCATGAAAACACGATGCCGGATCGAAGCTACTATATTCCGGCGTCGAAGGCTATGGACACTCTGGTGGAGCACCGGGAAGAGTCCGACCGGTTCCGGCTTCTGAACGGGGACTGGAGATTTCGCTACTATGAAAGCATTTATGATCTGCAGGAGCATTTCTATGAAACAGACTATGATGTAAGCCGGTTTGATACCATTCCGGTTCCGGGAATGTGGCAGAATCATGGTTATGACAGGCATCAGTATACCAATATCCGGTATCCATTTCCCTTTGACCCGCCCTATGTTCCGCAGGACAATCCCTGCGGCGCGTATGCATACGACTTTACATATGAGAGCTGTCCGGAGGCGCCGGACGCCTTCCTGGTATTTGAGGGGGTTGACTCCTGCTTCTATGTGTGGCTGAACGGACAGTATGTGGGGTACAGTCAGGTGTCCCATTCCACCAGTGAATTTGATGTGACAGGTCTTCTGAAGGAGGGCAGGAACCGACTTGCGGTGCTGGTTTTAAAGTGGTGTGACGGAAGCTACATGGAGGATCAGGACAAGTTCCGGATGAGCGGAATCTTCCGGGATGTGTATCTGTTAAATCGGCCGAAATCCTGTATCTTCGATTATTTCACCAGGACTGACTGCAGGGGAGACCATGTGGCAGTGGATGTGGACCTGACCTACAAAGGAGGCGAGATTCCCACGAAAATCGGCATATGGGATGCGGAAGGGAACCTGGTTGATCAGATGGAGCTTGACGGGGACCCGGCCGGGCAGAAATCATCAGAGCCGGCAGGGCAGAGGGACCCGGCGGGGGGACAGGCGAAAGCCGCAGGTAACCGGTCAGGCGCGGACATCGCCTTGGCGAAAACAACAGTCCAGCTGGAAATCCCGAATCCCGTTACCTGGAATGCGGAGCATCCTTATCTGTACATCATCCGCTTCCAGACGGCGGGGGAGGTGATCACGGACCGCATCGGCATCCGGGAAATCCGGATTGTGGACAAGGTGGTGCATGTGAACGGCAGACCCATTGTATTTCGCGGTGTGAACCGGCATGACTCCGACCCGGTTACGGGCTTTGTGATCACCATGGAGCAGCTGAAACAGGATCTGAAGATGATCCGGCAGCACAACTTCAATGCAATCCGTTCCAGCCATTATCCCAATATGCCCCAGTTCTACCAGCTGTGCGATGAATACGGTTTCTATGTGGTGGACGAGGCGGACAATGAGAGCCACGGACCGTCGGAGCTCTATTATGCGGATGACCGCTTTGAGAACAAGAGCAGGCGCTGGAATGAGGCGATTGCGGACAATCCGGACTATATTGAGGCGACTCTGGACCGGGTGCAGCGCATGGTGGAGCGGGATAAGAACCGCCCGTCCATTGTGATCTGGTCCATGGGCAATGAGTGTGCCTACGGCTGCACTTTCGAGCGGGCGCTTAAGTGGACGAAGGAGTTTGATCCGGACCGGCTGACTCACTTTGAGAGTGCCAGATATCACAGTGATAAGCGGAGCTATGACTTTTCCAATCTGGATCTGTTCAGCAGGATGTATCCGGCGCTTTCGGAGATTGACGAGTATCTGGACAGCGACCCGGATAAGCCCATGATCCTGATCGAGTATTGCCACTCCATGGGAAACGGTCCCGGGGATTTTGAGGAGTATTTTCAGAAGTTCCATCAGGAGCGGCTGATGTGCGGCGGATTTGTGTGGGAATGGTGTGACCACGGCATCTACAAGGGGCTGGCGGAGAATGGTAAGCCCATCTACTACTACGGCGGCGACCACGGGGAGGAGGTCCATGACGGCAACTTCTGCATGGATGGGCTGGTATATCCGGACCGGACCCCGCACACGGGTCTTTTGGAGTACAAAAATGTCCATCGTCCCATCCGGGTCACCGGGTACGACCAGAAGAAGCGGCAGCTCACCCTGCGCAATTATCTGGACTTTACCAACGGAAGGGACGCAGTCCGCATCCGGTATGAACTGAACTGTGACGGGCGGCTGGTGGAGTCCGGGGTTCTGGAGACACCGGATCTGAAGCCCAGGCAGACGGCGGAGGTGAAGCTTCCGGCATTTGCATCTTTAGAGGGAAGGACCTACTTAAAGCTGTTCTACCATGCGGCGCAGGGAACGGCGCTGGTGCCGGAGGGACATCTGCTGGGATTTGACGAGGTGGAACTTCCTCAGGAGGACAGCCGCTGTCAGATGGCAGTCTGGGCGGAAGCGGCATTTGGGCAGAATCAGGACAATCTTGTGGCGGAGGAAAATGACAGCTGCGTGATTGTCATGGGCAGCAGCTTTCTGTACTGTCTGGATAAGCGCACCGGCATGATGAGCAGGCTGCAGTGTGACGGCATCGACCAGATCACCCGGCCGATGGAGGTCAACATCTGGCGTGCACCGACGGACAATGACATGTACATCAGGCAGGAATGGCTCAGGGCAAAGTATGACAGAACCAGAGTCCGCGCCTATGAGACCAGGGTGATTCGAAAGAAGCATCAGGTGGGAATTCACTGCCGCATGTCCTTAGGGGCCGACACCGTGCAGAAGATTCTGGAGCTGGACACGGTGTGGACTATCGACGCAGCCGGGGTGATTGACTTGAATATGAAGGTGAGACGCCAGCCGGAATTCCCGTATCTGCCCAGATTCGGCGTGCGGATGCATCTGAATCCGGATCTGGATTCGGTGGAGTATTACGGCATGGGACCGATGGAAAGCTACCGGGACAAGCATCGGGCCGCCTCCCACGGGATTTATCGGGGGAAGGTGAGCGAGATGCAGGAGGATTATATCCGGCCGCAGGAAAATGGAAGCCACTTCGACTGCTCCTACGTGAAGGTGGACGGGGACAGGACCCAGCTGACAGCGGTGTCCGGGCAGACATTTTCCTTCAATGCATCGGTTTACAGTCAGGAGCAGCTGACCAGGGCAAAGCACAACTATGAGCTGGTGCCGGAGAATGCCACGATTCTGTGCCTGGACTATGGACAGAGCGGCATCGGGTCCAACAGCTGCGGGCCGGAGCTGGCAGAGAAGTACCGGCTGAATGAGAAGGAGTTTGCATTTAACGTGAAGCTGATGCTGAACCCGAAGAAGGTGTGGGAGGAATGAGGCGCCGTGAGACAGAGCAGGAAGCACAGGAAAAACGGTTACGGAGCAGGAAAGGTTGCAGAGCAGAAGTGCGTGTTGTAAAGGGAGAGAAGAATCATGGGTGAAATGATGGAGAACAGACGGTATTTGAAGTGGTATAACAAGGTTGGTTATGGCGCCGGGGACATTGCGGGCAATGTGGTGTATGCGTTTTTGTCCACCTTTGTGATGATCTACCTGACCAACACGGTGGGGTTGAATGCTGGTATTGTTGGCTCGCTGATTGCGCTGTCAAAGCTGTTTGACGGGGTGACAGACATATTCTTTGGAACGATGATCGACAAGACGAAGAGCAGGCTGGGAAAGGCACGTCCGTGGATGCTGTACGGCTATATCGGCTGTGCAGTGACGCTGGCAGCCATCTTCATGATTCCCGCCAGCCTGGGACAGGTGGCGCAGTATGCCTGGTTCTTTATTGCCTACACTCTGTTAAATGCGGTGTTCTACACGGCAAATAACATTGCCTATTCGGCGCTGACTTCGCTGGTGACCAGAAACAGCAGAGAGCGAGTGGAGATGGGCTCCTACCGCTTTATCTTCGCCTTCTCCACCAGCCTGCTGATCCAGTCGGTGACGCTGGTATTTGTGGAGGCAGCCGGCGGCGGTGCGGCTGGATGGCGTATGGTGGCGATCGTGTATTCGCTGATTGGCCTGATTGTGAATACCATTTCCGTATTTTCTGTAAGGGAGCTTCCGGCAGAGGAGCTGAATGAGGGCGGCGTGGGCGCCGCGGAAGAGAAGTATACGCTGATTGACGGTGCGAAGCTGCTGTTCTCGAATAAGTATTATGTGATGATTTCTGCCACCTATCTGTTGCAGCAGGTCTACACGGCCATGCTGAATGTGGGACTTTACTATATGCTTTATGTGCTGATGAATGAGAATATTTTCCCGGCATTTTCCTGGGCCAACAATATTCCGCTGATCATCGCGCTGCTGATTACACCGGCCCTGGTGGAAAAGTGGTCTGGCATGTACAAGCTGAACTTATATGGATTTATTCTCAGCGTGATCGGGCGTGTGCTGGTGCTGGTGGCTGCCTACATGGGAAGCATTCCGCTGATGTTATTGTTCACCGCTGTGGCTGCCTTCGGAACCGGCCCGTGGCAGGGGGATATGAATGCGGTGATCGCCGCCTGCTCCGAGTACACCTATCTGACCAGAAAGAAGCGTGTGGACGGAGCCATGTATTCCTGTACTTCCTTCGGACTGAAGCTGGGCGGAGGTCTGGGGGTGGCGTTGACCGGATGGCTTCTGGACTTCAGCGGATTTGACGGAAAGCTGGCGGTGCAACCTCAGTCCTGCATTGACATGCTGCATGTGATGTTTCTGTGGATTCCGATTCTCGTGCTGATCGTGATCTCTGTGATCATGTCACGGATGAATGTGGAGCAGGCCAATGCAGAGCTTAAGGCGGAAAGCCATATGCGGTCTGGCAGTCATTAATATGGAGAATTTTTCTGCAGCAGATCCAGATAGAACCGGGTCGGTGAAGTCCCGGTTTCCCGTCGGAATACTCTGCTGAAATAGAGGGCATCCTCAAAGCCCACAAGAGCGGCAACGGTGGATATGTTCATGCATCCGCTGGAAAGCAGCTCCTTCGCCTTCTGAATACGAAGATCATTTAAAAACTGGATGGGAGATATTCCCGTCCTTTTTTTGAACATATGGGAGAAATAGGAGGGACTGAAATCACAGAATTCAGCCATCATGGAGACATCCCAGTATTCCATATACTTTTGGTTCAGCTGCATGATCAGACGGTCAATGCCGAACATGTTGTCCAACGGAGAAGCCTGCTGGCGCAGGGAACGCTGAATCAGGGCGAGCAGCTTCAGAAAATCAGAGTTCACGATTTCATTATATACCGGCTTCTTCAGCTGCAGTTCCAGAATGATTTCCTGAAAAAGCAGCTTGATGGAAAGGTCTTCCCCGATAAAGGAATTGTCGATTTCAAAATGACGCAGCAGCGCTTCGGACTGATTTCCGGTGAAATGAATCCAGTACAGCTCCGGGTGATCTTCGGCGTGATAAGAGTAGACCTGGGGCTCACCGGGCCGGAACAGAATGATGTTGCCAGCCTCCATGGTGACCCATTCGTTGTGAAGAAAGTAATGTCCGGCGCCTTTAAAGACGTAGATAATCTGGTAATCCAGCCGTCCGGCGGTGCGCTGCTGCGAGTAGTCCCTGGTATTGAACTTTTGATATCCGCAGCAGTTGACGACGACCGCTTCCTCGTGATCTTCAAAGCCGATTGCTCTTCGGGTATTGCGCTTGTGTCCGGATACATCAATCATAGTTGCAGGCTCCTTTCTGGAATTTTACGCTGTTCTTCTGTTCTCATTCCACATATGCTCAAAATATAAAAAGCAGAAATATCCATATACATAGCTTGAATTGAAATGGTAAACCATCAAAATATATGTATAATATAGCATATAAGAAAGGAAAAACCAATACTTTCAGATCCTGTAATAACAGAAAAATACATATATTACATGGGAGAGAGGAGAAGCGGGGCTACAAGATGAAAAAGAGGCAGATTATACTTTTGATGACAGATACGACACGAAAAGACATGCTGGGATGTTATGGAAATACCAGAATGCATACGCCGAATCTGGATCATCTGGCAGAAGAAGGAATACGGTATGAGCAGGCATACTCCTGTCAGCCGGTGTGTGGACCGGCGAGAAGTGCGATTTTTACCGGCTTGTTTCCGCACAGCAATGGAATGGTGACCAACAGCGTCCCGCTGGGAGCGAATGTAAAGACGGTTGGACAGAGGCTGCATGATCACGGAATTTCCTGTGGATACATAGGCAAATGGCATCTGGATGGAGGCGACTACTTCGGACTTGGGAGATGTCCCGAGGGGTGGGAGCCGGAGTACTGGTATGATATGCGCTGTTATCTGGAGGAGCTGACGGAGGAAGAGCGAATCCGCTCGCGTCAGGCGGATACCTCCTATCAGCCGGATATGAATGAAAGCTTCACATATGCGCACAGGTGTTCGGACCGGGCAATCAGATATCTGGAGGAGCATCAGGAGAAGGACTTTTTCCTGACAGTATCCTATGACGAGCCGCATGGTCCATCCCTGTGTCCAGCTCCCTATAATACCATGTATGAGGAGTTTCGGTTCGACCATGATCCGTCTTTCCAGGATGATTTGAGCCGGAAGCCGGTGATGCAGCAGCTCTGGGCAGGAAGCAATCTTCACGCAGACGAGGAGGAAATAAATCGGCCGTCTAAAGGTCTGGCTCTCTTTCTGGGGTGCAATTCCTATGTGGACTACGAGATGGGACGTGTCCTGCAGGTGATTGAGGAGAAGATGCCCGACGCTATGGTCATTTATACCTCAGATCATGGAGACATGCTGGGCGCCCACCGTCTGTTTTCCAAGAATGCGGCCGCTTACTGGCAGGTTGCCAATATCCCGCTGATTATCAAAGGCGGAGCAAAAGGGTGCGTGGTGCATTCACCAGCGTCCCATATTGATCTGACACCTACCATTCTGGACTACTTTGACCTTCCGGTTCCGAAGTGTCTGGAGGGCAGAAGTATGATGAGACAGATAGAAAATCCGGATATCAGAATCAACGAGCAGGTTTATCTGGAATTTACCCGGTATGAGGTGGATCACGATGGGTTTGGCGGACTGCAGATCATGCGGGCAATCGTGTCTGACCGGTACAAGCTGGTGCTTCATCTGTTGGATACGGATGAATTCTATGATATGGAGGAGGATCCTTCGGAGATACATAACCGGATTCAGGATAAAACCTGCAGTACTGTCCGCAATCAGCTTCATGACGCGCTGCTGGAACATATGTGTGCGACAAGAGATATGTACCGTGGATACCAGTGGGCGGCAAGACCATGGAGAGCAGACAAGATTATGGACTGGGAAAATGAGGGATTTACCAGACAGCGGGAGGAGGATGAATATGAGCCGAGACAGCTTGACTATGATACCGGACTTCCGATGAAGACGGCGGTCAGAAAGAAACTTTAACAGTCAGTATGGAGAAAGGGAGTGTTACACGTGAAGAAAAAACAGAAAATGCAGATGAATTCAGCAAAATCCAGTAGAATCAGACGGCATGACACCCTGGTAATGAATGCATGGTGCTGGCTCTTCATGGCAGCGGCAGTCATATTTTACATCATGTTCCAGGGCTATCCCATTATCTGCAGTATTCAATATTCATTATTAAACTGGTCAGGACTGACCAGCAACGCAGAATTTGTGGGACTGAACAACTATGTGGAGCTGGTTCATGATGAACTGTTCTGGAATGCCTTTTTTAACAGCATCAAATATACGGTTATGATCGTTCCGCTGGAGCTTTCCGTATCGCTAGTTCTTGCCTATATGCTGAACGATGAAAAGCTCAGAGGACGTTCTGTCTACCGGACGATGTTTTTTGTACCGGTTGTTACTACGGCATCCGTTGTGGGTATTATCATGATTTTTATTCTGGGGGTACAGGGGCCGCTGAATCATCTGCTGGTAAAACTGCATGTGATTGCCAAGCCGGTCAACTTCCTCGGAAATGCGGCATTTGCGATGCCGACCCTGGTGCTGATCTCGCTCTGGAAGGACTGCGGAACCTACATGATCTACTGGCTTGCCGGTCTGCAGGGAATCTCAAAGGATGTTTACGAAGCAGCGACGGTGGATGGGGCCAATAAGCGGGAGATGTTCTTCCACATTGTACTTCCGCTGATTGCTCCGGTTGGTGGAATCATAGCGATTCTCTGTACGATCAACTCGCTGAAGGTTTTTGATATTGTCAAGACCATGACGGAGGGTGGTCCATACTATGCTACGGATGTCATTGCCACCTATGTATATCGCTCTGCGTTCTCCAGTGAAATCGGCATGCCAAGGCTTGGATATGCAAGTGCTGCCGCACTTCTGTTTGGATTTACAGTGATTTTGATTGGTGTCGTACTGAATGCGGTGAAGGCTCATTTGAACCGGCACCGTGCATAAGGGGGAAAAACAGATGGAAAAAATAATCAGAAATCTGAAAAAAGCGGGAAATCATCTGGTGCTGCTGCTTGCGGGACTTGTCTGGATTTATCCATTTCTCTGGATGGTTTCGGCATCTTTTAAAAGTCAGCCGGAGTTCTTCGAGAATCGGCTTGGACTGATTCCGCAAAGCCCGACCTTTGACAATGTGAAGAGAATCTGGGAGAAAGCGAATTTCAGCACTTATTTTGTGAACACACTGATTGTGACCGTATTTGCGGTGGTGATCGTACTGATTATGACGATGCTGGCCGGATATGCCATGGGGCGGTATCAGTTTGTGGGCCGCAGGCTGATCATGGGAATCTTCCTGAGCAGCATAGCGATTCCTCTGGTCAGTACCATCATTCCAACCTATGAAGTGGTAAAGGGAATGAACCTGGTGGGAACAAAGCTTGGTCTGGTGCTGGCTCAGGCAGGTGGAGCTCACGTGATATTTCTGTTGCTGTTTACCAGCTTCTTCGAGTCGATTCCGAAGGAACTGGAGGAGGCGGCGCGAGTGGACGGATGCAACTTTTTCCGGACATTTTTTAACATCATGATGCCGCTTTGCAAGCCGATTGCAACGACCGTTGTCATTATGGAGACGATTTGGACCTGGAACGCCTTTATGCTTCCTCTGGTTCTCACACTGAACAATCCTGCATCCCGGACCCTGGCAGTTGGCCTGTATGCGTTCAAAGGAGAAAATACAGTGGACTGGACCGGAATCGCCGCAGGCGGAACAATCGCAGTGATTCCCATTATTCTGCTGTTTATTGTACTTCAGAAGTATTTTGTGGAAGGAATTGCAGGGGCAGTCAAAAGTTAAGGATTTGCAGATACACATTTTAAGAAGAAAGTCGAATTTCAGGAGGTAAAAGGATGAAAGTGAAAGCGATTGGTGCGATTACAACAGCGATTTGTATGACAGCAGTGTCTCTGGCAGGGTGCGCCATGCCATCTGTCAGCAGCGAGGGCAGCAGTCAGGCGGCAACAGCAGAAAGAGCCGTTACAGAAGCCGCAGACGTGGATGCGGACGGAAAGGTGACGATTCGGGTGGTGGACTGGAGCGACGGATCCCAGCAGCGGAGGGAAGAATTCCATAAAAAATATATGGAGCAGCATCCAGACATCAATATTGAATATACGATGCTGACGGTAGATCAATTTAAGAATACGATTATTACGATGATCAAGTCGGGTGAAGGACCGGATCTGTTCCCGATTCCGGTGGGCATGACTCTTGACACGGCGCTGAATGAGAACTGGTTTCAACCGCTGAATCCCTATGTGACGGAGGAATTCAGGCAGAAGTTTGATCCGCTGTCATTTGACGAGGGAATTACCCATAAGGGAGATGACTGGTACACAATTACTGAGCTGATGCCGACGATTCAGTGTCTCTTTTTCTATAACAGGGATGTGCTGAATGCGGCTGGAGTGACAGAAGTTCCGAAAACCTACTCCGAGTTTCGTGAGGCATGTAAAAAAATTACGGAGTATGGCAAGGGCAGTGTATTCGGTCTGATTGATGGAGGAAAGCAGGTCAACCGTCTGGACGTTCTGGCGCGTTCCATGGCT
Organism: Eubacteriales bacterium; assembly: GCA_030536555.1. Classification (GTDB taxonomy): domain Bacteria; phylum Bacillota; class Clostridia; order Lachnospirales; family Lachnospiraceae; genus Brotaphodocola. The sequence continues at coordinate 40,517 of JAUNPU010000008.1, read as the reverse complement.
GCCGCAGCAGGAGGAAAGATAGCGGCAACTCAGAAAGTCTTGACCGATCAGGGTCGTGCACCTTATGACTGCGATGGAATGAAGCAGGCCATGGGTCTGATGGAACAGCTGGTTGCGGATGGAAGCATTCATCCGGATACGGTGAATATCAGTGCGCCGGAAGCGCGAGAGATGTTCGCACAGGGGCAGGCGGGATTCCTGTGCCAGGGAATGTGGTGCATTGCACAGTGGGGCAAGAATTATCCGGATCTGAACTATGGAGTTATGGCTGTGCCGGTGCCGGACGGCATGAACAATACCTTTGTACAGCAGGGTGAATTGTCTCCGTGGATGGGATTGTACAGTCAGTCGAAGCACCCGCAGGAAGCGGCGGACTATCTGATGGCGCTTTACAGTGAAGAATACGGTTATCAGAGCGGCTGTGTGGAGGATGGAACGTTTGTATCGGTTATTCCGGAAATCAACGAGAAGTATATGACAAATGAAATTATGAAGCAGTACTATACGATTGCCAATGAAACTGCAAAGATTGTTCCTACAATCACAAAAAGAGATGAGAAGGCCAATGATTTCTACAGGGAGGTGAAGGATGTACAGCCAAGCCTGGGCGCAATCCTTCAGGGTGTGCTGTCTCAAAGCATTACGGATTATGAGCCGGAGCTGGAACGACTGGCAGATGCATCGACGCAGGAGTGGCAGAGAGCCGCAAATGCAGTGGGACTCGATTATTCGGAGCTGGAATTTCCAAACTGGGATCAGACAGAAGATTATGTACAGAAAGATTATGATGCGCTGAAGTAGCGCATAGGAAGAAAGCAGTTCGCCTGGTATGTATCACTCGGATGCATACCGTCGAACTGCTTTTATAGATTCTCACAGCACCGGATACCGGTTGTCAAAGCATGCCTTGCAAAGGGGAAGCTCCCCGGTCATCTTAGACAGGTCCTCGATCTTCATATATCCCAGAGAATCCGCTCCGATCCGCTTACAGATCTCGTCTGCAGTGAGGGAGGAGGCAATCAGCTGGTCATTGCTGGGCACATCGGTGCCGTAGTAGCAGGGATAGAGAAAGGGCGGGGAGCTGATGCGGATGTGAACCTCTTTCGCTCCGGCGGCCTTCAGCATACTGATCAGGTTTGCGATGGTAGTGCCCCGGACGATGGAGTCGTCGATCAGCACGATGCGCTTGCCCTTTACAACGCTTTCCAGCACACTGAGCTTCAAATGGACGGCAGATTCCCGTTCCTCCTGGGTGGGCTTGATAAAGGTTCTTCCCACGTAGCTGTTCTTGTGAAAGACGAAGGTGAAGGGAATGCCGGAGGCTTCCGCATAGCCGAAGGCAGCCGGAAGTCCGGAGTCGGGGACACCGGAGACAATGTCTGCATCCACCGGGTAGGAGGCTGCCAGGGCTTTCCCGGCGCGGATTCTGGCATCGTAGATGTTAACGGAATCCATGGTAGAGTCCAGACGGGCAAAATAAATGTATTCAAAGATGCAGTGGGCGTGCTGCTCCTGCATCAGCTGGCGGTTGGTGCGGATTCCGGTCTCGGTGATGGTGATGATCTCGCCGGGCAGGATATCGCGGACAAATTCCGCGTCCACGGCAGTGAGAGCGCAGCTCTCAGAAGCCAGCACATAGCTGTCGCCCCGTCTGCCAAGGCACAGGGGCTTTAATCCCAGCGGGTCCCGGACGCCCACCAGCTTCTTGGGGCTCATGATGATCAGGGCGTAGCCGCCCTTCAGCTTCTTTGCCGTATGCAGAATGGCTTCCTCCACACAGGTGGTGTGGGGGCGTTCTCTGGCAATGAAGCAGGCGATGACCTCAGAATCGGTGGTGGTGTGGAAGATGGTTCCTTCCTGCTGCAGCTCCCGGCGCAGCTCATCGGCATTGACCAGATTGCCGTTGTGTGCCAGCGCCAGGGTGCCTTTTAAGTAGTTTAAGACCAGCGGCTGGGCGTTCTCCACGGTGCTGGCTCCGGTGGTGGAGTAGCGGACATGACCGATGCCCAGATTGCCCTTCAGGGCTTTAAGGGTGTCCGGATGGAAGACCTCACCCACCAGTCCCATATCCTTGTGCTGGCAGATGTTGCCGAAGGGGCCGTGGGTATCGCACACAGCGATCCCACATGCCTCCTGTCCCCGGTGCTGGAGGGAATACAGACCATAGTAGATGGAGGAAGCAGCGGGGCTTCCATCCGGATTCAGGATTCCGAAGACCCCGCATTCTTCTCTCGGTTTATCATCAAAGGTAATCATAGCTCAATTTCTGGTTCCTTTCCCAAATATTAGACGGAAAACAGCAGTGCCTCATAGTTTGGATAGGGCAGTATATCGTCCGGAATGTATTCCTCTGCGGCGTCTGCCACAGCTCTCAGCTGTTCCATATCAGGGAGAATGGTATCGTGGTAAAGCTTTGCAGCCTGCTCGATGTTCACCGTCTCTTCCGCAGCTTTTGTATCCGCCTCCAACTGTTCCTCCAGCTCAAAGATGCTGTCATAGCATCCGGAAAGCCTGGTAAGGAGCTTCTTCTCAGCGGTGCAGGGAAGATCAGCAGCGGCAGTCTTTTCGTTGATGGAGGTGCTGATGGCGTCGGTGTAGCACATCAGTGCCGGCAGGAAGTCGCGGCGGATCATATCCTGCAGGGTCTTTGCCTCGATGTGGATGGTCTTGCAGTAGTTCTCCATCAGAATCTCATAGCGGGAGAAGATTTCCTGCTTTGTGAAGATATGGTGGGTGGTAAACAGCTCCACATTCTTGTCGCTGGTAAAGCAGGGCAGTGCCTCCGGAGTGGATTTTAAGTTGTAGAGACCGCGCTTTTCGGACTCTGCCACCCACTCATCGGTGTAGCCGTTTCCATTGAACAGGACCTTCTTGTGCTTTAAGACAGCGCGTTTCACCAGTGCGTGAACCGCATCCTCCATCTTGTCAGCGGGGGTGCCTTCCAGCTCCTTGTAGAACTGGCGAAGGGACTCTGCCACAGCGGTGTTCAGCACCACATTGGGTCCTGCCACGGAGATGGAGGAACCTGGCATACGGAACTCGAACTTGTTGCCGGTGAAGGCGAAGGGTGAGGTGCGGTTCCGGTCGGTGTTGTCCTTGAAGAAGTGGGGCAGCACGGCGGCTCCGGTCTCCATCTGTACCTTTTCCTGTCTGCCGAAGAAGGTGTCGTGCTCGATGGAATCCAGCACAGCGGTCAGCTCGTCGCCCAGGAAAATGGAGATGATGGCAGGCGGTGCCTCGTTGGCACCCAGCCGGTGGTCATTGCCGGCGCTGGCAACGGAGATGCGCAGAAGGTCGGCATATTCGTCCACAGCCTTGATAACTGCAACCAGAAATACCAGGAACTGAATGTTCTCCGCCGGGGTGCGTCCCGGCTCCAGCAGGTTGACTCCGGTGCTCGTGATCATGGACCAGTTGTTGTGCTTGCCGGAACCGTTGATGCCCTCGAAGGGCTTCTCGTGGAGCAGGCAGGCGAGACCGTGGCGGTCGGCAACCTTCTTCATCAGCTCCATGGTCAGCTGGTTGTGATCCACTGCCACGTTGGTGGTGTCATAGATAGGTGCCAGCTCGTGCTGGGACGGCGCAACCTCGTTGTGCTTGGTCTTTGCCGGGATGCCCAGCTTCCACAGCTCCTCATCCAGATCATGCATGAAGGCAGATACTCTGGGCTTTAAGGTGCCGAAATAGTGGTCATCCATCTCCTGACCCTTGGGCGGCTTTGCGCCAAGGAGGGTTCTGCCGGTGAAGATCAAGTCCTTGCGCTTTAAGTACAGGTCCTTGTCAATCAGAAAATACTCCTGCTCCGGTCCGATGGTGGTGGATACGCTGGTCACATCGGTCTGCCCCAGCAGGTGTAAGATGCGGGTGGCTTCCCGGCTTAAGGTCTCCATGGAGCGAAGCAGCGGGGTCTTTTTGTCCAGTGCCTCTCCGCTGTAGGAGCAGAATGCGGTGGGAATGTACAGGGTTCCATCCTTAATAAATGCGGGAGAGGTGGGGTCCCATGAGGTGTAGCCCCGGGCCTCGAAGGTGGCACGCAGACCGCCGGAGGGGAAGCTGGATGCATCCGGCTCGCCCTTTACCAGCTCCTTGCCGGAGAATTCCATGATGATCTGACCGTCTCCGATGGGGGTGATAAAGCTGTCGTGCTTTTCTGCGGTGAAGCCGGTCATGGGCTGGAACCAGTGGGTGAAGTGGGTCGCCCCGTTCTCTACAGCCCACTCCTTCATGGCAACTGCCACGGAGTTTGCCACATCCAGCTCCAGGTGGGTGTTGTGCTCTATGGTCTTGCGAAGTGCTTTGTAGATATCATGGGGAAGCTTGTCGCGCATGACTTTGTCGTTGAATACAAGGCTGCCGTACAGTTCAGGGATAGAGTTCGTCATAATATTGCGCTCCTTTCAATTTGGAAAATGAATGTGCTTGAACATAAAAAAAGGGTGCTTCGGAGTCTGAGCTCCAAAGCACCTTTGCTTTTATGGGTCGTAGCTTACACCTTTTTTTCCGGTCTGTCAAGAGAAAAATATGATAAATTTTGGAGAATGCAGAGATAAAAATTTTTCTGGGAAAATTGAAAAAAATACTTTACAAGTGGGCGGAAATGATATAAATTAGTGAACAGAAAAATGACGAGGGCGTCAAAGAGCTTATGGAGAATAGGCTTCTTTGACGCCCTTTTTTTATGCAGGAGGAACGGATATGCCGGTAAAATATGTATTTGTAACAGGAGGAGTCGTATCAGGGCTTGGAAAGGGAATCACCGCAGCATCGCTGGGGCGGCTTCTGAAGGCACGCGGCTATCATGTGACCATGCAGAAGTTCGATCCCTATATTAATGTAGATCCGGGAACCATGAATCCGATTCAGCACGGAGAGGTGTACGTCACCGATGACGGTACGGAGACGGATCTGGACCTGGGACATTATGAGCGCTTTATCGACGAGAGTCTGGATCAGGATTCCAACGTGACCACAGGCAAGATCTACTGGTCGGTGCTTCACAAGGAGCGCCGGGGAGACTACGGCGGCGGTACAGTGCAGGTCATTCCTCATATTACCAATGAGATCAAGTCCCATTTCTATCAGGGAAAGACGCCGCAGGAGGAGACCATCTCCATCATCGAGGTGGGCGGAACCGTGGGCGATATTGAGAGCCAGCCGTTTCTGGAGGCAATCCGCCAGTTTCAGCATGAGAAGGGGCGGGAGAATGCCATTATGATTCAGGTGACGCTGGTGCCCTATCTGAAGGCATCGGGGGAGATGAAGACGAAGCCGACCCAGATGAGTGTCAAGGAGCTGCAGAGCATGGGAATCTGGCCGGACATTCTGGTGTGCCGGTCGGACTACCCGCTGGATGACCATATGAAGGAAAAGATCGCGCTGTTCTGCAATATCAAGAAGGAGCATGTGCTTCAGAATCTGGATGCCCCGTCCCTCTACGAGGTACCGCTGATGATGGAGGAGGAGCATCTGGCACAGGCGGTCTGCGAGTGCCTGAATCTCCCCTGTCCGGAGCCGGACCTCCGAGACTGGAAGGAGATGGTGGACCGGCTCCATCACCCGAAGCAGTCTGTGACCATCGGGCTGGTGGGAAAATATGTGTCCCTGCATGACGCTTACCTTAGCGTGGCGGAGGCATTAAAGCACGGCGGAATCGCCAATCGGGCGACGGTGCATATCCGCTGGATTGACGCGGAGGAGCTGACACCGGAGAATCTTGGAGAATACCTTCACGATCTGGATGGCATTCTGGTTCCCGGCGGCTTCGGACAGCGGGGAACGGAAGGCAAGATTCTGGCGATCGGCTATGCCAGAAAGCAGAAGATTCCGTTCCTGGGGCTGTGTCTGGGCATGCAGCTTGCCATTGTGGAATTTGCCAGAAATGTGGCGGGGCTTACCAGGGCGGCAAGCATTGAACTGGAGCCGGATACGCCGGACCCGGTGATCGCGCTGATGCCGGAGCAGAACGGAGTGGAAAATATCGGAGGAACCCTTCGGCTGGGTGCTTACCCCTGCATCCTGCAGAAAGGGACGAAAGCCTGTGAGCTGTACGGGGAGACGGAGATCTCCGAGCGTCACAGACACCGCTACGAGGTGAACAATGACTACCGGGAGCTGCTTTCAGCCCACGGTATGGTGCTTTCCGGTCTGTCACCGGACGGGCGGATCGTGGAGATGATCGAACTGAAGGACCACCCGTTTTTCGTGGCGACACAGGCTCACCCGGAGTTCAAGTCCAGACCCAATCACGCACACCCGCTGTTTCGCGGGTTCGTGGAGGCGGCAGTGAACTTTGGAGGTCACAGAGAGCAGTAGAAAGCCGGAGTTGTGCTCTGGCGGTCACAGAGAGCAGTAGAAAGCAGGAGGAATCAGCATGAGAGAGAATCAGGTACAGGCACAGCCACAGGGGCTGTACAGCCCGTCATTCGAGCATGACAACTGCGGAATCGGCGCAGTGGTCCATATCAAAGGAGAGAAGAGCCATCAGATCGTAACCGATGCCTTGAAGATCGTTGAGAATCTGGAACACCGGGCAGGCAAGGATGCAGAGGGAAAGACGGGAGACGGCGTGGGAATCCTCACCCAGATCTCTCACCGGTTCTTTCAGAAGGTCTGCAAGGACAGCGGTATTGCAATCGGAAATGAAGGGGAATACGGCGTGGGCATGTTCTTCTTCCCCCAGGATGAGCTGAAGCGCCGCCGCGCCAAAAAGATGTTTGAGATCATCGTGAAGAAGGAAGGCATGGAATTCCTGGGCTGGCGGGATGTGGAGACAAAGCCGCAGGTTTTGGGACCCAAGGCAAGAGCCTGCATGCCGGTGATCTGCCAGGGCTTTGTGAAAAAGCCGGAGGACACGGCAAAGGGTCTGGAATTCGACCGCAGGCTTTATGTGGCAAGGCGGGTCTTCGAACAGAGCAATGACAGCACCTATGTGCCGTCCCTGTCCAGCCGGACCATCGTCTACAAGGGCATGTTTCTGGTGGGGCAGCTGCGGACCTTCTTTCTGGATCTGCAGGATGAGGACTACGATTCCGCCATTGCCATCGTTCATTCCCGCTTTTCCACCAACACCAATCCCAGCTGGGAGCGGGCTCATCCCAACCGGCTGATTGTCCACAACGGCGAGATCAACACCATCCGGGGCAACGCAGACAAGATGCTGGCGCGGGAGGAGACCATGAGCTCTCCAAAGTTCACCCTGGATGACCTGACCAAGGTGCTGCCGGTGGTGGGAACCAGCGGCTCCGATTCTGCCATGCTTGACAATACGCTGGAATTCCTTACCATGAGCGGCATGGAGCTTCCCCTGGCGGTGATGGTTGCCATCCCGGAGCCGTGGGCGCACAACGATACCATTTCCCAGGAGCTGAGGGACTTCTACCAGTATTACGCGACCATGATGGAGCCCTGGGACGGTCCGGCGTCCATCGTATTTTCCGACGGAGATCTGATGGGGGCAGTGCTGGACCGGAATGGTCTGCGGCCTTCCCGCTACTATATTACCGATGATGACCGGCTGATTCTGTCCTCCGAGGTGGGGGTACTGGATATCCCGGCGGAGCATATCCTGAAGAAGGAACGGCTCCATCCCGGCAGAATGCTGCTGGTGGACACCAGAAAGGGTGCTGTCTTAAGCGATGAGGAGATCAAGGAGACCTACGCGAAGAAGGAACCCTACGGCGAATGGCTGGACAGCAATCTGGTGACTCTGGAGGAGCTTAAGATTCCCAATGAGAAGGTGCCGTCCTTTGACGCAAAGGAGCGGGTGCAGCTGCAGATGGCATTTGGCTATACCTGTGAGGAATACCGGGAAGGAATCTGCTCCATGGCATTAAACGGCGCGGAGCGCATCGGAGCAATGGGGGTGGATACACCGCTGGCGGTGCTTTCTAAGGAGTATCAGCCGCTGTTTTACTACTTTAAGCAGCTGTTTGCACAGGTGACCAACCCGCCCATCGATGCGGTGCGGGAGAAGATCGTCACCTCCACCTCCGTGTATCTGGGGAAAAACGGCAATCTGCTGCAGGAAAAGCCTGAGAATTGTCAGGTGCTGAAGATCGACAACCCGATTCTCACAGACCTTGACCTTCTGCGGATCAAGGCAATGAAAAAGCCCGGATTTAAGGTTGCCTGCGTGTCCACGCTGTTCTACAAGAGCACGCCCATGGACCGGGTGCTGGAGCATCTGTTCGTGAAGGTGGATAAGGAATACCGGGAAGGAGCCGATATTCTGATTCTGTCCGACAGGGGTGTGGATGAGAATCATGTGGCGATTCCGTCCCTGCTGGCGGTTTCTGCAGTACATAAATATCTGGTCAAGACAAAGAAGTGCACAGCCCTCTCCATTATTCTGGAGTCCGGGGAGCCGCGGGAGGTTCATGACTTTGCGGCACTGCTGGGATACGGCGCCAGCGCAGTGAACCCCTATCTGGCACATGCCACCATCGCAGAGCTGGTGGAGGAAAATCTGTTAAACAAGGACTACTATGCGGCGGTAAAGGATTATGATCAGGCGGTGCTGCAGGGAATCGTGAAGATTGCCTCCAAGATGGGCATTTCCACACTCCAGTCCTATCAGGGCAGCCAGATCTTCGAGGCCATCGGCATTGCGCCGGAGGTGATCGACCGGTATTTTACCGGCACCGTAAGCCGCGTGGGGGGCATTACCCTGCAGGATATCGCGGCGCGGACAGACGAGCAGCACTCCAGAGCCTTTGATTCTCTGGGGCGGGATGAGGACTTAAAGCTTCGCGCCATGGGACGTCATAAGCGCTGCAAGGACGGGGAGGAGCATCGCTACAATCCCCAGACCATCCGGCTTCTGCAGCAGTCCACCCGGGAAGGCGACTACGAGAAGTTCTGTGAGTACACCAGAATGATCGACGGGGAACAGTGCGGATATCTGCGAAGCCTGATGGATTTCAACTATCCGGAGCAGGCCGTTCCACTGGAAGAGGTGGAGAGCGTGGACTCCATTGTGAAGCGGTTTAAGACCGGCGCCATGTCCTACGGCTCCATTTCCCGGGAAGCCCACGAGGCACTTGCCATCGCCATGAACCGGCTGCACGGCAAGTCCAACAGCGGTGAGGGCGGCGAGAGCGAGGACCGGCTGGCTTCTGCCGGCACGGATGAGGATAAGAATTCTGCTATCAAGCAGGTGGCCAGCGGGCGCTTCGGCGTGACCAGCCGCTATCTGGTCAGTGCAGATGAGATTCAGATCAAGATGGCTCAGGGAGCAAAGCCCGGTGAGGGCGGACATCTCCCAGGCAAAAAGGTATATCCGTGGATTGCCAAAACCCGCCACTCCATGCCGGGTGTGAGCCTGATCTCACCGCCACCCCACCACGATGTCTATTCCATCGAGGACCTGGCGCAGCTGATCTACGATCTGAAAAATGCCAACAAGAACGCCCGCATTTCCGTCAAGCTGGTATCCGAGTCGGGAGTGGGAACGGTCGCAGCCGGTGTGGCGAAGGCCGGTGCCCAGGTAATCCTGATCTCCGGCTATGACGGCGGTACCGGTGCAGCGCCGGTCAGCTCCATTCACAATGCGGGGCTTCCCTGGGAGCTGGGAGTGGCTGAGACCCATCAGACCCTGATTCAGAACGGTCTTAGAAGCCGGGTGATGATCGAGACAGACGGAAAGCTGATGAGTGGTCGTGACGTAGCTGTGGCAGCACTGCTGGGAGCAGAGGAATTCGGCTTTGCCACGGCTCCCCTGGTAACCCTTGGCTGCGTGATGATGCGTGTCTGCAACCTGGACACCTGTCCGGTGGGCATTGCCACCCAGAACCCGGAGCTGAGGAAGCATTTTCAGGGAAAACCGGAATATGTGATGAACTTTATGCGGTTTGTGGCACAGCAGCTGCGGGAGTACATGGCGAAGCTGGGAGTCCGCACCGTGGATGAGATGGTGGGACGGACAGACCTGTTAAAGCGGAAGGACCAGCTGACCGGGCAGGAGCGGAATGTGGACTTAAGCCGCATCCTGCAGCCGGGAGCGGCTTACGACCGAAGCGTCAGCGTGTTCCGGCCGGAATGTGCCTACGATTTCCATCTGGAGAAGACAAAGGATGAGGCAGTGCTCTTAAAGGACGCCGGAATGCAGGAGGCGATTCAGAATGGCACGAAGATCGTCAGCCGGGTACGGCTTGGCAACACGGACCGAACCTTCGGCACACTTCTCGGAGCAGAGATCACCAGACAGCATCCGGACGGACTTGCGGAGGATACGATCACGGTTCAGTGCCGGGGAGCCGGAGGACAGAGCTTCGGTGCATTTCTGCCGCGGGGACTGACCTTATCCCTCTGCGGGGACAGCAATGATTACTTTGGCAAGGGGCTGTCCGGCGGAAAGCTGGCAGTCTTCGCCCCGCCGAAGTCCAGATTCGTGCCTTCCGAAAATATCATCATCGGCAATGTGGCGCTGTACGGTGCCACCGGCGGAGAAGCCTATATTGCGGGAATCGCAGGCGAGCGGTTCTGCGTCCGCAACTCCGGCGCTGTGGCGGTGGTGGAAGGCGTGGGCGAGCATGGCTGCGAGTACATGACAGGCGGTCGTGTGGTGGTGCTCGGCCAGGCAGGCAAGAATTTTGCAGCCGGCATGAGCGGCGGTATCGCCTATGTGCTGGACGAGGGCAGCTGCCTGTACAAAAACCTGAATAAAGAGATGGTGCTTCTGGAGAAAGTAGAAGCAAAGGAGGACCGGGAGGAGCTAAAGCGCATGCTGAGCGCCCACGTGGCCCACACCGGCTCCGCCAAGGGCAGAGAGATTCTGGCACATTTTGAGGAATACCTGCCGAAGTTTAAGAAGATCATTCCGATAGAATATAAAAAGCAACTGAACCGGCTGCAGGACAGTCAGGAATCAGAATTATAAAGGAGAACAGAATCATGGAAAAGAGAGAGCAGTTATACGAAGGAAAAGCCAAGAAGGTATTTGCAACCGACGATCCGGAGCTGGTCATCGTCAGCTACAAGGATGACGCCACCGCACTGAACGGACTGAAGCGCGGCACTATCGCCGGAAAAGGCGTGATCAACAACCGGATGACCAACTATCTGTTTGGAAAGCTGGAGGAAAAGGGCATTCACACCCATCTGGTGAAGGAGTTAAATGACCGGGAGACCCTGGTGAAGAAGGTGGAGATCGTGCCCCTTGAGGTCATCGTCCGCAATGTGGCAGCAGGCAGCTTTGCAAAGCGCATGGGCGTGGAGGAAGGTCTGGAATTAAAGTGTCCGACACTGGAATTCTCCTACAAAAATGACGCGCTGGGGGATCCGTTCATCAACAGCTACTACGCTCTGGCTCTTGGTCTTGCCACCCAGGAGGAGATTGACAAGATCGCCCAGATGGCATTTGCGGTCAATGAAGATCTGAAGGAGTTCTTTGGCGAGGCAGGGATTCAGCTGATCGACTTTAAGCTGGAGTTTGGACGGTTCCAGGGCGAGATTCTGCTGGCAGATGAGATCTCCCCGGATACCTGCCGTCTGTGGGACAAGGAGACGAAGGAGAAGCTGGATAAGGATCGCTTCCGTCGTGATATGGGCGGCGTCGTGGAGGCGTACAAAGAGGTATTTGCGAGAATCGGCCTGGCTTAAGAGCAAGCCGGAATATTTGCAGGAATCGGCAGGCTGAAAAGCAGCCGAAATACTTGCAGGAAACAGACTGGCTGAACAGCAGCCGGCAAATGAGGAGGATCTGTCTATGTGTTCGATCATGTGTTATGCAGGGAAGGATATTGCAAGAGAAAAAATAGAAGAATATTTGATGAAAACCGAGATGCGGGGACCGGACGCACAGCAGGTGGTGGAGACGGAGTTCGGATATCTGGGCTTTGCCAGACTTGCCATCATGGGACTGACACCGGACGGCATGCAGCCCTTTCATCGGGATGGAAGCTGGGTGGTCTGCAACGGAGAGGTTTATGGATTTCGGAAGATCAGGGAGGAGCTTGAGGAGCGGGGCTATCAGTTCCAGAGCGGTTCTGACTGTGAGATATTGCTGCCGCTGTTTGCAGAGTACGGCGTGGAGATGTTCGAGCATCTGGATGCGGAATATGCCTGCGTGCTGTACGATGCGAAGAGCGGGACGCTTCTGGCTGCCAGAGATCCCATCGGCATCCGCCCGCTGTTCTACGGCTACTCCGAAAGCGGTGCCATCGCATTTGCCAGCGAGGCGAAGAGTCTGGCAGGCTGGGTGGATGAGATCCGTCCCTTCCCGCCGGGCTGCTACTACTGCAACGGAACATTTGTGCGGTATGAGGACATTGCAGCCGTTCACGGCTATGTACACGATGATCTGGAGGCGATCACCGGCGAGATTCATGACCGGCTGGTGGAGGGTGTGCGCAAGCGTCTGGATGCAGATGCGCCTCTGGGATTTCTCCTGTCCGGCGGTCTGGACTCCAGTCTGGTCTGTGCCATTGCAGCGGATATTCTGAAGAAGCCGATCCGCACCTTCGCCATCGGCATGGATACCGATGCCATCGATCTGAAATATGCAAAGGAAGTGGCAGACTTTATCGGAGCGGACCATACGGAGGTCATTATGACGAAGGAGGAGGTGCTGGATGCACTGGAAACGGTCATCGAAGCCCTGGCAACCTACGATATCACCACCATCCGCGCCAGCATGGGCATGTATCTGGTCTGCAGGGCCATCCATGAGCAGACGGATCTGAAGGTGCTTTTGACCGGCGAGATCTCCGACGAGCTGTTTGGCTACAAGTACACGGATTTTGCCCCCAACGCGGCGGCATTTCAGGAGGAGGCGGCAAAGCGGATCCGGGAGCTGTACTGCTACGATGTGCTCCGGGCAGACCGCTGTCTGGCTGCCAACAGTCTGGAGGCGCGGGTGCCCTTCGGCGATCTGAGTTTTGTCCGCTATGTGATGGCAATCGATCCGGCGAAGAAGTTAAACACCTACGGCAAGGGCAAATACCTGCTGCGAAAGGCATTTGAGCAGGACCACATTCTGCCGGAGAACATCCTCTGGCGGGAGAAGGCGGCATTCAGCGACGCGGTGGGCCACAGCATGGTGGACGATTTGAAGGAGTACGCACAGAGCGTCTACACCGATGAGGAATATGAGACTCTGCGTCGCAAGTACACCTTCGCACAGCCATTTACGAAGGAAAGCCTTTTATACCGGGAGATTTTTGAGAAGTATTATCCGGGTCAGGCGAAGATGGTTCCTGACTTCTGGATGCCCAACAAGTCCTGGGAGGGCTGCAATGTCAACGATCCCAGCGCCCGTGTACTGGCCAACTACGGCGACAGCGGCAAGTAAGAGCAGAACAGAAAGCCTGCCAGAAGGATGAGAATACAGAGCAGGATTAGAATACAGAGACTGAATACAGATGGAGGCATTTATGAAAGCATTTTTGATTCTGGAAGACGGGACCGTATTTACGGGCACCAGCATCGGCTCACAGAGGGAGGTGATCAGTGAAATCGTCTTCAATACGTCCATGACCGGCTATCTGGAGGTGCTGACCGACCCGTCCTACGCAGGGCAGGCGGTCTGCATGACCTACCCGCTGATCGGAAACTACGGCATCTGCTATGATGACGCAGAGTCTGAGCGTCCGTGGCTGGACGGTTACATCGTCCATGAGCTGGCGAGAACGCCCAGCAACTTCCGCAGTCAGGATACCATCCAGAATTTTCTTCTGAAATACGATATTCCGGGAATCGCCGGAATCGATACCAGGGACCTGACCAAGATCCTGCGGGAGAAGGGAACCATGAACGGGATGATCACCACAGACGAGCACTACGATCTGGAAGCCGTTCTTCCCAGGCTTAAGGCGTATACCACCGGAAATGTGGTGGAGAAGGTTACCTGCCGGGAGAAATCCGTGCTGGAGGGAACCGGAAAGCGGGTGGCACTGATGGATTTCGGTGCCAAGAGAAATATTGCCCGCTCCTTAAACCAGAGGGGCTGTCAGGTGACGATCTACCCGGCGGACACCACCGCGGAGGAGATTCTGGCAGATCATCCGGACGGCATCATGCTTTCCAACGGACCGGGAGACCCCAAGGAGTGCACCGGCATCATCCGGGAGGTGCGAAAACTCTATGAGTCCGATGTGCCGATCTTTGCCATCTGTCTGGGGCATCAGCTGATGGCGCTTGCCAATGGCTGCGATACCCACAAGATGAAGTACGGCCACCGGGGCGGCAATCATCCGGTGAAGGATTTAGCGACCGGTCAGGTCTACATTTCCTCGCAGAACCACGGGTATGTGGTGGATACGGAGCAAGTAAGCCCCCAGGTGGCAGTGCCGGCGTTTGTCAACGTCAACGACGGTACCAACGAGGGACTTTCCTACACGGGGAAGAATATTTTCACGGTTCAGTTTCACCCGGAGGCGTGTCCGGGACCGCAGGATTCCGGTTATCTCTTTGACCGGTTTATGAACATGATGGGAGGAAATCAGTAATGCCGAAAAATCCACAGATCAAACGTGTACTGGTTCTCGGTTCCGGTCCGATCGTCATCGGACAGGCAGCCGAGTTCGACTATGCAGGCACACAGGCGTGCCGTTCTTTGAAGGAGGAGGGAGTGGAGGTCATCCTTCTCAATTCCAACCCTGCCACGATCATGACCGACGGGGATATTGCCGACAAGGTGTACATTGAGCCGCTGACCGTGGAGGTGGTTGAGCAGCTGATTTTAAAGGAGAAGCCGGACAGCGTACTGCCCACTCTGGGCGGACAGGCAGGACTGAACCTTGCCATGGAGCTGGATGAAAGCGGCTTTTTGCGGGAGCATCAGGTGAAGCTGATCGGAACCACCTCCCGCACCATACGCCGGGCTGAGGACCGTCAGGAGTTTAAGGATGCCATGGAGAAGATCGGAGAGCCGGTGGCGGCGTCTCTGGTGGTCAAGACCGTGGAGGACGGAAAAGCCTTTGCAGACACCATCGGTTACCCGGTGGTGCTTCGTCCTGCCTACACATTAGGAGGCAGCGGCGGCGGTATCGCCTACGATGAACAGCAGCTGATTGAGATTCTGGAAAACGGTCTCCGTCTGTCCCGTGTGGGGGAGGTGCTGGTGGAGCGCTGTATCGCAGGATGGAAGGAAATCGAGTATGAGGTGATGCGGGACGGTGCCGGCAACCGGATCACCGTCTGCAATATGGAGAATCTGGACCCGGTGGGCGTCCATACGGGAGACAGCATCGTGGTGGCGCCGTCCCAGACTCTGGAGGACAAGGAGTACCAGATGCTCAGAACCTCCGCCTTAAATATCATCTCCGAGCTTGGTATCACCGGAGGCTGCAACGTGCAGTACGCCCTGAATCCGGACAGCTTTGAATACTGCGTCATCGAGGTAAACCCCAGAGTGTCCCGTTCCTCTGCCCTGGCCAGCAAGGCCACCGGTTACCCCATCGCCAAGGTGGCGGCAAAGATTGCCCTGGGCTATACCCTGGACGAGATTCCCAATGTGATTACCGGCAAGACCTACGCCAGCTTTGAACCCATGCTGGACTACTGCGTGGTGAAGATTCCCCGCCTGCCCTTTGACAAGTTCATTGGCGCAACGCGTACCCTGACCACCCAGATGAAGGCAACCGGCGAGGTCATGAGTATCTGCACCAACTTTGAGGGAGCGCTGATGAAGGCGATCCGTTCTCTGGAGCAGCATGTGGACAGCCTCATGTCCTGTGATTTCTCAGACCTGTCTGTGGAACGGTTAAAGCAGGCGCTGCAGATTGTCGATGACCGCCGGATCTGGCGTATCGCACAGGCAATCCGTCTGGGAATCCCACAGGAGGAGATTCACCGGATCACCAGAATCGATCTGTGGTTCATCGACAAGATAGCCGTTCTTGTGGAGATGGAGCAGGCGCTGAAATCGCAGGCACCGGCTGAGCAGTCCCGGGACGGAAAGCAGCCGGAGAGTCTGCCGCTTTTGGATGAGGATCTGCTGCGGGCCGCCAAGCGTCTGGAATTCCCGGATACGGTGATTGCGGAGCTTACAGGCAGAACAGCTGACCAGATCAAAGAAATGCGCCGTCAGTACGGCATCACAGCCGCCTACAAGATGGTAGATACCTGCGCTGCCGAGTTTGCCGCATCCACCCCCTACTATTATTCCGTGTACGGCGGCAGAAATGAAGCAGTCCGCACCGAAAACAGGAAAAAGGTGTTGGTTCTCGGCTCCGGTCCGATCCGAATCGGTCAGGGCATCGAGTTTGACTTCTGCTCCGTTCACTGTACGTGGGCCTTTGCAAAGGAAGGCTACGAGACCATCATCGTCAACAACAACCCGGAGACCGTCAGCACAGACTTTGACATTGCAGACAAGCTGTATTTCGAGCCTCTGACTCCGGAGGATGTGGAAAATATCGTGAATCTGGAGCATCCGGACGGAGCCGTGGTACAGTTTGGCGGTCAGACTGCCATCAAGCTGACCAGGGCGCTGATGGAGATGGGTGTGCCGATTCTCGGAACCTCCGCGGAGGATGTGGACGCAGCTGAGGACCGGGAACTGTTTGATCAGATTCTGGAGCAGTGCCATATCCCGAGACCCAAGGGACAGACCGTATTTACCGCAGACGAGGCGGTTGCCGCTGCCGGTCAGCTGGGCTATCCGGTGCTGGTGCGCCCGTCCTACGTGCTGGGCGGTCAGGGCATGCATATCGCAGTCAGCGACGAGGATGTGCGCCAGTACATCGGCATCATCAATCAGATCGCCCAAGAGCACCCGATTCTGGTGGACAAATACCTGATGGGCAAGGAAATCGAGGTGGACGCAGTCTGTGACGGCGAGGACATCCTGATTCCGGGTATCATGGAGCATATCGAGCGTGCGGGCATCCACTCCGGTGACAGTATCTCCGTCTATCCGGCAAAATCCATCAGCCAGAAGACTAGGGAAACCATCGCAGAGTACACGAAGCGGCTGGCAAGAGCCCTTCACGTGGTGGGCATGATCAACATCCAGTTCATTGTCTGCGGGGAAGAGGTCTACGTGATCGAGGTCAACCCGCGTTCCAGCCGTACCGTTCCCTACATCAGCAAGGTGACCGGAATCCCGATCGTGCCCCTGGCAGCCAAGGTGATCATGGGTCACAGGCTGAAGGAGCTGGGCTATGAGCCGGGACTGCAGCCGGAGGCGAAGTATTACGCCATCAAGATGCCGGTATTCTCCTTTGAGAAGATTCGCGGTGCAGACATCAGCCTGGGACCGGAGATGAAGTCCACGGGAGAGTGCCTGGGCATTGCCGAGAACTTCGACGAAGCTCTCTACAAGGCATTTCTCGGCGCCGGCATCCGCCTGCCCAAGTACAAGAACATGATCATGACTGTCCGGGACGAGGATAAGCCGGAGGCGGTGGAGCTGGCAAAGCGGTTCGAGGCGCTGGGATACCGGATCTTCGCAACCTTAAACACCGCCAAAGCACTTCAGGCGGCAGGCGTCCATGCAGTCCGCACCAACAAGATCGAGCAGCCGTCCCCGAACCTGATGGACCTGATTCTGGGACATAAGATTGATCTGGTCATCGACACCCCCAATCAGGGGGCGGAGCACTCCAAGGACGGCTTCCTGATCCGCAGAAATGCCATCGAGACCGGTGTGAACGTGCTGACTGCCATCGACACCGCAAGAGCCCTTGTCACCAGCCTTGAGAACGCGGAGCGGACGAAGCTGACGCTGATCGACATTGCGCAGGTGCGCCGCAGATCATAGAAAGGAACAGACCTTATGCCAAAATTAAATGAAAACTACTTAAAACTTAAGGATAACTATCTTTTTGCGGAGATTGCCCACCGCACGGCCGCCTATCTGCAGCAGCACCCGGATCAGACCCTGATCCGCCTGGGTATCGGTGATGTGACCCGCCCCCTGTGCAAATGCGCTGTGGATGCCCTCCATGAGAGTGCCGACGAGATGGCGGATGCAAAGACCTTCAAGGGCTACGGCCCGGAGCAGGGCTACGCAAAGACCCGGGAGGCGATTTCCGCCTACTATAAGCGAAACGGCGTGGAGGTGGATGCGGCGGACATCTTCATCTCCGACGGCGCCAAAAGCGATACGGGCAACTTTACAGACCTGTTCGCTCACGACAATGTGATCCTGATTCCGGATCCGGTGTACCCGGTGTACGTGGACAGCAACCTGATGTGCGGCAATACGGTGACCTACATCAGCGGCAATGCGGAAAATGACTTCCTGCCCATGCCGGACGAGACCGTACACGCAGACATCATATACCTCTGCTCCCCCAACAACCCAACCGGCGCCTGCTACAACAGGCAGCAGCTGAAAGTCTGGGTGGACTATGCCCTGAAGGAGAATGCGGTGATCCTGTTTGACTCTGCCTACGAGGCATTTATCTCCGACCCGGAGCTTCCAAGAAGCATTTATGCCATCGAGGGAGCGAAGCGCTGTGCGGTGGAGTTCTGCTCCCTGTCCAAGACCGCAGGCTTTACGGGCACCCGCTGCGGCTACACGGTGGTTCCGCGGGAGCTGATATTTGATACCTCCGACGGCAGAAAGCTCTCCCTTCACGACATGTGGAACCGGAGACAGAGCACCAAATACAACGGAACCTCCTATCTGGTGCAGAATGCGGCGGCAGCGATCTTCAGCGAGGAGGGCATCCGGGAATGCCAGGAGAATCTGGAATACTATAAGAACAATGCCCGCGTGATCGCAGAGACCCTGACGGAGCTTAAGATTCCCTTCTTCGGAGGCGTCCACTCCCCCTACATCTGGTTTCAGTGCCCGGGCGGCATGGATTCCTGGACCTGCTTCGACTATCTGCTGAATCAGATTCAGGTGGTGGGAACACCAGGCGCCGGATTCGGCGAAAACGGAAACCACTACTTCCGGCTGACCTCCTTCGGCACTTATGAGGCGACTGTGGAGGCTATGAGGCGGTTTAAACAGCTGTTTCATGTTCAATAAATGATTGCGATACCTTTCCAAATGAAGTATAATGATTGTCATAAACAGACAGGAGAATGACAGGTATGTTGAGCCAGAGAAAAGAGCAATACCCATTATCAGCGGAAACCATTGACCGGCTGGCGCTACAGTGCACAGAGGCATTGAAGGAAGCGGAGGTCGATCAGAAGGATATTATCCGGCTGCGCCTCTCGCTGGAGGACGTCCTTGAAATCTGGCTTGCCAGACTGGGCGAAGATGCGGTTGTAAGCTTTCAGACAGGCACCCGACTGGGCAAGCAGTTTGTGCAGGTTGGAGTGAAGGGACCGCAGGTCGGGATTGACAGTGCAGATGACGAGGAAGAGTTCTTTCTGTACAATCGCCTGATGGCGCAGGCAGGTCTGGCTTTTCTATTCAGTTATAAAAATGGCGTCAATTATCTGACCGTCCATCCGCCAAAGAAGGTTCGGATGGGCGATATGGCGCGGCTGATTCTGGCTATCGGGCTGGCGGTGGTGATGGGGACAGGATCCATGTTTCTGCCGGACAGCACAAGAGCCGGGATTCAGGCTGTGGTGGACCCGCTGTTCGGGACGATTATGAACTGTCTGAAGATCATATCCTCTCCGATGATATTCCTGTCCATATGCTGGGGCATCATCAATATCGGAGATGTCAGCGTCATCGGGAAGATCGGCAAGACGATTCTTGTCAGGATGACAGGGATGACTTTTTTGATTTCGGCAGTCTTTGCACTGGCGATTTCCTGGATGTTTCCGGTCGCAGCGGCAGGAGGGGACAGTGCGGGCAATGGTTTTCAGGAGATCTTTCAGATGATCCTGAATATTATTCCTTCTGACATGGTATCGCCCTTTTTAAATGGCAATGCGCTGCAGATCATTTTTCTGGGTATCTGCATCGGTGTTCCCGTGCTGATTCTGGGGGACCGGGTGACGGCGGTGCGCCTGCTGATCGAGCAGGTCAATGAAGTCGTTCAGTTTCTGATGCAGTGCATCGTGAAGATGATTCCGGCATTTATTTTTCTGAGCATATATTCCCTGATGCTGTCCGGTATTTTTTCACAGCTTGGCAGTGTGGTAAAGGCCGTTGCAATCATCGTTGCCGGCAATTTTCTGATACTGGTGCTGTATCTGCTGACGGTAGCCATACGTGGAAAAGTCCGGATCGGTCTGCTGATTCGGAAGATGCTGCCGACCCATCTGATTGCACTTACGACGGCATCCTCATCGGCAGCTTTCGCGACGAATCTGGAGACGTGCAGCAGACAGCTTGGCATTCCGGAGAAGGTGGCGAATTTTGCGGTTCCCCTCGGACAGGTGTATTACATGCCCTCCAATGTGGTCGTATTTCTCGCCATTGCCATGGTGATGGCGGAAAACAGCGGAGTCAGCATGACGCCTCTGTGGATTTTTACAGCCGTGGTGGTGAGCGGACTGCTGGCCATTGCAAGCTGTCCGATTCCGGGCGGTGCGCTGACCTGCTATACGATATTATTTATGCAGATGGGCATTCCTGCAGAGACCCTGCCCCTTGCGATTTCCATCGATATGATGATTGATTTTATGGCGACAGGAGTCAATCTGTCCTGCCTGCAGAGTGAGCTGACACTTACCTGCATGCGTATGAAAATGGTGGATATGCAGATACTGAGAAAGTAACACATTATTTATATATCCAACACAAGAAAGGGGAACAGCACATGTCATTTATTGGAAAGGAAATTGGCGATTTTGCAGTACAGGCTTTTGCAGACGGAGAGTTTAAAGAAGTCAAAAAGGCAGATGTTCTGGGACGATGGAGCGTATTTTTCTTCTATCCGGCAGACTTTACCTTCGTCTGCCCCACAGAGTTAGAAGACCTGGCGGACAGGTATGAGGAGTTTCAGGAGATTGGCTGTGAGATCTACAGCGTGTCCTGCGACAGCCACTTTGTCCACAAGGCATGGCACGATGCCTCCGACACCATCAAGAAGATTCACTACCCGATGCTGGCGGACCCCACCGGTCGCCTGACCCGGGACTTTGACGTGATGATCGAGTCGGACGGCATGGCAGAGCGGGCAAGCTTCATCGTGAACCCGGAGGGCAGGATCGTTGCCTATGAGGTGATTGCCGGAAATGTGGGAAGAAATGCGGACGAGCTTCTGCGCCGTGTGAAAGCATCCCAGTTTGTGGCAGAGCATGGCGACCAGGTATGCCCCGCCAAGTGGCAGCCGGGGGCAGAGACCCTGAAGCCCAGCCTGGATCTGGTGGGACTGCTGTAAATCTATGTGCAATACTCACAAAAACAATGTCATGATTTTGTGAACTTTGTGCAGACTTTTGACCAAGGTTATGATACTATAATAGACGTAACCCCCCCAATACATTATATAGTTTTTGTAACACCCATAAGAAACGAAATACCTTCTCCTTAAAATGACCGGTTCCCCAAACCGGTCATTTTATTTTGCTTTTTTCTTGAATCTTCTTCATTTCAATCCCGACTTTACCTGTTCTTTAACACGATTTAACCATTGCAGGATAGTTCTTTTCCTTGTTCGATGCTATGCTTGGCGGAGAATTGAGGTGAAAAATGTGAGAATAAAACTGAAAAATATATGCAGAGATTTCGGAAGCGGATTTTCCATTCAAAATCTGAATATGGATATCCGGTCAAAGGCATTTACCACCTTTCTTGGACCATCCGGCTGCGGAAAGACAACAATCCTTCGCATGATTGCAGGTCTTGAGACGCCGGACAGCGGAGAAATCTGGTTTGATGATACCTGTGTGTATTCGTCTGAGGGCGGTATCAACACTCCGCCGGAGAAGCGGAATATCGGCTTTGTGTTTCAGGACTTTGCGTTGTGGCCCCACATGCGGATATACGAAAATGTGGCATTTCCCCTGAGGGCAAGACGCCAGACCGAAGATCTGGACCGGAAGGTGCGGGAAGCGCTGAGAGCAGTGCGGCTGGAAGGCTTCGAGGACCGGTATCCGGAGCAGCTTTCCGGTGGACAGCAGCAGCGGGTGGCATTTGCGCGGGCGATTGCGGCAAATCCGCAGTGTATCCTGTTTGATGAGCCTCTGTCTGCGCTGGATGCGATTCTGAGGGATGAAATGCGGTCGGAGATCAAGCGTCTGACCACGCAGATGGGCATGACCTCGGTCTTTGTCACCCACGATCAGATGGAAGCCATGAGCATGAGTGATGAAATTATCGTGCTGAATCAGGGGCATATCGAGCAGATCGGTTCCCCGGAGGTGATCTATCATCAGCCGGACAGCCGCTTTGTGGCGAACTTTATCGGCAAATCCAACTGGATTGACGAAGATACCATGTTCCGTCCGGAGATGGTGCGCATGGAGCCGGAGGATGGCTGTGAGCAATATCAGGCGGAGATTACCGGACAGCAGTTCCTGGGCAATACCTATGAGCTTCACCTGAATATGAAGGGAAATCACTGGATTCTGCAGTCGCCGGTCAGACAGAAGCAGTCACAGCTGTCTGTCTACGTGAACAGAAAAAATATCAGAAAGTTTGCAGCTGTATCATAAAAGAAAAGGCAGGATGCCTGAGAGGAGAACAATTATGAAAAAGAAGATTATGAGCGGAATTCTGGCAGCAGCATGTGTGGCAGGTTTGACGGCCTGTGGTGCAAAGGCAGAGAGCGGAGCTGCTGCTCCGGCAGAAACCAGCGCTGCACCGGTACAGGAATCAACGGAAAGCGCAGCGGAAACGACCGCAGCGGCAGCCGAAACAACCGGTGCCGATGCAAAGAACCTGTCCGGCAAGGTGGTTGTCTACATGCCGAGCCCGTCCGGTCTGAATGAAAAGTATGTGGCGGATTTTGAGGAGAAGACCGGCGTCAAGGTTGAGCTGTTCGAGGGAACTACAGGAGAGATTCTGGCAAGACTGGAGGCAGAGAAGGAAAATCCGGTGGCAGATGTGGTGGTTCTTGCATCCTGGTCAGACGGACTTTCCCTGAAGGAACAGGGTGGTCTGATGAGCTATGAGCCGGAAAACGCGGACAAGCTCTACGAGGGCTGGAAGGATGAGGACAATATGCTGTTTGGAACCAGTGCTTCCGCAGTCGGTGTGATCTACAACACGACTCTGGTGGATCAGCTGGACGCAGACTGGTCAGAGCTTGCCGGCGAGGAGTACAAGGACATGCTTGTTATCGCTGATCCGGAGAAATCCGGTTCCTGCAAGGATTTTCTGGCAGGATACATGTGCTCCACCAAGGAGGACTGGAGTGCCTTTGAGGGAATGGCATCAAACGGAATGACTGTTCCGGGAGCCAACAAGGCAGCGCTTGAGGCTGTGACCACCGGTGAGAAGGCGATTCTGGTAGCAGGTGTGGATTACAATGCATATTCCAGCATCAAGAAGGGTGAGCCGCTGGCAATCTACTATCCGGCATCTGGAACCGTCATCAATCCGCGTCCGGCCATGATCTTAAAGAGCAGCAAGAATGCAGACAACGCAAAAGCATTTGTGGACTACCTGCTGAGCGAGGATGCGCAGAAGCTGGTTGCAGGTGCATTCCTTCTTCCGGGCAGAAGCGACATTACCTGTGACAACAGAACCAATGTCAGCGATATCCCGACTCTGGATACAGACTGGACCTGGATGATGGAGCATGCGGGCGATATTGCAGCAAAATTAAATGATCTTTGCAAATAAAATCGAGAGAGAGCAGACGGATATGAAAAAACAAATCAGCAGACATGCCGGATATGGTATGCTGGCAGCAGTTCTGGCGTTTTTAATCGTTGTTCCGATTCTGACAGTATTTATGGAGGCGGTCATGGCAGATGGCCGCCTCGATGTGTCTCATGCGGTGAGCGTGATCTGGGACAGCGGCAACCTTCACACCATAGGCAATTCCATCCTTCTGGGAGTGCTTGTGGTGATTACCTCGACCATCATTGCCACGCCGCTGGCATTTATTCTGGTCAGAACAGCATTTTCAAGGAAAAAATGGCTTGATATTGTGCTGATGATTCCATTTATGACGCCGCCTTACATATCATCCATGGGCTGGATTCTGTTTATGCAGAAGCGGGGGCTGTTCCAGCAGCTGTTTCCCTGGACGGGATCCATGTCGGAGGGATTTTTCTCGCTGGCGGGGCTGACACTGGCCATGAGCCTTCATGTATTTCCCTTTATGACCACAATCCTGAAAAATGCAATGTTGAACATCAACGGAAGTCTGGAGGAAAGCGGAGCGGTGTTCGGAGGCGGCTTCTGGTACCGCCTGAAGAGAATCACCATGCCGCTGTTGACAGGCAACTATGCCATCGGCATGCTGCTGGTGTTCGTGAAAACTCTGTCTGAGTACGGCACCCCGGCTACACTGGGAAAGCGAATCGGATTTTATGTGTTTACCACGGATATTCACCGCTATGCGACCACCGCACCGGTGGACTTCGGAAAAGCCTCCAGCCTTTCCGGCGTGCTGATCGGAATCTGTATGGTCATGTGGCTTTTACAGAACTACGTGACGGCGAAGAACACCTTCAATCTGGTGGGAGGAAAGGGCAGAAGATCAGAGAAAGTTTCGGACCGGAGGATCGTGACGGTTCTCAGTAGTCTTTACATAGGGCTTATTTTGATACTGTCCATCGGAATCCCGTATTTTTCCGTGATTGCCACCTCTTTGATTAACTTAAGAGGCTATGGTCTGGCACCGGGGAACTTTACCGTGGCTCATTATGTGGAGCTGTTTCTGGACAATCCCAAAGGGGTCCGTGCCGTTCTCACCAGCCTGAGTCTGGCGGCGGCTTCGGCGACCATTGCCAGTGTGCTTGGAACCTGCGTGGTAGCCGGAATCCAGAAGGCGAAAGGCTGGAAGAAGGTAATCGAGGGGGAGAGCCTTCTGCCGGAAATGATTCCCAACATTGTGCTGGTGATCGGGCTGATGCTGTTCTGGAATAAGCTGTACCGGCTCATTCCGCTGTACAATACCCTTGGATTCATGGTGCTGGTCTATGTGGTCATGTTTCTGCCCTACACGATCCAGTATGTGTCCTCCTCCATGATTCAGATTGGCAAAAATCTCCAGGCAGCCGGGCAGATCTGCGGAGGCAGCCGGTTCTATGTGTTCCGGCGAATCACGTTTCCGCTGGTTCTGAAGGGAATCGTCAGCGGCTGGATGATGATCTTTATCATATCCTTCCGGGAGCTGGTGGCATCCAGCCTAATCGCTCCGCCCAATGTGCTGACAGTCTCAACCTTCATTGTCCGGGAGTTTGAGCAGGGCAGCGTGTCGGTGGGAATGGCCATGGCTGTGATCTGCGTCGCCCTGACGACAACGGCGCTGATCCTGCTGAATCGGTGTCTGGACCGTGGAAAACACTAGATTAAACAGCATAATGCACAAAAACTATACGGTAATTTTGTGAACTTTGTGCAGACTTTTCCGCTGGGATATGATACTATAATGGACGTAAACCCCCCAATACATTATATAGTTTTTGTAACACCCCATAAGAAACGAAATACCTTCTCCTTAAAATGACCGGTTCCCCAAACCGGTCATTTTACTTTGCACAAACGTGTAAAAATGGTGTAAAATAAGAATATTGAATCAGATGAAAAATCCACAGAAAATCAGAAGGAGCAGCCATGGAAACACGGGTATATATGCTGGATGTCAGCCTTTCCGAATACAGTGAACAGGAAAAATCAGCGCTTTTGGAGCGCATTCTGCCGGAGCTTTCCGCGTACCGGCAGGAGAAGGTGCGCCAGACCAGGTTTCTGGAGGACAGGCTGTGTTCAGCCGGGGCAGGACTTTTATTAAATCTGGGACTGAAGGCATATGGACTGTCCGGCAGGGAGGAACCCATTGGCTTTTGCGGCAACCGGAAGCCCTATCTGGTGAATCATCCGGAGCTGCACTTTAATCTGTCCCACTCCGGAGGTATGGTGATGGCGGCATTTTCTGACCGGCCGGTGGGCTGTGACATCGAGAAGGACGGCAAGGCGGATCTTCGGGTCGCCAGACGGTTCTTTCACGAGGCGGAGCGGGCGGACGTGGAGCGGCAGCCGGATCCGGCGGCAATGACGGACCGGTTCTACCGGTACTGGACCCTGAAGGAGAGCTTTCTCAAGGTGACGGGAGAGGGGATGCGGCTTGCCATGAATCGGTTCTGCATTCATATTCCGGAAGCAGAAAGCAGCCGAATCACGGTAAAGCTGGACGATGCCCTGCAGCCACATGATTTTAAAGAGTGGCAGCTGCAGGGGTATCATGCTGCTCTGTGCGTGGACCGTCAGACCGGCGAAGAAACACCCGGGGATGTTTTTTTCTCTTTTCAAACTTTACAGGATGTGGTATGATATTTTAAGAGTATGTAACTGCGCGGGTTTTCCTACGTGGCTGCAGAGTATCTACTATAGGAGAATGATCCCATGAAGATGAAGCGAGTATTTTTGAAGTTAAGCGGCGAGGCGTTAGCCGGACCGAAGAAGACCGGATTCGATGAGGATACGGTTAAAGAGGTTGCAAGACAGGTGAAGATCTCCGTGGATGCCGGCGTAGAGGTCGGCATCGTGATCGGCGGAGGTAATTTCTGGAGAGGACGGACCAGCGATGCCATCGAGCGTACCAAGGCAGACCAGATCGGTATGCTGGCTACCATCATGAATTGTGTATATGTATCTGAGATTTTCCGGAATGCAGGGATGAAGACGAAGATCATGACTCCGTTTTTGTGCGGTACGGTGACGGAGCTGTTTTCCAAGGACCGTGCCAATGAGTGCTTTGAGAACGGAACCGTTGTATTTTTCGCAGGCGGCACCGGACATCCGTATTTTTCCACAGATACCGGCATTACCCTGCGTGCGGTAGAGATGGATGCAGACTGCATTCTGCTTGCCAAGTCCATCGACGGCGTATATGACAGCGACCCGGCGAAGAACCCGGATGCGAAGAAGTATGAGACGGTCAGCATTCAGGAGGTTATCGACAGGAAGCTGGCAGTTGTGGATCTGACCGCGTCTGTGATGTGCATGGAGCACAGGATGCCGCTTGCCGTATTTGATTTGAATGAGAAGGACAGCATTGCCAATGCGATGCAGGGGCGGATCAACGGCACCATCGTGACCGTTGACTGACCAGAGGGGAACATACGAGAAGGATCAGTGAGTGTGCTGACAAAATAAAAGCAGAATATCAGGAGGGCATTATGCAGGACAAATTAAAAGTATACGAAGAGAAGATGAACAAATCCTTAGAGGTACTGTTAGGGGAGTACGGTACCATCCGTGCAGGTCGTGCGAATCCGCATGTACTGGACAGAATCAAGGTTGATTACTACGGAACTCCGACCCCGCTTCAGCAGGTGGGCAACATCAGTGTTCCGGAGGCACGTATGATCGTGATCCAGCCCTGGGAGAGAAATCTTCTGAAAGCAATCGAGAAGGCGATTCTGACCTCTGATCTGGGCATTAACCCCACCAATGACGGTTCCGTGATCCGTCTTGTATTCCCGGAGCTGACCGAGGAGCGTCGTAAGGATCTGGCGAAGGATGTGAAGAAGAAAGGCGAGGCATGCAAGGTAGCAATCCGCAACATCCGTCGTGATGCCAATGACGCATTCAAGAAGATGGAGAAGGCCAACGAGATCTCCGAGGATGATTTAAAGCTTGGCGAGGAGAAGATCCAGAAAATCACCGACAAGATGATTGAGAAGGTTGACGCTGCAATCGACAACAAGACGAAAGAGATCATGACCGTCTAAGTATCAGATGGATGATTCCGATCGATATTTGTGCAGGGGGACAGGGGGAGATTCCTGTCCCCGCTGTTTATGTTCGGAAGATGGAGGAGTAATATGGAACAGAATCTGGAAGGACTTGTGATTCCGAAGCATGTGGCACTGATCCTGGATGGCAACGGGCGCTGGGCGAAGAAGCGCGGGCTGCCGCGGACCATGGGGCACAAGGAAGGCTGTGTGACGGTGGAGAAGACCGTGGAGATCGCAGCGAGAATGGGCATCGAATATCTGACCGTGTACGGATTTTCCACGGAGAACTGGAAGCGTTCTGCGGAGGAGGTGGGGGCGCTGATGCAGCTGTTCCGCTACTATATGGTGCGGCTGCTGAAGATCGCCTCTGCCAACAATGTGCGGGTGCGCATGATCGGAGACCGGTCCCGCTTTGATCAGGACATTATTGACGGCATCAACCGTCTGGAGCGTGAGACCAGGGACAACACCGGGCTGACCTTTGTGATCGCGGTAAATTACGGTGGTCGGGACGAGATCACCCGGGCAGTGCGCCGCCTTGCTGCGGACTGCGCAGAGGGGAAGCAGAAGGCAGAGGACATCACGGAGGAGCTGCTGGCGTCCTACCTGGATACCGCCGGCATGCCGGATCCGGATCTGCTGATCCGCACCAGCGGAGAGATCCGGCTGTCCAACTATCTCCTCTGGCAGCTTGCCTACACGGAGATCTACGTGACAGACTGCCTGTGGCCGGATTTTGACAAAGAGGAGCTGACCAGGGCAATCGTGGCTTATAACCGGCGGGACCGGAGATTCGGCGGAGTGAAGTAGCGCCGTAAAATAACCTCAGACAGAAGGAGGGGACGTGAATGTTCACAAAGCGGTTATTCAGTGGTATTATTCTGGTCATTCTTGCTATCATAATAGTAGGCACAGGAGGAATGCTTCTCTACGGGACTACGGCGCTGATTTCCCTGATCGGCATGTATGAATTGTACCGTGTCATGAAGATTGAGAAGAATCCCATGGGTGTGGTCGGTTATCTGACGGCACTTTCCTACTACGGACTGGTGTGGTTCGAGGGGCATCATTACGTGACGCTGATGGCGATCGTTGCGCTGATGGTGATGATGAGCCTGTACGTGTTCACATTTCCACGGTTCAAGACCGAGGAGGTGACGGTGGCATTTTTCGGTGTGTTCTATGTGGCTGTGATGCTTTCCTATCTCTATCAGGTGCGGGTGATGGCGGACGGACGCTATCTGGTCTGGCTGATCTTCATCAGCTCCTGGGGCTGTGACACCAGCGCTTACTGCGTGGGTGTGTTATTTGGAAAGCACAAGATGGCGCCGGTTTTAAGCCCGAAGAAGTCCATCGAGGGAGCTGTTGGCGGTGTGGCAGGTACGGCCCTTCTGGGATTTTTGTTTGCCACGGCCTTTGGCAGCAGCATGACTGATGTGGCGAATCCCCAGGCAGCCTGCACGGCGGCCTGTGCCATTGCGGCGGTGATCTCCCAGATCGGCGATCTGGCGGCATCTGCCATCAAGCGGAATCACAATATCAAGGATTACGGACATCTGATTCCGGGGCACGGCGGGATTCTGGACCGGTTCGACAGCATGCTGTTCACGGCGCCGGCGATCTTCTTCGCGGTGACATTTCTGGCATAATTAAAGGAGCAGAGACATATGAAAAAGATAGCGATTCTGGGGTCTACCGGTTCCATCGGAACGCAGACTCTGGAGGTAGTGGAACATAATCAGGACATTCAGGTGACGGCGCTGGCGGCGGGAAGCAATATCCTGCTGCTGGAGCAGCAGATTCGAAAGTTCCATCCGTCCCTGGTGTGCGTGTGGGATGAGAAGAAGGCCGGGGAGCTGAAGACCATGATCAGCGACCTGGATGTGAAGGTGACCTCCGGCATGGAGGGACTTCTTGAGGTGGCGACGGAGCCACAGGCAGAGATTGTGGTGACGGCAATCGTGGGCATGATCGGCATTCGTCCGACCATCGCCGCCATGAATGCAGGCAAGGATATTGCCCTTGCCAACAAGGAGACTCTGGTGACGGCAGGACACATTATCATGCCTCTGGCGAAGGAGAAGCAGGTAAGGATCCTTCCGGTGGACAGTGAGCACAGTGCGATCTTCCAGAGCTTAAATGGCGAGGACAGCCGTGCCATCCACAAGATCCTGCTGACCGCGTCCGGCGGACCGTTCCGGGGCTGGACCAGAGAGCGTCTGGCAGGTGTGCAGGTGGAGGATGCCCTGAAGCACCCCAACTGGGCGATGGGGCGGAAGATTACCATCGATTCTTCCACCATGGTCAACAAGGGTCTGGAAGTGATGGAGGCCAGGTGGCTGTTCGGCGTGGAGATGGATCAGGTGCAGGTGGTGGTACAGCCCCAGAGTGTGATTCATTCCATGGTGGAGTTTGAGGACGGGGCGGTGATCGCCCAGCTTGGAACGCCGGATATGAAGCTGCCGATTCAGTATGCGCTGTATTACCCGGAGCGAAAGTATCTGCCGGGGGAGCGTCTGGACTTTGCAAAGCTTGGTCAGATCACCTTTGAGGCGCCGGATATGGAAGTGTTCCGGGGCTTAAAGCTGGCTTACGATGCGGGACGGACCGGCGGTACGCTGCCCACGGTCTACAATGCCGCCAATGAATATGCGGTGGGACGGTTCCTGAAGAAGGAGATTCCGTATCTGACCATCATTGATATGATCGAGGGTGCCATGGAGCATCACAAGGTCGTTTCCAATCCGGGCGTGGAGGAGATCCTGGCTGCGGAGCAGGAGACCTATGACTATATAGAAAGCAGGTGGTAAGTTGCTGAATATTCTGGCAGCGATACTTTTATTTGGACTGATCGTCCTGGTTCATGAGTTTGGACATTTTCTGCTTGCCAAGTTAAACGGTGTGGGCGTGCTGGAGTTCTCCATCGGCATGGGACCGAGACTGGCAAGCGTGGTGCGGGGAGAGACCCGCTATTCCATCAAGGCGCTTCCTTTTGGAGGCTCCTGCGCGATGCTTGGGGAGGACGCCGGGGATCCGGACCCGCGGGCATTTAACAACAAGTCGGTCTGGGCACGGATTGCGGTGATTGCAGCCGGACCGGTGTTCAACTTTATTCTGGCATTTTTATTTGCCATGGTGATCGTGGCGCAGGTGGGGCATGACGCTCCGGTCCTGACCGGGGTGATAGAAGGCTCTCCGGCACAGGAGGCAGGGCTGCAGCCCGGAGACAGGATTACCCGTGTGGACCGTCGCAAGGTGGTGGGCTACCGGGATGTGTCCATGTATCTGACCACCCATCCGGGGGAGACGGTCACAGTCAGCTATGAGCGTCCCTTCGGCGGCGTGTGGCAGAAGGGGGCGGCTGCGGAGAAGCGGAGCGCGGTGATTACACCGGAATTTGATGAGGAGTATCAGTCCTATATGCTGGGCGTACAGTTCGCAGGCTATGAGAAGGTGAGAAGTCCGCTTCCGTTTCTGCGGTACAGCTTCTACGAGGTGAGAAACTGCATCACGTCCACCTTCGACAGCTTCCGCATGCTGTTCAAGCGGCAGATTCAGGCGGATGAAGCCATTGCGGGACCGGTGCAGATCGTGACCATGGTGGGAGAGACCGTGGGCGAGGGACGGCAGGCAGGCGCCATGGCGGTGATCTATGTGCTGTCTACCTGGGTGCTGCTGCTCAGTACCAGCCTTGGTATCATGAACCTGCTGCCGATTCCGGCGCTGGACGGCGGGCGGCTTCTGTTCCTGCTGATCGAGCTGGTGCGGGGAGAGCCCATGGACCCGGAAAAGGAAGGCATGGTCCATATGGCAGGCATGATGGTGCTGATGGCGCTGATGGTGCTTGTGCTGTTTAATGATGTGAGAAGACTGCTGATGTGACCGGTGGTCTGGAATATGCGGGAAAACTGCCGGTGCAGGCGGTTTGAACAGGAAAAGAGGTTTTGATATGGAACGGATGAAGACGAAAGAGGTTCGGATCGGGAACCGGGTAATCGGCGGGGAGAATCCGATTTTGATTCAGTCTATGTGCAATACGAAGACAGAGGATGTGGAGGCGACCGTGGCTCAGATTCTGGAGCTGGAGCAGGCTGGCTGTGAGATCATTCGGGTGGCGGTGCCGACCATGGAGGCGGCGGAGGCGATCCGGTCCATCAAGAAGCAGATCCACATTCCCCTGGTGGCAGACATTCATTTTGACTATCGTCTGGCAATCGCTGCCATGGAGTGCGGCGCAGACAAGATCCGCATCAATCCGGGCAACATCGGCGCCGAGGAGCGGGTGCAGGCGGTTGTGGACAAGGCGAAGGAGTACGGAGTGCCAATTCGCGTAGGCGTCAACAGCGGCTCTCTGGAGAAGACGCTGATTGAAAAGTACGGCGGCGTCACGGCAGAGGGACTGGTGGAAAGTGCCCTTGACAAGGTGGCTATGATCGAGCGGATGGGATATGACAATCTGGTCATCAGCATCAAGTCCTCCAACGTGATGATGTGCGTAAAGGCTCATGAGCTGATCAGCCGGAAGACCCACTATCCGCTGCATGTGGGCATCACGGAGGCAGGTACCATAACCTCCGGCAACATCAAGTCCGCTGTGGGACTGGGACTGATCCTGGGGCAGGGAATCGGTGATACCATCCGCGTGTCCCTGACCGGCGCACCGGTTGAGGAAATCAAGTCCGCCAAGCTGATCTTAAAGACCCTGGGTCTCAGAAAAGGCGGTGTGGAGGTGGTATCCTGTCCGACCTGCGGAAGAACCAAGATTGACCTGATCGGTCTGGCCAACCAGGTGGAAACCATGGTCACCGAGTTCGACAATCTGGATGTGAAGGTGGCTGTCATGGGCTGCGTGGTCAATGGTCCCGGCGAGGCGCGGGAAGCGGATCTGGGCATTGCCGGCGGAATCGGCGAAGGTCTGCTGATCAAGAAGGGTGAGGTCATCCGGAAGCTGCCGGAGAGCGATCTTTTGCAGGCGCTTCGTTCCGAGCTGGTAAAACTTTCAGAGGAGAAAGCATGAAAGCATTTTTAGAGGTGTTTCCAGGCTTACATATGACGGAACAGATGCAGGAGCTTTTAAACCTGGTCAAGGTGGAACGTGTTTCCATGACCAGGGATAGAAGCTCTGTTCGCGTTTATATTGTAAGCCCGAGACTGATTCACAAGAAGAATATTCTGGATCTTGAGAAGGGCATCCGGGACCAGCTGTTTCCGGGAAAGCAGATCACCATCCGGATCTTTGAGAAATACAGGCTGTCGGAGCAGTACACGCCGGAGAAGCTTCTGAAAGCCTATCGGGACAGCCTGCTGCTGGAGCTTAAGAACTACAGCATCGTGGAGTACAGCATGTTCCGCAAGGCAGAGTGCACCTTCGAGAAGGAGGACCTGCTTCATATGACCATCGAGGATACCATGGTCAACAAGGAGAAGGCAGGAGAACTGAAACGGGTGCTGGAGAAGGTGTTTCACGAGCGCTGCGGGCTTCCGGTGGAGATTCTGTTTGATTATGTGCCGCCGGTGCGGGCAAAGGCGGCGATTCAGCGTGAGCTGATGGCGCAGCAGGAGGTGGAACGGATGACCGAGAAGCTGGCGCCGGTACTGGGGCTGGACTCCGAGTCTGCCCCTGCGCCGGAGCCGGCAAAGGCATCTCAGGAAAAGCAGCCGGAGTCAGGCGGAGCCAAGTTAGCCGGAAAGCAGCCTGGCGGCTCCATCCAGAAGGGCGACGGCGGCAAGGCAGGTACCCTGCGGGGCGGCAGGAAGGAAGGCTTTAAGAAAAGCGACTGGAGCTCCGGCGGCGGGTACAGGAAGAAGTCCGACAACCCGGACGTGCTGTATGGTCGTGACTTTGAAGATGAATTTATCGAGATCGAGAAGATCGAGGGTGAGATCGGTGAGGTCACCGTCCGCGGCAAGATCCTGGACAAGGACAGCCGGGAGCTTAGAAACGGCAAGACCATCATCATTTTCCATATTACGGATTTTACCGATACCATCACCGTCAAAGTCTTTGCCAATGAGGAAACACTGGAGGACTTGAATAATGCGATCAAGCCGGGGACCTTCATCCGTCTGCGCGGTATGACCACCATCGACCGGTTTGACGGCGAGCTGACCATCGGTTCCGTGCGGGGCATCAAGAAGGCAGAGGACTTTACCTCCAAGCGGGTGGACCACAGCCCGGTGAAGCGGGTGGAGCTCCACTGCCACACGAAGATGAGCGATATGGACGGCGTGTCCGAGGTGAAGGATATTGTAAAGCGTGCCAAGTCCTGGGGGATGCCTGCCATTGCGGTGACGGACCACGGCTGCGTGCAGGCGTTCCCGGATGCCAGCCACGCCCTGGACAAGGGGGACGAGTTCAAGGTCATCTACGGGGTGGAGGGCTATCTGGTAGACGATATGAAGGAACTGGTGGAGAACTCAAGGGGGCAGAGCTTTTCCGATGCTTATGTGGTGTTCGATATCGAGACCACAGGCTTCAGCCCGGAGAAGAACCGGATCATTGAGATCGGTGCGGTGAAGGTGGAAAATGGTGTGATCACCGACAAATTCAGTACCTTTGTGAACCCGGATGTGCCGATTCCCTTTGAGATCGAGCAGCTGACTGGCATCAATGACAGCATGGTGCTGCCTTACCCGAAGATCGACGAGATTCTGTCGCAGTTTCTGGAATTCTGTGAGGGCTGTGCCCTGGTGGCACACAATGCGTCCTTTGACGTGAGCTTTATCTCTTACAACGCCAGGGAGCTGGAGCTGGAATTTGACCCGACGGTGCTGGATACGGTGGCTCTGGCAAGACATCTGTTGCCGAACTTAAACCGGTTCAAGCTGGATACGGTGGCGAAAGCCTTAAATATTTCCCTGGAGAACCATCACCGGGCGGTGGACGATGCGGGATGTACGGCGGAGATCTTCGTGAAGTTCGTGGAAATGCTCCGGGAGCGGGGTGTGGAGGACTTAAATCAGTTAAACTCCATGAGCCAGTTAAGTGCAGACATGATCAAGAAGCTGCCTACCCACCATGTGATCATTCTGGCAAAGAATGAGGTGGGACGGATCAACTTATACCGGCTGGTGTCATGGTCCCATATCGACTACTTTGCCAAGCGGCCCAGGATTCCCAAAAGTGTCTTAAGCCAGTACCGGGAAGGGCTGATCATCGGCTCCGCCTGCGAGGCGGGAGAGCTGTACCAGGCGCTGCTGCGGGGACTTCCCAAGGCAGAGCTGATGAAGATTGCCAGCTTCTACGATTTTCTGGAGATACAGCCTCTGGGCAACAACGCATTTATGCTGCGGGACGAGAAGAGCACCGTAAAAAGCTGGGATGATTTGAAGGACTTAAGCCGGAGAATCGTCAGCATGGGCGAGGAGCTGGGAAAGCCGGTCTGCGCCACCTGCGATGTGCATTTTCTGAATCCGGAGGACGAGGTCTACCGCCGCATTCTGATGGCGGGACAGGGCTTTTCTGATGCGGACCAGCAGGCACCGCTGTTTCTCAGGACCACAGAGGAAATGCTGAAGGAATTTGAGTATCTGGGCCCGGACAAGGCGGAGGAGGTAGTCATCACCAACACCCGCATGATTGCCGATATGTGTGAGAAAATCGCACCGGTGCGGCCGGACAAGTGTCCGCCGGTAATCCTGGATTCGGATGAGACGCTGCGAAAGATCTGCTACGACTGCGCCCATGAGATGTACGGCGAGAACCTGCCGGAGATCGTGGTGGAGCGGCTGGAGCGAGAGCTGAACTCCATTATTTCCAACGGATTTGCCGTGATGTACATCATTGCCCAGAAGCTGGTGTGGAAGTCCAACGAGGACGGCTATCTGGTAGGCTCCCGTGGCTCTGTAGGCTCCTCCTTCGTGGCAGCCATGTCCGGTATCACGGAGGTAAATTCCTTAAGCCCGCACTACTACTGCCAGCACTGCCACTACTATGACTTTGACTCGGAGGATGTGAAGAAATTCGGCGGTATGGCAGGCTGCGATATGCCGGACAAGAACTGTCCCGTGTGTGGAAAGCCGTTAATCAAGGCGGGATTTGACATTCCCTTTGAGACCTTCCTGGGCTTTAAAGGAGACAAGGAGCCGGATATCGACTTGAACTTCTCCGGTGAGTACCAGAGTAAGGCACATGACTACACGGAGGTTATATTCGGAAAAGGACAGACCTTCCGGGCAGGCACCATCGGTACCCTGGCAGACAAGACGGCATTTGGCTTTGTGAAGCGTTACTATGAGGAGCGGGGCGTCCACAAGCGAAACTGCGAGATCGACCGGATTGTGCAGGGCTGTGTGGGGGTGCGGCGTACCACCGGACAGCATCCGGGCGGTATCGTGGTGCTGCCCATCGGCGAGGAGATCTACTCCTTCACCCCGGTGCAGCGTCCTGCCAACGATATGACCACCAAGACGGTCACCACCCACTTTGACTATCACTCCATCGACCACAACCTGCTGAAGCTGGATATTCTGGGACACGATGATCCGACCATGATCCGTATGCTGCAGGACCTGACGGGGCTGGACCCGGCGGTGGACATTCCGCTGGACTGCCCGGAGGTGATGGCGCTGTTTCAGAACACCTCCTCCCTGGGAGTCACCCCGGAGGACTTAGGAGGCTGTAAGCTGGGAGCCCTTGGCATCCCGGAGTTTGGTACGGACTTTGCCATGCAGATGTTGATTGACGCTCAGCCGAAATACTTCTCCGACCTGGTCCGCATCTCCGGACTGTCCCACGGCACGGACGTATGGCTGGGCAATGCCAAGGACCTGATCTTAAGCGGTCAGGCGACTATTCAGACTGCCATCTGCTGTCGAGATGATATTATGGTCTACCTGATTCAGAAGGGGCTGGAGGAGGGACTTTCCTTCACCATCATGGAGTCCGTCCGCAAGGGCAAGGGACTAAAGCCGGAGTGGATTGAGGAGATGACCAGCCACGGTGTTCCCGAGTGGTACATTGAGTCCTGCAAGAAGATTAAATATATGTTCCCGAAGGCCCATGCGGCGGCTTATGTTATGATGGCGTGGCGGATTGCCTACTGTAAGGTGTTCTATCCCCTGGCTTACTATGCGGCATTTTTCAGCATCCGCGCTACGGGATTCTCCTATGAGCTCATGTGTCAGGGGCGGGATAAGCTGGAGTACCATCTGGCGGACTACCGGAAGCGTCAGGACACCCTGTCGAAGAAGGAGCAGGATACCCTGCGGGATATGCGAATCGTGCAGGAAATGTATGCGCGGGGCTATGACTTCATGCCCATTGATGTGTACCGTGCCAGTGCAGACCGGTTCCAGATCATTGATGGAAAGCTGATGCCGTCCTTAAGCAGTATTGACGGCATGGGCGATAAGGCGGCGGAAGGCGTGGTGTATGCGGCGGCGGACGGACCGTTTCTGTCGCGGGAGGACTTCCGCAACCGGTCGAAGGTCAGCAAGACCATATGCGATCTGATGGCGGATATGGGACTGCTGGGGGATCTGCCGGAGAGCAATCAGCTGTCGCTGTTTGATTTTTAGCAGATAAATATGATATTTAAATATACCGGTGGAGGGTACTTGACTTTTGCCGGTATCTTTATTATAATATGGATACCCGGTATGGGTATGGCGACTGAAAGAACAGGCAGTATCGGGACCATGTATGAAATGAGGTGGAAGGATGCAGGATAAGCAGAAGGGTGACGTGGCGGAGAGCTGTTGTCAGCTCAGGACGAAGGAGCGGTCTGCCAAGGAATATAAGGACCTGATTCACCGGCTGAACCGGATTGAGGGGCAGATTCGGGGAATCAAGGGGATGGTGGAGCGGGATGCTTACTGTCCGGATATTCTGGTACAGGTGGCGGCGGCGAATGCTGCTCTGAACAGCTTTAATAAGGTTCTTCTGGCGAATCATGTTCGGACCTGCGTGGCGGAGGACATCCGGAAGGGCAACGATGAGGTGATTGATGAGCTGGTGAAGACCCTGCAGAAATTGATGAGGTAGTAAGGAGGACATAACAGATGGAACAGTATAACGTGACGGGCATGAGCTGTGCGGCCTGCAGTGCACGTGTGGAGAAGGCTGTTTCGAAGCTTCCGGGGGTGGAGTCCTGCTCGGTGAGTCTGCTGACCAACTCCATGGGAGTGGAGGGGACGGTATCGCCCCAGGAGGTGATCCGCGCGGTGGAGGAAGCCGGGTACGGGGCGTCAGCTAAAGGCGAAGCGGGGAGAGATGGAAGTGACGGAGCCGCTTCCGGCGGTGCTTCCGCCAATGAGAGCATGCTTGAGGACCGGGAGACTCCGGTTTTAAAACGGAGACTGAAGTATTCCCTTGGATTTTTGATTGTACTGATGTATTTTTCCATGGGTCATATGATGTGGAACTGGCCGGTTCCGGCATTTTTCCGGGACAATCACGTGGCTATGGGACTGCTGCAGCTGATTCTGACGGGCATCGTCATGGTGATCAACCAGAAGTTCTTCATCAGCGGATTCAAGAGCCTGTGGCATAAGGCCCCCAATATGGATACCCTGGTGGCACTTGGATCCATGGCATCCTTTGTGTACAGCACCTACGCGCTGTTTGCCATGACGGATGCGCAGATGCGGATGGACATGGAAGCTGTCATGTCCTATATGCATGAGTTTTACTTTGAGTCGGCGGCGATGATCCTGACCCTGATCACCGTGGGCAAGATGCTGGAAGCCCGTTCCAAGGGGAAGACCACCGATGCGCTGAAAAGCCTGATGAAGCTGGCGCCGAAGACGGCGACGGTGGAGCGGGATGGCACGGAGCAGATGATTTCCATCGAACAGGTCCGCAAAGGGGATGTGTTCGTGGTAAGACCGGGGGAAAATATCCCGGTGGACGGTATCGTGCTGGAAGGCAGCAGTGCAGTCAATGAGGCGGCGCTGACCGGCGAGAGCATTCCGGTGGACAAGGCGGCAGGAGACCGGGTTTCGGCAGCTACGGTGAACCAGTCCGGCTTTATCCGCTGTGAGGCGACCAGAGTCGGTGAGGACACAACCCTGTCTCAGATCATCCAGATGGTCAGCGATGCGGCAGCCACCAAGGCTCCGATCGCAAAGGTTGCAGACCGGGTGTCCGGCGTATTTGTGCCGGCAGTCATCACCATTTCCCTTGTGACGACTGTGGTCTGGCTTCTGGCAGGTCAGAGCTTTGGATTTGCACTGGCGCGCGGAATCTCCGTGCTGGTGATTAGCTGCCCCTGCGCACTGGGACTTGCGACTCCGGTGGCGATCATGGTGGGAAACGGCATGGGTGCGAAGCATGGAACCATGTTTAAGACAGCGGTTTCTCTTGAGGAAGCAGGTAAGGTGGATATCGTGGCGCTGGATAAGACCGGCACCATTACAAGCGGTGAGCCGAAGGTGACGGATCTGCTGCCGGCCGAGGGCATTTCGGAAACGGAGCTTCTGAAGCTGGCATACGCGCTGGAGCGAAAAAGCGAGCATCCGCTGGCAAAAGCGGTGCTGGAGCGGGCCCGCGAGCTTCAGACAGAGGAGCAGGAGGTACTGGATTTCCAGGCGCTTCCGGGAAACGGTCTGACAGCTGTGCTGGATGGTGAGGTATTAACCGGCGGCAGCTTAAGGTTCATCAAAACCCGGGCGAAAGTTCCGGCTTCTGTGGAGAAGCAGGCGGAGAAGCTGGCAGCGGAGGGCAAGACTCCATTATTCTTCAGCCGGGATGGACAGCTGATCGGTGTCATCGCCGTGGCAGACGTCATCAAGGAGGACAGCCCACAGGCAGTGAAGGAACTGCAGAATATGGGAATCCACGTGGTGATGCTGACCGGTGACAATGAGCGGACAGCCCATGCCATCGGCGCACAGGCCGGCGTGGATGCCGTGATTGCCGGAGTCCTTCCCGACGGCAAGGAGAGTGTCATTCGTGAGCTGAAGAAAAAAGGAAAGGTTGCCATGGTGGGCGACGGCATCAACGATGCGCCTGCACTGACACGGGCCGATATCGGCATCGCCATCGGAGCAGGTACCGACATTGCCATTGACGCAGCAGATGTGGTGCTGATGAAGAGCCGGCTGAGCGATGTTCCGGCGGCAATCCGACTGAGCCGGGCAACCCTTAAGAATATCCACGAGAATCTGTTCTGGGCATTCTTCTATAATGTGGTGGGGATTCCGCTGGCAGCCGGGTTGTGGTATCCGGTGTTTGGATGGAAGTTAAATCCCATGTTCGGTGCGGCGGCCATGAGCCTGTCCAGCTTCTGCGTGGTGAGCAATGCCCTGCGGCTGAACCTGTTTGATATGTACAACCCGTCAAAGGATAAGAAAATCCGTAAAAAATCCGTTCATGAATCTCAGGAGCCGATGGCTTCCGGGTCTATGATAAACAATGAAAATGCAGAAAGCAAGGAGGACAATACAATGACTAAGACCATGAAAATCGAAGGAATGATGTGCGGACACTGCGAGGCCCGCGTGAAGAAATGTTTAGAGGCATTGGACGGCGTGGCAGAGGCAGCAGTGAGCCACGAGACCGGCACCGCAGTGGTGACCCTGAGTGCAGAGGTGGCAGACGATGTGCTGAAGAAGGCGGTCGAGGACCAGGATTATAAAGTAATTTCCGTAGAAGCATAATCCGAGAGCGAAACCATATAAAATTTTGCTGTAAAAAATTTCACTTTTTTATTGACAATTAAGACAATTTATATTATACTATCAAAGGTGTCGAGGCGTGGCTCAGTTTGGTAGAGCGCTGCGTTCGGGACGCAGAGGTCGCAAGTTCGAATCTTGTCGCCTCGACTTACTTTGATAAGTAAGGCACCATTTATATGGCCTCATGGTCAAGCGGTTAAGACGACGCCCTCTCACGGCGTAAACCCGGGTTCGATTCC
>JAUNPU010000007.1 GCA_030536555.1 Eubacteriales bacterium | reverse complement strand
CACGGAAAGCAGCGATTCTGTCTTCCTCGAAGAACATATGCTCGGTACGGCAAAGGCCGATACCCTCTGCGCCTAACTCTCTTGCCTTTCTTGCGTCAGCCGGAGTATCTGCGTTGGTTCTTACTTTCAGTCTTCTGTACTTGTCAGCCCAGCCCATGATTCTGCCGAACTCACCGGCGATGGTAGCGTCAACGGTCGGGATGATGCCGTCGTAGATGTTACCGGTGGTACCGTCGATGGAGATTGCATCTCCCTCGTGGAACTCCTTGCCAGCCAGGGTGAACTTCTTGTTTGCCTCGTCCATATTGATATCGCCGCAGCCGGATACACAGCAGGTACCCATACCACGAGCTACTACTGCTGCGTGAGAGGTCATACCACCACGAACGGTCAGGATACCCTGAGATACCTTCATACCGGTGATATCCTCCGGAGAGGTCTCCAGACGAACCAGAACAACCTTCTCACCTCTTGCAGCCCAGGTTTCAGCATCCTCAGCGGTAAATACAATCTTACCACATGCAGCACCCGGAGAAGCGCCTAAGCCCTTGCCCATCGGGGTAGCAGCCTTCAGTGCCTTTGCGTCGAACTGCGGATGTAACAGGGTATCCAGGTTACGCGGGTCGATCATGGCAACTGCTTCCTTCTCAGTTCTCATGCCCTCGTCTACCAGGTCACATGCGATCTTTAATGCAGCCTGAGCGGTTCTCTTACCGTTACGGGTCTGCAGCATGAACAGCTTGCGGTCCTGAATGGTGAACTCCATATCCTGCATATCTCTGTAGTGGTTCTCCAGAGTATTGCATACGTTTACGAACTGCTCGTATACTTCCGGCATAACGTCAGCAAGTGCTGCGATCGGCTGCGGAGTACGAACACCGGCAACTACGTCCTCGCCCTGTGCGTTGATCAGGAACTCGCCCATCAGCTTCTTCTCGCCGGTTGCAGGATCACGGGTAAATGCTACACCGGTACCGGACTGATCAGACCAGTTACCGAATGCCATCTCCTGTACGTTAACTGCGGTACCCCAGGAATACGGGATATCGTTGTCACGACGGTATACGTTTGCACGCGGGTTGTCCCAGGAACGGAATACTGCCTTCACAGCGCCCATCAGCTGCTCCTTCGGATCATCCGGGAAGTCCTCACCGATCTTCTCCTTGTACTCAGCCTTGAACTGGTCAGCCAGCACCTTTAAGTCTTCAGCGGTCAGCTCGATATCCTGAGTTACGCCTTTCTCTGCTTTCATCTTGTCGATCAGCTCTTCGAAGTACTTCTTGCCTACTTCCATAACTACGTCAGAATACATCTGGATGAATCTTCTGTAGCAGTCACGAGCCCATCTCTCATTGCCGGTCTTCTTGGCAACAACTTCTACTACCTCTTCGTTCAGACCCAGGTTTAAGATGGTATCCATCATACCCGGCATGGATGCTCTTGCACCGGAACGAACAGAAACTAATAACGGGTTCTCATTGTCGCCGAACTTCTTGCCGGTGATCTCTTCCATCTTCGCGATGTACTCATTGATCTGTGCCTGAATCTCATCGTTGATCTGGCGGCCATCCTCGTAGTACTGAGTACATGCCTCAGTGGTGATGGTGAAGCCCTGCGGTACCGGAAGTCCTAAGTTCGTCATCTCTGCCAGGTTCGCACCCTTACCACCTAACAGGTTTCTCATGGTTGCGTTGCCTTCGCTAAACAAATACACCCACTTGTTTGCCATTTGTTTTTCCTCCTCAAAGTGTGTAGACATCTTGTTCTACTGGTTTGCCCCGTCTCTGGTTGAATTTTTCGCGCAAAGAAAAAAGCCCGCCGACGGTCTGGTAATAGTATACCATATTTTGAAATCTAGTAAAGTTATTTTCCGGAAAAAACAGGAAAAATTTATACAAAATTCTGTGAAATTTCGTGAAAGCACTTCCAATTTCTGTCATTTTCGTATATCTGTTCTTGATTCGTATATGCGAATTTAAAATCCGCAATTTCATGCCTTACACCTGAATCATGCCGACCCTCCTCTCCATCATGCTGCCCTATATCAACAGACGGCGAGGACTGTCTCCTGTGGACCGTCTTCGCCGCCTCTTCTGCTGCAGATTATGATTGATGGAATCAGCTGTACTGGATTTTCTCCCTGACATCCTCTGCCTTCTCCGGGGAATCCAGCAGTCTCACCAGCTCCAGCCCCAGGTCAATGGCAAAGCCCAGTCCCCGTGCCGTGGTGATATTGCCGTCGGTCACCACACCCTGTCTGGTGTAGGAAGCCCCATGCAGCTCCTCCTCAAAACCCGGATAACATGTGGCGGTCTTTCCTTCCAGGAATCCGTGTCTTCCCAGCACCACCGCAGGAGCCGCGCAGATCGCGGCCACTCTTCTTCCCTCCGCCAGTGCCTGACGGATCGCTGCGACCAGCACCTCACAATTTGACAGATTTTCCGCACCCGGAAGTCCGCCCGGCAGGAAAATCACGTCGCCGTCAGAAAAATCCGTCTCAGCGATCACTGCGTCCGCATCCATCTTCAGCTTATGGGAGCTGACTGTTGTCTTCGTATCATTGAGCGATACCAGAACTGTCTGGATTCCACCTCTTTTTAAAATATCCACTACCGCCAGCAGCTCCACTTCCTCAGCGCCGTCTGCGACCATTGCGTATACTTTTGCCATGCCAATATCCTCTCTTTCTCGAAGAATTCTGTCTGTTCAGCAATAGTTTACCACAGGTCTGACATTTTTCCAATCGTTCTGCGCCGATTTATGTATTCTACACCGCGTCCGCCTCCGCATCTCTTCCAAGTCTGCGGAGCATGGTCTTCTTGACTGCGCGGAATATATTCTCGTATCCGGTACATCTGCACAGGTGACCCGACAGCAGCTTGCGGATCTCGTCATCGGAGAATTCCCGGTGGGCAAGCAGCATCTCCGTAGCGCTCATGATGAAGCCCGGCGTACAGAAGCCGCACTGTACGGCAGCCTCGTCGATAAATGCCTGCTGGATATCGGAAATCTCGCCGTTGGGTCCCGCAAGGCCCTCCAGAGTCAGGATTTCCTTGCCTTCCGCCCAGATTGCAAGGTAAATACAGGAGTTAAAGCATTCCCCGTCAATGATCACATTGCAGGCGCCGCACTCTCCGACCTCACAGCCCTTCTTCACGCTGGTCATGCGGAAATCATCCCGGAGCACATCCGTCAGGGATGCCCGCATATCGATCATTTTCTCTACCTTCTTGCCGTTGATGGTACAGGTCAGTAACTTATACTGCTGTTTACTCATTGATTTCACCTCCTGCCAGACGAATGGACTCTGTTAATGCACGCTCCGCAAGGGTCACAGCGATATGCTGGCGGAATTCCTTTGACGCTCTCCAGCTGTCGCGGGGTCTGATGTCTTCCAGCACTGCCTCTGCAAATGCCTTCACCGTCTCCGCCGTAACCGGCTGTCCCTTTGCCCTGGCTTCCGCAGACGGGGCACGCATGGGCACCGGACCTGCAACGCCGTAAGCGATTCTTGCATCCTCAATGGTCTTTTTGTCCTCAGACAGCTTCACATTCACAGAGCATCC
The DNA here is from genome assembly GCA_030536555.1 of Eubacteriales bacterium. Lineage (GTDB taxonomy): Bacteria > Bacillota > Clostridia > Lachnospirales > Lachnospiraceae > Brotaphodocola. The sequence goes on along the minus strand of JAUNPU010000007.1, from coordinate 139,202 downwards.
GGTGGTTGCGATGTCCATTGCATTTCTCATGGCATATTTGATGTAATGTCCGAAATAACCCTCGTAGGACTCTTTCGGGATGATCAGCGCAGTCTGCACTTCGCCGGGCTTCAAGTCCACGACGCCTGCCTTGATGTAAAAGTCATGAATCGGAATCCGGCGCACGCCGTCCGGTCCGGTGATCTCCACAATGGCATCCCACGCATGCAGGGTGGATGCGGAATCCGCGGAGGTCACGCCGTTGCAGGTGTTGCCGCCGATGGTTCCGATGTTGCGGATCTGCGGTCCGCCTACCATATCAACCGCCTCACCCAGCACATTGATGTGCTTCTGGATGATCGGGTCCTTCGTAATATGGGAAAAGCTGGTGAGAGAGCCGATGCGGATCGCACCGTCCTCCTCGTAGGACACGCCGCGCATCTCGTCAAGTCCGTAGATGCTTACCAGCTCCTTGCCTGCCCGCTTGCCTTCCCGAATCTGTACCAGTACGTCACTTCCGCCCGCAATGATCTGGGCTTCCGGATGTTCACAAAGAAGCTGGATTGCGTGCGCTACGCTCTCCGCCTCATAAATTGCCTTGATATCATACATAGCCTACTGCCTCCTTCTGTCATACAGTCTTATGTTCCCTGTCTCTGTTCTCGGATCTATGGTTACACCAGCTTCTCTTCCCGAAGTCTCTTAAAGAGATTGTGCGGGTTCACCGGTGCGTCATTTACAAATACTCCGGTTGCCTGATATACGGCGTTGCGGATTGCCGGAGCGATGGAGCATGTGGGCGGCTCGCCCAGGGCCTTTGTGCCGAATGCACTGGTCGGCTCCGGATTCTCCACGAAGAATGCACGCAGTCTCGGATGATCCATAAATGTGGACATCTTGTAGTCCAGCAGGTTGTTGTTCAGGGCACGTCCGGTCTTTGCATCATACAGAAGCTTCTCGGAAAGTCCGAAGCCGATTCCCATGCTCATGCCGCCGTGTACCTGTGCCTCTGCCAGCGCCGGGTTGATGATGGTACCGGCATCGTGCACATTGACGATATCCAGAAGCTTCACCTTACACATGGGGATATCCACCTCCACCTCGGCGAAGGTGCAGCCGAAGGAGTATGCGTTGGACTTGATCTGCGCCGTGGACTCCGCCGACAGATGCTCGCTGTGCTGCAGGCTGTAAAGCGCCTCCGTTGCCAGCTCTCCAAGGGTCATCAGCTCCCGGTTGTCCGTCTTGCGGATGATCTTGCCGTCTGCGATATCCAGATTGTAGGCAGGCATTCTGGTCAGCTCCTGTGCGTATTTCAGGATCCGCTCCTTTAACAGCAGGCCCGTCTGACGGATGGAAAATCCTGCCGTGTAGGTCTGTCTGGATGCATAGGCTCCCGTGCCAAAGGGGGTAACGTCCGTATCCTGGCAGGATACCACATGCACCATGTTGAGCGGCACGCCCACAATATCAGCTGCCATCTGCGTATAGGCTGTATCTGCACCCTGTCCGATCTCGGTCTCTCCAAGCTGTACCTGGAAGGAGCCGTCCTGGTTGAGTACCATGCGGCAGGAGGAGGTCTCAAGGGAGATCGGCCATACTGCCGTGTTGTACCAGAACACCGCCATGCCGATACCGCGGCGGACGTCTCCGGTCTGATTCTTGTATGCTTCATACTTGCGGAGGAAGTCAGTCTCCTGCATGCCCTTGTCGATACACTGGTTAAAGGTGTCGGAATACAGCTCATTTTTGGAGAACTGATCCACGTAGCCCACCGGCATCAGGTTCTTTCTGCGGAAGGTGATCGGGTCCATGCCCATCTTCGCGGCAACCTCCTCGGTGTGGCACTCCACAGCCCACATGGCCTGCGGAATTCCGTATCCCCGCATGGCGCCTGCCACAGACTTGTTGGTAAATACGGTGTATGCGTCACACTCCACGTTCTCGCAGGGATAAAGCTGCGGGAATGCACCTGCGCCCTTTGCCACGATGCTGTGTCCGTGGGAGGCATATGCGCCCTGATCGGAAAATGCTTCCAGCTTGCGGGCTGCAAATGTGCCGTCGGGACGTACCCAGGAAATAATATGATTGGTGATTGCATGGCGCACACGGGTAGACACAAAGGTCTCCTCTCTGGAAACATCCAGCTTCACCAGATGACCGCCGATCTGCTGGCACAGCCATGCACACAGCGGCTCATAGAGCACATCCTGCTTGTTGCCGAAGCCGCCGCCGATGTAAGGCTTGATGACCTGAATATTGCCCCAGTCAACACCCAGTGCCTGCCCTACGACCCGTCGTACAATGTGCGGAATCTGGGTGGAGGTGACCACCTTGATCCGGTCTCCGGTCATTTCCGCAAAGCAGATAAAGTTCTCGATATGGCAGTGCTGAACCGTGGGTGTGGTATACCAGCCCTCCACCTTCGTAAGTCCCGGCTCCCTGATTGCCTCCTCGTAATTGCCCTTGCGGATGGTGGTGTGCTTGAGAATGTTGTTGGGATACTCCTTGTGAATCTGCGGCGCGCCGTCCTTCATGGACTCCAGCACATCCAGCACAAAGGGATACTCCTCGTAGGTCACCTTCAGCGCCCGGATCGCCTGGGACGCTGCAACCTCATTCTCCGCAACCACTGCGGCGATGTCATCCCCGTAGAACTTTACCTCCTCTGTCAGCACCAGACGGTCAGCAACATCCTGATGGGACGGATCTGTGGACCAGGGATGTCCGGCAGTTGGGAAATAATGCTTCTCCTTCACATCGAAGCAGGTAAATACCCGGACAACTCCCGGAATCTTCTCTGCCTCCGTGGTATCAATGGATACCACACGTCCATGGGCAATGGTGGAATGCAGCACCTTTGCGATATAAGCGCTCTTATCGCAGAGATCATCTGTATACCTTGTGCGCCCATTTACCTTGTCAAACGCATCTACACGAGTTACTTTCTTACCTACATACATAACGTTCCTCCTTCTCCTAGCCGTTTATGTAATGTTCAATATAGTCCTTCATACTCTGGTATCCTTCGCGGCTGATCACGATCTTCCCCTTCCGAATCCGGATGATCCCCATCTCCTCCAGCTTCTTGATGCTGCGATCCAGGGTCTTCATGGAAAGCCCCACCTCCTCGGAAAGCTGGCTTCTGGTCTGCAAAAGCTCCAGCTCCTGTACCAGCGGATACTTCTGCTCGTACTTCTGGATCAGATGTGCCATGAGACGTTCCTTTCCCTCCATGAAGAGGTACTTTCTCGCCTCGGCAGTCTGGGCGATCAGCCGCGCCATATTCTCCTGAGTGCGCATAAACAGCGCATCCACATCCATCTGCATCCACTGCATATAAAATGCTGCCGGAATGGACAGGATGCGGCACGGCGTGGAAGCCACCAGGCTGATCCGGTACTGCAAAAGTCCCGCAAAGCACTCAATCTCACCGAAGAAATCTCCCGGTCCAAAGTCCTTGAACGAGTATGCCCGCTCGTGCATCGGCCACTCCACTCCGGTCACCTTTCCGGACAGGATGATATAAATATGGGTGCATTCCGTCCCCGCCTTGATAAAGGTACAGCCCTCCTCCACATCGATCAGGGTCATATAGTACCGTACCTCTTCCGTGCAGTTCTGAAAAAGCAGCTCCATATACTTTCTCTTTTTTAATGGCAATTCACGAAAACAATCCACGGAGCACCTCCTTAATGTTATTATAGCGAAATGAAAGTCCGGAATAAAAGGACATGTGACTATTTTTAGTGAAGAAAATAAAATATAGCAAAACAGACAATTTTGTCAGGTAATTGCCGGAATAGCGGCGTCTTTTTTGGTAATAATGCTCAAACAATTCTGTTCTTTCTTCCCCTGCTCTTTCCAACCTCGTGCATTTATGGTAAACTGTTGTCCATATGGAGGAATATACACATGAAAAAGATCACAGTCATCGACGGTCAGGGCGGCCGTATGGGAAAAGCCATTATTGAACAGCTGAAAAAACAGTTACCGGATCAGGAGCTGCTTGCGATCGGAACCAACAGCATCGCCACCGCAGCCATGATGAAGGCGGGGGCAGACTTCGGCGCCACCGGGGAGAATCCGGTCATCGTCGCTGCCAGAGATTCCGACATCATCATCGGTCCCATCGGTATTATCATCGCCGACTCCCTGTATGGGGAGATCACCGAAGCCATGGCGGCTGCCGTGGGCAGAAGCCGCGCATACCAGATCCTGATGCCGGTGAACCGGTGCAACCACCATGTGGTGGGATGCGAGAATCTTGCCATGAACGAGATCATCGCTCTGGTGGTAAAGCAGGTGGAGCAGCACCTGAAGGAGCGCTGAACAGCATCCGGATAACGCAAAAAGGAACTGCGGACAATCGATACCTCCGGCAGTTCCTTTTTTGATGCGTTCCCGTTTAGTGCATAAACTGATAAATATTATAAATATTAATCCCGATGATCACCACCATCAATCCGATAAACAGCTTGTCTACCACCTTCGAATCGATCTTCCGGTTGATGATCCGTCCACTCATACCGCCCAGGATTCCGCCAAACACCATCAGTGCCAGCAGCCAGATGGTAAACTCCGGCACGGTTCTGGTCACCAGGGTGTTCAGCAGACTGGTAATCTGGGAGAACAGGATAATGTACAGGGAGTTCTGTGCCGCTGTCTTCGTGTCCATGGAGAAGAAGAAGAACAGCACCACCAGGTTGATGGGTCCGCCGCCGATGCCAAGGAAGGAAGAAAAGATTCCAAGGATCAGACCGATCACGACACAGGCTGCCATATTGGTGATATGATGGGTTTTGATCTGATCCTTCTTGATCGTGTAGATCAGGGTTCCCAGGGTGATCACCAGCAGGCAGGCCGCCTGGACCGCGCCCACCATATCCTTATCTGCAAACATATCAGAAAGCATCTGGAACATGGACTTGCCGGCTACGCCTCCAATGGCAGCGCCGATTCCCAGCGGAGTTCCGATCCGCATGTCGATCAGCGACTCGCCGCTCATCTTGCCCTTGATGACGGAGTAGCAGGTCATGCCCAGCACCGTACACCCCGACAGGAAGCTGATGGTGGAGACGCTTAAGACGCCAAAGGCGTCCAGGGTCGGCTTGATGATGACGCCGCCTCCGATTCCACAGATCGCTCCTGCAATGGAAGCTCCAAAACTGATCAATGCAAACAATACATACAAATATCCGCTCATTTTTCAAACTGCCTTTCTGTCTCAATCATTCTGTTTGTTTTTCACGTGCCGCCGACGGCATGTTCTGTCTTTGCCGGCTGCAGCACATTTCCCATGCCTTTACCGGCTGTATCGCTCGCATCCTTTCACATAGGTCCGGACTACATTGCACGCCTCATCCAGCACCAGAAAATCTGCCTGCTTGCCCGGATTCAGGGAGCCGATTCTGTCATACACCCCGATCAGGCGGGCCGGGTTCTCCGTAAACATGGGGATGATCTCCTGAAGAGACCGTCCTGTATATTCTAACACATTCGTCAGGGCTTTTCCAGTGGTCAGGGTGCTGCCTGCCCGGCTTCCGCCCTCTGCCAGCTTGGCATCTCCGTCTACCACCACCACATCATTGACGCCCAGCTTGTAGTTGCCGTCCGGCAGTCCTGCTGCCATGATGGAATCGGTGATTGCCACCACGCGGTCCATTCCCTTCATCTTGAGAATGAAGCGCACCGTGCCCGGATGCAGATGACGCCCGTCACAGATGGTCTCACAGTACACATCATCGTCCTCCAGCACAGCTCCCCAGATTGCCGGGAAATGCTGATGCAGAAGCTTCATGGCATTGCCCGTGTGGGTTGCTCCCAGAGCACCGTTGCGGATTGCCTTCCGCGCCGTATCGTAGTCTGCGCCGGAGTGACCGATCGCCACCTGCATGCCCAGCTTCTTCATCGCCGGAATCGCATCCACAACCCCTTCCACCTCCGGAGATACGGTGATATAGCGGATGTCGCCTTCCGCTGCATCCTGATATTCCTTTAAAAGCTCCAGATCCGGAGTCTTCAGAAGATGCTCCGGCATCGCCCCCTTGTACTCTGCACATAAGAACGGTCCTTCCAGATGAATGCCCAGAAGCTCCGCACCACCATGCTCTCCTGCCTTCCACTGCTTATACTGATCGATAGCCCACAGAGTCTGCTCTCTGGTATCTGTCAGCACAGACCCCAGCCAGCTGGTGGTTCCCTGGGATGCAAAGAACCGGCAGATCTTCTCGAAGCCTGCCGCATCAGCCCCGTTCACATCCACCCCCACGGCACCGTGTGTATGAATGTCGATAAATCCCGGAACAACCGTCTTTCCTTCCAGATCTACAATCTCAGCCCCCTCTGCCTTCACGTCGGCACCGATCTCCAGGATCTCGCCGTCCTCCACCAGCAGACTGCCCTTCACAAAGCCATGATTTAAATAAAAGTTTCCGTTTTCAAATAATGTACGCATAAAGCTACCCCCATACTTTCCGAAACTGATTCACTTGCTTTCACACAACTATCATAGCACATTTACGCAAAAACAGCTCCGTGATTTACTCAAACGTTTGGCTTCCTTTGTTCATCCCCGCCCAAACAAATGGGTCAGATTCAGCGCCCGGATCATGGTGACGATTTCCTTTGACCGGCTGCAGCCAAACTTCCTCAAAAGACCCTTGATCTGGGTCTTCACCGTGATAACCTCCACACAACGGATCTCGGCAATCTCCCGGACCTTCTTGTCCTCCAGCAGAAGCCTTACCAGCTCCCGCTCCGCCGCCGTAAGCTGCGACACGTTGTTGATGAAGTACAGAAGGCTCTTCTCCGAGCTCTGCAGCCGCTTGTACTCATTCATAACCGTCGCCTGAATCCTCGCCTCCATAATGGGCTGCCCCGCATGGGCGGCCTTGATGTGCCGGATCACCAGCTCCGGCTCGCTGCCCTTGACAATATAGTCCACCGCCCCTGTTCCCATGGCGGTAATGATCATTTTCTCGGTCTCATGAGCCGTCAGATAGATGATCTTCTGCTCCGGCATCCGGTCCCGGATACGCTCCGCCGCCAGAATTCCCGCGTTGACCGTCTCCATCTCGATGTCCATGAGAATGATATCCGGCTCCAGCCGAGTCGCCAGCTCCTCGACCTCTTTCCCGGACTCTGCACTTCCGACTACCTGAATCTCCACATCCTGCTCCAGCTGTTCCTTCAGATCTTCCCGTATTACCGGAAAATCCTCTGCTATCAATACTCTAATCATGTTCCCCTGCCTTACTCCCATACTTTGGGATCGAGATCAAAAATGTAGTTCCCTTTCCTTCCGTGCTCTCAATCCGAAGCATCCCCAGATGGCTCTTCACGATCTGACGCACATAATATAGCCCCATACCCCAGTTGTTGTTGGTGTTCTTGCTGGTGTAGAATGGATCGAAGATCTTCTTCTGCACCTGCCTGGACATACCCTTTCCGTTGTCCGTAATCTCGAAGGTCACATACAGCCGCTCATCCTTCACATGGATTCCCAGAACCTTCACTTCCTTGCCGGTCTCCAGAATCGCCTCATACCCGTTGATCAGCAGATTGTAAAATGCCTCGCTCAGATGGGGCAGATCCGCCAGTACCTGGGACTGGGAATCGATGCGCACATCCACCGACATCTCCGGATACTTCTCGTGAAACCGCTCCAGTGTCTTCTCCAGCACCTGCGGCACATCCACCGGCGTCAGCATCATGGCATTGGACTTGATGCTCCGGTACAGCTCCTCCATCCGCTTCAACATATTGCCGTTGATCTCCGAGATTGTCTCCGCATACTGCTTAAGCTTCTCATGATCCGGCTCCTCTTTCGCAAGCTCCGCCTTCAGCTTGTCGCTCATGATCCGATTGGACAAAAGCTGATTCTTCATTCCGTGGACAAATACGGATATGCCCCTGCTTGCCATGTCGAACTTCTTCTGGATCATAATGTCGCCCTGGGTCTCTTCCCGCTCCATCACCGAATAGTTCTGCAGATTGAAGAATCCAAAGATGCCAAATATGGTCGTCAGCACCGAAAATACGATCCACCGGCTGATGGCGCCTCCTGACGTGCCGGAATACAGAAGTCCGCCGTAGCGCATATACTCCGCCGAATACATCTGATACACCTGAATCGGATCCTGTCGGAAGTAGAACCCGTACATGATTGCGATGGACAGCAGAAACCCCATCATGTATCGGAACTGCCGCCTGCAGTAGGGAATGGTGGTGCTGCGGTACTCGTAGATCAGAAGCCCCGCCGCCACAAGCAGATACACGGTAATCCAGACAATGGTCATATTGATCAGGCAGATCTGCACCGGTGTACTGATCTTTCCAATTCTCAGAAAGATGGTCGGATAATACAGAATCAGCGTCACCGCCGGCAGGATCATCACCGCCTTATCCCACTTCTTGTACGTCAAAAGATTCTGGCTCATGGAATAGTTCAGTGCTGTCATCAGCATAAACCCCGGAAACAGCGTGCGCCCCAGCGCAATCAGAAAGCCCAGCCTTCTCAGCGGAAATACCAGGTAGGACAGCTTCCGCTCAATCCTCGTATCGAAAAACAGCAGAAACTTCTGCTCTGTCTGAAGTCCTCCTGTCTTTGCCAGATAAATGATGATCCCCACAAACATGCACACAAAGCTTAAGCATAACCCCAAAAGCAGTCTTGTCTGCTTGTCCCGCCGCAGGCATGCAACCGTGATCGACGAGATCACAAGAAACAACAGTACCACAAACAGCATGGAATCCCCCCTCTCACTGTGAGTATAGCACAAAATGAATCCAATTTCACCCTGTAAAGTTTGTGAAAAATTATTCATAAAATATCCTGTTTCCGGGATATTGTGAAGAATCCTACAATCTTTTTCAGCAATTCTGTCTCTCTGGCAGCCTGGCTTTTCCAGCATGGTTTCGTCCACCTGATTTGCTCCGCATAATATAAGAAAAAACACGTTTGAATTGCTAAAAATCTTTTAGTGTGCCAGAAATAAATTTTATTTTCAGTGCTAATATTTTTAATATCAGATAAGTGTTAAATATTTATTTAAATTGACTTTAAATTTTTCCTGAACTATCATAATAGCAGAACCTGACACAATGTATTGCTACAAAATCCAAACAGAAAGAAGGTATTTCATTTGAGTATTTGTGTAATTACCGGCGGCACCACCGGAATCGGAGCCGAGGTCAGAAAGATTTTCTTAGAGCAGGGACATGAAGTGTTCAATCTGGACTACAAGGGCGGCGACTATCTGGCAGACCTGTCCACCAAAGAAGGACGGAAGGGTGCCATTGAGGAAGTATTCCGGCGCTATCCCGACGGCATCGATGTGCTGGTCTGCAACGCAGGTGTGGGTCCCACCGCTCCGCCGGAAGCCATCTTTGCGCTGAACTTTTTTGCAGCTGTCTCCATCGCCGAGGGACTTCGCCCGCTGTTAAAGAAGAAAAAGGGCAACTGCGTCATCACCTCCTCCAACTCCATCACCAATATGACCGTGAAGATGGACTTAGTGGACATGCTCTCCAACGCCATGGATGAGGACCGCGCCCTGGAGTATGCCAAAACCCTTCCGCGGACCATGACCCCGTCCTGCTACAGCTCCTCCAAGCACGCGCTGGCACGCTGGGTGCGCCGCGTCTCCCCGTCCTGGGCGGTAGACGGACTGCGCATCAACTCCGTAGCCCCCGGCAACACCACCACCCCCATGACCAAGGGCATGACTGAGGCCCAGATGGAAGCGGCGCTTCTGATTCCGATTCCCACCCGCTACGGCCGGAAGGAGTTTCTGGATGCTGTGGAAATCGCCAACGGAATTACGTTTCTGGCATCCCCGCTGGCAAGCGGCATCAACGGTGTGATTCTGTTCGTGGACGGCGGCATCGACGCTCTGCTCCGCTCGGAACGTTTCTAAAGGAGGGAGAATGATTATGACATTATTAGAACAGTTTGTAGATACCATGAAAAAAGGGGACAACGTGGCTCTCGCCGATCTCTTCGATGATTACGGCGTGCTCCACGACTCTTCCCTGCTCAAGATTGGCAAGGACGCCATGCATCTGGAAGGAAAGATGGCAGTGGAAATGATGTTCCACCACAAGTTCGGCTTCAACGGCGGTCCGTTCCCGATCCACGGAGTCCAGTACCGCAGCGAAAATACGGTATGGTACTTCATCTCCTACAACGGACAGGTGGTGCCGGTGACGGCGATTCTGTCCGAGGTGACAGAAGGCGGAAAGATTAAGAGGATGAATATTTATCCGCTGTAAGAGGTAAGAGAGGCATCGGTCGCGTCAGCGATCGATGCCAAGCAGTCTTTTCCCATTTCCGCCCAGAACCGCTTCCAGCTCCTTCTCCGGCAGCCCCATTCCTCTCATCCACTCCAGACTCTCCTTCTGCCCCGACCAGGGGCTGTCTGTGGCGAACAGAATCCGGTCGCTTCCATGCTGCCTCACCATCCGCAGAAACTGTTCCTGTTCCAGATATTCGCAGGTAAACGCCGTGTCAAAATACACCTTTTCCCCCACCAGATACCGCTCCACCTCATCCCACAGTCTCCAGCCGCCCATATGGGCAAGCACCAGCTTCTCCGGCTGTACTTCCCGGATGACTTCCAGCGCCATCTGCGGCGTGCAGTGAACCGGATCGGGATATCCGATATCGATTCCGGCGTGGGTCACGACCACCATTCCCAGCTCTGTCGCCGCATAGACAATCCGCTTGTACCGGATATCGTTAAAATCGCAGCCCTGATAGTCCGGGTGCAGCTTGATGCCCTGAAATCCGGCTTCTGCCAGCACACGCAGCTTGGCCTTGTAATCAGGGGAATCCGGATGGATTCCCCCAAAGGACAACAGTCTGCAAGTTCTGTCACTGCCACAATATTCCTGATTGATCTGGTCTGCGAACCGGGTAATGGTGTCAAACTGCTTTGGCGCCGTCACCACCGGAAGAATCACGGAGCAATGTACCTCTGACTCTTCCATGGAAGCCAGAAGTCCTGCTGCCGCGCCGTCCGTATAAGCCCGGTTCCCGGAAACCCGGGATAAATGTTCTAACGTCTTCCCGGCAATCTTATCCGGAAATATATGCGTGTGAAAATCAATAACCATTGTCAAATCTCCTACATCGCCATAACTTCCTGCGAAGTCACAATATCCACGCCGCGCTCCTGCAACAGCTTCGCCGCCTTTTCCAGATCGGAGGTCTTGATTACCACGGAGGCATCGTCCTTGCCGGTAGAAAGGGCGTACATGTACTCGATGTTGACCTGCGCCTCGCAGATGATCTTCAGCAGCTCCTGCAGCTTGCCGGATCTGTGGGAGATCTTCACGCCCAGCACATCGGTCAGCATAGCGGAGAATCCCTTCTCCTTCAGCGCTTTCTTGCCTGCCTCCGGATCGGTCACCAGCAGGCGCAGCAGACCGTACTCGCTGGTGTCGGCAAGGCTCATGGACACAATGTTGATATTTGCCTCTGTCAGAGCATTCAATACCTCTTCCAGACGGCCTTCTCTGTTTTCAATAAAAATAGATAACTGTTTAATATACATATTCCCACCCCTTATTCGTATTTACGTTTGTCGATCACATGCACTGCTTTTCCCATACTGCGCTCCAGGGTCTTCGGCTCCACCAGCTTCACCTTGACAGCCAGTCCGATCATCTGCTGAATCGCATGGGCGATCTGACCGGTCAGCTTCTCCAGCTGACGGATCTCATCGGAGAAGAACCGCTCTTCCACCTCCACCTGAACCTCCAGGGTGTCCAGATTGTTGACCCGGTCCACGATCATCATGTAATGCGGAGTCGTGCCGCCCATCTCCAGCAGTGCCGCCTCGATCTGGCTTGGGAATACATTGACACCGCGGATGATCAGCATATCGTCGGAACGGCCTTTGAAGCGGCTGATTCGCGCGATGGTTCTGCCGCATTCGCACTGACCATAGTCGATGCTGGTCAGGTCCTTGGTGCGGTAGCGGATCAGCGGCAGGCCCTCCTTGGTCAGGGTGGTAAATACCAGCTCACCGGTCTCTCCCACAGGCACCGGCTCTAAAGTCTCAGAACTGATGATCTCCGGCAGGAAATGATCCTCGTACACGTGCAGACCCTTATGGTACTCGCAGTCGCAGGCAACGCCCGGCCCCATGATCTCGGACAGGCCGTAGATGTCGTGGGCGTGGATGTGCAGCTTCTCCTCCACCTGGGTTCTCATCTTCTCCGTCCACGGCTCCGCGCCGCAGATGGCAGTCTTTAACTTGATGTTCGGAATATCGCCTGCTTCTTCCAGAGTCTCCGCAATGTGCAGCAGATAGGACGGGGTGCAGGCAAGGGCTGTCGCCTCAAAATCCTTCATCATGGTAATCAGTTTTTTGGTATTGCCGGTGGACATGGGAACCACCACAGCTCCCAGCTTCTCAGCGCCTGCGTGAGCGCCCAGACCGCCGGTGAACAGACCGTAGCCGTATGCCACCTGAATGATATCATTTCGGGTCACCCCTGCCATGGTCAGCGCACGTGCCACACACTCACTCCAGATATCCAGATCCTTTCTGGTATAGCCTACCACCGTCGCCTTGCCGGTGGTGCCGCTGGATGCGTGGACGCGGACGATCTGTGACCTGGGCACTGCAAAAAGCCCGAAGGGATAGTTGTCTCTCAAATCATCCTTGGTCGTGTACGGAAGCCTGGTGATATCCTCGATTCCCCGGATATCCCCCGGCTCCAGTCCGATCCGCTGCATCTTCTTCCGGTAAAACTCTACGTTGTGGTACACCCGGTCCACTGTCTTGACGAGACGCGCACTCTGAAGATTGGCGATCTCGTCCCTGCTCATGCATTCTTTTGTCTCATTCCATATCATGTCAGCAAACTCCCCCTCTTGTCATTTATTCAGGTCCTGATCCTGTCCCTCAAATCCCAGTAAAAATGCCTTTTTGTTGATCTCCACGGTCTTCGGCGGAACCGTTCTCTCAATCACCTTCAGCCAGTCTTCTTTTGTAAAGTCCATATGTCCTGCAGCCATGCCAAGCACGATGATATTGAAGGTTCTGGAATTGCCCAGCTTCTTCGCCTCTGTCATGGCGTCGATGGCATATACCGTGTGCTGCTCCTTCAGAGTCTCGATAATGTTCTCCGGATAAGCCGCCGCACCGGTCACCACCGTGATCGGGTCAATTCTCCAGTCGTTGACCACCAGAACTCCGTCCTTTTTCAGAAAATGAGCATAGCGCAGTGCTTCCAGCCGCTCAAATGCGATCAGCACATCTGCCTGACCTTCCTCCACAATCGGCTCTGCCACCTTGTCTCCGTACCGCACGAAGGTGACCACGCTTCCTCCGCGCTGTGCCATACCATGTACCTCAGATAACTTTACATCATATCCGGCATCCAGCATGATGCCGCCTAATATCCGGCTGGTAAGCAGGGTTCCCTGCCCGCCTACGCCGACGATCATAATATTCTTTGTCTCCATACCACTGCTCCTGTTCCTGTATTTGTCCTGTGTCTCACACAGGGTTGACCGGGCGGTGTCTGTCCCGCCTGTCCCCGTGGTTACGCTTCCACTTTGGAAATCGCATCAAACTTACATAAGCTCATGCAGAGTCCGCAGCCATTGCACATGGTCTCATCTATGGAAATGGTGCCGTCCGCATTCTTTGTAAGAGCCGGGCATCCCACCCGCAGGCAGGCGCCGCATTTTTTGCATTTTTCAGAATCAGGTCTGCACTTGTAAGGGAATACATTGCCCTTCAGCAGTACGCAGGGCGACTTGGTGATGATGACGGAAACCTCATCCCGCGCCGTCTCTTCTTTGACCACCCGCTCCAACTCCGGCAGGTCAAATGCATTGACCTCGGTCACATGCTTCACGCCGATAGCCCTGCACAGCTCGTAAATGTTGATGGCAGGTACAACCTCCCCCATCAGGGTCTTGCCTGTCGCCGCGTGGTCCTGATGTCCGGTCATGCCGGTGGTGGAGTTGTCCAGAATCATCACCGTTCCGGAGGACTGGTTGTATACCATGTTGATGAGACCGTTGACACCGGTATGCATAAAGGTGGAATCTCCGATCACAGCCACCCAGTTCTTAATGTAATCTCTGCCCTTCGCCTTCTCCATGCCGTGCAGGGTGGAAATGCTTGCGCCCATGCAGACGGTGGTGTCAACCACGCTCAAGGGTGCCACTGCGCCCAGGGTATAGCAGCCGATATCTCCCGCCGCGTGGATGTGCAGCTTCTTCAGCACGGAAAATACGCTTCTGTGAGGACATCCCGGGCACAGAATCGGCGGACGTGCCGGCACCGGAACCGGTGCATTTACTTCCGGATTCTCACCCAGAACCGCTTTGCGAAGCAGGTTTGCACTGTATTCCCCCTGAATGGTGAATATCTCCTTGCCCACGGCCTGGATGCCCCAGGACTTCACCTGCTCCTCGATCACCGGCTCCAGTTCTTCTACGATATACAGCTTGTCAACTCTGGAGGCGAACTCCTGAATCAGCTTCTTCGGAAGGGGATGTACCATACCCAGCTTGAGGACGGAAGCATTGGGGAATACCTCCTTCACATACTGGTAGGGAATGCCACTTGTGATAAATCCCATGGAGGTATCCTGATACTCTGCCCTGTTGACCGGGAACCCGCAGCCATCCTCCGCCAGCGCCTTCATGCGCTGCTCCACATATACATGGCGGCCTTTGGCATTGCCCGGCATCATCACGTACTTGGCGGCATTGCGCTCATACACCTTATCCTCCACCTCTGCCCGCTCTTCCAGGGTCACAAGTCCCTGAGAATGAGACAGGCGGGTGGTAGTTCTCACGATAACCGGCGTGTCGTACTTCTCGCTCATGTCAAATGCGAACTTCGTAAAATCCTTCGCCTCCTGGCTGTCCGACGGCTCTAACACCGGCACGATGGCGGCTCTCGCCACGCAGCGGGTGTCCTGCTCGTTCTGGGAGCTGTAAAGTCCCGGGTCGTCTGCTGCCACCAGCACCAGTCCGCCGTTCACGCCGCCGTAGGAAATGGTGTACAGGGGGTCGCTCGCCACATTGACGCCCACATGCTTCATGGATGCCATGGCTCTGACGCCGCTGATGGATGCGCCGATGGCTACCTCCATGGCTACCTTCTCATTGGGGGACCACTCCGCGTAAATCTCCTTGTACTTTACGATATTTTCACTAATCTCCGTGCTGGGAGTGCCCGGATATGCCGCAGATACCTTCACCCCAGCCTCATATGCTCCTCTGGCAATGGCTTCATTGCCTAACATGATCTTCTTCTCTGCCACGGTCTTACAGTTCCTTTCTTAAGTCTTTTACTCGCTTGGCTTTTCCCTCAAAACGCTGCAACGTGTTGGGAGACTCCAGGCGGATCTTCGCATCCAGCCCCAGCATCACACGCAGCTTACTCTTAATCTTGTCCTCGATTGCTTCCAGCTCCCGGTAGGAGTCCGTTGCCTTTAAGAGCTCCACGCGGATCTCCAGCCTGTCTGCATGGTTCTGTCTGGTCACAATGATCTCATAGTGCGGTCCGATCTCATCCACACTTAAGATTACCTCCTCGATCTGGCTCGGGAATACATTGACGCCGCGAATCTTCAGCATATCGTCGGTGCGTCCGTCCAGATTCTCCATCCGGCAGGTGGTTCTGCCGCACTTGCACGGCTCGTAGATCAGTCTGGTCACGTCCTTGGTCCGGTAGCGGATCAGCGGAATGCCCTCCTTGTAGATACAGGTGACAACCAGTTCCCCCTTCTCACCTGGCGGCAGCACCTCCCCGGTCTTCGGGTCGATGATCTCCGGAATAAAATAATCCTCATTGATATGTAAGCCGCACATGTACTCGCACTCGCCGGACACGCCCGGTCCCATCAGCTCGCTCATGCCATAGTTGGTGGTCACCAGCATGTCATCGCCCCACAGCTTGTGCATCTCCGCACGCATGGCATCGGTCAGCAGCTCACTGCCCACGAGACCGATCTTCACCTTCAGGTCCTTCTTCGGGTCAATGCCCATCTGATATGCCACCTCTGCCAGCCGCAGCGCATAGGAAGGAGTAGCCACCAGCAGCGTGGTCCCGAAGTCCTTCATGTACATGATCTGCTTCTCTGAATTGCCTGTGGAGGACGGTACCATGGCTGCTCCGATATTCTCCAGTCCATAATGCAGTCCCAGCGCACCGGTGAACATGCCATAGCCGAAGCAGATCTGCGCCACATCCTTTGAGGTAGCCCCGCCCATGGCGGCAATACGGGACACGCACTCGGTCCATACTTCCAGATCCCGCTTCGTATAACCGACCACCGTAGGCTTGCCGGTGGTACCGCTGGATGCATGGATACGCACCAGCTCATCCTTCGGCACCGCAAACAGCCCGAAGGGGTAGTTGTCCCTCATATCCTGCTTCGTCACAAATGGAAGCTTCGCCAGATTCTTAAGCTCTTTAATATCCTCCGGCTTCACCCCTGCTGCCTCCATCTTCGCCCGATAGGCCGGCACCCGGTCCCAAACCCGCTGCACCGTCTCCTTCAGGCGTTCCAACTGAATCGCTTCGATTTCCTGTCTTGACAGGGTTTCCTCTTTTGACCAAATCATAATAATAACCTTCATCCTTCTTAACTGCTGTGAATAAATGCAGTTTAACGTTATGCCCCTTTAAACCATCACAGTGTAGTATCATTCTAACATAAGGAGGCGAGAAAAGCCAGTATAAAAAACCAGCTTTCCCCGCCTCTGTACAAAGACTTTCTGTAGTTTCAATCTATAGGATTCTGTCTGTAGTTTCCGGTCAGCGGCTTCTGTCAGCAGCTTCCGGTCAATAGATGCCCCGAACTCCCAGATCTGTATCCAGCGTATTCATATTGTAAAGCAGCAGCACATCCGTAACCTCCGGATGCTCTCTGATGTAGGCCGCCGGTCCCATCTTGTAGTAGCGGGTGTCCAGCACGTGAATCCTGCGGTAATGGCGGGTCAGAAACGGCACCATCGAATTGGCATAGCTGTCCTTGATCAGCACCAGCTCTCGCTGGGATTCCGCTGTCTCATTGGCAATCGTCACCAGCGGATGCAGGTTATTCAAAAACAGGGAATACTTGTCCCGCTTTTCCAGATAGTCCAGATTATAAAGACTGTCCGACGTCTCGCCGGTATCCTCATAAGTCACCGTAAGCCGGTCTGCCGGATTCTCATAGATGGTGATTGAGTCCAGAGGCTGCCGACTGTCATGGACCTTGGCATAAATACTCCCGGCAAAGGAATCCGTCACCACAGAGGACTTAAGCTCCTCCAGCGGCACCGGCTCAAAACCCAGCGCCCGGCAGTATTCCACATATCCTGCATAGGCGCCGTAAGTGGTCCAGTGGTGATCCGTCCGGTAGTACACCTGTCCCGTCTCCGACTGCTTCTTCAGCGCCTCAAGACTGTCAATGGTCGGCATCCCGGAAGCTCTTAAGATGGTCTCTGCCGTCTCCATCTGATTCTCCGTAGGTGCGCCTTGGGGCAGCTTGTCCCTCAGCACCGTCACCGCCGTGGGAATCAGCATCAGATTCAGGTTCAGCTCCCGCCCTTCTGCCCGCATCCCGTCTATCTTTTCAGAAAAGTTCCGGAAGATTCCGGCAATCTTCTCCGTGTTCTCCGGCTTCTCATAAGGCTCAATCAGATAATCGCTGTCACCGATGAGGATTCCATTGATCTCCCGCCGTCCAAGGGCAAGCTCCGCCCGGGTCTTTAATCCCATAAAGAGTTCCCGGAACGGAAAATGGTCGCTGGCATACTCACTCAGCGCTTCCGTATAGTCCCCGCTCTTCACCGATTCCCAGCTGAACTGCGGAAAGGATGCCAGATACCGGTTCTCCGACTCTGAGAAGCCCTTCTTCTCCGTCACCAGAAAGCCGGTGGTCAGAGCAAGAATGGCTGCGCTCAGAGCCAGCGCCGTTATCATGCCGGTTCTCTGCCCCCTGGGCAGCCCGTTATGTTCCATATTCTTCATGTTCGCACCTCATCAAAACCGGAAATACAGAAACGGATTGTAGGTATCATTGACCAGATACGCCACCGTCAGCATAAACAGCAGCCCGTATCCAGCCAGAGTTCCCGCAGTGCACAGTCCATGTCTCAACGCCAGCATCGCACCGGAACCAGCAGCCGCAGTCCCTGTTGCTGCGGTCTCTGACGCTGCACTCTCTGATGCTGCGCTCCATGCAGCCGCCTTCTCCCTCGCCCACGGATACACCGGGAACGCCAGAAGAACAGCCGCTGCCAGCACCACGCCGTAATTGCTCAGATACCACCCGCACTCCGCACCCCACAGATCATTGCCCAAGAGCCCTGTCATGGACTGCAGATAAAGCCCCAGCGCGTTCATATCGTCAAATACAAATACCACGAATCCCACCACCACAATCAAAAGCGTGTAGCCGTGCTGCAGCACACCTGGAAGTCTGGAAAGACCTTTGCCCCAGACGTATTTCTCCAGCGCCAGCAGGACTCCATAGTAAAGCCCCCACAGCACAAAGTTCCACGCCGCGCCGTGCCACAGACCGGTGAGGAACCACACGATCAGCATATTGCGAAGATGCTTTCCCACTCCGGCACGGTTGCCGCCCAGCGGTATGTATACATAATCCTTAAACCAGGAGGACAGGGAGATATGCCATCTTCTCCAGAAGTCCGTCACCGACACGGCAGACAGAGGATAGCGGAAGTTATCCGGGAAGGAAAATCCCATCATCTCTCCCATTCCAATCGCCATATCGCTGTAGGCACTGAAGTCAAAGTACAGCTGCAGGGTAAATGCCGCTGCCCCCAGCCACGCCGCCGAGACGGAAGCCGTTCCCGGCTCCATGGCACGGATTGCTTCCCACAGCGCCCCCACCTGATTGGCAATCAGCACCTTCTTGAACAGTCCCTGCATAAACCGGAGCATGCCGCTCTGGAACTTCTCCACTGTGATCGTCCTGTGGTGCAGCTCCTGCTGAACCGTGGCAAACCGGACAATCGGTCCCGCCACCAGCTGCGGGAACATGGACACATAGGTCAGGTACGCCAGATGGTCCTTCTCCACAGGAACCTCTCTCCGGTACAGATCGATGCTGTAGCTCATGGTCTGGAAGGTGAAAAAGCTGATTCCCACCGGAAGTCCCAGTCCCAGCAGCGGAATCGAGGTGTGAAATACCCCGTTGACCATCTGGATCACAAAGTCCGCATACTTAAAGAATCCCAGCAGTGAAAGGTTCACCGCCACCGAGCAGCACAGAAAGAACCGCCGCCTGCCCTTCGTCGTTCCAAACCGGTCCATCAGACGTCCAACCCAGTAATCCACCTCCGAGGAGAACAGCATCAGCACAATATACACCGGCTCTCCCCATGCGTAGAACAGCAGGCTGAACGCCAGCAGCACGCCATTTTTCCAGGAAAACGGCACTGCATAGTACAGAATCAGGCACAGGGGGAGAAAGAAAAACAAGAATGGAATGCTGCTGAATACCATATCACTGGAAGAAGCCGGCAATCACATCCATGCCGATCTTATTGTTCTCCTGTGCGGACTTCAGCGCTGCCTCCTCGCCCTGCTCCTCGGACTCCATGGTCGGAGTTCCCAGCATCACGAAAAATACATAGTCTCCATTCTGATATACCTCCGATGCCTGAATCTTCGGCATATTCATCGGATACTGCATGGTGTTGGAGATCAGGTTCTCCCGGTAGCTGTCCAGTGCAGCCTTGACCGCATCACCCTTTCCTTCCTTCGCCTTCACAGCCACAAAGGTGTCCACATGCGCGCTGATCATCGGTCCCTCTGCGATGAAGCTCTCATACATATCCTCCGTAATTCCCATCATCTGATCCAGCATCTGCCCGTCAAAAGGCATGCTCGGAATGTAGGCATCCCCGTAAGCCTCCTTCACAGCCGTGTGAATCTCGTCCAGATCGACCTCCTTCGCTGCGGTGGTCTCTTCTGCGGTGGTCTCCACAGCCGCTGTGGTTCCCGCTGTTCCTGTATTGTTAGGCTGGCACCCGCTGATTGCTGCTGCCAGAACGGCGGCTGTCATCATAAGCATTGTCTTTTTCATATGGTTCTCCTTATTTTACGTTGTTGCTTCTGCAGCCTTTTGCTGCCTCTGCACGGCTATATTATAAGGGAGAACCATGCAGGAGTCAAATTACGATTCTTTACGGAATTAGTAAGATTTCGATAAGAAACATTTCTTTTACCGTCTTCCTACCGACAACACGTCTTTTACCATCCGGATCAGTGTATTGGCAGATATGCCTTCCGTCGTTTTGTCTCTGACTCCTGCCCTTTCTTAATGCTCTGCCTGTTTAATCGCAGCATCCTCCAACGTTCTGCCTCATACCTCGTTTTCAAGCCTGCGTACCGCTCCAAAATCCGGCTGGCAATCACCGTTTCATCATACAAAAGCGCCGTGTCACGGGCGGAGCGTTTCATTTTCATAAGTACAGCAGGATTTTGCAGCGCTGCGATTATGTTCTCCTCCCATTCCGTTATGGAATCTGACGACAATACGCCATTTTCTCCATCAACGACCACATCGGATACTCCGGTCGCGCGAATCGCAAAGACCGGGAGCGCTGCTGCCATGACCTCTAAAAGTACAATTCCCTGGGTCTCTGATTTTGATGAAAACAAGAACAGGTCACAGGCCTGATGATAGGCGGACAGGTTCTGATTTGGTACTTCCCCGACGAAATATACAATTTTATCATCCAAATATGTACTCCCAGCACTGGAGATCTGTTCGGGCTGCGTACTGTTCCTTTCTTCCCATTACTGGTCTGATTCCGACTTACACCGCTTACAAACGTGCGCCGTCAGACACACATAAAAAAGACACCATTTCTGATGTCTCTTTCTTATATTAATTCAGTTTTTCTGAAAGCGGACGTGTCTTATCAATATATTTTGCAGTATAATCATTATATACTTTCATAAAAGTTCCTGACAAGAACAGTAAGGCAATGGCATTTGGTATACACCAGAAACCAGCCACAATATCCACGACAGTCCAAACCAGCTCAGGTGTCTGTCCAAGTGACAGGAAGCCTGGTACAAGCCAAATCAGACGGATTGCAAGTTTTGTAGTCTTTGAAGCTGAAAGTTTTGGGAAAATATAAAAGAATGCAGATTCATAGTTAATTTCCCATCCAACCATGGTAGAAAATGCAAACAGACTCAAGCAGACTGATACGAGAATCGGACCTGCTGTTCCATATGTGTTTGCAAACGCAGACTGAGTTAACATTACATCTTTCAGTCCACTCTGCCATATTTCTTCACCACTGCAGATGATTGCCAGTGCTGTCATCGTACATACAACCAGAGTATCAATGAACACCTCAAATGATCCATACATTCCCTCTTTAAATGGATGTTCTGTAATCGCCGTTGCATGAGTGATAGGAGATGTTCCGCAACCACCCTCATTTGAAAAGGTTCCACGTGCTGCACCCTGTTTGATTGTCATTGCAACTGTGCTTCCTGCAAGACCGCCCGTTGCGGACAATGGGGTAAATGCATGCGTAAAGATTGTAGCAAATGCCGCTGGAAGCTCTGTAATATGTGTTAAAAGAATGCCAACTACAGCTACAATGTATACCAAGCACATAACTGGAGTAACCTTTTCACAAAACTTTCCAATACCCTGTACCCCGCCAATCAATACGATACCACAAACAGTTGCGGCAATCACTATAACCACCCAATGTGGAATCTGAAATGCATTATTCATAGCATTGGACATGGCAAACGGCTGTACGAATGCTGCGGTTCCGAGTCCGCCTAAAATAATCGTAATCGCAAAGAAAATTGCGAGTGGTTTCCACTTTTTCCCCATACCGCGTTCAATATAGTACATCGGACCGCCATAATACACACCATCATCACCCTTAACTCGATAATACTGTGCAAGTGTCACTTCAACACACTTCGTCAGCATTCCAAATAATGAAATAATCCACATCCAAAATACAGCACCAGGACCACCAACAAAAATTGCCGTCGCAACACCCGAAATATTACCGGTTCCTACACACCCCGCCAATGCAGATGAAACTGCCTGAAGCGGAGTCAGCGTACCATCTCCAGTCTGGCTTCCTTTCCGAAACATTTCGCCCGCTGTACTCTTCAGGATATGACCGAAATGTCTGAATTGAAAAAAACTGGTCTTCACTGCATACAAAACACCAACTGCAAATAACAACACCAACACCGGCGCACCCCAAAGAAAACTATTTAACATCGACAAAAACTGTGCCATCTGCTATCCCTCCAATATACTTTCTCCAATAACAACGTGAATTTTCTATCATGTTAAATGCGAAAGAATTCCGTAGAAGCCATGGAATGCTTTCTTCAACTGTTCAATCTCAATATACTCATCTCTCACATGTGCAAGGCTCTCAAGAGAAGGTCCAAATCCAATGCACGGAATGCCTGCCTCACCACAAAAATGACTGCCATTTGTACAGAAAGAGAAGTGTGAAACAGATGCATCAATTCCTGTTTCCTTTAATCCAGCCAATGCCCCCTGTACAAGTTCACTGTCTTCCGGAATCAGCCATGCTGGGAAATATCGCTTTGCAGAAATTTTCTCACCAGTCCAACATGTTTCCTGTCCTTCTGCAAGATATACCTTCGCCTGAAGCTCTGGATTTTTTTTCTTTGCTGCCTCTATAGCTTCTTCTACCTGACCGAGAATCAATGCTTCATCTTCTCCTACCAGAGTACGGCGATCAAATGTAGCACGGCAAACTGCCGGAACAACCGATGCTCCCGGATAAGGAGAAGAAACAATATCTGTCAGTTCCAAAATCCCCTTACCAAGAATCGGATGCTCATTTACTTTAATGTTTCTGATTGCTTCAATCACAGCCATCATATGATATACTGCGTTTACACCCTTTTCCGGATTAGAAGAATGGCAACTCTTTCCATATGTTTCCACAACCACTTCTGCCCGTCCACGCTGTCCAATCTTTACTGTTGTGGTAGTTGCTTCACCGATAATTACAAAGTCAGGCTTTGCAGCATTGGAAATCTCTCTTGATGAAACCCCCTCAAAACACTCCTCATGAACAGTGCAGGAAACACAAATCTTTCCGGCGAAATCCTTATTCGTATCTTCCGCATACTGTGCTGCAGCACTAAGCATTGTGCAAACGCTGCCTTTCATATCGGATGCACCTCGTCCATAAACCTTACCATCCACAATCTCTCCCGAAAATGGATCATGTGTCCATTCATCCCTGTCAATAACATCAACCGTATCAATGTGACCATCCATTAGAATTGTCTTTCCTGGTCTCTTGCCATAAATCGTCCCAAGAACACTGCCATACTTATCGATAATGGCCTCATCAAATCCATACTCAATCATAGTCTTCTGCAACAGTTTTGCCACCTGTTCTTCATGACCTGACATGCTTGGAATGCGAATTACTTCCTGACATAACGATACCAGCATTTCCTCTCTGTTCATTTGATTACCTCTCTTCCCATTTTGTGATATGCGATATATTGCATATTGAATATAACATGGCGTTTAGTAAAAGTAAAGCAAAAGCGCCTTGTTTTTGTAGCTTTTGTCTATTATGCTCATTATTTGGATTTGTTTTTGTTTGTTTTTAACAATTCATTGTTAATGCATGTAAAACTAGAGGATATATACTTTAAATACTAACATTAGCTTCTGGGAACTGTGACCTGACAATTTGGTTTTCACAAGCCACCACATACCTTAGACTTGAAAATGTAATCTAATATATGATATACTATTTAAACAAATATAAAATTAACAAGGAGAGTTTGTTTTGCCAATTCCGAAAAAAAATAAAACTGAACTTCGAAAATCAGCAAAAAATATTGTATATGATACTCTCTGTGACTGGATTATCAGCGGAGAACTGTTGCCTGGAGAAAAACTATCCGATACCGAATTGGCTGCCTACTTTGAGGTCAGCCGAACCCCTGTCAGAGAAGCATTGCAGATGCTCGAAAACCAAAATCTAATTGTTGTGCTGCCAGGCAGAGCAACAATCGTATCAGAGATTCATCGCAGCGACATAGAAAAATGCTATCTTCCACTGGCTGAGATTCAGGCATTAGCAGTAAAAATTGCAACACCCAAACTAACAGATAATGACATTTCTGAACTGGAAAAAACACAGCAACAATTTTTCGATGCATGCACAAGTGGGTATATGGACGGTATAACACAATGTGACGAACGTTTCCATGACATAATTCTGAATGTTGCGGACAATAAATACATGACCAGTTTCAGTCATATATTATCCCTTCATATTAAGCGGATTCGATATCATTATTTTCATTACGAAGCCTGGAGAAAGCAATCTGCTGCACAACATCATGAAATTCTAAATGCACTCAAATCACGAAATGCTGAACAGGCATCTGAACTCATGCGTGCACACTGGTTGTATGTTATGAATTGTTGCAAACATGGAATCGAAACGCAAAAAGAGTAATATACAGCAGAATAAGGATACTTTCGGCGCAGCCACAGAAGCGTGTACCATTCCCTGCCCGAAATAAACTACTCCTCAAGGACTATTCCTCCCGTAAGCTCATTGACATATCGAGAGAAATGTTCACGCAAAATTCCGGTCTGTAACATTGGCTAATGATAGAAACTCTGAAAATTGCCGCCAACAGTTACAGCAATGCAAACTCTATTACCAAACTTGAAAAACAGATTAAAAGTAAGGCTCTTTTTCAAAAACCGCACGGAGCAGTTTTGTGGAAACAGAACGCCAGTTAAAAGATCTAGGGCAGATATTGAAGTATGCGGAATAATACCGAACCAATCATATCTATCACATTCGTTACCGAAAATCGAAAAAACAGACTCTTATCTCCGCCGCCATGAAACAAAGCTTCTGCTCCATGGCGCTGCCGCAAATATGCTGAAAGGACATTCAGGCACTTAACCGGAAATTGGATAATCTGAGCCAGTATCTTCACCTGACTTCGGGACAGGAACAGACCTTAGACCTCAAGGTGGAAAAGACCTCCGCCATGCCCTGGTTTACCCATCAAAAAAAGATGTGCCACATCGAAGTTTTTCTATACTCCCCCTTCATATTTTTATTATTACCTGCTTAATCTACTGCGTAAACAAGACCATCCCGCTCTGTAAAAAACCGATGAACTGTGAGTGATTTTCCACAAATTCATCGGCTCTGCGCGTCTAATCGTCTGGCTCTTTGATGACCTTTACTTTTATTTTTTTACTTCTATCAGACTTTCTAATTTACACTTTTGGCAATAGAGGGGAGCGTCATCAATATTCCACACTCTTTCTGTTTAATCGCAGCATCCTCCA
Organism: Eubacteriales bacterium; assembly: GCA_030536555.1. Lineage (GTDB taxonomy): Bacteria > Bacillota > Clostridia > Lachnospirales > Lachnospiraceae > Brotaphodocola. Next base: position 113,852 of record JAUNPU010000007.1, on the reverse strand, counting down.
ACGTTCTGCCTCATAGCTCTTTTTCAAGCCTGCGTACCGCTCCAAAATCCGGGCAGCAATCACCGTTTCATCATACATAAGCGCCGTGTCACGGGCGGAGCGTTTCATTTTCATAAGTACAGCAGGATTTTGCAGCGCTGCGATTATGTTCTCCTCCCATTCCGTTATGGAATCTGACGACAATACGCCATTTTCTCCATCAACGACCACATCGGATACTCCGGTCGCGCGAATCGCAAAGACCGGGAGCGCTGCTGCCATGGCCTCTAAAAGCACAATTCCCTGGGTCTCTGATTTTGATGAAAACAAGAACAGGTCACAGGCCTGGTGATAGGCGGATAGGTTCTGATTTGGTACTTCCCCGATGAAGTATACATTTTCCTCCATGTTCAAAGCACGGGACAGCGCCATCAGATTTTCCTTCTCCGGCCCTTCTCCTAAAATAAGCAGATTGAAGCAATCTCCGAACTTCTCTTTCACAACAGCAACACCCCGCAGCAGAAAAGGAAGATTTTTTTCTTTTGCCAATCTGGAAACCGTACAGAACAGATATTGTTTTCCCTGCAAATACCGTTCCCGGATGTCAGCCGCTTCGACCTGATATTCAAAGCAGGCACGAGGCAGCCCGGTGGGAGCAATGCTGATTGGCGTATCGATGTGGAACGATTTCAGATAATCCTGCATCGACTTTGTGGGGACGAAAACCATATCGCAGGTTTCAAGGAAATGATTCAAATAGCGCTGCAGGATTTGCCGCTGTGCAAAGTCAAGGATGGATGATGCCATCCGGTTCCCCCGACCTGCCTGCTTCTGCAAATATCCAAAGGGCTTCATATAGTGCAGATACTGTTCATATCTGGTGTGGTATGTAAACACGACCGGAATATGCAATTCCTTTCCCAGCCGTGTTGCCACACTTCCAATGATCCACGGATGATGAACGTGAATCAGATCAATATGAAGTGTTGACATCCGTTTCTTCACATAGCTGTAAATCGAATTTGGAATCGGAATCGCTCCGGCGATTTTATGCTTCATCGTCGGAAAGCGAAAGGTATCTGCATCGTCCTCCATCGGAGACCTGTAATCCGGTGCAAAGACATACACCGTATGCCCCAACTCCCTCAGACTGTCAGCAAGCCGCTCAATCGAAATGGGAACGCCGCCCACAAATGGCTTGTAGTTATTTGTCATCATGGCAATCCGCATGATTTCACCCCCTTGTAAATATGTTCAGAACAGGTTCTCCCATGATATATCCGGCTCCCACGAAGAAGGTATTCCAAAGCGTTATCCCCAAAAACGAAGCAATCGAATATTTCACAAACTCCATCTTTAATACCCCTGCCGGAATGGAAATCAGGGTTCTGACCATCGGAATCAGCTTGCTGATGAAAATCCCATAAAAACCGCTCCGCCGGATCAGATCAAAGGTGCGCTCAATCGCCTGCCTGTGTTTGGGAAACCGGTTTAAGTACATGTTCAGGAAAGCATTTCCACCGTACATCCCCAGAAAATACAGAATCCAGCTCCCGACTTCTCCGGCTAAAACAGAAATTCCAATCGCAAGAAACAGACTCATCCCTCCATGTGCTGCGTAGATTCCTGCAAACGGCAGAATAATCCCTGCCGGAAATCCCGGAAGATTCATATATTCCAGAAGTACAACAAGGAAAATCGCCAGTCCCCCATAACGCTCAAAGTAACTGCTCAGTGCTGATATATCCATGGTTTCTCCCATCCCTTCACAATCTTTCTGGTCCTGATTTTATCAGGGATGGGTTGCAATAACCAGCAAGGAGTGCTTGCATTGCGCAAGAATCAGGATGGGTTCCAATTCTAATCTCATGGATAAAGGGAGAAGATGAATATACAATGTGTTGGGAAAAGCAATGAAAAAATGATTATACGGAAAACAGAATTTGATTGAGAACATTTTTAAGTTTCCATTTGACCGCCACGCATAGATTTTCGTGTCGAACTATGATAGAATGAAGACAGTTACAAACATGAATTTGCAGGAGGCAAGAGCGATGAGTAAAAAGCTGTGGGAAGGAGAAGTATATGCCATCAGATGAATACCTAAAAGCTGTTACGATTGGAAAGGTGGAAGAACTGCAGGAAAAAGTGACGCTTTGTGAATATAGTAATATGTGGGCAGAGTCATTTCAAAAAGAACAAGATAAAATAAGTAAAGCATTGAAGGGGAACTTTATTTCTATTGAACATGTTGGGTCAACGTCTGTACCTGGATTGTGTGCAAAGCCAATACTTGATATTTTGCTTCTTGTGACAGATTCCAAAGATGAATTTATGTATGTTCCGGCCTTGGAAAAGGCAGGTTATGTTTTGAAGATCAGAGAGCCGGAATGGTATGAACATCGAATGATGAAGAAATTTTCCCCGGAAGTAAATCTCCATGTGTTTTCAAAAGGGTGTGTTGAAGCGGACAGAATGATAGCTTTTAGAAATCGACTAAGGACTCACAAAAAAGACAGAGAACAATATGCTTCCGTGAAAAGAAATTTAGCAGAAAAATCATGGAAATATATGCAGAATTATGCGGATGCTAAATCAGAAATAGTAGCCGAAATTTTTCAGCATATGAAAGATAATATTGTGTAGTATTCTGAGAACTGTCCACTTGCCCAGCCAATCCTCCGCCTTGTCAGGAATCGTTGCTCTGGGCATCCTGCGGAACGTTAGTCTTTTTCATTGCATTGCTTAGAAAATGGAACTATAATGTGAGGGAAGAATTAGACAATTTGGACTTTGTGGGAGGATAAAAACATGGGACTTGATATATATGCCGGAACATTAGCACGATACTATACTCATAATTGGAAAACAGCAGCACAACAGTTTGCTGAAGCCAAAGGTATAACGATTTCTAATGGAATGCGGATAGAGATACCATTATTTCATGGAGCACATCAGAAGGCTATCCTGCGGATGCAACATATAATAGGGAAACCGGGTATGAAAAAGTGGTTATAAACAAATCATATGAGACAGAATCTTTAGCCAAATTCGCATTTTCTATTTTATGGCAGGCAGCAGAATTTTCACTCAAACATGGTGTGGTTATTGTTTATGATTATTAGTGCATATAGATCAATCCCAGTTTGTCAAACTAAAATAAGAAAATACAACGGAATCCCCGCCGCCCATTACCGCGGCACAGAGAAGCAGTAAATCTGAAAAAGGTTTGCTGCTTTTTTGCGCCCATTTCTCCGGCTAAAACAAAAAATCCCAACCGCCAGAAACAGCCTCATCCCTCCATGTGCTGCGTAGATTCCAGCAAACGGCAGAATCAGGACAGTTTCTGAAACATATGCCGAACCTTATCCAGCCGGTCATTCGGACGGCGAGGCTGGACCACCGGCTCTTCCAACGTTTCCTGATACCCTTTTATTTCTGTCAGGCAGACGCTTCTCCCGTTTTTATAGTCATTCAAGTCGCTTCGGTATTCCCCGATATGGCGGGCAGGAATTACTCCCGCTAAGATTACCTCGTCGTTTTTCTGTAAAGTGTGTTCAATAACTGCATGATATTTTGGCGCATCATGGTAAGCCCTCGCAAGATATTCCTGCGGTGCAAGCATAATATTAAAATTATTGTCCACCACTTGAATCTTTCGTCCAGAATGGGGTATAATATGGACGAAAGAATAAAAGACTGGATGAAAAATGTAAGGGAGTATCGCAGATATGAGAACGTTTGATTATACAAAACTTGCAGATAAAATGTGGGATGGGGAAACCGTATCCTATATTGCGAAAATCCATGAATGCAAGGGACGTCAGGAATTATATTCAAGACAGAAGCCTGTGGAATTAGAGCGCCTGATAGAGATTGCCCGTGTACAGAGTACGGAGGCATCAAATAAAATTGAGGGTATTGTTACAACCGGTACACGAATTAAACAGCTTATGGATGAGAAAACAACCCCCAGAACCCGTGATGAGAGTGAGATTGTCGGCTATCGGGATGTTTTGAATACCATCCATGAAAGCCATGATTTTATTCCAATCAGAACGGCGTATATTTTGCAGCTGCATCGTGACCTGTTAAAACATGCCGGGCTGACGTATGGCGGGAGATTTAAGAACACGCAGAACTATATCAATGAAACAAAGGCAGATGGGACGGTGGTAACAAGGTTTGTTCCGCTGGCACCGTATGAAACGGAACCGGCGATTGAGGCAATCTGTGAGAGCTACCGGAGAGCACTGGCGATGGAGACCGTTGATCCGTTGATCCTGATTCCAGCATTTATTTGTGATTTTCTTTGCATTCACCCGTTTAATGATGGGAATGGAAGAATGAGCAGATTATTAACGCTATTGCTTCTGTACCAGAATGGATATGAGGTTGGGAAGTATATCAGTGTTGAGAAACAGATTGAGAAAACAAAAGATGCCTATTACGATGTTCTGGAGAGAATCGACCAGGGCTGGCATGAGGAAGAAAATGACTCGACACCGTTCATAAAATATATGTTGCAGGTAATTCTCGCCTGCTATAAAGAATTTGAAGAACGGGTTGGATTAGTGTCTGGAGGCAGCCGGAGCACGATATATGACATTGTAAAAACCTATGTTACAGAAAAGGTTGGCAAATTTACCGGCGCTGAGGTAATCGCAGCATGTCCAAGCGGCAGCCGCTCAGCGGTGCTGAATGCACTTAACAAATTAACAAAAGAAGATGTGATAGTAAAATGCGGTTCCGGAAGAGGAACATTTTATGTGCGGAGGGATTCTTTAGAGTAATTGTGTTTCGTCTGGTAAATAAGAAGTTGGGAGATAAAAAATGGCATATTATATAACGACTTGTATAACTTCGTTAAGTGCTTTGGGCGGTTTGGCTTTTTCTCTATTTGCAATTAACAAAGCTGAAAAGCAGGAGAAAGCAAATGCTTTATATATGTTCGCAAGGTGTATAGGCATTGTATTTATATCAGTAATTCCATTTTTTTGGCGTTCGGATATGTTTTTATTCATTCTCACAAATTCAATGTTAATTATACAAATCATAGATGGCATTATAGGAATATACCTTAAAGATTGTATGAAAACAGTTGGACCATTTATTATGGCAATTCTTCATATAATTTGTTTATTGATTTGTTTTTAATATTTAGTTGTTGGATAGACAACTTCCAGTTTGTCAAACCAAAATAAGAAAATACAACGGAATCCCCGCCGCCCATTACAGCGGCACAGAGAAGCAGTAAATCCGAAAAAGGTTTGCTGCTTTTTCTGCACCCATTTCTCCGGCTAAAACAAAAAGTCCCAACCGCCAGAAACAGACGCATCCCTCCATGTGCTGCGTAGATTCCTGCAAACGGCAGAATCAGGACAGTTTCTGAAACATATGCCGAACCTTATCCAGCCGGTCATTCGGACGGCGAGGCTGGACCACCGGCTCTTCCAACGTTTCCTGATACCCTTTTATTTCTGTCAGGCAGACGCTTCTCCCGTTTTTATAGTCATTCAAGTCGCTTCGGTATTCCCCGATATGGCGGGCAGGAATTACTCCCGCTAAGATTACCTCGTCGTTTTTCTGTAAAGTGTGTTCAATAACTGCATGATATTTTGGCGCATCATGGTAAGCCCTCGCAAGATATTCCTGCGGTGCGTAAAGTGTAAAGGAAAGATATGGCTCCAAAAGCTGTGTTCCTGCCTTTTTTAACGCCTGCTCTAATACAATCGGGGCGAGCAACCGGAAATCTGCGGGAGTGCTGACCGGACTATAATAAACGCCATATCGAAAACAGATTTTGCAGTCCGTAACCTCCCACCCATACAGACCCTGCTCCAACCCGTTCCGAACCCCTTCCGTAACCGCATTTTGAAAGCTCTGGTTCAGATAGCCAAGGGAAACCTTGCTCTCATATTGGATTCCGCTCCCAATCGGAAGAGGCGTAATCTCCAGTCCGACAGAAGCCCAAAACGGGTTGGGCGGCACTTCAATATGAATGGTATCCTCTGCTTTTTTTAATGGTCTTTCCAAATAAATAACGGAAGGCTCGTTCATGTTTACTTCCAGATGATAGGTTTCTTCCAGAAGCGAGCAAAGAATCTCCAACTGCACCTTTCCCAGAAAAGACAACATAATCTCATGGGTAACTGAATCAATTTCAAAGTGCAGCAGCGGGTCGGTATCTGCGATTTCTGTGAGCGCATTCAATAACCTTTCTCTTTGCTCTGCCTTTTGAAGTGCAACCGTTGTCCGAAGCAGGGGAATCGGATTGTCCAGCTGTTCTTTTCGCGGCAAAAGGTTCTCATTTCCCAAAACGCTGTTCAGTTCCAGAGTATCATCTGTTAAAATAACAATTTCTCCCGGACTGGCATGGTCTGCCGGAATCATTTCTCCATTTGCAAGAATCCTCATTTCCGTTATTTTTACTTTTTTCTTTTTTGACAGCTCGAGCGTATCCCGCAAACGCAGTGTTCCCCGATACAGACGCAGGTAGACCAGCCGTTTCTTTTGCTCTGTATGCTCAACCTTAAAAACATACCCACATAGTTCAGATGACCTGTTTTCTGTTTCTGTGAAGAATGTTTCTGTCATTATTTTAATCAGGTTTTCTGTTCCAATATTGCCCTTTGCACTTCCATGATAAACAGGATATAACAAGCAGCGTCTGGTTCTCCGACGCATTTCACATTCTAATTCGTGGGGATCCAAAAAATCCCCTGCGATATAGTTCTCTAATAGTCCATCATTCCCTGCAACCACCGTATCCCATTTCTCTGCATCAGAAATAGCGGTTATTGCGATCTTGGGAGACAGGGCAATCTCCTGCATCACAATCATATCATCGGTTAGTTTTTCACGAATGTCTTGATAAACCCCCTGCAGATCAATCCCGTTTTGGTCGATTTTATTTATAAAAATAATGGTCGGAATGTTCATTTTCTGAAGTGCATGAAATAAGATTCTTGTTTGTGCCTGTACGCCGTCTTTGGCGGAAATAACTAAAATTGCCCCGTCAAGTACAGCTAAAGAGCGGTACACCTCCGCCAGAAAGTCCATATGACCGGGAGTGTCCACGATATTGATTTTATAATCATTCCACGCAAAAGAAGTAACTGCTGTCTGAATCGTAATTCCCCTTTGGCGTTCTAAAGCCATTGTGTCCGTTCTTGTTGTTCCTTTATCCACACTGCCTTGCTGTGCAATCGCTCCGCTGACATATAAAAGGCTTTCCGTTAAAGTTGTTTTCCCTGCGTCTACATGAGCAAGAATACCAATGTTAATGATTTTCATGTGATTGTCCTCCTTTACAGCCCGAAAGGGCACAAAAATCCCCGGCAGTAACATCCTGTTACCACCGGGGATCTGTTTCCAATTCTAATCTCATGGATAAGACTTCCTGAAACCCGGCTGTGCGGGAACGAAAACCTCTTGGATTTCTGCCGTATTCAACAAATCCGGCGCTTTCATACAACGAGATTGCCCTTTCATTTTCAGCAACTACGTTCAGTTCAAGCTGACTGTATCCTGCTTTCCTGGCACACGCAATACAGGACGCCAATAAAGCCCTGCCAATTCCAAGTCCCCAACAGCTTTTTTCAATGCTGATTCCAAACTCCGCACGATGTTTGACCTTATCCTTTTTCCCCACAGGTTTCATACCGGCAGTTCCTACGATATGCCCGTTGACAACAGCACAGAGCTCAATCTCATTTCCGCTGCTTATCTTCTCTGTTAAAATTTTTTGTTCCTGCGAGGTGTCAAACAAATTCTCATCCGGATAGGTACACAAAAAATCGGTCTGTGCATGGGTCAGATTGAACAGGTCGTGTATTTCTTCGGCGTCTGCTCCAACCGCATTCCGGAGCAGACATTCCTCATTGTTTTTCAGAAAAATCGTTTTTGTGTACTGCATCCGGTCAGTCCTCTCATAGCTCCTTCTCCATTTCGTACTGCTTCGCAAACACTCTGAATCCGGATTGTTTCAGAAACCGGTTCAGGGTTTCATCTCTCTCGTCTACGTTAATCATTTTTATCTCAGGACTTCCTGTTTGCTCCTGCAAATGCTGCATGATATCAGTGGCTGCGCCCAGCCTGCGATATTCTGGCTTTACCGCCAGCTGAGCGATATCACCGTTTTCCTTGTTTATCATTCCATAACCGATCAGCTTTCCGGATCGTTCAGCAAGAATACAGGCAAAGGAATCCTCTATGGCGCATACAGAATCCATGGAATTTTGCCATGACGGCGCATAATCCCAAAAGCCTTTCACGCACTCCCACTGTTCCGGTGTAAGCGCTCCAGAAGGAACTATCTGCCACTGCCTGCTTTCATCCTGTTTTCCGTCAGGTTTTCTTTCATTTCTTTCTGTCATGTAACAATTCAGACTGCGCATAACCTGAAAGCCCTGTTTTTTATACAGAGAGACGGCGGCCGTATTATCCTGAATCACTTCCAGCTGATACCTGCCTATCCCATGAGCCCGGCATATGGTCTGTACCATGTTCAGCATGTTCCCTGTAATTCCTCTTTTTCGGAAAGCGGGAATCACTCCGGTTCCAAGGTCGTAGATGGTCTTTTCTCCCTTCCAATACCGCACACCATTAAAACGATGCCTGTCAGTTCTCCATGCTCAAAAGCACCAACCGACACACTGGGCATATAACCGTTTCTTTTGAGATTCGTCTCAAAGGCTTCATATGGCATATCAACCGGCACCTGATAATCCGAAAACGCCTGTCTAAATGCCTGATACACACAGAATGTGTCTGTCTTTTCTAATGTTTGATATTCCATGCCAGCTTCACCTGCTCCTGCATCTACTCAATCGGTAAATTGTGCTGCTTTAAGAAGGACAGCTTATCCCAATACCCTCTCTGGAACAGGATTTTTCCACCTACTACGTGGAAGAAGCCGCAGCCCCGCAGTCCCAGCGGATCCTTCCATTCTAAGATTGCCCATTGTCCATCCTCAAAGATATTCTCCACAATGGCGGTCATGTCGGCAGTGGCAAATTCTGTTGTAAACATTTCCCGGATTGCCTCTATCCCGATCACAGGCTCATTGGTCACCTGATGGTTGGTTGCGTTCTCATGGTACAGGCTCACGATTGTATCCACATCGTGAGCATTGAAGGCGTCTACCCATTTGCATACTACTTCTTTTGGTCGTAACATTTGTTTTTCCTCCTACTCGCCTGGACAGGGTCTCCGTTTTCCGGAGCCGTCATCATTTGTCATTTCTTCTTAATGTAATAACTGCATGGCACATCAGCCCAAATACAAGGGCAAAACATCCGCCGCCAAACAGGGATGCTCCCCAGCCTGCACCCGACATCGTGATGAGACCTCCCACAAAGAAAATCCCAATGCCAAGAAAAATACCAACCGCGTAAAATAATCCGATTGCCATATCATACCTGTTAAAAGGTCGTTTTACTTTTTCCATCGTTGTTTCCATATTTGTTTCCATTTTTATGATTACCTCCTTCGCGAAATCGTCCATGCGGACGCCAAACAGAAAGCAAATCTTTTGCAGCGTATTCAAGTCAGGTTCATTGATATCCCGTTCCCAATTGGACAGCGCCTGTCTGGTAACATTCAATTCCCCTGCCAGCTCTTCCTGCGTCATTCCCGCCTGTGTCCGCAGATGACGTATTTGCTTTCCTGTTGTAATATCTGCCTGTTCCTGATTCAACATAGCTCCTCCTTTCTGATACCGATTTTACCAATGATATCTCTCGATAGCAAGCAAGGGACGCTTGCATTGCGCAAAATATTGCAGGATGTTCTGAAATATATGCCGAATGCATCACCAAAGTATCACTTCAGCTATTGGTCTGTAAGTCATAGCAAGTACTTCTTCACTATTTCGTTAACATAATCAATCACTATTCTCCATTCTAAATCTTCTACATAGAAGTTACCTTTCTGAAACTGAAGCCATAGCTCCTCCATATGTAAATCATCCGATATTAGATATAATGTATCTTCTATATCCTGCTTGTTAAAAATAGTTTTCCGCTTTTCGCAGGTGGCAGAAAATGCATCATATAGAGCTTTCTTTTCTATCTGCTCTCCATAAAAATTCATGATACTGTAGACATCATAAAAATCTCTTAATCTTGTATTAGCAATACCTCTATTTATGATTGTCTGCATCTTCTCTGCCAGCAGAGTTTCCTTATTATACGTAAGAACAGAAATTGTTCTGTCCTCAAACATTAATTTATAGTCATACTCTACAGCCTTCGGTGTAATTACATCATCTGTAGAAATATCAATTTTGATTGGCTGACGCATCCTGTCCAGCGTAGCTTCCAGCATTACACGAATTCCTGGATAATCAAATTCTTCCATAATGGTTTTCGTACTTTTAATTTGGAAACTAACGTTATCTTCCAACTCAATACTACATATTTCCCCAATTATTCTCTGAACATCAGCCTCATTTAAAGGCAACGCTTTTACTGTTGTATCGATATCCATTGTAGCCCTCATATCCACACCAACAATTGAAGCTACCAGCATCCCACCCTTAAGGATAAAATTATCTCTATATTGAGAAACAGATACTCTTTCCAGAAATCTTTCCATCATAAAGTTACGAATAAGCGTAGTTGCTTTATTACTATTCCCATCTGAAATATTTCTTACTTTATCTTTTAATTGCCTTAATGAACTAATCACACTAACACCTCCACATATTTCATTACCTCGTCTCGAATTCCCATCTTATCTGCATAAACAATCAGCTGAGATAATTGTTTATCCTTTGATGACATATAATCCTTAATAGCAGTTTGAAATACCTGCACTTCATACTTATTGCGATTCATAATCAAATCGCAGATACAACGCTCCTTATTATATGCCTTAACCAGGTTACCACTATTGGATGGAATCTCGCAAACACCCATTTTATACAATTCCTGTGCTGCATATTTCACTGTAACATCAAAATCATTCTCTTTTAGATGACTTGCATTATATCCTTGGGGCACAGTAACACATACAGATGAATATTCCCTATCTGTCAAACCATGCAAATATAATGCTGTTTCCCCGGAATAAATAACTGCACCATTTCTTTGCTGTAAAATAAACAGTTCATCCGGCCACACATCATCTGTTATATATAGACCTCTTGAAACCTTCTCCATACCATGCTCTTTAATATATTTTGCAACATAGGTTTTGGATATATCTTCATTACATACCAAAGAGGTAATAAGATAACCATTATATTTTTCAATAAAACTTTCAATTTTTTCCTTTTTAGTCATTCTTTTTCACCTATATACTTTACTTTTACGCTTTAATTATATAATCCAAAAGCGAGAAAGTAAACTATTTTTTGCTGTAGTATTAAGTACTTTTTGCTGGTTTCCAACTATGTACCTTAAATCCATTCTGTCTTCTGGTATTATCGCTGATGCCAAGACAAAACAAAAGTGCCTTGTGCTATTTCTGATTTTGTTTTGACCATAACAACAGAAAAAGGACACTCTCCGTTTTATTGGAAAATGTCCTTTTAATAGCATTAACTATTAAGTTTCGAAAGATCGATAAACCCATAAAAAGTCTTATGGAAATTCTGATTTTTAGTACAGCTTCGCCCCCGCCGGAATATGGTTATCAACCATCAGCAGATGCAGTCCCTCATGTCCGTCTTCTTCATGAACAGCGGAGATCAACATACCGCAGGAGTCAATGCCCATCATCGGTCTCGGCGGCAGATTTGTGATGGCGATACAGGTCTTGCCAACCAGCTCTTCCGGCTCATAATACTCGTGAATACCGCTTAAAATCACGCGGTCTGTGCCGGTACCATCATCCAGCACGAACTTCAGAAGCTTCTTGCTCTTCTTCACTGCCTCGCACTCTTTTACCTTAACAGCACGGAAGTCAGACTTGGAGAAGGTCTCGAAGTCAACCATTTCCTCGAATAACGGCTCAATCTTCACATTGGAGAAGTCGATTGGAGCTTCCTCAACTGCCGGTACCGCGGTCTCAGCAGCAGCCTGTGCCGGTGCAGCAGCCGAAGCTTTATTGTCTGCCTTCTTCGGCGCATCCAGACTCTTCATTGTCGGGAACAACAGCACGTCTCTGATTGCCGGAGAATTGGTCAGCAGCATAACCAGACGGTCGATACCGTAACCGATACCTCCGGTCGGCGGCATGCCGATCTCCAGTGCGTTCATGAAGTCCTCGTCGGTGGTGTTGGCTTCCTCATCACCGGCTGCCAGTGCAGCCTCCTGTGCCTTAAAGCGCTCTCTCTGGTCAATCGGGTCGTTCAGCTCGGAGTATGCGTTACACATCTCACGGCCGTAGATGAACAGTTCGAAACGCTCAACCAGCTCCGGCTGATCCGGTTTGCGCTTGGTCAGCGGGGAGATCTCTACCGGGTGGTCCATGATGAAGGTCGGCTGGATCAGATGCTCCTCGACGAACTCCTCGAAGAACAGGTTGATGATATCGCCGCGCTCATGGCGCTCCTCGTAGTGAACATCCTTCTCGTCAGCCAGCTTCCTGGCTTCCTCGGTGGTCTTGATCTCATTGAAATCAACACCGGCATATTTTTTAACTGCATCGATCATGGTCAGGCGCTCGAACGGCTTGCCTAAGTCAATCTCAACCTCTGCATAAGGAATCAGAGTGGTGCCGCATACTTCCTGTGCCACATGGCGGAACATGTTCTCGGTCAGATCCATCATACCATAGTAGTCGGTGTATGCCTGGTACAGCTCCATCAGGGTGAACTCCGGGTTGTGCCGGGTGTCCAGACCCTCGTTACGGAATACACGGCCGATCTCGTACACGCGCTCCATACCGCCTACGATCAGACGCTTTAAGTACAGCTCCAGAGAGATGCGCAGCTTCACGTCCTCATCCAGGGCATTGTAATGGGTCTCGAACGGTCTTGCAGCAGCGCCGCCGGCATTGGAAACCAGCATCGGAGTCTCCACCTCTAAAAAGCCCTCGCCGTCTAAATAGCGGCGGATGCAGCTGATGATCTTGGAACGCATCACGAAGGTCTTCTTTACATCCTCATTCATGATCAGGTCAGTGTATCTCTGACGATAACGGACATCGGTATTGGTCAGACCGTGGTACTTCTCCGGCAGGATCTGCAGGCTCTTGGACAGCAGGGTTACGCTGTGGGCATGGATGGAGATCTCGCCCATCTTGGTGGTAAATACGATACCCTTAATGCCGACAATATCACCGATATCCATGCGCTTGAAATCCTTGTAGGACTCCTCGCCCAGATCATCTCTTGCCACGTAGCACTGAATGTTGCCCTTTAAGTCCTGAACGTTGCAGAAGGAGGCTTTACCCATCACACGCTTGGACATCATACGTCCTGCGATGGATACCTCTTTGCCTTCCCACTCACTGTAATTGTCTTTTACATCTGCACTGTGTACATCCTGGTCATACCTGGTAATCTTGAACGGATCCTTGCCTGCCTCCTGCAGCTCTGCCAGCTTCTCGCGGCGTACCTTTAACAGCTGGTGTAAATCCGGTTCCTGGTTCTGCTGATTCTGCTTCTTCTGCTGTTCTGCCATCTTACTTCTCTAACTCCTTCTGATATTCCTGACACTTCTCTTCTTGTTACCGAAAACAGGAATCTGCCTCCTGTAAGCTGCAGATTCCGTCTCTTATGATACTTCTCGATTATGATGCTCTCTGGATCTCCAGAACTTTATACTGAATCACACCTGCCTGAGTCTCCACATCAACCACATCGCCAACGCCCTTGCCGATCAGCGCTCTGCCTACGGGGGACTCGTTGGAAATCTTGTTCTTCAGGCTGTTTGCCTCGGTGGAACCTACGATGAAGAACTCCATCTCCTCGTCAAAGTCAACATCGTATACTCTTACCTTACAGCCGATGCTGATCTTGTCCAGATCGATCTCGTCCTCGTCAACCACTTCCGCATTCTTCAACAGCTTCTCCAGCTCCTCGATACGCAGCTCAATATCACGCTGTTCATCCTTCGCTGCATCGTACTCTGCGTTCTCGGACAGGTCACCCTGCTCTCTTGCCTCTTTGATCTTCTGGGCAATCTCCTGTCTGCGGTTTACCTTCAGATCCTGTAACTCGTCCTCGTACTTCTTCAGTCCAGCATAAGTCAAAATGTGTTTCTTCTCAGCCATGGTGCTCATTTCCTTCCTTTTTACTTCTCCGGGCTTTCCCCACCCTGTATTGCCAGTATTACATTATAGTTTATATCTATCCGGCTCTTTGCATTCAAAGTATTATATCTTAATCCTACAGCCTTGTCAAGAACCGCAGGCCACAAAACCCGGCAGCTTCTCCTCCAGCATGGATTTCAGCTCTTCCATGGTCTCCAGGGTGTTGCACTCTCTGCGGATCGCCGCCGAATGGGGCAGCCCGCCGGTGTACCAGGCGATGTGCTTGCGCATCTCCTTCATGCCGATGTACTCACCCTTAAGCTCTATCTGCAGCTTTGCATGACGCCAGATCATATCCGCCACCTGTGCCGCATCCGGCTCCGGCAGCAGCTCTCCGGTCTCCAGATAATGATTCGTCCGGGAGAACAGCCATGGGTTGCCTCTGGCGCCCCGCGCCAGCATCAGACCGTCGCAGCCGGTCTCCTCCAGCATCCGCTTCGCGTCCTCGGGCTTGAATATATCTCCGTTGCCGATGACCGGGATCTTCACCGCCTCCTTCACCTGGCGGATGATGTCCCAGTCCGCCTTGCCGGAGTAGAACTGCTCCCTGGTCCGCCCGTGGACTGCCACCGCTGCCACGCCGCAGCTTTCGGCGATCTTTGCAATCTCCACCGCATTGACGCAGTCATCGTTAAAGCCCTTGCGAAACTTGACCGTCACCGGCTTCTTCACCTGCTTCACCATAGAGGTGAGAAGCTGCTCCACCAGCTTCGGATTCTTCATCAGGGCAGAGCCTTCCCCGTTGTTGACGATCTTCGGCACCGGACAGCCCATGTTGATATCAATGATGTCATAAGGACCATCCTCGATCTGATGGGCGATGGAGCCGACGATCTCCGGGTCGGAGCCAAACAGCTGCACCGCAATGGGACGCTCTTCAGGGCTGACCTCCAGAAGCTCCTTTGTGTTCCGGTTGTTGTACAGAATCGCTTTAGCGCTGACCATCTCCGTATACAGAAGTCCGCAGCCCTGCTCTCTGCACAGCCTGCGAAAGGACTGGTCGGTGACGCCTGCCATGGGAGCCAGGATCAGATTGTTCTCCAGCTCGACATTTCCGATCTTCAGCTTCATGCCTCCGTGCCCTCACTGTCGTCATCCCCGGCTGTCTGTCCGCCTCCTGCAAGCTCTTCCACAGTCTCCCCCAGATAGAACACCTTAAAGTACAGCTCCAGCGCCTCTAAGAGGTCTCTGCGCTCTCTGCGAAACTGCTTGATCTTTAAGTCCACTCCGATCTCATCGTAGTAGCCGTCGTACTCGGAGGTGGTGTGCTTGAACTCCAGTGTTCCGTCCTCCTCAAATTCCATGGTCAGGATGCCGCCGCACTCCTCTGTGAACCACACGCACATGACCTGCAGCTCCTTCTGGATTGCCTCCGGCAGCTCGCTGAACTCTTCATTAAAGTAGTACTTCCGCTCATAGCTGTTGGAGCCGCAAAGTACGATATTTTCCTCATGTCCTGTCATCTCATTCTCCTGTTACCTTATAAGTCAACGAAAGCCCGGCAGGTCTGACCGCCGGGTTTTCACTGTATCTGTGCTTCCGGTCCACGGGCTGCTTCACCCTGGTACCGTCACATTATTTCCATATTAATCTGTTATTTTACCAGCATCTGAGCGATCTCGTACTGATCCTCCGGAATATCCTTCGTCATCTGCAGAGCTTCCTGAATGTCATAATCCACATACTCGCCGTTCTTGTAAGCTACCACGCGGTTGCTCTTGCCCTCGCACAGAAGCATCGCTGCCTTGGCGCCCATGATGGACGCATAGACACGGTCCTTACAGGTCGGTGTACCGCCACGCTGCATGTGTCCTAAGATGGTCGCTCTGGTCTCGATACCGGTAGCTGCCTCGATTCTTCTTGCCATGGAGGTGGAATGTCCGATACCCTCTGCGTTGATGATGATGTTGTGCTTCTTACCGCTCTTACGGTTCTCAATAATCCGGTTGATCAGTGCCTGCTCGTCGCCGTTGTAGCGCTCCGGCAGCAGGATGTCCTCTGCGCCGTTACCGATGCCGCACCACAGTGCCAGATAGCCTGCATTACGTCCCATAACCTCGATGATACTGCAGCGCTCATGGGAGGTAGAGGTATCACGCACCTTATCGATTGCTTCCATCGCCGTATTCACTGCGGTGTCGAAGCCGATGGTGTAGTCGGTACATGCCACATCCAGGTCAATGGTTCCCGGCACGCCGATGGTGTTGATGCCCAGAGCTGCCAGCTTGCCGGCTCCGCGGAAGGAACCGTCACCGCCGATAACCACGATACCGTCTATATTGTGCTTGCGGCAGATCTCCGCACCCTGTCTCTGTCCCTCTTCTGTGGTAAACTCCATACATCTTGCCGTATACAGGATCGTACCGCCACGGTAGATAATATTAGAAACGCTGGTGCTTTCCATATCCACAATCTCTTCCTGTAAGAGACCTGCATATCCTCGCATGATTCCCTTTACCTTGATACCCTTATTCATTGCGGTGCGGACCACTGCACGAATTGCTGCGTTCATACCAGGTGCATCGCCACCACTTGTAAGGACACCGATTGTCTTAACTTCTTTTGCCATAGCTGTTTCCTCCTGTTTCCTTATCGGCACTCTCCGTAACTGCTTGCAGTTACCATTCCATCTATACCCGATCTGTCTGCGTACTTTTTTTCATACATAGCATATAATAAACCATTTTATTTATCTTTTCAATCCCTTTTCGACAACTTTGACATTTTTTTCACCAAGAATTTTCATCAGTGCCTCTGTCATGGCCTTTCCGGCACTGACTTTCCAGTTGGCAGGAAGCACCTTCCTGGCCCGTTCCTTCTCCAGATAAATGATGACCGTATCCGCACCCTCCGCCATCCGGAGCGTGTCCATCACCGTCTTCTGCTTCTCGTCGTACTCTGCCTTATCCGCAAACTTCAGCCACAGCTCCTTGGGAACCGCCTCGAAGGGAATCACCTGCTCGCAGATCAGCTTACCCACCGGATCGTCGCCGATGGAGGTCCGCCCCTGGATAAATACCTTCGCCTCCTCATTCAGCAGGTTCCGCTTGTTCTCATAGTCTCTGGGGAATACCAGCACCTCCACGGAGCCCACCATGTCCTCGATGGTGATAAATGCCATCTGCTTGCCGGTCTTGGTGACCTTCACCACCTTGCCGGTGATCATGCCTCCGATGGTCACCCGGGCGCCGTCCTCCACCACAGCCCGACCGGTCTCCTCGTCCACCATGAAGTCGGAAGTCTTTGCTGTGATGCTGTTTCGCCAGGTCTCCATATACTCCTCCATGGGATGACCGCTGACATAGATGCCCAGAATCTCCTTCTCAAACGCCAGCAGCTCCTCCCTGGGGAACTCCGGAACCCTCGGCATGGTGATCTGGTACTGCTCCTTCTCCTCCTCACCGGCGAAGTCGAACAGGCTCATCTGCCCTTCCAGACTGTTCTTCCGGTCCTTGCTTTTCTGGTCGATCAGCTCCGGCGCAATCATGGTCTTCTGCCTGCGGTTGCCGGGAAGCTGGTCCATGGCGCCTGCCTTGATGAAGTTCTCCAGGGTCCGCTTGTTGACCTCCCTGCCGCCCATCCGCTCCACAAAGTCATCCAGAGACACATAAGGTCCGTTCAGCTTCCGGTCCCGGAGAATGGCATCCACCACGTTGCGCCCCACGCTCTTGATGGCAGACAGACCGTACCGGATCGCATTGCCGGACACGGAGAATCCGCTCTCCCCCTCATTGATGTCCGGCGGCAGGATACTGATTCCCATCTGACGGCAGGAGAGAATATACTCCGATACCTTCGCCGTGTTGTCCATGACAGAGGTCATCAGCGCCGCCATGAATTCCTTCGGATAGTAGAACTTTAAAAATGCCGTCTGGTATGCCACCACCGCGTAGCAGGCTGCATGGGACTTGTTGAAGGCGTACTTTGCAAAGTCGATCATCTCATCGTAGATCTGGTTGGCGGTTTTCTCGTCAATGCCGTTGTTCACACAGCCGGTCACCCCCTCCGCCAGATTGCCATAGACGAAGTTCTGCCGCTCCTTCTCCATGACCGCGGTCTTCTTCTTGGACATGGCACGGCGCACCAGGTCGCTTCGCCCCATGGTATAGCCCGCCAGATCCCGCACGATCTGCATAACCTGCTCCTGATAGACGATACAGCCGTAGGTCGGTCCCAGAATATGCTCCAGCTGTGGACACTCATAGGTAATGGAGCCACGGTCATTCTTGCCCTTTAAGTACCGGGGGATGAAGTCCATGGGACCCGGACGGTACAGGGAGATTCCCGCGATCACATCCTCCAGATTCTCCGGCTTCAGCTCCTTCATAAAGCTCTTCATGCCCGAACTCTCCAGCTGGAATATGCCGTCGCACTTGCCTGTGCCGATGGCTGCCAGCACCTCTCTGTCGTTGTAATCGATGGCTTCCATATCCAGCCGGATACCACAGTTCTTCTCCACCTGGCGGACTGCATTCTGGATTACCGTCAGGGTCCGCAGTCCCAGGAAATCCATTTTCAAAAGTCCCAGTTCTTCCAGGGTCGTCATGGTGAACTGGGTGGTGATGGTGCCGTCCGACGCCCTTGACAGAGGCACAAACTCGTCCATCTTCCGCTGACCGATCACCACGCCTGCCGCATGCATGGAGGTGTGGCGGGGAAGTCCTTCCAGACGCTTCGCCATGTCGATCAGGTACTTCACTTCCTCGTCCTGCTGATATGCCTCCCGAAGCTCCGGATTCTGCTTCAGCGCCTTGTCCAGGGTCATGCCCAGATCATTCGGCACCATCTTGGCAATGGCGTCACAGCGGGCGTAGGGCAGGTCCAGCACGCGTCCCACGTCCCGGATGACACCCTTTGCCGCCAGGGTTCCGAAGGTGACGATCTGCACCACCTGGTCCTTGCCGTACTTCTCCACCACGTAGTCGATGACCTCCTGACGCCGCTCGAAGCAGAAGTCAATATCAATATCCGGCATGGATACACGCTCCGGGTTCAGAAACCGCTCAAACAGCAGGTCGTACCGCACCGGGTCGATGTTGGTGATCTCCAGACAGTAGGACACGATGCTGCCTGCCGCCGAGCCCCGCCCCGGTCCCACCATAATATCATGAGACCTTGCAAAGTGGATAAAGTCCCACACGATCAGGAAGTAGTCCACATATCCCATATTGTGGATAACTCCCAGCTCATAGTCCAGACGCTTCTGCAGCGTCCCGTCATCATCCGGATAGCGCTTTGCCATGCCCTCCTGACAGAGGTGGTTCAGGTAGCTCCAGGAGTCATATCCCTCCGGCACATCGTACTTTGGCAGCTTGGTCACGCCGAATTCGATCTCCACATTGCACCGCTCTGCAATCCGGTGGGTGTTCTCGATGGCTTCTAAGGCATAGGGAAACAGCGCCCGCATCTCCTCCTCGGACTTGCAGTAATACTGCCCGCCCTCATACCGCATCCGGTTCTCGTCCGTCACCTTCTTGCCGGTCTGGATGCACAGCAGAATGTCATGTGCCTTCTCATCTTCCGCAAAGGTGTAGTGGATATCGTTGGTAGCCACCAGCTCCATGGAAAGGTCCCGGCTCAT
Source organism: Eubacteriales bacterium (assembly GCA_030536555.1). GTDB lineage: Bacteria > Bacillota > Clostridia > Lachnospirales > Lachnospiraceae > Brotaphodocola. The sequence goes on along the minus strand of JAUNPU010000007.1, from coordinate 94,087 downwards.
TCTCATAAGTCCCTGATTCACCGACTTCTGCATGGCAATGCCGTGGTCCTGCAGCTCCAGGAAGAAATTCCCCTTGCCAAAGATTCCCTCATAGCGTCTGGCTGACCTGCAGGCCTCCTCGTACATGCCCCGGGCAAGGTATCGCTGCACCTCGCCTGCCAGACAGGCACTTAAGGCAATCACGCCCTCGTGGTACTGCTCCAGTATCTCATAGTCTACCCTTGGTTTATAATAAAATCCGTCCACAAATCCGCTGGACACGATCTTCATCAGATTGTGATAGCCGGTATCATTCTCCGCCAGCAGCACCAGGTGGTAGTACCGGTCCTCGCCGCTGACTGACTCCCGGTCGAACCGGGATCCCGGCGCCACATATACCTCACAGCCGATGATGGGCTTGATTCCCACCTCTCTGGCTGCCCGGTAGAAATCGATCACACCGTACATCACGCCGTGATCGGTGATCGCCATGCTGTCCATGCCCAGCTCCTTCGCCCGGGCCGCCAGCTCTTTGATCTTACAGGAACCGTCCAGCAGACTGTACTCCGTATGGACGTGCAAATGTGTAAATGCCACGTTGTTCTCCTTCATCTGTCCGATATTTGCATGGAACTGCCCCGTAGGTCCGCAGCTCCTGTACTTCTTTCAGTATATCACAAAAAACGAAGGCAGACCACCCCGAACTGCACCTTCGCAGCGCCGGTATGATCTGCCTCTTCTATTCCTTCAACTGTTATAAATCCCCATCACAAGTTTCAGCTTCTGCCTACTTCTCACCCATCAGATACTTCTCAATCTCATCCATGGCTGCGCCCTCATCTGCGCCGTCAGCGGATACGGTAATCTCCTCCCCGGAGCCCATGCCCAGGGTCATCATACCCATAATGCTCTTGGCATTGACGCGGGCATTCTGGTTCTCCACATAGATCATGCTGTCATACTGACTGGCAATCTGAACCAGCATTGCCACTGGTCTGGCTTCAAGTCCTGATGAAAGTCCAATCGTGATAGTTTTCTTTAACATAATTATCCTCCTCATGATGCAAGCGTCTGGTCACGCTCATTCGCTCAGACTCTGCTCCCGCAGCTTCTCCGCAAGGCTTCCCAGCTTTCGCAGCCGGTGGTTGACGCCTGACTTGCCAACCGGCGGGTCGAGAGCCTCTCCGAGTTCTTTTAATGTTGCTTCCGGTCTCAACAGCCGAAGCTCCGCAATCTCCTGCAGCCCTTCCGGCAGCGTGTCAAAACCTATGGTGTCTCTGATATAAGTGATATCTTCCATCTGCTTCACGGCGGCAGATACCGTCTTGTTGATGTTGGCGGTCTCGCAGTTCACCTGACGGTTCACACTGCCCCGCATCTCCTTCACAATCCGGATATTCTCCAGCTCCATAAGCGCAGTCGGCGCCTCCATTACATTCAGGATGTCTACAATCTGGCTGCCCTCCTTGATGTACACCACAAAATACTTCTTGCGCTGCACAATCTTGGCATCCAGTCCAAAGGAAAGAATCAGTCCCTTAACCTGAGCCGCCTTCGCCTCCGTGGCACAGGCAATCTCAAAATGGTAGAACTTCTCCGGGTCGCTGATGGACCCTGCCGCCAGAAATGCCCCGCGGATAAATGCCCGCTTGCAGCAGTTCTGCTGAATGACCACATTCTGCGCCAATGACAGATTCTCTTCGATCTCCCCATAACGGTCAATCAATTTGGCTGCCTGCAGAACCCGGAGTGCATCCTCCGCTTTCAGCACAGCTACCGTATACGTGCGGCTCCTGTGATTCCCAGATCCCTGACGAATGGAAATATCAGTATTTATATTAAATGTTTTTTTCAATAATGTAAAGTACTTTCTTGCAACTGCCACATTTTCTGTATGAATTTTAACGCGGTATTCGTTTTTTTCCGAAATGTGGATGCGCCCGCAGAGACTGATGATTGCAGCCATCTCTGCAATCTGGCAGTGCCTCGCCGGGCTCAGCTGGCGGGAAAGCTCATCCTTTACGCTGGAGGAAAATGACATCTCTCACCTCTATTTTTTTGTCTTTGTGTCTTTGTCAATATCCCGGTGCTCGATCTTCAGACCAAACTCCTCGTGACGGCTCAGATGCTGATACACCGCATTGGCTATGGTCACGGACCGGTGCTTGCCACCGGTGCAGCCGATGGCGATCACCAGCTGATTCTTCCCCTCCTGAACATAGTTGGGGATCAGAAACTCCAGCATATCCGTAAGCTTCTCCAGAAATACATCTGCCGTCCCGCCCCGGTGCACATACGCCTGCACCTCCGACTCCATGCCCGTGTGGCTGCGAAGCTCCTCCACATAGTAGGGATTGGGCAGAAACCGCACGTCGAACACCAGGTCCGCGTCCGCCGGGATCCCGTACTTAAAGCCAAAGGAAAGCACCGTCACAAACAGGTTCCGGTACTGCTGGTTCTCCAGGAAGATCTTCTCAAGCTCCGCCCGAAGCTCCTTTGTCAGCAGCTGGCTGGTGTCTATGATGTACTTTGCCTCCTGCTTTAAGAAGGCAAGCCGCTCCCGCTCCAGCTGAATGCCGCTGTTCACTCTGCCCTTTCCCGCAAGGGGATGGGCCCGTCTGGTCTCCTTGTAGCGCTTCACCAGGGTCTCATCGCTGGCATCCAGATACAGGATCTCGTAAGGCCGGTCCATCTGCTTCCAGTTCTCCAGCACATGCTGCAGCTCCGGCAGCTCTCTGCCGCTTCGAATATCGATGCCCAGCGCCACCTGATCGTCTGCCGCCTTGCCCTGAGCCGCCAGCTCCGCAAAAGCCTCCATCAGCGGAATCGGCAGATTGTCCACGCAGTAGAATCCGATATCCTCCAGCATCTTTAACGCCTGGGTCTTGCCAGCTCCTGACATTCCCGTCACGATCACCAGTCTCATGTGTCTGTCCTCCGATGTATCAAACTTATCAAAATTCTCCTAAGGTTCTCACTTCCAGTTCCAGCTCCACACCGAACTGCTCCCGGACCTTCTGCTGCACCGCCCGGCACAGCTCCATCACATCGGCGGCGGTAGCTCCGCCCCGATTGATTACAAATCCACAGTGCTTCTCCGACACCTGAGCGCCGCCTACCGTGAAGCCCCGAAGTCCCGCATCCTGAATCAGCTTTCCGGCAAAGTATCCCTCCGGCCGCTTAAAGGTACTGCCTGCGCTCGGGTACTCCAGAGGCTGCTTGGTCCTGCGCTGCAGAGAAAGCTCTTCCATCCGTTCACGGATCGCCGCCTCATCTCCCGGCTGCAGCCGGATCACTGCCTCCAGCACCACATATCCCTTCGCACTGATGCAGCTGGTCCGGTAGCCAAGCTCCAGCTCTGATGCCGGAAGTACCAGCACCTGACCGCTCCGGTCCATCACCGTCACCGTCTCCAGCACCGCTGACATCTCCGAGCCATAAGCCCCTGCATTCATATATACCGCGCCGCCGACGGTTCCCGGGATTCCTGCTGCGAATTCCAGCCCCGTAAGGCTGTGAGCGAGAGCCTGCTTCGCCACAGCCGCCAGCATGGCGCCTGCTCCTGCGCGAATCCGCTCTCCCTCCACCGTAATCTCCGAAAATGACTTTCCCGGTGCAATCATCACGCCCCGGTACCCTCTGTCACCGATCAGCAGATTGCTTCCATTTCCCAGGATCATAAAGTCCATGCCTGCTTCCCGGCACAGTGCCAGCACACCGGACAGCTCCTCACCGGTCTCCGGCTCCACATAGTAGTCCGCCGGTCCGCCTACCCGGAATGTGGTATGGCCGCTCATAGGCTCACCGGTGCGGACCCGGCCCGCACCCATGATCCCGGCTAATCTGTTATCAAAATCTTTCATCAAAATCCTCTTACTCTGTTATAGTCTCATCATTTCCTCAAACCTTGTGCAGGTTCGCCTGTACACGATTGTACAGCTCCTGAGCCGCGTTGTAGCCCATCTTCTTCTGACGGTAGTTGACTGCCGCGGACTCTACGATGATTGCCAGATTTCTGCCCGGACGAATCGGGATGTTGTGGCACACAAGCTTGTTGCCCAAAAATTCCGTGTACTGATCCTCCAGTCCCAGCCGGTCATACTCCTTATCCTTATCCCAGTCCTCCAGTTTGATCACCATGTCGATGTTCTGGGTGTCCTTTACGCTCTCAACACCGTACAGGGACTTTACGTCAATGATTCCGATACCTCGCAGCTCGATAAAGTGCTTGGTGATATCCGGCGCACTGCCCACCAGGGTCTCGTCGCTGACCTTGCGGATCTCCACCACGTCATCCGTCACCAGTCGATGTCCGCGCTTGATCAGCTCCAGCGCCGCCTCGCTCTTACCGATGCCGCTTTCGCCCATGATCAGTACGCCCTCACCGAATACATCCACCAGCACACCGTGAATGCTGATGCAGGGTGCCAGCTTGACCTTCAGCCAGCGGATCACCTCTGCCATCAGATCGGAAGTGCTCTTCTCCGATACCAGACACGGTACCTTGTAATGGCTGCACAAATCCTTCATATCCTCATCCGGCATCTGTCCCCGGCTGTAGACCAGGCACGGAATCTCGCTGGAAACCAGCTTCTCATAGACCTCCACCTTCCGCTCACGTGAAAGTGTCTTGATATATTCCTGCTCCACCAGTCCGATAACCTGCACCCGTTCCTTGTCAAAGTGATCGAAAAATCCCGCCAGCTGCAGCGCCGGACGGTTCACATCCGGATGGGACAGAACGATGGAATCCAGATCGATGTCCCGAACAATGCTCTGGAACTTCATTTTATTTGCTAATTCTGTAATGGTAACGCCATACATAGTACTCGCTCCTTTGTCTTTATTATAGGAAGTGTCATCGACACTTCAGGCTAGTTTCATGTTATCATATCCCGCGGCACTTGTCATCAGGTGATTTCGTTTTTTGCCTCCGTCTGCGCTTCCTGCCCGGACTTTCGGAAGAACTGATACACACTCTCCGCCGCCCGCCGGTTCATGCCGGGCACCTCCAAAAGCTCCTCCACCTGTGCATCCCGGATGGCGTCAAAGGACTTGAACTGCCGCATCAGCGCCTTTCTTCTGGTGTCTCCGATTCCCGGAATATCGTCCAGAATCGACCGCACCTGCTCCTTGCTGCGCAGGCTTCTGTGGTATTCGATGGCAAACCGGTGTGCCTCATCCTGAATCCTGGTGATCAGCCGGAAGCCCTCCGAATGCCTGTCAATGGGAATCTCCACATTCTGATAGTACAGTCCCCGGGTCCGGTGATTGTCATCCTTGACCATGCCGCAGACCGGAATGCTCAGCTGAAGCTCTCCAAGCACCTCCAGCGCAATGTTCACCTGTCCCCGTCCGCCGTCCATCATCAGAAGATCCGGGAACCGGGTGAAGCTTCCAAACTGCTCCTCCACCCCCTGCTCCCGCAGCTGGTTTAACTCCTCCAGTCCGTGCCGGAACCGGCGGGTCAGCACCTCCCGCATGGATGCGTAATCATTGGGTCCCTGCACCGTCTTGATGCGAAACTTCCTATAGTCGCTGCGCTTTGGCTTGCCGTCCTCGTACACGATCATGGAGCCCACCGACTCAAAGCCGGATATATTGGAAATATCGAAGGCCTCGATCCTGCGCACCCCGGTCAGCCCCATCCAGCCAGCCACCTGATTCATGGCTCCGGTGGTCCGGTACTCCTCCCGCTTCAGCTTCTCGCTGTCCTGGACCAGCACCATGGAGGCATTTTTCTGCGCCAGCTCCACCAGCCGCTCGTTCTGTCCCTTCTTCGGCACCACAATGCGGACCTTCTGCCCCTTTCTTGCACTGAGCCACTGGCTGATGATCTCCGACTCCTCCAACTCCTCCTGCACCCACAGCTCCTTGGGCAGAAATGGCGTTCCCGCATAGAACTGCTTGATAAAGCTGGTCAGAATCTGGCTGTTGTTTTCCGCTGTGCCCACGGTCACCCGGAAGTGATCCCGTCCGATCAGCTTGCCTTCCCGGACGAAAAACACCTGCACCACCGCATCCTCATTGTCCTTCGCCATGGCGATAATATCCCGGTCCTCCATACTGCTGCTGGTGATCTTCTGCTTCTGCGCCACCTTCTTGACGCTGGCAAGCAGCTCCCGGTACTCGATCGCCTTCTCAAACTCCATGGCGTCGGACGCCTGCATCATTTTCTCCTCCAGCGTATTTAAAAGCCTGTCGTAATGACCGTTCAAAAACTCCAGCACCTGCGCCACATTGGCGGCGTATTCCTCCCTGCTGATGTATCCCTGACAGGGGGCATCGCACTGCTTGATGTGATAATTCAGGCAGGGCCGCTCCTTGCCCGTATCCCTGGGGAGGCTCCGGTTGCAGGTCCGGATCTTATACAGCTTGTGGATCAGGTCGATGGTGTCCTTCACCGCCCCCGCGCTGGTGTAGGGGCCGAAGTACCGGCTCTTGTCCTTCTTCATGGTGCGGGCAAACATCACCCGCGGAAACTCCTCCCCTACCGTCACCTTGATATAGGGGTAAGCCTTGTCATCCTTCAGCATGGTGTTGTAGCGGGGCTGATGCTCCTTGATCAGGTTGCACTCCAGCACCAGCGCCTCCAACTCCGAGTCGGTGATAATGTACTCAAATCTGGCAATCCGCGACACCATCTGCTGAATCTTCGCTGTCTTCCCGCGGCTGCTCTGAAAGTACTGCCGCACCCGGTTCTTTAAGCTGATGGCTTTTCCGATATAGATAATCTCGTCCTTCGCGTCGTGCATCAGATACACGCCCGGCTGGGACGGAAGCTTCTTCAGTTCTTCTTCAATGTCAAACAATGATGTCCCTCCCCGTTACCTGAGCCGCGCACCGTCATAGCGGTTCTGCGCCGCCAAATGTCTGCGGATGCAGTCGATCTGCACCGCGATCGGACCGCTCTGCTCCTTCATATCCAGCACCACGTAGATGGAGTTAAGCTCCGACTGAGTAGCGGTCTTCGCCAGCCTTGCCAGACACTCCATCCGCTCCTCGTAGGTCTCCGCATCCAGAAATGCCACCAGTGCCGGATTCGGCTCTGTGGGAAGCTCCTGCTCCTCTACACAGCGAAATCCCGGGGTACCGCCGTCTGCTGCCATTCTGCAGTCATCTGCAAGCATCCTGCCGCCATCTGCGGACGTTCTGCCTCCATCTGCGACTGTTCTGCCGCCGTCAGTCATTCCGGCACCTGCTGCCCGCTCTCTGCCTCCGGTGTTCTCCGGCTCCACACGTGTAAACCGGTACTTCTGTGTCACCTCCGGATATTTCTCGTGGTCCACCTGGCTGACAAACATCTCATAGGGGCGCACATATACCTTATAGTCCCCATAAAGCGCCTGATATACTACCATCTGTTCCCCGGTCTCTGAATGGGTTGCTACTGCAATGATCTGGTACAGTTTATTCTTAAAATGTCGGTAAAATTCTCCCGGGTATATCTTCCGATCCATTGTGTGAGTTCTCCTTTTTATCTTCTACATAAAATTATAGATTTGTCTTGCATTCTCATGTTTTTAATGCAGGGGGCATATTGTAATGTAAGTTACGCCATGAAGCAGCCTGACGGAAGCCGTCACTCCGGTTCTCTCATCGGAAGTTGCTAGGCATTCATTCTGCCTGCGTAACTGCCGCGGGTAACTCGGGAATGTACCTGATGTACATTCCCTCAGACAGGTACCCGCTAAAAATCCCGTCCTGTAAACGGGATTTTTACAGCTACTCCGGCAGCCTGAACGCCAACCAACTTCTCGATTCGTTCACATGTCGTTCCTCGCTCCCGCCAGGCTGCTTCATGGCTGTGTACTGGCATTGCGAAATGAGAACCGAAAACCTGCTGAACTATTGTATTTCTGTCAGAGAGCTGAAAAACCCGGCTGTAGTTTAAGTTTCGCAGGGTGGTAACGGTCTTTATATTTTGGGCATGCCAGGAAACAGCAGGGAGGCGGGCTGGCAGAGGGGGCGGGCGACATAGAGCGAGTTTCGCAACTGGTTGGGGTTCAGCATGCCGGAGCAGGTGTGAAATCCCCGTTTTCAGTACGGGGATTTCAGTGGGACCTGTCTGAGAAAATGTACATCGGTACATTTTCGAGTTGTCCCACGGCACCTGCGCAGGCAGGATGGACCCTTACCAGTTGCCAACACAGCGACCAGGAGCCGAACCCTCTGCCAGTCCGCCTCCCTGCGTCCCTCCCGCCAACAACCAAACCCTATTCTCCGTCCTTTTCTGATGCCTCCACATCTGTCCCAGACTCCGCTGCTTCTTCGGTCTCAGCCTCTTCCTCCTCATAGCTGGTCTCCGGCAGCGCTGCCCTTGACTCCTCGATCCGCTTTACTTCCTCCTCGGCCTCCTCCGGCGTCAACAGTCCGTCCCAGGTGTATTTGCAGGACGCATCCCACAAAAGCCACTCGTCATATCCGGCGTCATAGGTTGCCTGAATCTGCGCCCGGATCTCCTCCGGTCCATACTCCACATGGTTTGCCAGCCAGGATGCCGTAAAGTCCTGCAGCCACGGGCGCACCTGCGCCACCGGCTCTCCGTCCAGCCCGGCAAAGTACAGCTCTCTGCGGGAGTCTGCCAGCGCCGCCGCGATGGTCTCGTAAGGATGGATATCCGGATGGTCGATGCCGTAATTGCCGTCCGCATAGTGGGACGGGTAGATCATGGGACTGATGTAGTCCAGATGCTTCGCCATCTCCCCGTAGATCTGTCCGACCGCATCCGCGTTGATATCACTTCCGATGATAGCTCCAAATACATCCGCAGACACAAACAATCCTTCCGCCCGAAGTCTGGTATAGGCATACTCCATAAATTCCGCAATAATATCCGTCCGGGAAATCCCCTGGGTCTGGGTCTCGTCAAATATGACCTCTTTCATGCCCTTCTCCGTGCAGAAGCGCACATAGTCGAACTGCACCTCGTCGAAGCCCAGCTTTCCCGCCTGACTGGCTATCTCCACCAGATAGTCCCAGGCTTCCCGACAGTAGGGATTCACCCAGGTATTGCCGTCCCGGTCCCGGAACAGACTGCCGTCCGGCATTTTGATGCACCAGTCCGGCCGCGCCTCCCCCAGCCAGGCATCCCGAAATGCGGGAATCCGGGCAATGGCATAGATATCATGGTCATCCAGCTTCTGCATCAACTCCCCTGCATCGGGAATGTAGGTCTTGACAGAGCCGATCTCCTGAATCAGCTGCGAATCCATCTCACACGCCACTCTGCCGAAATCATCCTTAATATCGATCACCAGCGCATTGGCCTCCGTCCGGTCTATCTCCTCGATCAGACGGTCCACCATGGACGGTGTCCCTGCCACATAGGAGGAAATGTAAATGCCCTTCGCCTTCACCGCCGTCCGCTCCGGCTCCGCATCCTTCTCTCCTTCAAGAGATGCCTCTCCCTCTGCCGGAAGCACTTCCACTGCTCCTGGTTCCTCCGATGCCGGTGCCTGTCCTGCCGCATCTGTGCCTGTTCCGCCTGCCTCTGTCTCCCCGCGGACCACCACGATCGGCTCCGGTGTCGTGGCAGAATCCAACCGCTCCGTTTTCTGGCAGGATGTCAGCATCCCGCTCATGAGAACTGCACCTGCACATACTCCTGCTGCGATTCGTCTTTTCATCAATCTCTGTTCTTTTTTCATCCTTCCAATCTCTTCCCTGTAAGTATTGTATTTTTCCACTGACAGTATCCTACCCGCAAGTATACCATATATCCCTTATTTTAGCAAAAAATACCGAACATTTCCATTTCTCACCCATTAATTTCTTAACCAAAATCTGTCAAATAATGGTGCATTTTATCCGGTCCTGTGTTACAATCATTTGCATGGAAAGGGGCATAACGAATTATGAAAATTGGATTTGACAATCAGAAGTATTTAACCATGCAGTCCGAACACATCCGGGAGCGGATCAGTCAGTTCGGCGACAAGCTTTATCTGGAATTTGGCGGAAAGCTGTTTGATGACTACCACGCAGCACGGGTGCTTCCGGGATTCGCGCCGGACAGCAAACTGCAGATGCTCCTGCAGCTGGCAGACCAGGCGGAGATCGTCATCGTCATCAGCGCTTCCGATATTGAGAAAAATAAGATTCGACAGGACCTTGGCATCACCTACGACGTGGACGTGCTGCGCCTGATTCAGGAGTTCCGGGACAAGGGGCTGTACGTGGGCAGCATCGTGATCACCCAGTACGCAGGCCAGCCCACTGCTGACTTATTTAAGAGCAAGTTGGAGAAGCTGGGCATTAAGGTGTACCGCCACTATATGATCGAGGGTTACCCCAACAACATCGATCACATCGTCAGCGACGATGGCTACGGCAAGAATGACTATATCGAGACCACCAAGCCGCTGGTGATCATCACCGCACCTGGCCCGGGAAGCGGCAAGATGGCAACCTGCCTGTCCCAGCTCTACCACGAGAATAAGCGCGGCATCAAAGCCGGCTATGCCAAGTTCGAGACCTTCCCGATCTGGAACATTCCCTTAAAGCATCCGGTGAACCTGGCTTACGAGGCAGCTACCGCTGACTTAAATGATGTGAACATGATCGACCCGTTCCACTTAGAGGCCTACGGCGTGACCACCGTCAACTACAACCGTGACGTGGAGATCTACCCGGTGCTGGCTGCCATGTTCGAGGGTATTTACGGCTACTGCCCCTATAAGTCCCCCACCGACATGGGCGTCAATATGGCAGGCAACTGCATCATCGACGACGACGCCTGCCGGGAAGCCTCCTGTCAGGAGATCATCCGCCGCTACTATCAGGCCATGAACCGTCTGGCAAAGGATCAGGGAAGCAAGGACGAGGTCTACAAGATCGAAGTGCTGATGAAGCAGGCGAAGATCACCACCGCCATGCGCCCGGTCGTTCCTGCTGCACTGGCTCTCGCTCAGGAAAAAGGTTCCCCCGCTGCTGCTCTGGAGCTTCCGGACGGCCGCATCATCACCGGCAAGACCTCCCAGCTGCTGGGCGCTTCCGCTGCGGTGCTGTTAAATGCCATCAAGGAGCTGGGCGGACTGGACGACAGCCTGCACCTGATCTCCCCGACCTTTATCGAGCCGATCCAGAGCCTGAAGACCGATTATCTTGGCAGCAAGAACCCGCGGCTTCACACGGATGAGGTCCTGATTGCCCTGTCCACCTGCGCCGCCACCGATGAGAATGCCCGCATCGCCTTAGAGCAGCTTCCCAAGCTGCGCGGCTGCCAGCTTCACACCTCTGTGATGCTGTCTTCTGTGGATATCGGGATTTTCAAGAAGCTGGGACTGCAGCTGACCTCGGAACCGATCTACGAGAATAAGAGACTGTACCGGTAGGAAACTGGGATTATCCAAAAACTGCCGGAGACGAAAACATGCGGAAGCACTGCCCTTCAGACAGGCGCTTCCGCATGTTTCTTTTTAATCTGTTAACCTTCCATCAGCTTCGATACATCCACCCATTCCCTGCACTTGGAACACTGCTCCAGCTCTGCCAGATTCAGTTCCACTGCACTGCTGGGACTTCCCGCTGCCGGATATACCACATCAAATCTTCTCAGCGACTCATCCAGATACACATCCACCGTATCCTTCACGTCAAATGGGCACACCCCTCCGATAGGATGTCCCACCAGCTCTTCCAGCTGGTCCGGCTTCAGCATGGCTGCTTTGGTGTGGAAACGGTCCTTATACTTCCGGTTGTCGATTTTCACATCACCGGCAAGCAGGATCAGGATTGCCTTTCCGTCCACCAGAAAGGACATGGTCTTTGCAATCCGCCCCGGTTCACAGCCAACTGCATGAGCCGCCAGCTCTACGGTTGCACTGGACTCGTCGAACTCCTTCACCCGATTCTCTAAATTCCACTGTTTCAGATAATTTCTGACACGTTCTACTGACATCGCTCTAGTCCTCCTGCATTCATTCTGTCATATTCTGACAATGCAACTTTTATTATTTCTCTAAACTCCGCAAAAAGCGAATTCTTTTTCATTATATCAACATTAGCTAATCTGGATGCCCCCCATCTCTATCTTTCCCCAAACGTTTTCTGCTCCCCATATAGCTGCCTCCAATTGTACCATATATAATTCATAATTATCCAAATTTCGCAGGTTGACATAAAGCCAAATTGGACAATTATGATTGAAATTCGGTTCTTCCGAATATTTATGTTATCGTGGTATCGGGCACAATTTCTTTATTTTGACACAGTGATAATCCAAACACCTTGCACCACTTATCTTATGTGCTGACTTTGGTCTCATTTTTCCAAAATACATATGAAATACATGTTTTCTGCGATTTCAGCTGTAATTTTTCATTCAAATTCATGTAAAAGCTTCCCAAAATACATATGGAAATCCATGTTTCGCAATTTTCATATGTATTTTTGACATTCAAGCGCTGTAAATTATGCCATTTTTACATATGAAATTGTTCTTTTTGATTAATGCATATGTAATCCCAGTCACAGTGACACGTTAAGTTCTGCAACATACGGATATTGCTGTACTTAGGTAGTATTGGACAATAAAGTGCATTTCAAGGTAGCCATATTCGCCCATAATTGTCCAAAAACTACCGATGAAGTACGATTCGCCATATATGAATTAAAGCTTTACGTCTACCTTTTGCTTTCATCTAATCACAGAGGACACCTTCCTTCGTGAATATTTTGGTCATGCTTAATGCTGTATCACAAAGTGGTGTCCTCTTTTATTATTTGTCCTAGAAAAGTCTTACTCTTTGCCATTAATCAATAATTCCGGAGCTCTCCCAAAATACCCCGCCGCATACTCCTTGTCCAGCTCAATCCGCGCCTTCAGCTCCTCCAGAGAGCCAAACTTCTGCTCCGGGCGCTCGAAGTTCAGCAGCTGAACCTCGATATTCTTCCCGTACAGGTCCTCCTCCAGTCCCATGATGAAGGTCTCCACTCCCACAGGATACTCGCCCTCGATGGTGGGCTTTCTTCCGATGTTGGTGACTCCGCCGTAGTACCGGTCCTCCACCAGCACCCGGGATACATAGACGCCAAACGGCGGCAGATGCTTCTCCGGCGGCGGCAGGATGTTGGCTGTGGGGAAGCCCAGGACAGAACCTCCGATGTGGTTGCCGTGAACCACGATGCCATGGATCGCGTAAGGCTCTCCCAGCAGCTCATTTGCCTTCTCGATATTGCCCCGGTCCAGCTCCTCGCGGACGTAGGTGCTGCTGATATCCCGGTGGTCATCCTGCTCTTTCTCGATAATCACCGGCTGGTAGCCATACTCCAAAGACAGTCGGCGCAGCAGTTCCACGCCGCCTGCTCCCTTGTAGCCGAAGCTGCAGTCCGGTCCTGCCACCACAGCCTTTGCGTGCATCTGGCCTACCAGAATCTTCACCACAAAGTCTTCCGGAGACATGTGAGCCACTGACTGGTCAAATGGATACTCCACCAGATAGTCCACGCCCATTTTTGCCATGTTGTTGCGCCGCTCCTGATTGGTGGTGATGACGGTCTGGGCTTTCCCGGACACCACCCGCGCCGGTGCCATATCAAAGGTGAACACTGCAAGACGGTACCCGTACTGCTTCCGAATGTCCAGCATCTGGCGGAGCAGCTTCTGATGCCCCTTGTGGCGTCCGTCAAACTTTCCGATGGTCACCACCGTTGGCTCCTCGATATGAAATTCTCTCGTTCCGGTTATAGTCTGCATCACTGGCTGCCTCCAAGAAATATTTTCTGCGGCTTGTACCGCTGCTTCTCTTCCTGATATTCGTAAATTCCAATAAACTGGTCCTGGCTGTCATAGACACGGACACGGACAAAACGCGGACAATCTGCTTCTCCGACTGCCGCAGCCTCTGCAACCTCTGTCACAGTCTCCGCCGCATCTGCTGCAGCTCCTGTCACAGTCTCCACCGCATCTGCCGCAACCTCTGCCACAGTCTCCGCCGCATCTGCCGCAGCCCTTGCAGCCGCATACAGCGCCTGACCGGTGGGAAACGGATTGCCGTTATGTACCAGCTTATCTCCCTCCGCCCCATTCATCCGAAGCTTCGGCAGGTCCGCAAATACGCCGTCCACCGGCACCACATGCTGCTCCACCTGCCCAAGATCACGAAGCTGCTCAATCTGTGCCAGGGTCAGCGCATCCTCCAGACAGAACCGGTCCACACGGGTCCGAAGCAGAGATTCCATACAGCCGCCGCAGCCTAACTTCCGGCCGATGTCATAGCACAGAGTCCGGATGTAGGTGCCTTTGGAGCAGGTGACGCTCATGGTCACCCTTGGCAGGTCCACGGCTTCCACCTGAATGTCCAGAATCTCCACCGGTCTCGCCTGACGCTCCACCTCTTTGCCGGCACGTGCCAGCTCGTAGAGCTTCTTTCCATTGACCTTCAGCGCTGAGTACATGGGCGGAACCTGCATGTAAGGTCCCAGAAAGCCCATCACCGCCTCCCGCACCTGCTCCCCGGTCACGGTCACCGGATACTGAGCCAGCACCTGACCGGTGGTATCCTGGGTATCTGTCTCCTGTCCTAAGAGCATCACGGCCCGGTAGGTCTTGGTCTTATCCGTCAGCATGTCACACAGCTTCGTCCCTTTTCCCAGACAGACCGGAAGTACCCCTTCCGCCGCCGGGTCCAGAGTTCCCGTGTGACCGATCTTCTTCATTCGTAAAATACCTCTCATCTTCGCCACGACGTCATGAGAGGTATATCCTTTTTCCTTATAGACATTGATAATGCCATCCATTATGCTTCCTGCTCCTTCGGGCTGTCTTCTGCTGCGTCCAGCTGCTTCTCAATGTGCTCCGACAGGTTGTTGATCACATCATGGACACTGCCGCTCATGGTACATCCTGCCGCGCGGATATGACCGCCGCCGCCAAAGTAGGACGCCACCTTACTCACATCCACCACATGATTGGACCGCATGCTGACCTTGTACATGTGATTCTCCGTCTCATACATGAAGATCGCGCACTCTATGCCCTCCGTCACCCGAAGCTGGTCCACAATGCCGTCCAGATCGGAGCTTTCCACTCCGTAGAAGTCCATATCCTTCTTGCGTGCCACGCTGAAAATGCATCTGCCGTCCAGAAATACCACGCTCTCCAGCACCGCCCGCCCCATGATCTGATTCTGCACATAGGTCTTGCGGTAAAAGCTTTCGTCAATGATCCGGCCAAAGTCAATGCCCTTTTCCATCATCCGTCCTGCCACTTCCATGGTGTAGGCGGAGGTATTGCTGTTCTTGAACACATTGGTGTCGTGGATGATACCGGTGTAAATACACTCTGCCACGGCTCTGCTGATCCGCTCCTGCTCCAGAGACGAATACAGGACCTCACAGGTGGAGCTTGCGTCCGCCTGAACGATATTATCCTGCGCATAACCCATGTTGGTGATATGGTGATCCAGGCAGATGCTCTTCTTCGCCGTATCAAGATATCCCACAAAGTCCCCCAGCCGGGACTTGTCGCCACTGTCCAGACAGATGCACAGATCGTAGCATTTGCCGGTCTGTGCATCCTGACTGATGGAATCAAAATGCTTCAGATAGTTGAACTTCACCGGCGGCTTCTCCAGGTAAACCTGAATGTCCTTTGCCGGATACTGTTCCTCCAGATAGTTCCAGACAGCAAGGCAGGAACCTACGCAGTCTCCGTCCGGGCGCACATGTCCCAGGATTGCAATGCTCTCCGCTTCCTGTGCCAATTCCAATAATCTGCTCATCTGCATCACTCCATTCTTTTATGAGAATCTCAGTCCTTGAGATCTTTCGTCACCTCGTCGATCAGTCTGGACATGTTCACACCGTACTCGATGGACTGATCCAGCACAAAGCTGATCTCCGGGGTATTTCTTAAGTTGATCCGGTGAGCCAGCTCGCGGCGGATATAGCCCACCGCGCTCTTAAGACCCACGATCGCATCCTGGGCTTTCTCCTGATCGCCCAGAACGCTGATATATGCCTTGCAGTACTTTAAGTCCGGCGTCACTTCCACGGCTACTACCGTGGTCATGGCTGCCGTCACCCGCGGGTCCTTGATCTCCGTGCGGATGATCTCGCTTAATTCCCGCTGTACTTCCATGTTGATTCTTGTATTTTTAATGCTGTTTTTACGCATAAATGATTTCCTTCCTGCTTCCTAGCGCGGAACCTCGACCATGGTATATGCCTCTACCATATCGTCTTCCTTCAGGTCATTGAACTTCTCAAATACCAGACCGCACTCATAGCCGGTTGCCACTTCCTTCACATCATCCTTGAAGCGCTTCAGAGATGCCAGAGCGCCCTCGAAGATCTGCTCGCCCTCACGGGTGATACGGCAGGAACAGCCTCTCTGGAACTTACCATCCATCACGTATGCACCTGCGATGGTACCAACGCCGGAAGCCTTGAAGGTCTGGCGCACGATTGCGTGACCGATTACCTGCTCCTCGAAGATCGGATCCAGCATGCCCTTCATGGCAGCTTCCACATCCTCGATTGCCTGGTAGATGACACGGTACAGGCGCACGTCCACCTTCTCGCGTTCTGCGATGGACTTGGCGGTTGCATCCGGTCTCACGTTGAAGCCGATGATGATTGCATTGGATGCAGATGCCAGAGACACGTCGGACTCGTTGATGGCACCAACACCGCCGTGGATCACCTTGACCACAACCTCCTCGTTGGACAGCTTCACCAGACTCTGCTTCACAGCCTCCACAGAACCCTGTACGTCAGCCTTGATGATCAGCGGCAGCTCCTTGACGTTGCCGGCCTTGATCTGACTGAACAGATCATCCAGAGACAGCTTGGACTTGGTGTCCTCAAGCAGCTTGTTCTTGCTCTCTGCGATGAAGGTCTCCGCGTAACTTCTTGCCTCTTTCTCGTTCTCGGTTGCCATCAGCACATCGCCTGCACCCGGAACGTCATTTAAGCCCAGGATCTCAACCGGCATGGACGGACCGGCCTCCTTGACTCTGCGGCCCTTGTCATCCATCATGGCGCGGACCTTACCGTAACACGGACCGGCGGTTACATTGTCGCCCACACGCAGGGTACCCTTCTGTACCAGAATGGTGGCAACCGGGCCTTTGCCCTTATCCAGCTCTGCCTCGATCACAAGACCTCTCGCCTTACGGTTCGGGTTCGCCTTCAGCTCCTTCACCTCAGATGCCAGCAGGATCATCTCCAGCAGCTCCGGAATACCTTCCTTGGTATGTGCGGATACCGGTACGAAAATGGTGCTGCCGCCCCAGTCCTCCGGTACCAGCTCATGCTCTGCCAGCTCCTGCTTTACGCGGTCAATGTTGGCACTTGGCTTGTCGATCTTGTTGATGGCAACGATGATCTCGACACCGGCTGCCTTCGCATGGTTGATTGCCTCAACGGTCTGCGGCATCACGCCGTCGTCTGCTGCCACAACCAGGATTGCGATATCTGTGGACTGTGCGCCACGCATACGCATTGCAGTAAATGCCTCATGTCCCGGAGTATCCAGGAAGGTGATCTGCTGATTGTTGATCTCTACCGTATAAGCACCGATGTGCTGGGTAATACCACCTGCCTCGCGGGAGGTAACATTGGCGGAACGGATGGCATCCAGCAGGGAAGTCTTACCATGGTCAACGTGACCCATAACGCAGACTACCGGCGGTCTGGTAACCATATCGGTCTCATCCTCTTCTTCCTCTTTCAGAAGCTCTGCGATCACATCGACCTTCTCCTCCTTCTCACAGAGAATGTCGTACTCCATGGCGATCTCCTCTGCCTTCTCGTAGTCGATCTCGGAGTTCATGGTCACGATCTCACCCTGTAAGAACAGCTTCTTGATGATGACAGACGGCTGCATCTTCATCTGATCTGCCAGATCCTTGATGGTCAGTACCTCCGGAATGGTGATTACCTTTACGGTCTCCTCCACCTTCTCCTCTACCGGCTTCTGCGGCATGATGAACGGATGCTTGGATACCTTGCCACCCTTGTTTCTCGGGCCGTCCTCTACCATCTTGGTCTTATTGAAACGATCGTTCTTGTAGTTATTCTTATTTGGACGGTTGCTTGACGGCTTGGTTGCCAACGGCGTATCGTAGCTCTTCGGTGCAGAATCTCTTCTGCCGCCCTGACCCTGGCCGCGTCCGTCACGATTGCCGCCAAAGCCGCCCTGACCCTGCGGTCTTCCGTCGCGGTTGTCGCGGTTGCCTCCAAAGCCGCCCTGACCCTGCGGTCTTCCGTCGCGGTTACCCTGATAGCCGCCCTGACGTCCGTCGCGGTTGCCTCCAAAGCCCTGTCCCTGCGGTCTTCCGTCACGGTTGTCGCGGTTACCCTGGTAGCCGCCCTGACGTCCGTCGCGGTTGCCTCCAAAGCCCTGTCCCTGCGGTCTTCCGTCACGGTTGTCGCGGTTACCCTGGTAGCCGCCCTGACGTCCGTCGCGGTTGCCTCCAAAGCCCTGTCCCTGCGGTCTTCCATCACGGTTGTCGCGGCCTCCCTGATAGCCGCCCTGACGTCCATCGCGGTTGTCACGACCGCCGAAGCCCTGTCCCTGCGGTCTTCCATCACGGTTACCCTGATAGCCGCCCTGACGTCCGTCACGGCTGTCGCGGTTATCTCGATTGCCCTGGTAGCCGCCCTGTGCCGGTCTGCCCTCACGAGCTGCCGGTGCGCCGGTCTGAGCCGGATTCTGCGGTCTTGCTGCTGCGCCAGCCTGTGCCGGTGCCTGCGGTCTCGCTGCGGTCTCCGGTGCTTTTGCTGCCGGTGCACTCTGTGACGGTGCTGCTGCCTTTGCTGCTCCTGCGCTCTGCGCCGGTGCCTGCGGTTTCGCCGGGCGTGCCGGTCTCTGCTGGGAGTTCTGCGGACGATATACTGCCGCAATCTTCTTCTTCGGTGCCTCTCCCTCTGCCGGTGCCTTCTCAGACGGCTTCGCAGCGCCTGCGCCACGCTTTACCATCCCGATCTGTTCGTCATTTACATTAGAGGAATGTGATTTCACATCCTGATTATTTTTCTGTAAGATATCCAGTACCTCCTTACTCGTCTTCCCTACTTCTTTTGCAAGTTCACTTACTCTCATACTCACTACCTCCGATCATATTCCCATTCAAGTTCAATTGTTTCAGAATCGCTTTGGCAAGACCTGCATCCACAACAGCCAGAGATGCCCGCATCTCCTTGCCCATCGCGTGTCCAAGCTCACCTTTTCCGCCAAAATAACAGATTGGAACCTTATAGTACGTGCACATATTGGTGAACATCTTCTTCGTATTGTCCGAAGCCTCTGCGGATACAATCACAAGATGAGCTTTTCCGGACTTTACAGCCTTCTCCGTGGAGAATTCTCCGCTGGCTGTCTTTCCGGCCTTGGTCGCAAGACCGATCAGATTCATAATCTTCTGCGTATTATCCAAGCTGCTCCATCTCCTTCTCCAGAGTCTCATATACTTCCTTCGGGATCGCCATCTTGAAGGAACGCTCCAGCCCTCTTCCCTTCACTGCCTTCTGAAAGCAGTCCATGGACGGACAGATATAAGCGCCTCTCCCGTTCTTCCTTCCGGTCGCATCCACCGTGAATTCTCCTTCCGGAGTCTTCAGTATGCGGATCATCTCTTTCTTGTTCTTCATCTCCCCACAGCCGATACACTGTCTCTGAGGAACCTTCTTTCCATTCACCATTTACTCACATCCTATCTGTTTTCCTGTCAGCCGTTCTCCTGCTGTCCCGGCCGCCGAAGCTGTCACTTACTCTGCGGTCTCGTCTGAAACCTCATCGGTCTGGTAGCTTTCATCAGAAGCGGAAACCTCAAAATCCGTCTGGAAGTCATCGTAGACGCCTTCCTCCTGATAATCGATTCCCATCTCCTCGAAGAGACCCATTTCTCTTGCCTGAGTCTCGCTCTTAATATCAATCTTGTAACCGGTCAGTCTTGCTGCCAGTCTTGCATTCTGTCCCTCTTTGCCGATGGCAAGAGACAGCTGGTAATCCGGAACGATAACCTGTGCTTCCCGCACCTCCTCGTCAGCCACAACGCAGATGACCTTTGCCGGGCTCAGCGCGTTCTCGATCAGGAATGCCGGGTTGTCATCCCAGGTGATGATGTCGATCTTCTCGCCACGCAGCTCGTTGACGATGGAGCCTACACGGGCACCGTTCATGCCGACACATGCGCCCACCGGATCTACATTGGCATCGTTGGAATATACGGCAATCTTGGTTCTGGAGCCTGCCTCACGGGCAATGGCCTTGATCTCCACGGTGCCGTCCTTCACCTCTGCAACCTCCTCCTCGAACAGACGCTTCACCAGATCCGGATGGGTTCTGGATACGGAAATGCGCGGTCCCTTCGGGGTATCCTTAACTTCCAGCACATACACCTTGATGCGCTCGGTCGGCTTGAAGACCTCGGTCTTCACCTGCTCTGCCTCATTTAAAATGGCATCCACACGACCTAAGTTGATGCTGATGTTCTTGCCTAAGTAGCGCTGAACGATACCGGTCACGATATCCTTCTCCTTGCTGTACCACTCGTTGAACTGCTGACTGCGCTCCTCCTCGCGGATCTTCTGCAGAATCACGTTCTTCGCATTCTGGGTTGCGATACGTCCAAAGGACTTGGACTCAATCGGGCAGTGTACAATGTCACCCAGATAGTACTTCGGATTCTTCAGCTTCGCCTCTGCCAGACAGATCTGGGTCAGCGGATCCTCCACCTCTTCCACAACCTCCTTCTCTGCATATACAGAGAAATCGCCGGTGGTCGGGTTGATGACAACCTTCACGTTGTCCGCCTTGCCAAAATGGTTCTTGCAGGCAGTCAGCAGAGAGTTCTCAATCGCTTCCAGTAAGGTAGCCTTGCTGATGTTCTTCTCCTTCTCCAGCACTTCCAGCGCTTCAATTAACTCTTTATTCATGGTTTTATCCTCCTAAAACAATTCCCGTTTCGTTCGTTGTGGCAGCAGCCCCCGAATCCGGTCTGCCGCCTGCATCAGCTAAAAGTCGAAAGCCAGCCGGATCAGTGCCAGCTCTGCCCGTGCAAAGGTCTCCTCCGTGCCGTCCTCTGTCTCGATGGTCACGTTCTCCTTATCGTAAGACTTTAAGATACCCGTAAATTCCTTCTGCTTGTTGCGTGCCTTGAATAACCGGATCTCCACCTCATCTCCCAGGCTCCGCTCAAAGTCCTTGTCTTTCTTAAGGGGTCTTCCAAGCCCCGGAGAACTCACCTCCATAATGTAGCTGTCCTGGATGAAGTCCTCCTTATCCAGCCAGTCGCTTAAGAGCCGGCTGATCACCTCGCAGTCATCCACGGTAATGCCGCCTTCCTTGTCAATGTAGGCGCGCAGATACCAGTTGCCGGCTTCCTTCACATACTCCACGTCCACCAGCTCAAACTGATGCTCATCAAGAACCGGAAGCAGGAACTTCTCTGTTCTGGATTCGTACTCTTCTCTTCTTGTCATGCTCTCACCTCACTTGTGTACTGTTCCGATGAATAAGCTTTCCGGGCGGAAAGTCTTACGGACCTTCTCTCCCGTATGCATAGCAACATAAAATTGAGAGTGGACTTGGAAGTCCACTCTCATCCTATTCATACTATCATGTTATCGTGTCCATTATACCACCTGCTTATGCTAATTGCAAGGGGTTTTCCAGTAAATAATGCCATCCCGCTCAAATCGCTCCACAAATCCCTGCTCGTACATGTACTCCATACAGGAAAATGTCTTCGCCCAGATCTGGGTACAGGATGCAAAATGCTGATAATCCGGCGGCCCCTGGCTCCTGCCGTAGGCCCGCACGCCCACATCCCGGGTGGTCAGCGCCTGTCCGCTCTCCTCCAGCACCCGCCTCATGATATCGCACTTGTCCAGATATCCCAGGATGATCCGGTTTGCCTCCTTCTCCACGTCATCGATCGGTCCGTAGTGGCAGGGCAGGAACATACAGTCCGCATATCGATGCTTCATTTCTCCCAGAGACTGCATGTAGCTGCTTAAAAGCTTCATATCCGTGTGCTGACTTCCCACAATGGGAACGATCGTCGTCATGATCTGATCCCCGCAGAACAGCAGCCTGTGCTTCGGCTCATACAGCCCGCACTGCCCGAAGGTATGTCCCTTTAGCGAAACCACCTCGAACTCATACTCCCCATAGGAAAGCACCTCCCCCGGATGCACCGGCGTATAGCTAAAGTCCTGCTTTCCCGTCAGCTCTTCAAATGCCCGGTTGGTGTATGCCATAAACGTATCATACACCTCCGGCGTATCCTCCTTCGTCACACCGACGGTGCGCAGGTTGTCGATACGCGCCTTCTCGTCTACCAGGTAACTGTGGAACAGATCTGCCCGCCTCCTGGTCTCCTCCGGGTTCATCAGAATCCGCGCCCCCAGCTCTTCCAGCTCCGGTGCCAGACCGGAATGATCCGGATGGTCATGGGTGATGAATACATCCAGATCCTTATATGCAATCCCAAGCTGCTTCACCATATTCTGGATGACCGACCAGTCTCTGGCAAACTGAAAGGAGGTGTCCACCATCAGGCTGCGCCCCTCCTGCTTCACGATCCAGAGATTTCTCGGACTCATATGGCGATTGGAATAAGTAATTGTCTCCAGAAAAATGTTGTGTAAAATCTCCTGCATGTCAACCCCCTCTTTTACTGCGGGCATTCCGCCTGCAATTTTCCCTGTTATCTCCATTTTAAGAACTTTACCTGCAAATGTCAAATGGAATCCCCGGCAATTTTCAGCAATCTTTGACAAAAAAACCACAATTTTCTCGAATTCGACTGGCATTTCTTCATGCAATCCTGTATAATACTTTTTGTAACCTAAACCACAGACCAATTGGAGGGATGATATGAATTTACCGCAATTGTATTATTTCCGAAAACTGGCCGAAGTGCAGCATTACACGGAGGCTGCAAAGGCGCTCTACATTACCCAGCCCAGCCTCAGTGATTCCATCTCCTCTCTGGAGAAGGAACTCGGAGTATCTCTGTTCCAGAAAAAAGGGCGTAATATCGAACTGACCAAGTATGGAAGCGAGTTCTATCAGTATGTATGCGAATCTCTGAGCATCCTGGAGCACGGCATCGCACTGATCAAAGAGAAGTCCGGACACATCAGCGGCACCATCGACATCGGATGTATCCCTACACTGATGGGAGACTTCCTGCCTGACTCTCTGGACCTGTACCGTGAGAAGAATCCCATGGCCAACTTCAACATCTACCAGGGTATGTCCATCGAGATTGCACAGGGTGTGTCTTCCGGCAAGTATGACATCGGCTTTGGTTCCGTGGTGGAACACATGGACGATCTGGTCTTTGTCCCCATCACCCACCAGGAGTTGATCGCTATCGTGCGGAACACCCACCCGCTGGCTGACCGTACTTCCATGGCGCTGTCAGAGCTTAAGGACTACACGCTGACCACCTATCAGGACACCATTCCCATTGGAAAGATCATCCGTGACCTTCTGAAGGCACACGGCATCGAGGCCGCCTACTCTTACGACAATGAGATTCCCATCGGCGGACGCATCAGCAAGTCCTCCAAGGTAGCCATCTGTGCCGACACACCGTTTTTGAAGCAGTTTGATAACCTGCACAAGATTCACTTAACCGATGTACCAAGGGATACCCGAATGATCTACATGCTGTACAGCAAAAAGAATTTCGTCACTTCTGCAGTGGAAGCCTTTGCCAACTTTATGATAGCAAACTGCCTGAACCTGCCGGACTGATATTCGATTCATAATCAGGAATTTTTTTGCGATCAATGCCAGAATGAATTGGGGGTTAGCTGCTCCACAGCTGGGAACGACACCTGTGGAGCAACGATTGTAATATTGGAAATCCGGAAGATTTATATTACTTATCTTCTGTCTTTATTATATCTCTGCAAATTCATATATTCAAATCAATTATTTTCATGTTATAATAGATTTTATCTATAATACTTGTTCACCGTGTAGAAGGAGCCTCTATGAATCTGACACATTTGAAATACTTTGTGGTCCTGGCCCACACCCACCATTACACCCGGGCTGCAGAACAGCTTTACATCACTCAGCCCAGCCTCAGCCATGCTATTGCCAGGCTGGAAGAAGAGCTTGGGGTTCCGCTGTTTGAGAAAACCGGGAAGAATACGGAGCTGACGGCCTTTGGCCAGCAGTTCTTAAGCTGCGCCGAAAGCGCCCTGAAGACGCTGGATGACGGAACCGAGATGCTGCAGCGGGGAGCCAGGGGCGAGGGACTGATCCGCCTGGGTTTCATAAGACCTCTGGGCGTCCAGTTCATTCCACGGCTGGCGGAACAATTTCTGAAAGCCAACCCGGACAGGGAGATTCACTTCACCTTCCAGACGGAGGTAACGCAGAAGCTGATTGAGGAGCTGACCTCCCACCATTATGATCTGGTATTCAGCTCCAGACCCCAGATTGAATCCGGTCTTACCTCTGTGCCGGTACGCCGGGAGAAGATGGTGCTGATCGTCCCCAGACAGCACCCGCTGGCTATGTATGACTCCGTCGACTTAGAGGCGACACTGCCCTACCCTTACGTCTATTTTGCGGAATCCTCCGGTCTCCGGTATGAGGTGGAGAAGCTGTTCAACCAGATCGGAAAGCGACCGCAGATTGCCTACGAGACTGTGGAGGATGAGGTGGCTGCCGGGCTGGTGGCACGAAATTTCGGCATTACCGTGCTTCCTGAGATTGAGATCCTGTCCAGCCTGGATGTCAAGATTATCGAGATTGCCCATCCCATCCAGACGCGGGACATCTATATGGTCAGCAACGACCGGATTTTCATGCCAAAGGTGGTGCAGGACTTCCGTGATTTCGTACAGCAGAATATCTGACAGAATCCCAGGACATAAAAAGATGCCCGGTTGCCCGGACATCTTTTTATGTCTTATTTTAATCGGATTAGAAAATCAGACCCATGGTTGCCATCAGGGTGATCACGAAGCCTGCGAAGATACACGGAATCACAGAGCCGATTACAACGTGCTTGTAGCTCTCTGCCAGCGTACACTTACATACAGAGGTCTCCATGATAACCGGTGATGCGTTCGGCAGCTTGTTCAGGGTGATACCAGCCTCTGCAACGATACGATGCAGTGCGTTCACATTGGCGCCCTGTGCCAGGAATGCTTCTCCGAAGCTCTCCATGAACAGCGTCTCTGCAGTGATTGCGGAACCGGTCAGTGCGCCGCAGACCATGGTGCCTACCCATGCCTTAAAGTACAGCGGCAGGGAGATATTCAGCACAGCCTGTTTTACTACCTCGAAGGCCGGAGCCATGGTCAGGACCTTGGACAGACCGATCACTGCTGCCACAGTCAGCATGGTGCTGAGACCGGAGGTAGAACCTGACTTGATGATTGCCTTTAAATCTTTCAGCTTTTTAAACTGAGTCACAATGATGATCACAACACCCACAAGCAGTGCGGCTGCAAGGCTGGTGGAAGTGCCCATGCTGGTAGTTGCCACTACCGTGATCAGTACTACCGCAAACGGCAGAACGGATAATACCAGATTCGGAAGCTCGTCATCGGACATAACCACGTTGATATCCTTGTACATGTCAAGCAGCTCTTTCTCGCTGTGCTTCTGCATGCTCTTCTTCTGTGCATAGTTGAAGTAGATTACATAGCAGGTACAGGTAATCACAGAGAACACTACGGACAGACCCGGTGCAACACCCAGGGATGTTCCGAAAAAGTTACTTGGAAGTACGTTACAGATATCCATGGAGAATGCAAAGCTGTTTGCATTCGCGCCGCCGCAGATCATTAAGAACGGCAGCAGACGACGGTCCATCTTGTTCTCACGAAGCAGGCTGTCTGCGATCGGGTACAGTACGAATACCATGATATAACCGTTAATGCCAAGCAGGGTGATGAAGAAGGTACAGATCATCATGATCAGGCCCACCCGCTTTGCCCCCAGTGCGTTGGACAAAGACTTTGCAATCTTGGTAGCCAGACCGGTCCGGTTCACCAGCTCACCGAAGATGCCGCCCAGTGCCAGGATGATGAACCAGGAATTGACGAATCCGCCCGCACCTACGGAGAAGGTGTTCAGGATACCATCCCAGAAGTCAAGCCCACTGGTTAAAAGAATGATTGATGCTGTAACAATCGCCGTCGTGATCATATCCACGCCCTTGACGATCATGAATATCATGACAGCTATGGCAATGATCAAACCAATTCCAGATAACATATTATTTCCTCCTAGTTATGTAGATTTGTAAGTGTTCCGCAGACTCAGGACTCTTTTTTCAGCTTATCGTAATCTGCATCCGGCCACTTGATCACCACATTGATGATGGTCGGGAAGATCAGGGTAAACAGCGTGATGATGGATGCAAAGGTAAGTCCCTTGGACACCAGTGCAGTCAGACCCATCTGAGATACCGCCCATGTAACTATAACATAAATCAGAGTTAAAATCGCGCCTCGTTTGTTGCGTTTTTCTGCTGATACCTTCGGATCCTCATTTTTCTTCTTCTGATACCAGTTCAGGATCCGGTCATTGAAGCCCTGAGCATAGTTGATTGCCGTGGAAATCGTAGCAAAGAAGATTGCGATTGTGATCAGCGTCAGAAGGACTGCCTTCAGTGCGCCGGAACCAACACCGTTTTGCACCACCAGAATCGTATATACGGCACGCCCGTTGGACCAGCCGTCATAGACTGCGGAATAGTTGGAAGCCAGGTTGATCACGTTCATTTCCAGGAATGCCCAGTTGGCGATCACAGAGAGGATTACAGCCCAGCGCAGTGTCTTCTTGTTGGTAAACAGCTGTGCATGGTTCACGTAAGCGCCAAAGCCGGCCAGGTTCTGACCTGAGAAAATGTAGGCCCAGCACAGAGCAACCAGCAGATACTTGATGAAGCTTCCTGCGCCTGCCGCAATATCCGTATTCATCTGCTGCGCCATCACGCCAAGCTCTGTGGACAGACGTCCTGAGGTCACATTGAACAGGATATTCGGAACATGAACCGCAACCAGAGCGATGAAGATTACGGCACTCATAAACACGGCGTTCTTGCGGACCAGCTCCGTTCCCTTCATGCAGAGCACGAACATGATTACGCCGATGATCAGTGTCGAGAACAGGTACGGAATACCGGTAAGCTCCTCCAGCGCGGAACCGGATGTGGAATAGGCAAGCGCCATACACACGATCAACAGCCAGTTGAAGTTGAACTCATAGATATACTGCATCGGTTTTGCAAAAATACCGCCCATGAAGCGGGAACCGAACTTTGCAAGGAAGTTGCCATAGTCAAAGGTCCTGAAATCCATTGCGAATTTCATGAAGAAATAGATGATAAAACAGTTGATTGCTGCTACAACAAGCGGCATGAACAGGCAGAAATACGGCTGTACTACAACCGGAAGCATGCCATAAAAACCTGTATTGCGGAAGAAATAAGTCCATGGTGTGGAGCCTGACGCGAAGCCGCCGCCACACTGGGAACTGAATGCGATGGATACAAACACCAGCACCGTCTTCCAGTCAACCCTGTTACTTGAATTTGTTACTGAATTTCCCATATCAATACCCCCATTGATTTAGTTTTTGATTCAGTTCTGTTTGTTTTTTGCACCGGTCTGCCACTGGGCGTTCATCTTGTCCAGCGGAACCTCAATCAGCCCGGTCTCCCTGTCATAAACGTAGATGATAAATCCCCTCTTGCACCGGAATACACATTCCAGGCACGGGTCCTCATCACAGTATGCAAATGCATCCGTGTCCGCCAGTGCAAATACCATCGGCGAACGCTTGGTATCCATTACATATTTCAGATACCCGCCGGTAAAGGTCTTCAAATAGATCCATTCCGGATGCCGCTTAAATGAACCCATTTTCCAGGCGACCTTCACGGCATTATCGTTGTAGCCTCCAACGATCTGATATGTCACGTCCAGAATGTCCCTCACGGAATCCGCGTCCCTCGGTTCCAGCTTCTCGGTCATCTGTCCGCAGCACAGGATCTCCTTCTCCTCCAGCGCCTGTCCACCGGTCACAGGGAACAGTGCACCGCACTCCCTGCAGCGGTAGAACACTACATCCGGACACTGGTTTGCCAGAGGCTTGCGTGTATCACGACACCTTCTCGGTCCAAATGTCTGCTCAATCATTCCTGCTTAACCTTTCATTCGTTTTTCCAGTTCCTGCTTCAGCAGATATTTCTTTACCTTGCCGCTTCCCGTATGAGGAATGCGGTCAATCAGCTCCAGGCGTTCCGGCCAGAAGCGCTTCGGCACGCCCCGTTCCCTGAGCCAGCCGGTCACAGCTTCCAGCGTAAGTCCCTCCGCGCCCGGACGCGGTACTACAAAAGCACAGATTCGCTCACCAAGCCGGTCATCGGGCATTCCGATGATCGTGTGGTCTCCAATCCCCGGACAGCCTTCCAGGTTGTCATTGATCTCGTTGGAATTCAGATTCTCACCACCGCGGACGATCATATCCTTCTTTCTGCCGATAATGTGAATATTGCCATGTTCATCCATCACGCAGAGATCTCCGCTATGGAACCAGCCCTCATCGTCCAGGGCACTGTCGGTAATCTCTCTTGCCTTCAGATATCCCACAAACACCTGCGGCCCTCTTGACAGCTCCTCCCCCGGCGTTCCGATGGGCACATCGTTGCCGTCATCGTCCACCACCCGGATCTCAATCCCTTCCATAGTCCGTCCTGATGTGGTGCCGTTCAGATCCAGCGCCTCCGACGGTCTCACAAACACATGAGGAACACTCTCTGTAGAGCCATAGACTTCACACAGAAGAATTCCGAACCGCCATGCCTTCTGCACCATATATCCCGGTACCGGCGCACCGCCGCAGAGATAGAACTTCAGATACGGAAGCTCTCCTCCACCCGCCTCCAGTTCCCGGAGAATATCATAGATAAACGGAGTCGCGCCCATGGAATAGGTGACTTTCTCCCGATTCATCAGATTGATGGCTTCCCGGCACTGGTACTTCTGCTGCAGGACCACCTTGGCTCCCAACAGCATCGGTGCAATCAGCCCGTGATGGAATCCGGTCGCATGATTGAGCGGCGCCGGCATGAACATGATGTCGTCCTTATCCAGTCCCAGCTCCCGGTTAAAGGTATCCTCGCTGTACCGGATATTATCATGAGTCAGCAGCACGCCCTTGGTTCCGCTGGTGGTTCCGGAAGTACACAGAATCAATGCGATATCCTGCCCGGTCTGCCCGTGGTCTTCCGGGGCCAGCGGCTCATACGTCTCCAGAATCTTCTGCAGCGTGATGCATCCGCTCTCTGCCGGCTTCACATAATCGATCAGCGCCACGGCTTTCAGAGTCGGAATCCGGTCCTTCACTGCCATGATTCTGCTCTCATAATCTGTCTTGTGGAAAAAAGTCGGGCCTACATAGGCTTTCGACTCTGTGGTATTCATACTCCGAATCAGTTCCGCTTCCTCATAGGACATGGCGATGGGATGGATCACGGCTCCCAAGTGGAAGCAGGCAACCATCATCATGACAAATTCGCTCCAGATTGGCAGCTGGAACGATACCACATCCCCTGCCCTTACGCCGCTTTGATGGAGGAAAGCCGCCACTCTTGCAGCGGCCTCATCCATCTGGCGATAGGTATACCGGTAACCACGGTCATCCACTACATATTCACGGTCCGGATAAGCTTCTACAGCCCTTTTCCAGCAGTCATAAAGTGTCTGATCTGTCCAGTATCCCTTACTCAGATAACGTTCTCTCTGTTCAGGGTTGATTTTCTTTTCTTCAAACATATCCCGTCTCCTGTGGATTTGGGATCAGCCCTGCTGTCTGGCCCTCAGTTCCTTCACCAGAGCAGGTACAATCTCAAATACATCTCCTACGATACCGTAATCTGCTACTTCGAAAATCGGTGCGGTCTCATCCTTGTTGATGGCAATGATGGTGCCGGAACCGCTCATGCCGGCTACGTGCTGAACCGCACCGGAGATTGCACAAGCGAAGTAGATCTTCGGAGTTACGGTAGAACCGGTCTGTCCAACCTGCTTGGTCTGCGGCATCCAGCCTGCATCCACAGCTGCTCTGGAACAGCCTACGGTTCCGCCCAGCACATCTGCCAGTTCTTTTAAAATGGCAAAGTTCTCGGCATTCTTCATGCCGCGTCCGCCGGATACGATCACATCTGCCTCATCCAGTCTCATGTCGTTGTCCTCACATGCCTTGATGAAGTCAATAACCTTCGTGCGAATCTCCTCTGCCGGGGTGTGGATCTCTTCCACGATGATCTCCGGCTGATTAGCGTCGTTTCTCTCCGGCTTCTTGAATGCGCCCGGTCTGCAGGTACCCATCTGCGGTCTGGTCTCGCTGCACAGAATCTGTGCGTATAAGTTACCGCCAAATGCCGGTCTCTCCCAGACTACGTTGCCGGTCTCTTCCTCTACGCTCAGTGCGGTACAGTCTGCAGTCAGGCCGGTGCGCAGGCTGACTGCGATCTTGGAGCCTAAATCTCTGCCGTTTACGGTAGCACCAACCAGGATGGTGTTGGGATCATATTTCTCACACAGCTTTAAGAATACATTGCCGTATCCGTCTGCGGAATAATTCTCATACTCGTCGCCTTTTACCACGTAGACCTTGTCTGCGCCGTATGCGCCGGCCTCTTTGATTGCTGTGTCAACGTCTTTGCCGATGACAACCGCACATAAATCCTGCTTCAGGCCGTCTGCCAGTTTCCGTCCCTGACCAAGCAGCTCGAGACCTACGCTTTTCGGCTGGCCCTGGAAGCATTCGATAAATACCCATACGTCTTTACATGTATCAAAACTCATCTCTCGCGACCTCCTTTTGCCGTCCTTTAAAGTACTTTTGCCTCGACCAGTTTGCCGATCAGAGAACCAGCCACCTCAAGCGGGCTGTTGCCTTCGATGTTTACACAGTTTGCTGTTCTCTTTGGTGTAAAGGTTGCCTTTACCTTGGTCGGTGAACCCTTTAAGCCCATCTTGGTGGTATCGGAATCCGGAAGATCTGCAAGGGTGATCTGGCCGATCTCCGCTTTCAGGGAACTGATTACGCCTTTTACGGTAGCGTATCTCGGCTTGTTGCTCTCCTTGGTAGCGGTGCACAGTACCGGGAATCTGGTCTCGATCACTTCCACGCCTTCCTCTACCTGACGTCTTGCGATGACCTTGTCGCCTTCCACCTTCATATCCAGCACGTAGGTCAGTCTGGTTGCTCCTAAATGCTCTGCGATACTCGGAGCGGTCTGGCCGGTATCACCGTCGATTGCCTGCTTGCCGCCCAGGATGATGTCGTAAGCGCCGATTTTTTTGATTGCCTGAGACAGGATGTAGCTGGTTGCATAGGTATCGGAACCTCCGAATGCGCGGTCAGTAACCAGAAATGCCTCGTCAGCGCCCATAGCCAGAGCTTCCCGCAGCACTGCTTTTGCCTGCGGCGGTCCCATGGAAATGACGGTCACCTTGCCGCCGTACTGATCCTTCAGGGAAAGACCGGTCTCCAGTGCATTTTTATCAAAAGGATTCATGATACTCGGAACGCCGGTACGGATCAGGGTGTTCTTTACCGGATCGATTTTGATCTCGGTCGTATCAGGAACCTGTTTTATACAAACAACGATATTCATCTTTCTTCCTCCCGACTCTTATTTGTACTCTTTGTCTAATACGTTAGCGATGGTCATTCTCTGAATCTGGTTTGCGCCCTCAAAGATCTGGAATACCTTGCAGTCACGCATCAGCTTTTCTACCGGATATTCTTTGCTGTATCCATATCCGCCGAAAATCTGAACGGCATTGGAGGTTACCTCCTGTGCACAGTCTGATACGAAGGTCTTACAGATGGAGCCTTCCTTCTGAACCATGATTCCCTGATCCATCATTCTCATGGTGTTGTTCACCAGACATCTGGAAGCCTCTACCTTGATTGCCATGTCAGCTAACATCTGCTGAACCATCTGGAATTTGATGATCGGAGTGTTGAACTGTTTTCTCTCCTTTGCGTACTTCACGGACTCATCCAGCGCGCGCTGCATGATTCCAACTGCCAGCGTTGCCACAAATGCGCGTGATAAGTTCAGCGCGTTCAGTGCCAGCTTGAAGCCGCTGCCTTCCGGACCTACCATGGCGGAAGCTTTTACGCGAACGTTCTCAAAAATCAGGTCGGTGGTATTAGACAGGCGCAGACCCATCTTATTCTCGTGTGCGCCTACGGTTACGCCGGGAGCATCTGCATCTACGATAAATGCGGAAATGCCTCTGTGACCAGCTGCCGGATCCGTCTTGAAGAATCCTACAAATACATCAGACAGAGCGCCGTTGGTGATGAAGGTCTTGGTGCCGTTTAAGATGTACTCGTCGCCGTCCTTCACTGCGGTTGCACGCATTGCTGCCGGATCGGAACCTGCGTTCGGCTCGGTCAGTGCAAAGCCCGCAAATGCACCCGGTGCGATCTTATCCGCGAAGTACTGTCCCTGCTCCTTGGTGCCGGCCAGGATTACATTTCTCAGTGCCACGAAGGTGGTTACGAAGGTAATCGCGTAACCTGCGTCCACTTTAGCCAGCTCTTCAAAAATCATTGCGGTGGTCTCATAGCTGAGTCCGGTTCCGCCGTACTCTTCCGGAATCTCCAGCATATGAAGTCCCATATCGAATCCCCACTTGAACAGCTCTCTCGGGCACTCGCCCTTCTCGTCTGCATCTTTTACGTGGGGTTTAATCTCGTTCTCTGCCATCTCTCTAACCAGAGCAAGCAGCGCTTTCTGTTCCTCGGTGTAAAGTAAGCTCATGTTATTTTCACCTTTCCCCTTTCTATGGTCTTACAGCTTTCTAAGTTTGGTCTCGCCTTCAGCAGCACCGGATGCGATGATCTCCTCGATTTCAGCATCGCCGTAGCCTAAATGCTTCATGATCTCGATGGTATGTGCACCCTGAGAACCGCCGATCACGTATTCCGGCTTTCCAAGAGATTCAAAGTTCACCGGGTTGGTCGGCATGATCTTGCCGCCTGACGGATACGGAATCTTTGTCAGCACATCATTGGCCCATGCCTGCTCATCCTCATAGATATCCAACGGCTCGTAAGCAGCCTCACAGGGCATATCATTTGCTTTCAGCATAGCCATCAGGTCTGCACGGTTGATCTTGGCGATTGCCTCATCCAGTACATCAGTAACTTCTTTATTTAAGTGATTGTTGTTCACATCAGCACAGTGCTTATACTGTTCTTTCTCCAGCATCTCCGGGCAGCCAAGCAGCGTGAACATCTTCGCATAATCGCGGTCATACTCCGGACAGCAGATGCATACCCACTTGCCGTCTTTGGTGCGGAATACGTTGTTGAACGGGTTCGGAACTTCCTTACGGCTCTTCGGATACTGATTGCCGTACTGTGCGGAAATCATGCCTGTACTCAGTGCGTATACAGCCGCATGGTGCAGACCGATGGTCACCTTATCGCCGGTGCCGGTTTTCTCTCTGCGGTACAGAGCTGCACAGATACCGGAAGCCAGAGCCATGGATACCTGGAAATCGCCAAAGCCGTTGGTCGGGATCATCGGGGCATCGCCGCGGTTTACGGTGGTGCCGAATACGCCGCCTCTTGCCATGTAACAGGTAACGTCAAATCCTGCAGTGTCCTTCTCCGGTCCCTTCTCGCCGTAGCCAAGAACCTGAGCAAAGATCAGTTTCGGGAATTTCTCTTTTAATGTGTCATAGTCCAGTCCCAGCTTTACCAGGGATTTGTTTCTGGTATTGGTGACGAACACGTCAGCCTCTTCCAGCAATTTATAGCAGATCTCCAAACCTTTCTCGGATTTTAAGTTCAGAGTGATAAATTTCTTATTTAAGTTTGCAACATCAAATGCCAGGTTCTCGTCATCGGTAAAGGGCATGTTGAACACAGCGCCCTGAGTTCTTGCCGGATCGCCCTTGTGGGACTCGATCTTGATACAGTCAGCTCCCCACTCACCAAGTACACGAACCGTGGTCGGAGCAGCCAGATATGTGGTTAAATCTACAACTTTTACGCCTTCTAATGGTTTCACGATCATTCCTCCATTTGTTGAAAAAGGCCATCAGGTCCAGTTCGAACCTGATGACCTTTATTGTCAAATATTACAGTACATATTCCATCTTTGCGCCATGTTTGATGGTATTTCTGGAAATGGTGATTCTCTGAACAGTCGGAGCACCTTCCTCTAACCACATTGCGCGGCAGTCACGATACAGTCTCTCAACCGGACCGTACTTGCAGTCTTCGAAGTAGCCTACGCCGCCGAAGATCTCCAGCATCTCGTCGCTGACTCTTCTGGTGGTATCGATGCTGTACAGCTTACACATAGCAGCCTTCTCCTCGATGTACTCGCCGGTCGGGTTCTCCATATAGGATTTTGCGAAGTCATATACCATGCAGCGCAGAGCGTGTACCATCATGGACATATCAGCGATCTTGCAGCGGATAGCCTGACGGGTTCCGATCGGCTTGCCGAAGGTTACACGGTCAGCAGCATACTGTAAGGACAGCTCTAACATTCTCTGTGCCATACCCAGGTTGGAAGCTGCGATGTGAGCACGGGATACGGATAAGGAGTGCATTGCAATCTCAAGGCCCTGTCCCTCTTTGCCAAGCAGATACTTCTTGTCGATGCGGCAGTTGGTGAACTTCAGATCGCCGTGACCTGCACCGCGGCAGCCCATCATGTGCGGCATGTTGATTACTTCAAATCCCGGTGCATCAAGCGGTACGAAGAATGCGGACAGTCTGTCGTTCTTGTCGGACTCCGGATTGGTTACAGCGATTACATATGCGAACTCACAGCAGTCGGTGTGGGAGATCAGGGTCTTCTCACCGTTTAACACGTAGCTGTCGCCGTCTCTTACTGCGGTGGTATGTAAGTCAGCGCCGGTACCGCCGGTAGCTTCAGTCAGTGCGAAGCAGGTAAATACTTCCTTGTCCTGGAACTTCGGCATCCACTCAGCTTTCAGCTCGTCGCTGCCGTAGTCATCTAAGATTCTCCAGTTTAAATCCATTGCATAGTGCAGATGCATTCTCATTCCGCCCGGTCCTCTGGAGAACTCTTCCTGTACCTGCAGAATCTCAAGCTCGTTCAAGCCCCATCCGCCGTACTCTTCCGGAAGAGAGCAGCGATATAAGTTGTTCTCAATTGCCAGATCGTAGAATTCCTGCGGGAATTTGTTGGTAACCTCTACCTCTTTCTGAATTTCCTCAAGCGGCCCCTCTGCCAGTTCACGAATCTGTTTCAAGTAAGCCTGGAATTCTTCGTTGGTTAATTTGCTCATGTTAACTCCTCCTTTGATAAATTTACTTTTATTGTTAAATATTTTTTTAACAATTTCGATAGTCTTATTATAGCTTATGCCATACAAAATTACCAATCGGCGCTGTCCGCGCTTTGTGCGCGAATCAATAGCTAAATCCTATCAATCTGTTTTGGGGTTGAATCCGGATATGCAGAATGCTATATTGTACAGGAAAACAGAAGGAGGAAATACTTCATGAGACCTGAAATTATGGAAGGTATCCTGCGCCACATTCAGGCAATTCACGGCACAGAACGGGTGAAATTGCTGGAAATCGCGCCAGGACACGCAAAATTATCTGTTGAAGTCCTGCCGGACACGCTGAATTTTTACGGAAACGCCCACGGAGGCTTTTTATTCAGTCTGTGCGATATCGCTTCCGGAATGTCCGCATATGCCCTGGAGCGAACCAATGTGACCCAGTGCAGCAGTATCAATTTTCTGCGTGCCGTCAACACCGGCACCATCTATGTGGAGGCAAACGCCATCCACAAAGGAAGAAAAACAACTGTTAATCAAGTAACAATCTCCGACGAAAAGGAGCAGCTTCTGGTGACTGCTGCCTTTACAATGTTCATGGGAGATGCAATCTAAGACGACCGGCAGAACAATCTCTGCCGGTCGTCTGTCGTGGCGCTTCTTAAGCAACTCACGTTCTCTCTATGCACTTCATACTCTAATTCTATAGAACTCTCAGGAGGTCCTCCATGAAACCCAAGCTGGAAGTCTGCGGTGTCAGTTTCTCCTACCATTCCCCGGACGGAGAGACCCCGGCCCTTTCCCATATATCTTTTTCTGTAGCTGTCGGTGAGTTCCTTGCTGTGGTCGGTCCCTCCGGCTGCGGCAAGTCCACCCTTCTCTCCCTGCTCTCCGGTCTGCTGGAACCGGAGGAAGGCTCCGTGCTGATCGACGGCATCCCCATCCGAAGCTCCGGTGCCGGTGTGGGGTACATGCTGCAGAAAGATCACCTGTTTGAGTGGCGCACCATCTACGGCAATGCCGCTCTCGGACTGGAAATCCAGAAAAAGCTGAATCCCAAGAGCCGAAACCATCTGTCGGAAATGCTTCGCACCTACGGACTGGCCGACTTTCAGTCTGCCCGTCCCTCCGAGCTCTCCGGCGGCATGCGGCAGCGGGCGGCACTGATCCGCACCCTGGCAGTCCAACCGGACCTGCTGCTTCTCGATGAACCATTCTCCGCCCTCGACTATCAGACACGTCTCTCCGTCTGCGATGACATCAGCACCATCATCCGCAGCACCGGAAAAACCGCGGTCCTGATCACCCACGATCTGGCAGAAGCCATCAGCGTGGCCGACCGGATTCTGATTCTCTCCAGCCGCCCCGGTCAGGTAAAATCCATCCTGCCCGTTGCCTTCGCGCCGGAATACAATACTCCGCTGAAGCGCAGAAACGCACCGGAATTCTCTCATTATTTTAATCAGGTGTGGAAGGAGCTGCAGGAGCCGGTATAGGCTTCTGCTCCCCGTACACCATCTTCTCAAACTCCACAAGGGGCACCGGTCTGGAGATCAGAAATCCCTGTCCCATCTCACATCCCGCCTCCCGAAGAATCTTCACCTGCTCCACGGTCTCCACCCCTTCGCACAGCACCTGATATCCCATATTGCGGATCATCTTGATGACCTGCTGTAAAAACAGCACGCCCTTGCTGGTATTCTCACAGTTGGAGATGAAGACCCGGTCCAGCTTGACCGTATTCACCGGAACATCGATGATCATGTTGAGTACCGAATATCCGGCTCCGAAATCGTCCATGGCTGTATGGAATCCCTCTTCCTGAAGCTGCCGGAACAGCCGTCTGGCATTCTCATAGTTGGTCACCGTGGCAGTCTCCGTCAGTTCGATCTCCACCAGCGAGCAGTCCACCTCATAGCGGTCCAGAATCTCCCGGTACTTTCTCACGGATTCCCCGTCCGTAGCGTGCAGAACAGAAGCATTGACCGAAATCGGGTACAGGGGACGTCCCAGCCGCTTCATCCTTGCCAGGAAAGACGCCACCTCCTCGATCACATAGAAGTCCAGCTCCACAATCCGTCCATTTGCCTCATACAGGGGCACAAACATATCCGGAGTCAGAACCTCTCCGTCCTCCCGGTGCCAGCGAATCAGGGCCTCCGCTCCCTGGATCTCCCCGGTCTCCAGCGAGAACTTTGGCTGGAGGTACACACAGAACTGCCCGTCCCGCAGTGCCGTATCCATCCCGTCTACCATCTCATTTTCAAAGTTCTGACGCTTTCCCATCTCTTCATTGTAAAGGATAACCGTCCTTGCGGAGTGATCCCGCACCTGTTTACGCGCAAAATTCGCCGCATCAATCGCCTCCGCCGCGCTGAGACAGTCTGAAGATACCCGGTAGATTCCCGTGCGGATCCGCAGCTTCGCTTCCGGCGTCCGCTGCATCTGCTGCCGCAGAAACTCGTCATTCAGCCACTTGACCCGCTGCTCCACATCCGGTACTTTCCAGTCATAGGGCATAAACAAAATAAACTGATCCGAAACCACCCGCGAGAAATACACACTCTCCGTGTTCGTCATGGTACCGATGATGTAGGTGGCAAACTCCTTGAGAAGCTCGTCCCCCATGGAATAGCCGTACTTCTGATTGTAATACTTGAAATTGTCAAAGTCCGTATACACCATGGCGTAGGATCTGGCATATCCGCCCACAATGATCCGCTCCACCTCTTCCCGGAATCTGGCAAAAGATAAGAGGCCGGTCAGATGGTCGTATTCGTTGGGAATCACAGAGCTGGCATTGGATACATTCACCACCTGGTTCTTCGCCAGATAAGCGGCAATGATCTTCGTGACCTCTCCCAGCTCCTTCCGCCTGTGCCTCGACCAGAAGCGCTTCTCCGTGCATACCACATAGGAAATCGCGCCTGTATAATGTCCCTCATTGTAGGTGGCTGCATAGAGCACCGTCTTCGCCCCGCCCTGCATCAGAAGCTCCGTCGCCGCCCGGGAATACATCTCCATATTGTCATAGTTCAGTACCGTCGTTCCGTACTCATCATAGCTTTGAAACAGGGTCAGGAAATCCTCTTTGGTAAAATCTCCCCCTGTCTGCAGAACCTCCGGCGCACGCTCTGAGCACCACTGATACTGACGTCCCACGTTCTGCTCCCGGATATCTGTCCGGATCACCGTGATCCGGTCCAGCTGAAAGCGAATACCGATGATCTCCAGCAGCAGCCGGATGCCCACATCAAAGCTGTTGGTCTTCTCGAAAACCTCGAAGGCTGTAGCAACCATATCGTTCTGAAAATACCGGGCATCAATATCCGGATGACTGTTCTCGTCCCCCATCTCGTCCTTCTCAAAGCGACGGAGGTCATCACAGAACATATAACGATTCCTGCCGCCCTCCTTCGCCCGGTAGAGCGCCCAGTCCGCGTTCTGAAACAGCTGATCATAATTGTATCCGGATGCATTTTCCGGAAGATAGCAGACGCCCACACTGCAGGTCGGCGCATAATCATGCTCCTCAAACCGCATGGACCGCACCGCCTTCACCACCTCCATGGACCGGCGCACCAGCGTGTTGTGATCGATATCCCGGACCAGCACCACGAACTCATCCCCGCCTGCCCGCATGATGATGTCCGTCTCCCGGAACAGTCCCGTAAGCAGCAGCGCAACCTGAACCAGCACCTTGTCGCCAAACAGATGCCCGTAATTGTCATTGACACTCTTAAAGTAATCCACGTCCAGAACCATCATGCCGCAGGACGAATAGGGCGTCCTGTTCGCCAGATAGGCATTGATCAGTTCCTTGCCGTAGGTGTGATTGTAAAGCTGAGTCATGGAATCCCGCTGCGCCCGGTTCTCATATTCCATCTGCTTCCCGCGCTCTGCGGTCACATCCCGCAGCCATCCCAGCAGATATTCCCGCCCGGTCTCCTCATCCTTCATCGGAATCTTGTGCAGCTCTTTCCGAATAAGCTTTCCTCCGTCTTCCGGCGATTCCATCTCAATCTCAACCTCGCCCTTCGACCATCCGCGGCAGAACTCCTCCAGCCGCGTCCGGTCCGCGGAGCTGACTCTGGAATCAAGCTTCATATACTCCAGATATCCATTCCGGTCCGCAGTCATCTGCAGATCCGCATCATACATCCGCAGCCGGTCCGTCCCCGGCTCATACTCAAATACACTGAGATTCCCATCACGAATCAGCGCAGCATATTTTTC
This sequence comes from Eubacteriales bacterium, assembly GCA_030536555.1. Classification (GTDB taxonomy): domain Bacteria; phylum Bacillota; class Clostridia; order Lachnospirales; family Lachnospiraceae; genus Brotaphodocola. The sequence goes on along the minus strand of JAUNPU010000007.1, from coordinate 54,577 downwards.
CAGTCTGCCGTCGCCTTTCTCGCCCTTCATCATGCCGCCTCTTTCCCCATACGATCCTGACCATTCTGTCACTTCACAGTTACCTAACACTTTGCTCTATTGTATCACACGTATTTTGTCGTTTCAAGTTTTTTTCATTGCTTTGAAACCCTCTGCTCCAGCCACCCGATTCCCTGGTAAAGACAGGCTGAGATTACGCAGAGAATCAGGATAGACATGACGACCAGATCCAGCTGAAAGAGCTGAGAACACATACTGTAATGGATGTGTACCCAGCTCTTTGGTATTGCTTATTCAGAATCGTCGTTGAACCATCAGACTCCGGTAATACGGTTCATCTCATAAACCCGATCAATAAATTCCTTCATATCCTCAATATAAGTGTATGGAGCATATTCGGAATAGATATCCGGATCATCCAGTATCACAATCTGTACTCCGTCCGCCCTCAATGCCTCCAGTGTACCCGGAAGGCAGCGTGCTTCGTTTCCTGTTTTGCAGCGGTAGGCAATGCATCCTCGCTTGTCAAATATCTTTGCCACAACAAATATTTTCTTATCACCCATGACTTTCACCTTCCAACATTCTTAAACGATTGACAAAATCCTGTTCACTGGAAATGATTCCTTCTGTGTATTCCTCATAAAGCTGTCTGCCAATCTCAGGAGTTTTATACTTATAAACGTACATGTGACTCCATAAGTTAAAATAATAATCCTTCCCACACCATAGCTGCACTTCTATCGGATAAGAATGACTGTCTCTTTGATAATATAAATGAATCGCCCGGTATCCATCATCAACCTGTTTTCCATTTCTCAAATCTACCACTCTGTAATATTCCGGAAATTGTTCCGGATAATGTTCAAAACGTAATCGAAATCCAAGTACATCGTTGAAGCACTGTTTAAATCCACCACCAGTTTTCAGAGTTTTTTCATACTTCCTCATGACTGAATCTTCACTCTTAAACCTTGAACCTATCAGATTCTCCTGCATAAGTGTATCAGTATAACTTGCCCGATATCTTGCAATATCATTCAATATATCTTCTAACGGCGTTTCCCGCAATGAAATCTGCTTTAAACTTCTTTTTAAAGTTGAGCGATATGACAACACATCTAATATTTCCTCAGAAATGAATAAATCCAAAAGCAATCCCCCCTTTTCCCTCAACGCTATAATTCCACCTCAATATGACTGCTCGTCATGTCAATAAAGCAAATATCATAATCGCAGCCTATTTTAGGTCCATCCACATCTTTACAATCCAGTAAAATAATAGAACTGTCTGCATATTTCTCTATTAATTCTGCCCCATACCCATTATACATGTCATATCGATCTAGCAGAATCACCTTAAATCTGGAATCAAAACAGTCACTGATAGCTCTTCCCAGTAATTTATCATTGTAGGTATAAGAGGATACATCTCCGTCATACGCCTGTATATCTCTTAATTCTTTAGCCAGTCTGGTTTTCCCCGTAGCCGGCTGTTTATTAAATACATAAACGCCATTTTCCAACTGTATACTTATCGTCATGCTGTATTTATTATTTTCATACATGCCTTACACCTTCCCATCCTCCGCCTATTCCAAATGGTCTTTCTTCATTGATATAAGTATTCAATCTGTCTACATTGGTAAACACATAATCATCTACTCTAACCTCTATATTGTCTGAATATTTTCGGTATGTTACCCCGTCGTCATCTAACAGGATTGCTCCGTTTTTGCAGAATGATATGATTACGTCTCTTGCGTTAAATCCGCATTCTATGATGTTCACAATCTTGTCCGGATTGTGTATTACAACCAGAGCTGCTTTACACCCGGTACTAAGCTCTGATAAATGCAATTTATATCCAAACCTGTCCACAAAAGACTCTGAATCATTATAAGCCGCTTCATCGATCAATTGCATTACTTTTATTTCAGTTTCTGTCCCCGTCAGTCTGATCTTCTTAAATGCCATTTCTATATCAGATATTGCATCCAACTGTAAATCCTTGTTTTCATCTCTGAAAAATAATGTCAACACTCGCAAATCCCCCTTATCGTATCAACGGAAGTCCGCACAGAAACTTCTCCGTATTCCGATACTGAACGTTCACCGTCTCCCACGCCTGTCCTTCCGCCTGTTCCCGCAGGCTGCCCCACTTCTCTGCCTGACTCGTCTTCTGCTGTTTCAGATACTTCTGTTCCAACTCTCCGAAAACAGTTTCCGGCTTCAATTGGACACTTTTATCCTGTCCATTGTAAAGAACATAATAATTTCTGACGTTGCAGGAAAATACCTGTTCAATCTCCCGGATAAAATCACGATTCAGCAAATGCTTTGCCTGCTCATAAACCACTTGTGAGGAATGCTTGATTTCATAGACATCAATCCAGCCCTCCTGTTTATTCCGGATAACCAGATCTGCCTCACAGCTTCCATCTGATGTCCGGTACATATCAAAATCTATCGTTTTCGCAGCCTTCAAATCCAGATAGCAGACAGCCTCCTGAATACTTCCCATCAGAATCTCTCCTGCCAGGTCGGCATCATAGCGCTGGTTGGTTTCCTCCCTGATTTTGTCTCCGATTGCCTGCATAATCTGATCACACAGACCATAGCGAAGATAATTTGGAATGAACACGGATACGGTGTCATTTCCTCTGAAAATATCCTGCTTGATTCCAATTTCTTCCAATATTCTGATGATTGCCTGAAAAGTCTCCTTGGGAATCTGCTCTGAATTGCCAATATAATCTGCAAGAATCCGATAGTAAGTCTTCTTATCCAGATTGATTATATCTAACGCTTCATTTGCCAAAGCTTCCTGTTCCGAATGACTTCTGATTGCAGATGCAATCCTTCCCACATCCGAAAACTTATAGAAAGATTTATTGGCTAGGTTTTCCACCACCAGCTTTTTCATGTGTGTGTCCACTGTAATTCGAATCAGATTTGACACCATTGCCTGCAGTTCCTTCTCTGACTTTCCCTGTTTCATAGAATCCGGGACTGTCATCAGCAGCTCATATCTCCGGTCACTCTTAAAAATAGATTTGACAATATTCTGAACAATGGCAGTGTCCATGTAATCCGCCGGACTAAGCAGCTCGCTGCTCTCTTCAAAATTAATGACTCCACCGTATTGAAGAAAGGTATCCAAATCCTGTCCAAATACCTCATGCGCCTCTTTAAACGAAAAATACGTTGTATCAATCAGCTGCATCCGGTCAAACAGCGTCTCCTTCGCCAGAAGCCTGATTGCATAAGAAAAAGTACCTGCAATTACGATTTTAACTCCACTTTTTGCAAGTCTGTCAGCCAGAAGATTCAGGGTATTGTCTTCCAGCTCCATATGAACATAAGAAATCTCATCTACAAAAATATAACGGACATCCTGTGCAGCCAATCGGTCTATCGCGTGCATCAGTTCCATATCATCCAGCGTGTTCTTTTCCCCGATTGTAATATAAGCGATTCTTTCTGCCGGAATATGATAGGTAGTCATCAAATCATAGATTGCCTGCAGCATCAGCACGGTCTTCCCCGTTCTTCGAATCCCCATCAAAGCACAGATATCTTTTCCTCTCGTCAAAAGGAATCCCATCAACTGCTTATAACAGAACCTTCTCTTCTTCTGCACCTCGTCACTTTTCAGAACAAACGACTGTAAACGTTCTGCCGTATACCACTGATTTAACGTAAAATCTCTCATACTCGATCACCTCTTTTCGTCATGCCCCAACACAATCATTCCTGATCGTCATAAGGGAACCTGCACCCCACAGTATATATCGGAATCGTCCGGAAACGCTCCCCCGCACCGCCTCTTGAAAGCGCCGCTCGAAAGCCCTGATTGATCATTCCCTTCTCGCCAAAGAATTCCAGCGATCTCGCCCTGTTATTCCCGGTCTTGACCTCGATTCCCACCCTCCTGTCTGCCTTGTCCACAGCCACAAAGTCCAGCTCGTAATCACCGCAGATAGAAAAACACGGCTTGTCTCCCCGGACTCTTTTCTGTCCGACCGGCATCTGATACAGTCGGTTCAGCTCTGTATAAGCAAACGTTTCCGTCAAAAGCCCCTCTATCGCGTCCATCGGAACGGTCACCATATCTGAAATATAGAAAGCTATGCCCGGATCTGCAAAATAAGCCCGCCGGTTGCTGATCACATCTGTCACATCACCATTGTTATAGAGATCACAGTATCCGATAATCCCGGAATAGGTCAGCCATGAAGCTGCCGCTCTGACCTCGTTGCGGCTGACCGGCTCTTTCACTGACTCCTTTACAAAGTTCGTGACAAACTCCATAAATGATTTCCCGGTGCCCTTCTTCTCCTGCGCAGACTGCACCAGCACTGCCTTGTATGCCTCATGGAAAATACTAAGTGCGGTGCTGTTTGAAAAGAACCGGCTGGATTCCGCGGTGAACGTCTGTACCAGATCACCCAGCACCTCGTAGCAGTCCTCTTCCTTCCCGCTTTTGATATAAGTCGTGACCACCTGCGGATAACCGCCGATATGCCGGTATGCCTGATATGCCGCCTCCAGCTGCTGATAATCCTCCTCCGGAGATTCCCCCGACAGACTCAGCTTCATCAGCCTCTCTTCCATCCCAAGCGCTCTGCAGAACTCACGAAATGACAGCGGATACATCCGGAGGTAGGCAATTCCAGCCGGAAGAAAGAAATCTTTTGAATTCACAGTTCGCGCCAGATAGCTTCCACTGACAATGATATCGCAGGAAAGCTGTTCTCTAAGGTCTCTGATCGCATTATAAACCGCGGCACTCTCCTGAATCTCATCAATCACCAGCACAGTAGTCTCGTCATCCACAAATACCCCCAAACCGGCATTCCGGCAATATACATCCATAAAACTCTCAGACATCATCCCGTCTTCAAAACCATATTCATCCCGAACCAGATTTACATAGATTACCTGCCGGTAATTCTCATACGCAAACTTCTGTACCTCATGGGTCTTCCCCACCTGCCGCGGTCCCTCAATCTGTAACACTGTTGTATGGCGCTTTTTCTTCCATGATGCCAGCTGTTCCTGAACGTCTCGTTCCAATTCAATCTCACTTCTTCTAAATCCGTGCATCATAAGCTCCTCACCTCCGCCTTCCCATTGCATTCATTATAGCATATTCAAAATATAAAAGAAAATTATTTTTATACGTCAAAAGACGGCAGATGGTATCATATTTTCACCTGCCGTCTCAGTTCATCAATCGGTTTTACAATTTTCCAGACTCCATGTCCTCCCCCACCCACGTAGCAGAGATACCCGTCTTCTTTTAGCTTCCTGATTCTGGTTCGGACCATGCCAACTGAAATATCCAGTTTTTCTGCCAGCTGACTGGCTGTTGCTCCCGGTGCTTCCTGCAGCAGTTCCAGAATCCTTATCTCATTCAGGATGCGCCCCCGCCGCGTCTGCGCTGAAAATAGATATGGTATCCGGATGGATGCCCTGTGTACCTCCCCCTCTTCCAGCAAAGCTCCGGCAAGTGGCTGCTCCTTCGTAAGACCTGTCAGCTTAAGCGGGTCATATTCCAGCTCCAGATACCACTCATGTACCACGATCCGGTCGATATCCTGCACCATTCTTCCGACCGTAGCCTTCTCCAGTCCACCATGTTCCAGACGGTTCTGTATCTCCGCCATGCGGTTTTCCAACACCTCCATTTCCTGCTTCTTCTGATTCCACTCACGCTTCCTGTCTCTCACATCCTCCAGGCGTTTTTCCAAATCACAGTTTTTCCTCTGATAATCAGCATCCGAAATCACACCGTCCAGCAGCTTACTAAGCAGCAGCTCCTTCTGTGAATCATAGCGTTTCTCCTCCTCATCCAGCTTCTCCATTGCCTTACCCGATTCCGATTGCCTCATCGCCTTCTTAAGCAGGCGCATCGTTTTCTGGATAATATTCTTTCTGTCAAGCTTCACCATCTCAAAATACCGGTCACAGACCTGCTCCAGCAGAGAACATATCACCGTTTCTTCCAGATGAGGATTGTCGCAGCCCTGCTTCTCCTGTCCATCCGTGACCACCTTTTTCACAGAATTCCTGCGCCCGGTTTTCCTTCCATAATTGATGTAGGAGCTGCACTTCCACTCAATCACCGTCTGCTCCGGGTCCGCATACCCCCGTCTCCAGATTCGATAATACGGATTTCCACAGGCACCACAGATCAGCTTGCCTGACAGTTCATATTTTCCCGGATTGCTGCCTTTCCCATAGCTTCCGTCACGATGACTGTCTGCCGCCCGACACGACATTGCATCATTTGCCCGCTGCCACAGTTCGTCATCAACAATCGCCGGAACCACACCTTTCCTGTAAATCCACTCCTCCGGAGGATTTCTGTAAACACGCTTCGTCTCAAAATCAAAGTGCTGCCGATTCATCACAAAAACACCTTTGTACATCGAATTCCGGATAATTCTTCGGATTGTCGCCGCATTCATGAATTTCCCGTTCTTGCTTCGCACTCCCTGTTCCTGCAGAATATTGGCTATCGTCCGGGAGCCATAGCCAGTCGCGCAATACCAGTAAATCTGTCGGATTATCTCTGCCTCACTCTCCACAATGCTGACGCCGCCATCCGGCAGCTTCTGATAGCCGTATGCCTTGCCGGTCAGCATAATCCGCCCGCCATTTTGCTGCCGGTGGCGATGCGCATTGGTGATTTTCTTACTGAGTTCCCGGCTGTACTCCTCCGCCAGAATCGCCTTGATTCCGGTAATCAGCGAATCCTCCGATGTGTAGAACTTCCGCTCCAGATACAGATATAACCGCTTTCCGTTCTTCTGCATCTGATCTAAGAACAGATACCAGTCCTTCGTGTTGCGCATCAGACGATCCTGTGTTTTGATGACAATGATATCAAACTTGTCAGACGGAATATCTTCGAGGAGGCGGCAGTATTGCGCACGCCCCCTCGATGTTGTCCCGCTCTTCAATTCTATGTAGCGGTCTACGAGAAGCCAATTGTTGTCCCGGACACAGGCCTCTGCTTCGATTACCTGCTTCTGCAGAGCATCCACCTGGCTCTCCTCCTCGGTACTGCATCGACAGTAAATGACTGCTCTTAGCACCTTTCATCATCCTTTCGCAGCAGTTCCAGAAAGCGGATCTGCTCGTCGGGGCGGATGAGGTGTTCGCTTGTAAGGTATGCAGCAATGTTTTCATAAATTTTCTTCTGCTCCATACCCGTAGTCTCTGTATTTTTTGCTTCTTTCAACGAACAGCCCCATAAGCTTTTCTATATCATACGAAGCGATTTCGCTGGTTATACTGGTATAAATGAAATGAGACAGAACCCGTTTGGATTCTGTCCCTTTGTGATGTCTTTCCAAGTCTTTTCCTTTAATCTCCTACCGCCGAACCCTTGATACAGCCACCGGAACAATGATCCATCTCAATAAAGCAACCCTTGATTTCACCTCTGGTCATCCTTTCACACAGATCCATACAGTTCTGGATTCCATGCACATAAAACCTGCGATAACCGTCAACACACCCCACCGTGGCTAATGCCGAATTCACTACACCGCTGGTTAGCGGAGATGAGCGATTGCACTTCGGGACAACACAATCAAAAGATTCATTATCGCACTTGCTGATCTCGAGATTTTCATTTCGGAGCCAGTTGCGTAGCTCATCAAAGAGGATAACTGCATCAATGTGCTGACTGTAACGGGGATTCTGCGATTCCTCCTTTTTGGCGATACACGGTCCGATAAACACCACTTTGGCATCGTAACCGTACTCTCTCTTCAACATCATACCATGAGCCACCATAGGAGACACCACCCGTGCCAGATATGGCATCAGCTGCGGATAATAAATCTCAATCAGATGATTCACGCTCGGACAGCATGTAGTGATGATATTCTCCATCTCGCCTTTTCTCAGAAGTCTTGCATATTCCCCTGCAACCATATTCACACCTTCTGCAATCTCCCTGACATCGAAAAATCCCAGTTGTCTAAGTGTACCTTTCACCTGATCGATTCTTTTGCATTTTAACAACTCCTTATAGGACGGTGCTATGGATGCAATGACCTTCTCCCCATTGGCTATGTAGTTCTTAACAAGTTCCATATCGCTATTTAAAGTCCCCTTCTAAATCAGTTTGTCTGCAATTTTCATAAATAATTTTGAAATGGGAAGAGAGCTGTCACCCTGAAGCACAGTCTGGTTCTGATTTTCGTATATCTGAATTGCTGCATCCCTCGGTACGTCTCCGATAATCTCAATTCCAGCTTCGTCTGTAAACTGGCGGACATATTTTTCTTCATTTTCCACATTCCTCCGGTTCAAAATGACGCCTTTCACAGATGCATATCCCCGGTCTTTGAAATTTTCCACCGCCATAAAAATATTTCTTGCCGCAAACAGAGCCATCTTCTCACCGGATGTCACAATGATCACCTCATCTGCATAGCCATCACGGATAGGAGCAGAAAATCCTCCACAGACTACGTCTCCCAATACATCGAAAAAGACAAGATCTGGCTTGTATACCTCAAAAGCTCCTAGCTCTTCTAACAGATTGAAAGTTGTCATAATACCGCGTCCTGCACATCCTATTCCCGGTGTCGGACCACCTGCTTCCACGCAATATACTCCATTATATCCCTCTATTACAATGTCCTCCAGTGCAGGAGGATTTTCATGCTCCTGAAGATATTGCATAACCGATGTCTGTTTTTTACCATTTAACAGATTTGTTGTGGAATCTGCTTTTGGATCGCATCCAATCTGCATGACTTTGTATCCCATTCCTGCAATTGCTGCTGACAGAGAACTTGTAATCGTAGACTTTCCAATGCCACCTTTTCCATAAACTGCGTACTTTTTCATAGTTTTTATCGTTCTCCCAACTATATAATTATTTTTACAAAACCAGTTGAAAATATTGGTTTCCTTTTTCACCAAAAAAATTCGGGCTGTTGTCCAGAAACATATTGTATGAAACGGCTATGTGCGGTAGCTGAATCTTTTTATCAGGAGTGTATGGAAGAAGTGAATCGTAAAATGGATCTCCTATTATAATATCATATGGCATTCTTTCAGATAACAATTCCGTCAGATCCGTTTCCCACTCCAACTTTGCATCATTTTTTGCCATATATTCTTCGAACATCTGAAAGTATGACACAACATCAACCCGCTCAAATCCGAATTCAGCCTTCAGCATCTGTCTCAATGAATTGGACGCCACCTGTTCTCCGATAATCAGTATGCTCTTATCTACTTTTTTATCTTCTTTTAATCTTGTCTTGTCCCCACATGATTCCTTCATTTTCCGCCCAGTATATTCGCCTGTCTTCTGTAATATGGCATGAACCTCTGCGCTCCACCATGCCGTCTGTACCTTTCCAACCGGATATCCTACCAGATAAGGAGTTCCAAATTTTCGATTCATTTCTTTTACAATCGGAATTGCAGAAACAGATACTGCGATGTTAAGTTTTGCACCATCTGCTCCTCCAATCTCCCTCAGTTTCCCATTGGCTCCCCAAACTGCCGGATTTTTCGCACCTGCATTTTTCAAAAATTGAATCATATCTTTAATCTGATTCAAATCCCACATATCCAGAGGTGTAGCACCTATGACATTTACATCTGCCAGATTTTCTGCATTTGTCTGAACGCAATATTCTAAAAGACTTTCATAAGACTTTCGCTGCCCCACGTCATAAAAATCCAGACCACTTGTATTGATTCCAAATACAGGTAATCCTGTCACTTTTTGAACTTCTCTTGACAGTCCCTGAAAATCAATGCCGATTGCTGTTGGAACCGGGGTTCCAAAGATAGAGACGCACTCTGCACCTAATTCTTCGCAGGTTCGTTCTATCTGTTCCTTTATCTCTCTGTCAGCTCCTAATATAATCTTTTTTTCTCTGAGTCCGGCAGAAAAAATGTTTTTCACATCATGAGTCATACGCGGCTCATCTGTCATCCAATAACTCCCAGCACAACTTCCAGCATCATATGTTACAAGAATCCCATTCATATCATAAAATACGCTTGCTGCCCCCGAATAATCTGCCGAAAAAGCTGGCAGTTTTGAAAAAATTTTTCCCATAGCTACATCTCCCTATATGTGCTCCAGTCTCTTGCAAATATCTTATTTTCACTATCCTGATTTGCTGTTTTTTCTGCGCTGTTCATTTCTGCTGATTCAACAGATGCTTTAATTTTATCCAGCTCCTCAATCAAAGTTTTAAAATCATACGGTTCCTCTCCTAATTCCAGACTACTTACATTGCCAAGTTGCTGCACAAGACTAAACTGCACACCTGCCACAAATTCAACCGGATCTGGATCCGCGATAAACTTCATCATGCTTGTATCGGTAGCCAGGTACAAATAAGTATCCGGTGCATAATCTCGAATCCATTTATAGTATTCTAAATCTTCTTTTTTAATCCTGTTCACAAGAAAATATTTTAGTGGAAATCCTGTCTGGCACCAGTCATAGGCAAATTTTACAGGATTATAATCTACTTCACCGCCCAGTGCAAAAGATTTATTTTTTACTTTTTCGTATACTTCACTTACTTTTCGACATGCTTCCTGGTAGTATTCCTCATACTCTAATTTCACCCCCAGTGCATCTTCCACAGCCTCATAATTTTTCTTTATCTGTTCTGGATTCATACATTCTATAAATTCTACATATGGAATACCATATTTCGTTTTCATTACTTCTGCTGCCGACACCATATTTTTGTTTAACACTACATTCAAACACGCCTCCCCCAGTTTATCATAATCCTTTATTGTATTGCAGGCGTGAATCTCCTGCACATCATATCCAGCTTTATTTAAAACAATATAAAAATCCGTATTCTCTTTTGTTGCATCTAAATGACCTACAAGATTCACTGCTTTTCGCACCGTTCTGTCTTCCGGTACTTCCAGCAATTCATACATAGATTCCATAAGAAGGTCCCCATGTGTTTTTACACTATTAGCAAGAAATGGAAACATTCGAGCTATTCCAAAACGAACTCCATAACGTTCTTTCAGCCTTTTTCCTATCAAACGGTAATCTGTGCAAAGCACTCCATCTATACAGGTAATACAAAGAGTCACCGCTTTAGGCTTTGTTTCCATAGAATCTAATAATTCGAAAAGTTCTTTACATATACTATTTTCTGCACCACCGGAAACAATATCTTTTTCTGATAATCGAATTCGGAAAAAACGTCCCTTAATGCCTGCCATCAATACATTATAGTCTCCATGTCTTCCACAGGCCGGCGGCGATATCACAACATGTATTGATTCCGGTATTAACAACATTCTTACAGAAAATCCTTTAAATCCTCTTTCTCTGGCCAGCACACATTTTAGTCCCTGAGGAGTAAACTTTTTTTCTTCTTCACTGGATACTATCGTTTTTTCCAGATAATCACAGACTTCCATTGTAGTTCTTCTGCATTCAGTAAATTCTTTCACCTTTCCAGTCCTCCATCCAATATGATCTTTATTTAAGACCTGATAATAAAAAGAACGCCCTTGATAGCATAATAAATGACTGAAATAAGCATTAATACTATCAAGAACGTTCTCGTTTAACGGTAGATGAGCTTTCAGGCACCTAAATATGCTTTTTTCACATCCTCATTGCCTAACAATTCTTTTCCGGTTCCAGTTAAAGTTACCTCACCAACTTCCAACACATAACCCCTGTCTGCAATTGACAGTGCAAGTGACGCATTCTGTTCAATCAGCAGCACCGTTTTCCCCTGCTCTTTGATGCGTAGAATCAATTTAAAAATCTCTTCTATGATAATCGGTGCCAGTCCAAGTGATGGCTCATCCAGCATAATCAATTCCGGATCCATCATCAGTCCTCTGGCGATAGCAAGCATCTGCTGTTCACCGCCAGAAAGACTCCCCGCAGCTTGTTTAATTCGCTCTTTTAAACGGGGAAATAATACAAACTGCTCCTCAATCAGTCTGTCAATATCCGTTTTCTTCAATGACGGATTACCACGGGCACCTGCTAAAAGATTTTCATAAACGGTAAAAGACGGAAATACGCGACGACCTTCAGGCACATGAGCAATACCCAGTTTTGCAATCTTATCCGCAGGCATATTTGTGATATCTTTTTCCTTAAATGTAACGATACCATCAGCTTTCTGGACCAATCCCGAAACGGACATCAAGGTTGTACTTTTTCCTGCACCATTGGAGCCAATGATTGTTACAATCTCTCCTTTATTAATATCGATATTTACACCTCGCAAAGCCGATATGCGCCCATAATTTACACTCAAATCCCGAATCGAAAGCAACATATCAACACACCCCTTTCGTAACCATTCCAGAACCGAAATATGCCTCTTGAACATCTTTATTGTTACGTACTTCTTCCGGAGTTCCTTCACAGATTTTCTGCCCAAAGTTCAACACCAGAATTCGCTTACAGCTGTTCATGACAAATTTCATATCATGCTCAATCAGCAGTACCGTTTGATGCTCCAAATGCAGCAGGTTCACAAAATCCATCAAATCTGCAGTCTCATTCGGGTTCATACCTGCTGCCGGTTCGTCTAACAGAAGTATCTTCGGATCCGTTGCCAATGCTCTGGCAATTTCCACTTTTCTCTGAATTCCGTAAGACAAATTGCCTGCTTTCGTATCAATATACTTTTTCAGTCCCACCTTTTCAATAATTTCCAAACTTTTTTCATAAGCAAATTCTTCATCCTGCTTATACCGTTTATTTCGCATAATTGCGTCTTTAAATCCAGTCCTTGTACCTATATGGCATCCCACTTTTACATTTTCCAGTACAGACATAAATGCAAACAGCTGTGAAGACTGAAACGTTCTGCACAAACCTTTGTTGCAAATATTTTCCGGATGCATTCCCGTAATTTTTTCTCCGCACAGATAAACATCTCCGCTGGTAGGCTTATAAATACCGGAACACATATTAAACAGCGTAGTTTTTCCTGCACCGTTAGGACCGATGATACCAAAGGTTTCTCCTTCATTTACCTGGAAACTGACATCATTTACCGCTTTTAATCCACCAAACTGAATCGACAAATGATCTGTTCTCAATACTTCACTCATTTTACAGCTCCCTTTCTTCGGTTCTTTTTTATGGACTTTTCTCCAGTCACCATGGTCACCTGACTGTTCTCTCCCACCAGACCACGTGGGCGTTTCCACATCATAAAGATCAGAAGTCCTGCATATACAACATATCTCCAGTTGCTGATTGCACGAAGTGCCTCCGTCAAAAGGTTCACTACCACTGCTCCGACAATTGGTCCAGCTAGAGTTCCCTGACCGCCAATAACTATCATAGAAAGAATATTAAATCCCTCGTCTAACGTAAACGCACTGGAATCAATATATCTCAGATATGGAGCATAGATAGAACCTGCAATTCCCGCCCAGAATGCACCATAAGCAAAATTCAGGATTTTATATTTCGCAACTTCTACGCCAAGCGATGCGGCTGCAAGTTCACCTTCCCGAATTGCCATCCATGCCCTTCCGATTCTGGATGACAGTACTCGTTTGCTGACAAACAAGAAAATACATGCCACAATCAAGAATAACCATGCAAATTTCTGCGGAGTATCTATCGTCAACCCAAAAATCTGGGGTCTGGTAATATTTTTAATACCAAAGGCACCTCCGGTAACGCTCTGCCAGTTCAAAGCAATGGTTCTGATAATTTCCGAGGCTCCCAACGTAACCATAGACAGATAGATTCCTTTCATACGCAGTATTGGCAGTGCAATCAAAACACCAATCAATGCCGCCATGATTCCACTTAATAAGAGCAGCGGCCAAAAACTGATATGAAATCTCGTAATCAAGATTGCTGTGGTGTATGCTCCTACTGCAAAGAAACCAGCCTGACCCAAACAAGTCTGGCCACTGTATCCGTTGATAAGATTCAACGAACCAGCCAAGGTTACATACATCAAAATGCGACATAAGATTCTTGTCTGAGAAGTCTTGAAGATCAACGGAAGGACAGCCACTATCACGATTGCCAGCAAAATTGCGATGGAGGAATGCTTTTTTACAAAATCTTTCAATGCAAACTTTTCTTTCATCAAGGCCGTGCTCCTTTCTTAGACGCAAATCCCTGTGGGCGGATAAGCAAAATCAGCATCAGGAATGAGAATGTAAACAAATCACGAAAACTTGAATCTGTCAGTGTAATACCCAAATTTTCAATGACTCCAATGCATAATCCACCCAAAGCGGATAAAGGAACATCCGTCAAACCACCCAGCACAGTTGCCGAAAATGATTTCATACTCAGAGCATTTCCCATCGTAACATAAACCGTCTGATAGTAAACTGCCAGCAACAGTCCCGCAACACCACCCAAACTGGAACCCAGACAACTGCCAATCAAAGAATATCGTTTTGCATTGATTCCTACAACATAAGATGCCGTCTTATCCTGACTGATTGCCCTTAAGGAAAGTCCCCATTTGGTTTTATTCAGAAACCAGGAAAGCAATATTGCAAGAATAATCACTGTAACGATAATTGTAATCTGAAGCATCGTAATACGAATGGATTTTCCCAAAATAATCGCTCTGTTACCAACCACATTCAGCACAGGCTTACGAGCTTCTCCAAACAGGATCTGCGCCAGATTTCTCATTCCAATACCAAAAGCAAATGTACAGATCATGGTGATATGACGCGGTGCATTGAGAAACTTTTCATAACATAATTTATATATGATAATTCCCAATAACCAGCATGCTATAAAAGATGAAATCACACCAAGCACTATATTGCTTCCGGCAAATTCAAACATATAAAATGCTGCAAAGGCTCCCATAGTCATTAAATCACCATAACAGAATGATACCATGCCTGTTACTCCGGCAATTACTGAATATCCAATTGCCATAAGTGCGTAAATCATCCCCTGACAAATTCCGTTTATTAACTGACTAAGTACATATTCCATAAAGTATCCCCCTGAAATTCATCTGGCTTATTTCTGCTGAACTCTCACCCATTCTCCATTCTGAACTTCAAATACTTCATATGAAGCATTCTCCGGATCGATGACTCTGTTACCGTTTTCATTAAAAGTCACACCACCATACAGATAAGTTCCATCTGTCTTTGCAATTTCATCACGAATCGCCTCTCTGGTTACATTTTCACCGCAGCGTTCAATGGCATCTGCCATGATATACGCAGTAGTATATGCATATCCTGCATACAGACTCGGATCAAAACCGGCGCGTTCCTTAAAGTTCTCTGCAAAGGCCTTGTTTTCTTCTTTGCTCGTATCCAGAATCTCAGCACTTGCCACAAGCCCCTCTGCATTCTCTCCACAGAGAGTAATGACTTCATTAGAAGCACTGCTTCCGTAGTTTGCAACTTTGGTTGTCAAACCTGCGGTACGAATCTGGTTAAGCACGGTAGCTACCTGCGTATCCAGAATAACAATCATTTCCGGATTTGCTGCTGCTGCCTTTGTAATCATTGCGGAATAATCTGTTTCACCAGCTACATAAGTCTCTACTCCAAGGATCTCCACACCAGCCTCTTCAGCACCAGCCTTAAAGCCCTCTAACGCTCCCATACCCCAGTCACTGTTCAATGCAAATACATAAACACTCTTTGCCCCACAGTATCCAGCCACTGCTTTCTTAACCATAATAGGTGCCTCCAGTGTGGATATATTTGGAATTGAGAAACAGTATTTGCTCATCTGTGCATAAGCAGCATTGGATGCCGTAGGCGATAACAGCACGATTCCACTCTCATCGCAAATTGGCGCTGCAGCCATAGCACATCCGGATGTGAAGCCGCCTAACATAGCTACATACGACTCATCTTCAGCATACATGGAGGCCAGATCTGCTGCCTTTTTATTGTCACCTTCCGTATCGTTGAACGTTAATTCAAGTTTACGGCCATTGATTCCACCTGCTTCATTAATCTCTTCGACTGCCATACTCATAGCCACTTCAAAGCTTTTTCCATGTTCCGCATAATTGCCAGTTAATGGGGCAATTACACCGATTTTAATTTCATCAGACGCTCCTTCAGATGTACCTTTGCTACAACCAGACAGACAGGAACATAACATCGTAGTTGCAAGAATCATACTTAATGCCACTTTCTTCATATTATTCCTTGTATGATGTTTATTGATATGAAACATCATACTCTCCTTCCTTCTCTTTATTCTTGTATCATGGTTTCATACATGTTCACATCTCTGGACTATGCTATTCCAGTTATTTCTTCCACAACTTCATGTATTAGTTTCATACGATACTCAGGTACATGCATCTTTACAGAACATCCCGGTGTAAAGATAAATTTCTGGTCATCCGGTCCCAGCATTTCCAGTGCATTCAAAAGTCGCTTTTTAATAACTTCCTTTACCGCCCAACGGTCATTTTCTGCACTGTTAAAATCATTCCAGAACTCAATTCCTCCCATTAAAATCTTATCCGTAATCTTTCTGGCATCTGCCAACGTAGTAATCTGACTTTCATCTTTCAGCGTACTATCACGGTAACAGTCTTCCCAGTTATATGCCTGAATCGGATATCCTGCTTTCTCATATTCATCAAACCGCAAATTCTTCCAACCGTGAGCATGAAGAATATTAAACCAGGTATGATCTTTACATGCATCAAGAATCTGCAAGTCATATTTCTTTACAAATTCATCATGCATTTCCTCCGACAACTGATCTTTTGACGAAAAAACATCAGCGAGAAAAATACCATCTACTCCTAATTTCAACAATTCTTCCAGAAAACGAAGGTTGGCTTCTGTAATGATTTCCAGTCCTTTATGTACTTCTTTTGGGTTATACTTCATGAATGAATAAATATATTCAGTATGGTCGCTCCCTCCAGTCATCCACTCTGCTGCATGCATCGGCGAAAAAATCGTCGGCAGTACCGGAACTTTACCCCCTAATTTATCCATAATACGCTTTGTCAGTTCCAACTCTCGTGCCAACGGTCCTTCCGTTAAACTGGGCATCTTCAAATCTTCAAACATTTTCGGATGTGGAACCATCCATTTTTTAACCGGTCCATACAACTGTGTGGCTGATACAGATGGAACATAATCCTGACCGAAAGACGATACAAAATAGTATCCATGATACTGCACTTTGCACACATCCCATTTCATTGTTTCGACAGAATTAATAATTCCATCAGCAAAATCTTTTGCGACATGATCCAATAAAGGCATATGATACCACGCCGAAATTCCAATTCGGTCTACTGGTTTCCCTTCAACCATTGCCTTGATTCGTTCCATTGAATTCATAAACCTTCCCCCTCGTCCTGTTAAATAATCTGTTTAAACTGTGGTCGCTCTGCTAATTCCGGATAAATTGCAAATGCATTCGTGCAAAGCATCATTTCACCAAACTTTTGTGCCCGTTTTTCACTTAAGATTTCCTCTTTTACCAGATCATTTAATACTTTTGTCAGCTGTTTCCGCCCATAATGTGCAGATACCCAGGCAGTTTCCGGGAAACATACACAATCTGAACCATATACCAGCTTTTCAATAGAGGCTCGCTCCATCAGGGTTCTCATCATGGAGGCACAGTTTACAGACAAAAAGCAAATGGATGAAAAATCACAAAATACATTGGAAAATTGCCCCGTTAAGTATCCTGCCTCTTTAATAAACGGATCACAGGAATGGAGCAATACAATTTTTACCCGGTTTGCAAATCTAGGTGAACGGATAATCTGAATCAGACCAATCGGATTCATATCATCTAGTCTGCAGAACGAAGATGGACCAAAGCCTACATGAAACTGCATAGACAGATTATTTCGGATACAAGCCTCCATTCCCATGCATACCACATGATCATAGACATCCTTCATCGCTTTCCAGTCTTCCTTACCCTGAAGAACATATTTTTCATATGATTTTTCAGCATCTTCATCAGAAATATCCTGAACACTAAGACCTGTAAAATATGCTACTAATGACTTCAGGCCAACCGCATGATGAATTTTAATCTGTTCATCCAGCAATCGATGGAACTCATCGATATACTGCCTGAATGGCAGTTTCTTTTCCTGCAGTACCTCAAACACTCTCTCAATCCGGACAATCTCACACTGGTTTTCCTTTGGTACCAGAGTATCGTAATAAGCATTCTCCGCATCTGTAAACATTGGCTGAGAATGTGGAGTGCCAATTTCATTGCACAGAACACCAATATTGGCATCTTTAAGCATTGCATGGTAATATTCTGAAGGAGCCGCATGATATCTTCTGTAGCGTTCTGCCTCAACTTCCATATCCAGAGTATCTTCCGGCATACCATAATACTTTCTCAGGCTGTCAATCATGATAACATAATGCATCTTTGAACGGGCATATTTCTCCTGATTTGGTCCCGGCCAATACCCACTTGAAGCAAACATTGCAAAATCTTTTGGCTCTCTGGTCAAGCAAAATGGATGTGCATGAACATCAACAACTGGTACATGACATAACTCAATACTCATAGCTTTCTTCCCCCTGTTATTTGTATTTTTTCCCAAAGCGGATAGGTTCTTTATCTAAGCTCAGGATTACCTGGCTTAATAATGTAACTGCCTGATCAATATCATATAAATTGCTCATTTCTACTGCTGTATGAGAATATCTTCGAGGAAAACAGATACTGCCGCCGGGTAAACCATTGTCCGTAAACTGAGCAGTACAGGAATCCAGATAAGTGCTGTGAAGCACATCTGCCTGATATGGAATATTGTGTTCTTTCGCAACCTCAATCATTCTCTCCAATATCTGCGGATTGGTAATCATTCCTTTCGTAAACTGAGCCATCATATCACTGATTCGTATTACCGGACCATTGCCTAAGTTGATATCGCCCTCTTTGATGTCATTACCATTTTGCACCGGTGCAGTGTCCAAGGTAATAAACATATCCAATCCCATTCCGGAAGCAACAGACGCAGCGCCTCTGGCTCCGATTTCTTCCTGAACTGTAAATAATCCATATAATGTAACGTTATTCAGTTTGTCTTTCAGTTCTTCCATTGTTTTCATCAGAACCAAACAACCAATTCTATCATCCAAAGACTTTGCTAACACAACGCCATTATCATAAAATGTACATCTTGTTGCAAATGTCACCTGGCATCCTACCTGAATTCCCAACTGCTCGACCTCTTCTTTGCTGGAGCATCCGACATCAATGGACATTTCCTTATAAGACATGGTTTTATCCATATCCTGAGCTGTCTGCAGATGTTTACTTTTATTACCGATCACACCTGGAATCTGTCTGCCATCTCCGGTACACACAAGCACATGAGAACCAGGTAAAATTCTTTCATCAATCATCCCCATAAAATCAAAAGAAAGAAGACCTCTGGCTGATATTTTATTGACAATCATCCCCACTTCGTCCATATGTGCATAAACCCCGATTTTGTACCCGGCGTTCTTTCCACATTCTGCAATCAGGTTACCAAACGCATCTTCCCGTAGTGAATCCACGGTGTCTTGCAGTTTCCCTGCAATTAGCTCCCTCACCTCCTTCTCGAATCCAGAAACTCCCGGAGTCTCAACCAGTTGTTTTAAATCCGCTTTCAGTTCTCTCATTATTACCTCCTTATATAAAATATAAATTCCTGTTGCGTTTTAATTGTATATCGATTGTATACAATTTATTTTTGAAATTTAGCATAGAAAATATTGTTATCCGATATTTTCCATGCATCTTCCAAATAAAATCTCAAGCTTATCGTTCAGGTCAAAAAGTTGTCAGCCGATTATGATTATAAACCTCAATAATAGAATCATGAATCGTATTTAAATGTTTTTCCAAGGCTGCCGCTGCCACATCATACTCTCTGGTTTCCAATGCATCAAGCAATTCCAGATGTTGCTGCTGTGCATAAATATAATTATCCTTTCGTGTTGCGAGAACTCTTTGAAATCGCTCAATCTGATTCTGTATATTCTTGTAAAACACCTGCAGTCTCCGATTCGGACAATATTTCATAATTATTCTGTGGAAACTCCTGTCTGCCTTAAAATAAAGCACTGTACTGGAATTCTTATTCAGTTCCAGCAGAAGTTTTCTGCACTCCTGAATCTCTTCTGCAGTTACTCTTTGAATCGCAAACTTCAAAGCCTCCAGTTCAAACAGCTTTCTCAACTGACAGATTTCATCAATATCCGTAACCGTGATTTCTTTTACAAATACACCACGTTCTGCAATACTATATACTAATCCCTCCGCCTCCAGCTTTTTCAAAGCTTCTCTGATCGGAGTTCTGCTCATGTTCAATTCCATACAATAATCACTCTCCACCAGCGGCTTATTGTATGGTAACTCTCCCTGCATAATCTGCTCTAAAATATACTGATACGCTTTTTCTTTCAATGGCACTCTCATGCTATCTCTCCCATGCTTTTCGATATTGTATACCATCTGAATACAATATAGCACATTCGCTAACAAAAATCAATGTCATATTTCATTTTTCATCATTTTATCCAATCAAAACCCTCTGGGTAGCGTTTCATTACAGTACGTGATCGCAGCTAAACACCTGGCTCCCATAGATAATCAGATACCCCAGCCCCTGGCTGGCCGCCAGGAACTCCCCGATGATCACCCCCACCAGACACAGCCCGATATTCACCTTCATATTGCTGATGATCAGAGGCAGCGACCCCGGCAGCAGCACCTTCGCCAGCACATCCTTTTTCGTGCCGCCAAGGGAATAGATCAGCTTGATCTTATCCGGGTCCATCCCTGAGAATCCATTGTGCAGTGTCAAAATGGAGCCGAATACCGCCACCGACATCGCCGCCACCACAATCGTATGAATGTGATTGCCCAGCCACACGATCAGCATGGGGGCAAGGGCGGACTTGGGCAGGCTGTTGAGCATGACCAGATACGGTTCCAGAATCTCCGATGCGCTTCGACTGGACCACAGAAGCACCGCCATACCGATTCCCGTCACCACCACCAGGGCAAAGCTGATCAGGGTCTCAAACAGCGTGATTCCCACGTGCCGGACCAGACTTCCGTCCCGCACCATATTCCAGAAGCAGACAAGAACTCTGGACGGAGAGCTGAATATAAAGTCGTCGATGATTCCCAGCCCTGCGCCAAGCTCCCACACCGCCAGCAACAGCACCAGCAGCATAATCCGGCAAATGGCCACCTTTCTCCTGTGAAACTGCTCCTGCTCCATATATTCCCGCTGTCGGTCCGTGACCGCAGCGATTTTGGCTTCCGGTGTCTGGTATGTTCGCTTCCGACTGTCCGGCTTACGCTCCTCTGGTCCCATGGCACTCCTCCTGCATATTTTGATTCTGAACCGTTACTGATACTGCCACTATATGCAAAAAAACCGCCCGGGTGCTCCGCTTTCCGGGCACACAGACGGTTCTGCTGCAAATATCTGTATTCAGTTGGTCAGAAAGCCTTTGCCGATGATCTCACTGGAGTTGGAGATCAGGATAAATGCCGTCGGCTCCGTGCGCTTGATGAAGTTGCGCAGCTTCACAGCCTGCCCCCGCTTTAAGGTCGTCATAATAACCGTCTTGTCGTGATGGGTAAATGCTCCCTCTGCCTTGTAGATCGTAGCGCTCCGGTTCAGATCGTGAATGATGAACTCGCAGATCGGGTCCGCATCATCGCAGATGATGTTGAAGCATTTGCACATATTGATATTCTCGATGACGCCGTCGATCACCAGGGACTTCGCCATCAGACCCAGGGAGGAATACAGACCCGTGGTCGGTCCGATCACGAAAAATGCCATCGCGACCGCAGCGATATCCACCACCAGCAGTGCCGTGCCGATGTGCATGCTGGTATACTTTTTCAGTATCATCGCAATGATGTCCGTGCCGCCGCTGGATGCGCCAATGTTGAACAAAATCGCAGAGCCCACAGCCGGAAGAAAGATGGCAAATACCAGCTCCAGCATCGGCTCGTATGTAAGAGGCGAGTACATGGGGCAGATTCGCTCCAGTGTCGTCAGGCTGAAGGACATCAGCATACTGGAGTAGACCGTCTTGATGCCCACATCCGTGCCAAGGAACAGAAATCCCAGCACCAGCAGTCCCGTATTGACCGCAAAGGTAAAGTCACTGGGCGTCCAGCCTGTCAGCTTGCTGACCACAGTGGAAAAGCCCGTCACACCGCCAAATGCAAAATTATTGGGGAATTTGAAAAAATACACTCCCACCACCATGATCCAGATACTGATTGTGATCAGTCCATATTCCGCCAGCTTTCTCATCAACGGATTTTCAATCTCCCTTGTAGCCATACTCAGTTCCCTTCCCTTTGTATCCTGTGTTATCTGCAATCCTATGCACAAACCGGCAGATACCATTTCTGCCGACTCCGACTATAACTCTTTCCATATCAAAACACAAACACTATTATTATTGGAATCTTCACAACGGAAATGTTGTGCTAATTCGCCATCCCACGTCAGGAAAATACAAATACAGCAGGAGGAATCTGCCATATTCCGGCGACTTCTCCTGCTGCATTTTAATTACAGTTTCCAGATATCCTTATCGTATTGTGCAATGGTCCGGTCGGAGGAGAAGAAGCCTGCCTTGCTGATGTTCACCAGCATCTTCTTCGCCCATACCTCGCGGTCCTCATAGTCCCTGTATGCCTGCTCGCGTGCCTCGGCATAGGACCTGTAGTCCAGAAGCGTCATGAACCAGTCCTTGTTCACCAGCTCCTTGTAAAGGCGTTCCAGATTCTCCTTGCAGCCAAGCTTCATCAGCTCCTTACCGACGATGAAGTCCACTGCCTCCCTGATATCCTCATCCTTCTCGTAGTAGTCCTTAGACACATAATCTGCCTTCGCATAATGCTCGATAACGTTCTCGCTGGACTCGCCGAAGATGTAAATATTGTCCTCGCCCACCAGCTGCGCGATCTCCACATTTGCGCCGTCCATGGTGCCCAGGGTCACAGCGCCGTTCAGCATGAACTTCATGTTGCCGGTGCCGCTGGCTTCCTTGGATGCCAGAGAGATCTGCTCGGAAATATCGCATGCCGGGATCAGCTTCTCTGCCTTGGTCACATTGTAGTTCTCCACCATTACCACCTTCAGGTACGGGCTCACCTCCGGGTCCTTGTTCACCAGCTCCTGCAGGCACAGGATCAGATGGATGATGTCCTTGGCGATCACGTAAGCCGGAGCTGCCTTTGCACCGAAGATCACGGTGATCGGCGTGGTCGGTTTCTTGCCCTTCTTGATCTCCAGATACTTGTGAATCACATACAGGGCGTTCATCTGCTGGCGCTTGTACTCGTGGAGACGCTTGATCTGGATGTCGTAAATGGAATTTTCATCAATATCAATGTTCTGGGTGGCTTTCAGATAGTTCTTAAGCTCCACCTTCTTCTGCTGCTTGATTGCCAAAAGCTCCTTTAACAGCTTCGCATCCTTGTCTGCCGCTGCCAGAAGCTTCTCCAGCTCGTCAGCATCCTTCTTGTAGCCTTCGCCGATCTTGCCGGTGATAAAGTCAGCCAGCGCATGGTTGCAGTGCAGCAGCCAGCGGCGGAAGGTGATACCGTTGGTCTTGTTGTTGAATTTCTCCGGATAAATGTCATAAAACGGCTTCAGCTCGGAGCTCTTTAAAATCTCCGTGTGCAGGTAGGCAACGCCGTTGACACTGAATCCGTAGTGAATATCCATGTGCGCCATGTGAACCAGATCATTTCTATCAATGATCGCCACCCGCTCATCGGCGTATTTCCGGCGAATCCGGTCGTCCAGGATCTCGATGATCGGCACCAGCTGCGGAACCACTTCTTTTAAGTAGGAAATCGGCCATTTCTCCAGCGCCTCTGCCAGAATAGTGTGGTTGGTGTAAGCGCAGGTCTTCTTCACAATCTCCACAGCCTCGTCAAAGTCGATGCCCCGCTCGGTAAGCAGGCGGATCAGCTCCGGAATCACCATGGACGGATGGGTATCGTTGATCTGAATCACCGCATAATCCGGCAGATCGTGAAGGGTGCAGCCCTTCTTCACACACTCGTCCAGAATGTACTGTGCACCGTTGCTGACCATAAAATACTGCTGATAGATACGCAGCTTCCGGCCAGCCTCGTCGCTGTCATCCGGGTACAGGAACAGGGTCAGGTTCTTCTTGATATCTTCCTTGTCGAAGGAAATGCCGTCTTCCACGATGGTCTCGTCCACACCCTCGATGTCGAACAGGTGCAGAGCGTTGGTCCGGTTCTCGTAGCCGGTCACGGCAATGTCATGGAGGCGGGAATGTACGGTCAGATTGCCGAACTGTACCGGGTAGGTAACCTCCCGTCTGGTCAGCCAGCTCTTCTCCTCGATCCACGGGTTGGGAGTCTCGCGCTGTAAGTCCTGTTCAAATTCCTGCTTGAACAGGCCCAGATGATAGTTCAGGCCGATGCCGTCGCCATTTAAGCCAAGGGTTGCCATGGAATCCAGGAAGCATGCTGCCAGACGTCCCAGACCGCCGTTGCCCAGAGACGGCTCCGGCTCAGCCTCCTCCACTTCGCAGATATCTCTGCCATTTTCAGCCAGAGCCTTGCGCACATCGTCATACCAGCCCAGGTTGATCAAGTTGTTGGACAGCAGCTTTCCGATCAGGAACTCTGCGGAAATATAATAGATTTTCTTCTTGCCTTTCTCGCTTACCTTGTTTGCTGCCTCTTTCTGAACCAGGGTCAGCAGTGCTTCGTATAACTCATGGTTGGTGCAGTCGGCGATGGATTTTCCTGCCTGTGCTGCAATCTGTTCTGCAAAATTCATTTTCATTTTGTGAAACCTCCGTTTCTTCTTATGGTTTATCTTGTGACGGTTGCCTTGTCTTGATTCTCGATTCTGTTTCGGATTTCTGTTGTGCGCCTGCTGCTCTGGCTTTGCTCTTGCTGCCTCAGCCTTGCACCGGTTACTATGTTATGCTGGTATTATACGTTCCACAATTTCATATTTCTTGCAATATCCGGCTAATATATGGTACAATCCTATCATATCGAGATTTTGACCAGAGAAAATGATACAGAAAAGGAAGATTTCATGAATATAATCGAGTACGAAAACTATCAGGAGCAGCGACAGGTGCGGGCGGATGACTTCCCCTATCTGACCTATCCCTGTTCGATTCCCTATGATTTTACGGAGGTTCCCCTCCACTGGCACGATGAGATGGAGTTCATCTATATTAAGAAGGGGTCCGGCATCGTATCGGTGGACCATCGGGACCTGCTGGCCCATGCCGGGGACCTGATTTTCATCTGTCCCGGACAGCTTCACGCCATCCGCCAGTGGCAGCAGGAAGCCATGGAATATGAGAATATTATCTTCGAGCCGCGGCTGCTGGGAAGTCCCCAGACGGACCCCAGCTATGAGCTTTATCTGGCGCCGATTCTCTCCAGACAGGCGGAGCTTCCCCTTCGCCTGACACCGGAGACGGACCACTATGCCGCCATCGCCGGCTGCATCGACCAGATTGATGAGATTCGCCGCACCTTTCCCAGTGGATATGAGCTGTTCATCAAGGGGAAGCTCTGCGAGCTGTTCTTCTGCTTCTACCAGTTCGGGATGATTTCCTCCCCGGCTGCCGTCAGTATTTCCGACCAGCGGGCGTTAGAGAAGGCCCGGCAGATTCTGAAATTCATCGAGCAGCATTACAGCGAACCGCTCTCCATACAAAAAATGGCTGAAGCCAGCGGCTTCAGCCAGTCACACTTTATGAAGTTCTTCCGGCAGACCTTCGGCACTTCCTTCACAGGATACTTGAACGCCTACCGTCTGACCATGGCGTCCCGCCTGCTGTTAGCCTCCGAGGACACGATCCTGACTGTAGCTGCCGACACAGGATTTGAAAATCTGTCTTACTTTAACCGGATGTTCAAGCGCCGCTTCGGAGTGACCCCAAGCCAGTTTCGGCGGAGAGAATCCGCCGTCCAGCCATCTGGGTCCCGTCATGCCGCCACTTAGATCACATCATTGACGCAGATGGCACCATAGGGGCGGATGCTCATGCGGTATGCACTGCCCTCGCCCAGAGCCTTCTCGATGTATGCAATGTACTCGTCCACAATATCATTGGGCAGCATTGCCATGATAACGCCGGCAAATCCGCCGCCATGGATTCTGCATGCACCTCTCTGCTTCTCGGCAATGAACAGCTCCGTCAGTGCCAGCGCCACAGAAATGCCCTGCTCCTGATAGTTACTGTTGGTGTAGCAGTTCTGCAGCCACTTCCAGGAGGAATTGCCGGATGCTGTGATATTTTCCAGGAAATCGTTGAATCTGCCTTCCTTCAGGGCAGCCACCTCAGCCTCTACCCGACGGTTCTCCTCGAAGAAATGCAGCGCACGCATCACAGAACGGTCCCCCGCGAACTCACGGACTGCCTTCAGATTGTCAATCACCTGCTGCTCCGTAATCTCTGCGCAGACCTCCTTGCCGAAGAACTCTGCCACCTTCTTCATCTCATTGGGTACAGAAGAGTAATCCGCGCTCAGGTCTGCATGGCCCTTACCGGTCTGAACGATAATCAGGCTGTGGTTCTGGGATGCGAAATCAAAGTCAATCTTCTCCACCACCGGAGCAGTCGGTTCCATAAAGTCAATGGTAATCAGACCGCCCACTGCGCATGCCATCTGATCCAGCAGTCCGGATGCCTTGTCCCAGTACACATTCTCGGAATATTTGCCGATGTGTGCATAGGCAACCGTATCCATGCGGTTGTCATTGAAGAACTTGTTGATCATGGAGCACAGCAGCATCTCAAAGGATGCGGAAGAGCTGACGCCTGCGGAGCTGATCACGTTGCTGGTGATATAGGCATCAAAACCGCCGATCTCATATCCGGACTCCGTAAAGCCCTTCAGCAGACCCTTCACCAGATCGATGGTCCCCGCCTTCTTCTCGCTTGGCTCCAGATGGTTCAAATCGATCGTAAACTTCTGATTAAATGTCTCACTGATAATATTCACATAAGATGACTGATTCAGCGCTGCAATGCCGACACAGTCCAGGTTGATGCTTCCTGCAAGCACCTTGCCGTGGTTATGATCCGTGTGGTTGCCGCTGATCTCGGTACGGCCCGGCGAACTGAACATCAGCACATCCTTATCTCCAAAGGTTTCCTTAAACTTCTTCACCAGATCACTGTAGCGTGCTGCATTCTCCGCTGCCTGCGCCTCACCGTAGAGTGCTGTCATCAGCGTTCCTGCCTGCTCTGATCCAAGTAACTGTAATGTCTCTTCTGCCTTCATCGTCCTTCTCCTCCATGTTATACTTCACCTGCGCCCGGCTATCTTCGGGCACTGTCAGGAAAATTATATCACACAGCACGGGAGCCGAACAATATAATATTCTTTTTTCTTCTTATATTTTTCCATGGATTCGATGTTGCAGACAATATAAATTCCGTTATAATAGGAATACAGGAAAAGAACGACGAAAAAGGAGTCAGCTATGGACTGGAACAGCAAACCTTATCATTCTCTGGATTATGAGATGAAGTCTCGCTTCGGCACAAAAGTGTATAAGATATCTCTGGACGGCGGCATGACCTGTCCCAACCGGGACGGAACCCTTGGAACCCGCGGCTGTATTTTCTGCAGTGAGGGCGGCTCCGGAGACTTTGCGGCGCGGATGCAGGCAGACGGCTGCCTGGCTGTGCAGGCGGGCAGTCTCCGGGCTGCGCAGGCACAGTCAGCTTCACAGAAGTCGGCAGCCAGACTGCCTCTTGCGCAGTCTGTGAATGCTCAAATCGAGGAGGCTGCCTCGCGGATCAGCCGGAAGCTGGGCAGCTCCCCGCGGGCTTATATCGCATATTTTCAGTCCTACACCAACACCTACGCCCCCGTCCCCTATCTGCGGGAGCTGTTCACCGCTGCCATCAGCCATCCGGATGTAAAGGTTCTTTCCATTGCCACCCGCCCGGACTGTCTGCCGGACGAGGTGCTGGATCTCTGTGCAGAGCTGAACCAGATCAAACCGGTCTGGCTGGAGCTGGGTCTGCAGACCATCCATGCCCGGACAGCCCGCTTCATCCGCCGCGGCTATGAGCTGGACTGCTTCGAAGATGCCCTGAAGCGTCTCCGCGCCCGTGGGCTGGAAGCAATCGTCCACGTAATCCTCGGACTTCCGGGCGAGAGTCGGGAACAAATGCTGGAAACCGTGTCCTATCTGGCACACGCTGACATCCAGGGCATCAAGCTGCAGCTGCTCCACGTGCTGAGCGGCACGGACCTGGCAGAGCTGTACCACAGCCACCCCTTCCCGGTCATGGAACTGGACCAGTATCTGGATCTGGTGCTGGACTGTGTTGCTCTGCTTCCGCCGGAGATGATCATTCACCGCATCACCGGTGACGGTCCGAAGAAGCTTTTGATCGCGCCCCTCTGGAGCGGCAATAAGCGGCAGGTGTTGAATTCCCTGACCAGACGCTTTCGGGAGAGAGGGGTTGTTCAGGGGGACCGTTTCTTATAAGTTCCGGTCCCCCTGAATCCCTTCAAAAAATAATATGAATCCCATTTGGCTGCATAATCAGTTCTGCAAGCTGTTCGCAATCAACAGAGATTTCTCTGCTCCGAATATCAAAAATCAACATTCCAAGCACCACCATATTTCCATTGATTCCTGTATTCAATATCCCTTTTATATCCTTTTTGTTTGCAAGGATATGTTCTCGAACCATGACCTGCACCAGTTTAGGCGTGCTGTATAGAATGATGTTTTTGCCTCTGTGCTGCATCGCTGTTTTCTTAAACAGAGCATCGATTTTTCCTGCCGCTCCTTTGTCATCTGTGATAATACAGAATTTCCCGTCTTCTTCACCCGGTATATGTGATAAAATATGTACACATATCGCCAGCAATTCTTCTCCCAGATCATCCCCCGATTCCTTATACCTTCTTGCAGCCTCAAAAAATCGTCTGTACACACCTTCCTGATTCAGATTTTTTCCCTTTATCACTTCATTCTCGATGTTGAGATTCTGCTCCAGCATCTTCGTGATCGTACTCACCGGATTCTTCACAGTTCTTACGGCCCAGCACAAGTATCCGTTAATCGCTGCATTCGTGCTGAACGCAATCTCCATAACCGCAAACAGATCTTCCTCAAAAATAAGCAGGACCGGAATTCCAAACTCATTCATGTGTCTGATATATGCAACATATTCCTGATTTAACGAACCGCTATGAGACGACAATTCCATCAAAATACATCTTGTAATCACCACAATCCCATTTCTGGCTTTTATATATTTAAAAATGTACTCCGCCTCGTTCTGCTTCAGATTGGCATGCCTTCGAAATGAACATGCATCATAAAAGCAGCATTTCTGCTTCTCGAAAATCTCACTGATGACCGACTTCTGGTCTGTAATCACATAAGGAAGAATCTCTGTTATATTGAAAGGTGTATCCGTATAACCACCCGTCATAGACTATTCCCCCTTTAGTTCAGAATAAAGCTTCTTCATATTCTGAAGCACTTTTCCAAGTGTCCTTTCACTCAGATAGGAATCTTTTACGCACTCGGTCCCAACATGCTCTACCAGCGCTTCCAACCGGAAATAATCATCCTTTTTCGTCGCTTCCAGAATACTGCAGTCAAGCCACAATTTTATAAAGCAATCCCTGATCCATTCTCTGTCTGTATTCAGCAATTCGTCAGAAATACATTCCGTATCGGGAAACCCCAATTCAAGGCATCGGATAAGAACCGCCATATATGGTGCCTGATAATAGTTCATCAATCGAAAAATTGTATCCTTTAGACTATGCGCTGACTCTTCTCTGAACTTATTGTACATGAATCGGAATCCCGATTCCGGCATCAAAAGCATGCTTGCAAACAAATTAGCTGCAAACTCCTCTTCCTGTTCGTAATAGAGATTATCCGCAAACTCAACCTTGGACCGGAACGTATTTTCCTGATAAAAGACATGATATGCCTCATGACAGACTGCAAAATTGACATTCACTTTTGGCAGTGATGTATTGAGAACAATATATCCCAGGGCATCTCCTTTGTAGCAAAGAGCGCCGATTTCTTCATCCTGAAATGGAATTTCAAGAACCAGATATCCTTTTTTCCTGAAAGATGACCTGACGATCTGCATGACATTCAGGACCTCTTTATCACTGCTCATTCCTGCAAATGTATAGAAATCTTTCACTTTAGCATCCATAGTTTCTCTGTTGGAATCGCTGTATTCTATGATTTTTCTCAAACGCTCTACATTCATATCCTACTCCCCTGACATGTTCAGGAAACGACATTTCGCACTCATGACTTCATCAACATTTCCCATTAATTCAACCAGCTTTTCTGCAATTTTTTCCTGCTTATCTGTAGGATTTCCTGCATAAAATACAAGCTTCTCCGGCATGAATTCATGAATTTGAGGCACCTGAAATGTATCCTTCAAAAAAAATTCTGTTTTCTGCCCCAATGCATCTGATATTTTCTCCATATCGGTTGCGCTGATATCCTGCACCCCCGTCAAAATACGGGACAGTTTTTTGGTGTCAATTCCTGTCTTAAGGCTGACATACGTTTGCTTGATTTTCATTTTCGCTAAATAAGCATTCACATTCTCAATATATTTTGTCACTCTGCACGCTTCCTTTCTGCTCCAAGTACGTTTCTATTTTATATTATACATACTTTTCCTTTTCCAATCAATCGCTTCGTCTCATTTATCGAGATATCTTATGTGAATTTTATTATTTCGCGATTTATTTCTTGGTTTTTTATCAAAAAATCCTTAATTTATGGTTGTTGAACAATCAGCCCATCCTCCCCCAAAACCACCCCAAAGGAAATGGACTCCATATACTCATAGAATTCCGCCAGTCCCGCCTGGTCCGTCAGCATCTTCGTATATCCGCCGCTTGATGTGCCCGGAATCAGGCGCAGGGTCATCTCCTGATTCTGCTTCTCGGCTGGCTCTGTCCCTGCCGCTTCTGCCCCTGCAACCTCTCCTTCTGCCCCTGCGCTCCCGCTTCCCCCCGGAAGTGTTACCTCCAGCAGCATCGTCCGCGGAATCGAGCTTCCAAATACGAAATTCCCCAGGCTGTACACAATCGGCTTTCCCTTATAATACTCGATTCCCTGCAGCACATGAGGATGGGACCCCACCACCAGGTCTGCCCCAGCATCAATATACTGCTTTGCAAGCGCCCGCTGATACTCCTGGGGCAACTCATCCCGCTCGATTCCCCAGTGAACAAATGCGATCACATAATCCTGCTTCTCAGACAGCAAGCGAATCTCCTCCAGCAGAACCACCGGATCATAGGTGGCAAGCATCCCCGGATGGTTTGCTCCGGCTGCCCAGTCCGCCACGGGAATGACCCGTGTTGCCCCGATAATGGCAATATCCCTGCCTGCCAGCTGAATCGTAACCGGTCTTTTCGCTTCTTCCAGACCGGCTCCGGCTCCGGTGCGAAGGATACCTGCCCCATCCAGTATCTGGCAGCTGTCCAGCAGCGCATCCGTTCCGTAGTCCAGCGCATGATTATTTGCCAGCGTCACCCCGTCAATCCCCATCTCCGTAAAGATCGAGACCTTCTCCGGCGGCAGCCGAAAGGTATACTGCTTATCCGGTGCCTGGACCCCCCCGTCACTGAAGGGGAATTCCTGATTCACCATGAAAAAGTCCGCATCCGAGATCAGCTGGCGATATCCGTCATCCAGGATCCCCTGAACCCCGCCAGCCTTCTGATATGCATTCAGTACATGATCTGAAAGCAGCACATCGCCGCCAAACAGCAACCTGATCGGAGGATTCTGCTCCTCTGAATCCGCCGGACTCTCTGATTGCTCCGCGGCATCCTCCTGCGTCGGCTGCTCAATCACAATATCCGCTGCTTCCGCACCTTCCTGCTCTATCACGATATCCACAGAGTCCGGCTCTGCCTGTTCCTTCTGGTTCTGGCTCCGGTCCTGCTCCTGATCCTGCCTCTGGTCTGCCTCTGTCACAGCTTCTGCTGCCTGCTGCGATACCGCGATTCTCTGAGGTTCCTCCTTCTGACAGCCCGTCAGCAGCACCGTTCCCATGGCAAGCAGGCATCCAACCATCCAATATCTGATGCTGTTATTCTTTTGCATTGCTTTCTGTTTCCTTCCCATGTTGCTCATTCAACTTCCTTTTTCCTCACACAGCACTTCTTCCCGGAAGTCCGGCAAGCTGCCCTTCGCTCATCGCCGACAAAGTCCGCATCTGTGTGACAACCAGTTCACGAAGCAATACCAGCCGCTCCGACTGAGACTTGTTCTGCGCAATCAAAACAGCATTATAGCTTTCCATATTTGCCAGCACCAAAAGCTGGTTCAGATTCGCTTCATCACGCATATTCCCTTTCGTTCCCGGATTGCTGTCTCGCCACTGCTTCGCTGTCCTGCCAAACAGTGCAACATTCAGCAAATCGGCTTCACTGGCATATGTATACCCGATCTGCTCCGGTGTAAGATCCGGTGGTATCAGATTTCCCTTTATGGCATCCGTTTGAATGCGATAATTCAGCTTTGCAATCTCCCGGTTCAAGTTCCAGCCAAGTGAAAGCCTGCTGTTCTCATCCGATTTTAACCGCTTGTAATCCTTAATAATGTATAGCTTAAATTCCGCTGAGATCCAGGAGGCAAACTCAAACGCAATATCAGAGTGAGCAAATGTGCCGCCATAACGACCTGCCTTTGATACCATCCCGATCGCTCCTACCCCTTCAATCCATTTGGTTGGGGACATCGTAAATGCATTCAGCCCTGCCTGACTTCTAAACAGGTCGAATTCGACCTGTTTAAAATCCGGATTATGCAGGCTTTCCCACAATCCAAGGAACTCGATAGTCTCCCGGCTGCGAAGCCAGTTTTTTACTACATCATGCGGCATATCACTTTTATACCGCGCAATATCCGTCAGCGAAATAAATTCATTCTCAAAATCCGTAGTATAAATGCCAATATCAAACCCTTTGGCATGTATCGTCTCTTTTACCGGTTTCTTTGCCATAGAAGGTTCCCCCCTCTTCTATTCCGCATCCGAAGTCACAGCTTCTTCTGTCTCCGGCTTCTTCCCCTTCTCCTTCGGCTCCTTCATCACCTTCTCCATACGGATATAATACTCCAGCAGCCGCAGCACATACTCCGGCGCATGGCGGTGATCCAGCTCCCACTCTGTGACGGTCCGGTAAGGGATCTGAAAATACTCACAGAATTGCCGCCGGTTCATCCCTGTCATCTCTCTCAGTTCTTTTATCTTTGCCTTGCAGTCCATACTCTCTTCCTCCATTCAAAGTGTAATACGCGTTGTGTACTCATTATAGCACACTCCTGACCCACACGCAATGCGTAATGAAAAAAAGATACAAAAAAATACCAGACCTCCCATTCTCTCTGGAAAATCTGGTATTTCATACTTCTTTATTCTGCAATCGAAGTTGCCTAAATCACCGCAACGATAATCCCGCCGTCGCCAGCATACACCGTGGCAACACCTGCGGTCTCCGTAATCACAATATCGCGGAAGGCTGCCCGCTTCTCCAGCTCTGCCTTCACCTGCTCCGCCCGGTCCGGACAGTTGCAGTGGGCGATCACTGCCCGCTTCTCCTCCGGCTTTCCTGCCTCCTTCACGATGATATCGCACATTCTGGCATATGCCTTGTTAAGCCCTCTTGCCTGGTCCAGCTTGACGATCACGCCGTGGTCCGCACCCATCACCGGCTTGATATTCAGCGCCGTTGCAAAGAATGCCTGCAGTCCGGTCAGGCGACCGTTCTTGCGAAGAGGCTCTAAGGAGTCGATGACAAAATATACACGCCCATCATCCCGCATCTTTAAAATCTTTTCGGAAACCTCCTCAAATCCCAGACCTGCATCATACAGTTCCCGGATTGCCAGGGCAATGTTCAGCTCGCCGGAAGATGCCGACTCGGAGTCAATCACCAGAATATTCTTCGGACCATGCTCCTCCTCGTACAGGTTCCTGCCCAGCACCGCGCTGTTGTAGGTGCCGCTTAAGTGGCTGGACAGCGTGATCACAAACACATCCTCTTCCTCACACTCGTAAGCCTCCTTAAATGCCTCCGGTGACGGGCACGCCGTCTTCGGGCAGTTGGGGCTTGCCTTTAAAAGTTCAATAAAATGCTTCTGATCAAAGGTCTCATCATCGATCACCATGGTATCGTCGATCTGCAGGGTCAGAGGCACAGTCATAAACCTCGGGTCTTTCTTCAATTCTTCTGTCAAATCCAGACAGCTGTCGCCGATAATCTTGTAGCTCATGTTCGTCCTCCCCGAGAATATTCCATGCCGCCGCCAAACCTGCGGCGGCAATCATCTCTCTATATAACGTAGTTTTCATTACTACTTATTATAGCAGATATTTTCGAGAATACAATAGGGACTTCTATAACGGTTTTATTTCTCTGCCATCATCATCATGATCTCATTGCTGCGAGCGATGAATCCGGTCATGCGCTCCGGAGTCAGGGTGCCGTGGCTGAGCAGAGCCAGATCGTAGAGCTGCTCGCAGATCTTCGCCGTATTTTCGCCCTCGCCGTGGTTCAGCACGTACTGAACCAGCTTATTGTTGGCATTCAGCACCAGGGTCTCGCCCATACCGCCGAACATGGACGGATCCATGCCGTACATATTGTACATCTTCATCATATCCTGCATCCGGCGGCTCTCCTCCGCTACCGTCAGCATGGAAGAAATGTTCTCGTCCTTCAGCTTCTCCACCTTGATGGTCAGCTTGTCATTGTTCAGCGCCTTCTTGAAGGTCTCGGTCAGGGTCTCAGAGGTCTTCTTGAACTCCTCGTCATCCTCCTTCACCTCTTCCTTGAAGGTGCTGTTCAAGTCCGCATCAATGCGCAGGAACTTAAGCCCCTCATTCTTCTGCTCCAGGTGTCCGATGAACGGATTGTCGATGCTGTGAGGCAGAATGACTGCGTCCAGACCTTCCTTCTTGAACATGTTGATGTACTGGCTCTGCTCCTTCTCGTCGGTCACGTAGAAGATGGTATTCTCATGCTTCTCCTTGTTCTCCTCCAGGCAGTCCTTCAGGGTCAGGTACTTGCCGTCTAAGTTCTTGAACAGAATGTAGTCGTTCATCTTCTCGGCAAATTTCTCGTCCTTCAAGCAGCCGAACTTGATGAACGGAGCAATGTCATCCCAGTATTTCTCGTAGTTTTCCCGGTCGGTCTTGCACATGCCGGACAGCTTGTCTGCCACCTTCTTGGTGATATAATCGGAAATCTTCTTCACAAAGCCGTCATTCTGCAGCGCACTTCTGGATACGTTCAGCGGCAGATCCGGGCAGTCGATGGCGCCCTTTAACAGCATCAGGAATTCCGGAATGACTTCCTTGATATTATCCGCGATGAACACCTGATTGTTATACAGCTTGATGGTTCCCTCGATGGAATCATACTCGGTGTTGATCTTCGGGAAGTACAGGATGCCCTTTAAGTTGAACGGATAATCCATGTTCAGATGGATCCAGAACAGCGGCTCCTTGTAATCCATAAATACCTTCCGGTAGAAGTTCCGGTAATCCTCCTCGGAGCACTCGTTGGGATGCTTGCTCCACAGCGGAGTGGTATCATTTAACGCAACCGGGCGCTTCAGGATCTTGTAGCGCTCCTTGGACGGCTCGATCTCCACCGTCTCCTTCTCGCCGTTCTCATTTTCCTTCTCCTCAGTCTTGGCCGGCTCTACTACCGTCTCCACGATGGTGTCCTTGTCGGTCAGCTCCTCCTTGTCGATGGTCTCATACTCCGGCTCTGCCTTGGCATTATTTAAGTAAATCGGCAGCGGCATGAAGGAACAGTACTTGTCCAGCACCTCTCTTGCCCGGTACTCGTTGGAGAACTCATAGCTGTCCTCATTTAAGTACAGGGTGATGGTGGTTCCCTGCTCTGCCTTCTCGCCGTCCTTCATCTCGAAGGTCAGACCGCCGTCAGACTCCCAGTGAACCGGGGTGCTGCCTTCCTTGTAGGACAGAGTATCGATGGTCACCTTGTCCGCCACCATAAATGCGGAATAGAAGCCCAGACCGAAGTGTCCGATGATCTGGTCCTCGTTGGCTTTGTCCTTGTACTTCTCCAGGAAGTCCTGAGCGCCGGAAAATGCGATCTGGTTGATATACTCCTCCACTTCCTCAGCGGTCATACCCAGACCATTATCCGTCACGGTGATGGTCTTCTCGTCCGGATTCACCGTCACCTGAATCTTGTACTCCATGTCCTCCGGTCTGGTGTACTCGCCCATCAGCTCCAGCTTCTTTAACTTGGTGATCGCGTCGCATCCGTTGGATACCAGCTCACGGTAGAAAATGTCGTGGTCGGAATACAGCCACTTCTTAATAATCGGAAATATGTTCTCACTGTTGATTGATAAATTACCTGTTCTGCTGCTCATAGCAATTCACTCCTTTTCTGCGGCTGTCTGTCTCTTTCTCACAGCCGTCTCTCTCCCGGCTCCGCTCTATCGGCGCCTCTGTTCCATATTTTAATACGGGCGAATCCAAATGTCAATAAAAAACTAGCACTCAACCGCCGTGAGTGCTAGCAAAACGTGATATTTAATATTTTGTTTATAATTTCCAGTTAAGATGCCGTCTGATTGTTCCGTTTCAGAGCCGTTACGCCTCGGAATAGGGAATCTTCTCCCGCTTAAAGTACAGCCGCGCCGCCTCATCCCACTCGATCTCGATCTGACGGTCCAGGGTAAACAGGTTCAGGGAGGTTCCGGTCACGCAGTGTACAGTCCCCGCCTCATAGCGGATATTTAAGTACAGACCGTTGACCTGCTCCACCGTGAACTCCAGCTGCGCATACTTTAAGAAGGTCTCCACATCCGCCGGTGCCAGCTGCAGCGTGATCTGAAAGCTCTCCGGCAGCTTCTTCCCCTTGATCAGCGAGAAGCAGAAGGGTCTCAGCGCCTTCCAGGAGGACAGCTCCTCGATCTGATTCTCCTCTAACTCCCGCTCGGAATAGTACCCCTGACGGATATGCCCGTCAATGGTAAAGGAATTGAATGTCACAATCGTGGCTTCCCGCACCAGCCATCTGTCAAATGTCTCCCCCACAAATAACTGTGAGGTAAATTGCCTCAAGTCTTCCATTTTCAGCGCAACCATATCTGTTCACCCCATCTGTCTTCCCATAGTATCTCATATCCCCGTCACGGCTTCTCCGTCATCTCCTGATAAAGCTGAAAGAACTCCGTTGTGGTGGAATCTGCCCCGTCTGTGAAGGAAATGCTGTCCCAGAGCTCTCCTCCGATCTCCACCGGATGCTCCGCCGCATAGGTCTCGTATATCCCCCGAAACGCCTGCTGCTTGCGCTGCAGCGCCAGCTTCTCCTTCCGCTCCAGCGTGGCATCCTCATCAAATTCATTGATACACTTTACAATGTAATACTGACCATCCACCGGGATCACCGGACTCACCTGCCCGGCTTCCAGCGCAAATACCACGGTCTCGTACTCCTGTGAACGTTCCCCCCGTCCCACGGAAGTCTCGATGGTCTTATTCTCCGCCATGGTCCTGGCAATGGACGCAAAGTCCGCATCCTCCTCCGCAGCCTGCTGCTGCACCGCCTCCGCGGTTTCCCGGTCACTGAGGACGATTTCCTGCACCACCATCACTCTGGCTTCGCTGTCACTGATCTCCAGATTCACATCCTTCGTCAGCTCATCCACAAGCTTGTTGGCAAGATGATAGTCCGCATACATGGTATAGACGTCCTCTCTGCCTGCCCCGGTGTAGCTTCGGTCCGCCTCCGTCATGGTCTGACAGAACCGGTCCGTCAGCTGCTCCACCAGCTCCTTATCCTGGCTGGACAGGGTGATCTCCCGCTCCTTTGCCAGAAGATTGGTGGTCTTCATCTCCTTCAGGAAATTCCTCACCTGCCCCAGCAGATAGGTCTGAAATACATTGCCCTCATCATCCACCGGCACCTGCCAGATCTGATCTGTGTATACATCCCGGTAGCGGTTCCGCTCCGTCGCCACGATCAGCATGGTCTGGGCGTCGGTGTAGCCCTGATTCTCCCTGCTGTCCGACACGATCGGAATCGTCCCGCCGCAGCCGGAGGCAAGTGCAATCGCCGCCGCGGACACCGCCGCCAGAACTGCCCTTTTGAATCTCACCTTCAATCCTTAAGCTCCTTTTTGTTTTCTGCCTACAAGAGCAGCTTCAGCACCTTCAGCACGCCGTCGTTCACATTGGTATCCGCCTCGAACCGCGCCACCGCCTTGACCTCCGGTCTTGCATTGCCGATGGCAAAGCTGTAGTATGCCTGCTGCAGCATCTCGATATCATTCAGCTGGTCGCCAAATGCCATGGTCTCCTCCGGCAGAATGCCCAGGCTGTCCTGCAGAAGCTTCACCGCCTGCCCCTTGTTGACGCCGGTAGCCATGCAGTCCATCCACATGTCCCCGGAGATTGCCATCTTCAGCTTTCCGCTGTATTTCTCCCGAAGTCTCACCGTAGCCGCCTCGATATCCGTCTTCCGGTAAGCGGAGATCTTGATAAACTGATCGTCCACCTTCGTCACATCATCCACCAGCTTCACCCGGAACTTGTAGCCGTTGATCAGCCAGTCATAGAACTCCGGATCATGCTGATCCAGATACACCACATCCGGTCCGCTCAGCATTACCGTCAGTCCCTCCGCCCGGATATCGCGGACGATATCCATGACCAGATCCCGGTCGATGGTGTTCAGATACAGATTCCGCGCCGCACAGCCCACATAAGCGCCATTGTCCGAAAGATAGAAGATCCGCTCCTTGATGGGATCAAACAGCGTATCGATGCTCGCCCACTGCCGCCCGCTGGCTGCCGCAAACTGCACGCCCCGGTCACGCAGCTTCAAAATCACCTCAAACAGTTCCGGATTCAGCTCATGTCCGCCGTCCTCCAACAGCGTTCCGTCAATATCCGACACGATCAACTTAATCATAACAGACCTCCCTTGCCTTTCGTTCCTTACAGTAAATGTGCTCTCAGCTCCTCGCCGCTCTGTGCAGACAGGTAAGCCGGTGCAATGTCAAATACGGTCTTTCCGCCCTTCATGCCTTCCTGATTCATGCGGTAAGC
Source organism: Eubacteriales bacterium (assembly GCA_030536555.1). Lineage (GTDB taxonomy): Bacteria > Bacillota > Clostridia > Lachnospirales > Lachnospiraceae > Brotaphodocola. The sequence continues at coordinate 15,406 of JAUNPU010000007.1, read as the reverse complement.
CGCTCTGGCGAAGGCTGCGATCACAGAGCCGGTGAACTCCGGATTGGAATCCAGCTTCAGGCTGTACTCGATCACATGGGTGTGCTCCCGGTCCATGCCGGTGTTGCCGGTGCGGATCACACAGCCGCCGTGAGGCAGTCCGCTGTGGTCCCGCTTCATCTCCGCCTCGTCGATGAAATGCACCGTCGTGTCATAGTCTGCAAAGTAGTTGGGCATGGTCTTGATCTCATTCTCGATGCGGGCAAGATCAGCGCCCTCTTCTGCCACAACGAAGCACTCTCTGGTGTGCTTCTGTCTGGTGGTCAGCTCCGGATGGCTGCCGCTTCTCACTGCCTCAAGCGCCTCCGGCACCGGAATGGTGTACTGTCTGCAGTCCTTCACACCCTCGATGCGGCGCACTGCGTCGGAATGTCCCTGACTGACGCCCTTGCCCCAGAAGGTGTAGTCCTTCCCCTCCGGCAGCACCGCGCCGGCATACAGGCGGTTTAAGGAGAACATACCCGGATCCCATCCACAGGAAATGACACCAATCTTGCCAGCCGCCTTCGCAGCCGCATCCACAGCCGCAAAATGCTCCGGAATCTTCGCATGGGTATCAAAGCTGTCCACCACATTGTACATGGACGCATACTTGGGAGTCTGCACCGGCAGATCCGTAGCACTGCCGCCGCAGAGAATCAGCACGTCAATCTGGTCCTGCATATGCTCTAACTCATCTGCATGCAGCACCTTCACACCTGCCGTTCTCACCTTCACTGTCTCCGGGCTTCTGCGGGTAAATACCGCAATCAGCTCCATATCCGCATTCTGGCTCACAGCGCTCTCCACGCCTCTGCCCAGATTTCCATAACCTAAAATACCAATTCTGATCATAATTATATTCTCCTCTGGTTTATCCAAAAATCTTTTATTGGTATTTTAACATAATCCGCCTGTATAGCAAAGTATTTTTTTGACGAGAGTCAGAGCCTGTTTTTTCGTCTCTCTGTCACATTTTTACAAGACCGGACCACCAGAGCAGCGGCAATCCCCAGCAGCGCCCCCGCCAGCACATCCGTCGGAAAGTGCACATACAGATACAGACGGGAAAATGCAATCATCACCGCCAGCACCAGCGTCGGAATCCCCAGCCTGCTTCCAGAAAGCAGCAGCGCCGCCGCCACCGCAAATCCCGCCGACGTATGTCCCGACGGAAAAGAATAGTCCTCCGGCCGCCCGATCAGAAGCTGAATCCCTTCCGCCAGGTCACAGGGCCTGATTCGCGCCACCATGGGCTTTAGGATCAGGTTGCAGACCGCCGCCTCCAGCGCCAGACTAAACGCCGCCATATATCCTGCCCTCCGCGTGCGCGGTACGATGACCAAAAGCAGCGTCAGGACAATCCAGATCATCCCCGCATTCCCCAGCTTCGTCACCGCTGGAAAAAAACAGTCGCTGAATGCCGAGCCGAATACCTCCTGGATGCCGTCCAGTATCTTCAGTTCCAGTTCTGCCATATTGCATGCACCTCCTTCTTTCTTAACTATTGTTTTTAACAGGGGACTTTGGACAATAAATGGCGAAATCAGGAAAAATTATCCAAAGCCATAAGAAATTTCTTGATGTCAGACCGAAAAACAAGTTTTATGTAGACCGTTTGGACAATAAAATCCAGATTTCAGGGAAAATTATCCAAAAATCTGGGGATTTTGGATAATTAATGAGCAATTCGAAGGAAATTATCCAAAATGTGTTTTATGTCAACTGTTTTGAGGTGTAAAATCCATGGTCATGAGAAATTTTGGATAATTTTTTGATATTTTCCTGTTTATTGTCCAATGATGGGTCCCCTAAAATCCGCAAGTCTGGGAATCCGGGAATCTGTCACCGGCATGCTTGCTGATCTGTATGGCGATTAAAGACAGCGAACCTGCCACCGGCACGTTTTCTGATAAATCTGGCAATAATAAACAAGAGCGGTCGCTTGAACGATTGAAACATCGTGAAGCGACCGCCCCTTTCAGTACGGAGATGGAGGGATTTGAACCCTCGCGCCGGTTACCCGACCTACCGCATTTCGAGTGCGGACCCTTCAGCCACTTGGGTACATCTCCAGCAGAACCTCATGCCGCCCTTCTGCACCGCAGTCGAACGTCAACCAAGATATTATACATGATATTCTGCAAATTGTAAATGGTATATTTGTTTCAAATATCAACCTGCCAATACCAACGACAGCTATTATCTGCCAAAGTATAGTTCAACTCCGTCCGACAGCCATCATCTCCCAAAGTACAGCTCCACTCCGTCCGCCAGCCCTGCCGCCAGCTTATCAAGGGTTCCGGCGGAATGGTCGGACGCCTTGTCTCCCAGCTCAATGTCCACAGACGGAACCGTCGAATAGGAAGTCTGGGTCAGGTCCATCGCCATAGTTCCGCCGGAGAAGATCTTCACCCCGGCCCCCTTCAGCCCTGCAATCAGGCTGTCTCCCAGAGCATGGTGCTGCTGCCAGTGGGACGCCACCGGCTCCATCGCCCGATACGACGCCACATCCGGCACGCTCATGTAGAATGCACCCTTGTCTTTTGCTGTGGAATCCCAGTGGAGCGCGATGTGACAGTCTGCCAGATTATTGGCAAGCACCGTTCTTGCCACATTGTCAAGCTGCACGTCATCGGACTCCCGGATCATCAGCACATCGTAGCCCCGGGCGAGAAGCTTCTCCTTCAGCACCTTTGTCATGGCAAGGGTCACCTTCGACTCCGGCGTGCCGTCCGCAAAGGTCATGCCGCCGGACACCGCCACCGCAGACACTGCCCCGGCTCCGGTGGTTCCGCCGGTCACCTTCGGCGTACCGTCCGGATGGCACTGGGTCTTCACCGAAGAGCCTCCCTTCGTACCGTGTCCCGCATTGACGCAGACTACCCGGTTCCTGCGGTCTGCTGCTTCCGAGCGGTACAGCACCGCCTGACCGGAAGAAATCTTCGAAAATCCCGCATAGCTCCAGTCACTGTTCAGGGAAACCTTCTTCCCGCCGGCTGCAGCGGCTTCTCCAGTCTCCGATGCCTGAGCTGAAGACTCCCCGCTCTCCCCGGAGCCTTCCGCCCCCTCATCCGGCTTCTGTGCCGTCTCAACAACCGGCTTCTGTGCTGTCAGATACTCAGACGCCACATAACACTCCTTCTCCTGGTATATCACGCGGCTCCACTTCTCACTGTAGCCGGTGCGCTTCACCGCGTCTCCCTGCTTGAGACGCCCCACAGCTTCCGCATCCGTCCCGGGCTTCACCCGCACATTTAAGCTGGTTGCCTGCACATACACAGTCTCATCCCGCGCCTCCAACGCAAGTGTCGGCTCTGTCGCAGATGCCGAGTCTGTCCCTGATATCACTTCTATCTCCGGCGCCGCCACTGTCTTTTCCGCTGTCTCAGTCTCCTGCGCTGTTCCAATGGTAATCACCGCCGTCTCCCCGGCACCTGCCGCCCCATTCGCAGCTCCATTTTCCGCAGCTTCACCGCCTGCCGCCCCATTCACGGCTCCGTTTCCCGCAGCTTCATTTCCTGCTGCCTCACTTGTCTCCGCCCCGGCCGCCTGTACCTGGCATCCTGCCACAGACACGGATACCGATGCCAGCACCACCGCACTGCCAAGCACCACAATTCTCTTTCTCATTCCTTCACATTTCTTCATGATTCCATTCCCTCTGCCTCTTAAAATTAAAGAATCGTTCCTCCGCCGACCACATAATCACCCTCATAAAACACCACTGCCTGGCCCGGTGTCACGGCACGGACCTTCTCCTGAAACTGACATTCCACCTGCCCGTCACCGATCTCCCGGATCACGCAGGGGGCGCCCTTGTGGCTGTAGCGGATCTTGGCATGCACCAGCCGCTCCTGCCCGTGAAGCCCGTCAATCGCCATCCAGTTCACCCGGTCGCAGATCAGATGATCCGTAAATACATCATCCCCGTCACCGATCACCACCTCATTGGTCTCCGGGCGGATCTCCACCACAAATACCGGCCGTCCCATGGAAAGGTTCAGCCCCTTCCGCTGTCCGACCGTATAGTGGGTAATGCCCTCGTGGGTGCCGATCACATTGCCGTCTAAGTCCACGAAATTGCCCTTTGGCAGCTCTGCATCTGTGTTCTCGACAATGAATCTGGCATAATCGTGATCTGGAATAAAGCAGATCTCCTGGCTGTCCGCCTTGTGTGCCACCTGCAGCCCCAGCTCCTCAGCCATGGCACGGATCTCCTCCTTGGTATAGGCACCTACGGGCATCAGGGTGTGGGACAGCTGCTCCTGAGTCAGGTTGTAGAGCGCATAGGTCTGGTCCTTGGCTGCCGTCGCCGACTTGCGCAGGGCATAGCGGCCGTTCTCCAGCAGCTCCACCCGGGCATAGTGGCCGGTGGCAATGTAATCTGCCCCGATGTCCATGCTCCGCTTCAAGAGAGATTCCCACTTCACATACCGGTTGCAGGCGATACAGGGATTGGGAGTCCGCCCGTGGAGATACTCGTCCACGAAATAATCCATCACATGCTCCTTGAATTCCTTCTTGAAATTCATCACATAATAGGGAATCTCCAGCTGCCATGCCACCCGTCTGGCGTCATCCACGGCGCTTAAGCCGCAGCAGCCGCCATTTTCCTCCTGGATAGCTTCCTCCTCGTCCTGCCAGATCTGCATGGTGACGCCGATGACCTCATAGCCCTGCTTCTTCAGCAGCCAGGCGGCCACCGATGAATCGACGCCGCCTGACATGCCCACTACTACCTTTTTCTTATCTGATTCCATTAATATTCTTCTTCCTCTTCGTGTTCACTGATATCGCTCTTAGGCTGCTCCAGTCCCTCGATCTGAATCCCGTTCTTCTGGGCATAATCCCACAGCGCCGCGTGAATTGCTTCTTCTGCTAACAAAGAACAGTGTACCTTAACCGGTGGCAATCCGTCAAGTGCCTCCATCACTGCTTTGTTGGTAACTTCCATGGCTTCCCGGATAGATTTGCCCTTCACTAACTCCGTTGCCATGCTGCTGGTCGCCACCGCCGCGCCGCATCCGAAGGTCTTGAACTTACAGTCACGGATAATCTGATTTTCATCAATATCCAGGTAAATCCGCATAATATCCCCGCATCTGGCGTTGCCTACCGTGCCCACTCCACTGGCGTCCGCAATCTCTCCCACATTTCTGGGATGCTCAAAATGGTCCATTACTTTATCTGAGTACATAGTTTTATTCTCCTGTTCTGTAAACTATCGGTTATGCTTCATAAAATCCTCATACAGCGGCGACATATTCCGCAGCCGCTCCACAATCGCCTTCATGCTCTCCACCACGTAATCCAGCTCTTCCTTCGTATTCTCCTCACTGAGGGTCAGCCGCAGGGAACCGTGGGCGATCTCGTGAGGCAGTCCGATGGCAAGCAGCACATGGGACGGGTCCAGAGAGCCGGAGGTGCACGCCGAGCCGCTGGAGCCGCAGATACCCTTGCCATCCAGCATGATCAGCAGCGACTCGCCCTCGATGAAGCGAAATGCAAAGTTGGCATTGTTGGGAAGCCGGTTGGCCGGATGCCCGTTGAGCCTGGTGTAGGGAATCTCCTCCATCACCCGCCCGATCAGGTAATCCCGCAGCCCGCTCTCGTAAGCCGCCCGCTGCTTTAAGGTCGCTGCCGCCAGCTCCGCCGCCCTGCCAAGGCCCACGATGCCCGGAACATTTTCCGTGCCGGCACGGCGCTTGCGCTCCTGGGCGCCTCCGTGGATGAAGGAACGAATCTTCACCCCCGTGCGAATATATAAGAATCCGATGCCCTTTGGCCCGTTGATCTTGTGACCACTGGCGCTCATCATGTCGATGTTCAGCTCATCCACCTGAATCGGCAGATGTCCGTATGCCTGCACCGCGTCCGCGTGGAACAGGATTCCGTGCTCCTTCGCAATCTGCCCGATCTCCTTCACCGGCTGAATGGTGCCGATCTCATTGTTGGCAAACATAATGGAGATCAGGATCGTGGTGGGACGGATCGCCGCCCTCAGCTCCTCCAGCTTCACCATACCGTACTCATCCACATCCAGATACGTCACCTCAAAGCCGTGATGCTCCAGATACTGGCAGGTGTGCAGGATCGCGTGATGCTCGATCTTGCTGGTGATGATGTGATTGCCCTTCGCCTTATAAGCATCTGCCGTGGCCTTCAGCGCCCAGTTGTCCGACTCGGAGCCGCCGCCGGTAAAGTAGATCTCCTGGGGCTTTGCGCCGATGGTTCCGGCAATGATCTCCCTGGCTTTTGCCACCGCCTGCTTAGAAGGGCTGGCAAATTCATAGACCGAGGACGGATTGCCGTAATACTCCGTGAAGTACGGAAGCATGGCATCCACAACCTCCTGTCTCGTTCTGGTCGTCGCTGCATTATCTAAATATATATTCTGATTCATCAATTCAAATCCACCTTTCCGGGATTGTCCTTCTATACCTGATTTCCCTGACCGCAGCTTTCTTCTGCTGTCTGATATTATTATACTCCTTATTTCCTAGCAATTCAATAGGAATTAAAATATTTTTATCAAAAAAGAACCTCCACGCAGCCATGTCCGGCCACACAGAGGTCCTTTTTATATTCATTTTACGAAAAAGCAGATAACATTATCCCAGCATCTGCGGCAGCCACAGGCTGATCGCCGGAATGAAGGTGATCAGCAGCAGCGTCACGATCATGCACAGGTAAAATGGCAGGGTTGCCTTCACCACCTTCTCCATAGGCAGCTTCGCCACAGCCGAGCCGATGAACAGCACCGCACCAACCGGCGGGGTCAGCAGACCGATACCGCAGTTGAGCACCACAATGATGCCGAACTGGATCGGGTCGATTCCGATGGAGGTGGCAATCGGCAGCAGAATCGGCGTTGCGATCAGAATGATCGGCGCCATATCCATGATGCAGCCCAGCACCAGCAGGATCAGGTTCAGCAGCAGTGCCAGCAGAATCGGGTTGGTGGTCAGCCCGGTGATGGCATTGGCTGCCAGCTCCGGCACATGAAGACGGGTCAGGCAGTATCCGAAGATGCTGGAGGTGGCAATCAGAATCAGCACGATAGACAGGGTATCCACACAGTCGCCCAGCACGCGCCACACGCCCTTCCAGTCAAGCCCCTTGTAAATGTATACGCTGACAATCAGGCTGTAGATAACCGCAATCGCCGCTGACTCCGTCGCCGTGAACATACCGCCTACTACGCCGACCACCACGATCAGCACTGCCGCCAGCGCCCAGAAGGACACGCTGAACTGCTTCATCAGGTTCCGCATGCTGAACTTCTCCCCCTTCGGATAGTTCCGCTTCACAGAAATGATATAGGAACCAACCATCAGAGAAGCTGCCAGCAGCGCTCCCGGAATGTAGCCTGCCAGAAACAGGCTTCCCACGGAGATTCCGCCTGCCGTGGTGGCGTAGATAACCATGTTATGGCTCGGCGGCACCAGCAGTCCCTCGCAGGAGGAGGTGATGGTAACCGCAGTGGAGAAGTCTCCGTCATAACCCTGATCCACCATCATGGGAATCAGAATAGAGCCAAGAGAAGCCGTATCCGCCGCAGCCGATCCGGAAATACCGCCGAAGAAGTAGGACGCCACGATATTTACCATGGCCATGCCGCCCCGCATCCAGCCCACGCAGGCATTGGCAAGGGCAATCAGCTTCTCAGAAATGCCGCCGGTGCCCATGAGACAGCCCATGACGATAAAGAACGGCACCGCCATCAGACTGAAGGAGCTGATACCCTTTACCATCTGCTGACAGATGGTGGTCAACGGAAGCCCCTGGCTGAGTAAACACAGCACAGAAGCCAGCGCCACCGCATAGGCAATGGGAAACCTCAGAAAAATCATAATAAAAAAGCTGGCCAATAACACTACGATTGCAAAGCTGTCCGGACTCATGCTTCTGCCTCCTTTCCAAGAACGATTTCCTTCACGTGGTTATACAACGCCTCCAGTTCGAAGATCACCATGGCAATTCCCGCCAGCGGAACCGGAAAATACATCCAGAACCGGGATACCATCGGCATGCTCACATAGGAGCCCTTGCCGCCGATCTGAATCGCATACCGCCATCCCACCACAATCATGATCACAGCCAGAACCAGCACGCACACATCAGAAAGCACATCCAGCCCCTTGACCACAGCCCGCGGCAGATAGTTGTCAAAGGCTGTCATACGGATGTGACCATTGCGCCGGATTGCCAGCGCCGCAGACAGCACCGCCATGTAGGACATACAGGTCAGCACCACCTCCTCCGACCATGCCGGATCCGGAATGAACGGCACATAGCGTCCCGTCACAGACATGCAGGTGATCAGGATATCCACGACCAGAAGCAGCTTGCACAGGAACATGACGAATTGATAAACTCTGTCGTAGACCGGCTTCAGCTTATCAACAGTTTGAAAAAATGACATCATACTTTCCCTCCTTTTCAACTACAACAGTTGTAAAAAAACAAGTTCCGCAGGCAGCGATCACTTCGCTCCTGCGGTTTATAGATTTATTATAACGGAGGGATATCTTAATATCTATCGTAAATTTTTGCGAATCCTAGTAAAATCTTGTCCATTTTGGATATATTGCACAATTTTTCCGCGTGTTAAGATTTCTTAACAGTGCATTATTAACAATCTCTTAACGGGAAGGCATCATTTCTTAACATCGGAACATGATTTATGCTATACTGAGTCTATATGACTATACAGAAATCAGATTCAAGAACGATGAAACACAACAAAGCAAAAGGAGTATCGATTATGAACTACCCGGAAATCCGCTACTTGGAGCGGCTGGCCGATCTCTATCCCACCATCGCTGCCGCCTCCACAGAGGTCATCAATCTGGAAGCCATCCTGAATCTGCCAAAAGGGACAGAGCATTTTCTCACTGACATCCACGGCGAATACGAGGCATTTGCCCATGTGCTGAAAAATGGCTCCGGCTCCGTGCGGCGCAAGGTCAACGACGTATTTGGCAATACCCTGTGCCAGCAGGACAAGCAGTCCCTCGCCACCCTGATCTACTACCCCAGGGAGAAGATGGAGCAGATTCTGAGTCAGACTGAGGATAAGGAGGAATGGTGCCGCCTGACCCTGTACCGGCTGATCGAGATCTGCAAGCGGGCAGCCAGCAAATACACCCGCTCCAAGGTCCGCAAGGCCATGCCGCCGGAATTTGCCTATGTGCTGGAGGAGCTGATCACGGAAAAGGACGGCGGTCTGGACAAGACCTCCTACTACAATTCCATTGTCAACACCATCGTGCGGGTGGGACGCGGGAAGGAATGTATCATCGCCATCTGTCAGCTGATCCAGCGGCTGGTGGTGGATCACCTGCACATTGTGGGGGATATCTACGACCGCGGCCCCGGACCACACCTGATTATGGACAAGCTGATGGACTACCACTCCGTGGACATTCAGTGGGGCAACCACGATGTGCTGTGGATGGGAGCCGCCGCCGGGCAGCCGGGGTGCATCGCCAACGTGATCCGCATCTGCGCCCGCTACGGCAATCTGGACATTTTGGAGGACGGCTACGGCATCAACCTGCTGCCCTTAGCGACCTTCGCCCTGAATGTGTACGGCGACGATCCCTGCTCCTGCTTCCAGTTAAAAGGAGACAGCGAACTGAACCAGTACGAGGCTGCCGTCAACATCAAGATGCACAAAGCTATCTCCATCATCCAGTTCAAGGCAGAAGGACAGATCATACGCCAGCATCCGGAATTCCACCTGGAGCACCGGAACCTGCTGCACCGGATCGACTTTGAGCAGGGAACCATCACCCTGAACGGCACCACCTATCCTCTCCTGGACACCAGCTTTCCCACAGTAGATCCGGCTGACCCCTACGCCTACACGGAGATGGAAGCCGACATCATGGACCGGCTGGTCCGCGCCTTCCAGAACTGCGAGAAGCTTCAGCAGCATGTCCGGTTCCTGCTTGCCAGAGGCAGCCTCTACAAGATCTACAACGGTAATCTGCTGTACCACGGCTGCATCCCCTTAAATGAGGACGGCAGCTTTAAGGATGTGGAGCTGTTTGGAAGTCATTTTCACGGGCGGATGCTCTACGATGTGCTGGAAAGCTATGTGCGAAAGGGATTTATGGCGGTGTCCAGTCGGGAGCAGAGTCTGGGCCGGGATATGATGTGGTACATCTGGCTTCACCAGGACTCTCCCCTGTTCGGCAAGGACAAGATGGCGACCTTCGAGCGTTACTTCCTGGCAGACAAGGCGACCCACAAGGAGATCAAGAATCCCTACTACCACTATCTGGAAGATGAGACCGTGGTGAACCGGATTCTGGATGAATTCGGACTGCCGCAGACCGGAAGCCACATCATCAATGGCCACGTCCCGGTCAAGTCTCGAAACGGTGAGAACCCGGTCAAATGCGATGGCAAGGTGCTGGTCATCGACGGCGGCTTCTCCAAAGCCTACCAGAAGGAGACTGGTATCGCAGGCTACACCCTGACCTACAACTCCTACGGGCTGATTCTCGCCGCGCTGGAGCCCTTCGAATCCACGGAAGCTGCCATTCAGCACGAGATCGACATCCGCTCCGACAGCATTGTCGTCAAGCGGGTCAGCAAGCGAAAGCTGGTGGGAGATACGGATATCGGAAAAGAATTGAAAGCGAAGATCGCCGACTTAGAACAGCTGCTAATGGCATACCACAGCGGACTTTTGATGGAGCGATATGTGAAAAAGTGAGCCGGACCATGGCTCACTTTTCATATATAAGAACATGAACGGTTCTGCTTTCCCATATACTGTATCAATACTTCCGTTCCGGAGTCTCCCATGAATCCCCTCTCCCAGTTATCCGACAAAAAGCGTGCATTTCTGACCGGCACGCTGCTGCTGACCGGAACCGGCTTCGCCTGCCGGGTCCTGGGCTTCTTTTATCGCATTTTCCTGTCCCGCACCATCGGCGCGGAGGGACTTGGTCTCTACAACATGATTCATCCGGTGTTCGGCATCTGCTTCGCCCTGTGCGCCAGTTCCATCCAGACCGCCCTCTCCCAGTACATCGCCTCCCACATGGAAAAGGGGCGCGCTGTCTTTCGTACCGGCCTCGGCATCTCCCTGTCCCTGTCCTTCGCGCTGGCATTTCTCATCTGCAGACATGCAGAGTTTCTGGCAGCTCAGGTGCTGATGGAGCCACGCTGCGCCTCCTACCTGCCGATTATGGGCATATCCGTGCCATTTGCCGCTCTTCACGCCTGCATCAACGGCTACTATTACGGCGTTCAAAAGGCAAAGGTTCCGGCATTCTCTCAGGTTGCCGAGCAGGTGGTGCGCATGAGCCTGGTCTTCCTAATCGCATCCCTGTGGCTCAGCCGCGGCGGCGTCATCACCGTGCATCTGGCTGTGATCGGGCATCTGATCGGTGAAATGGCATCGGCGGCATTTACCCTGCTGTGCCTGTGGATCTGTCCGCCACAGAGGTACAGGGAACCGGGCTTGCAGATTGATGGGGGGCTGAAGATCGCCGGGCACACACTATCCTCTGGTCATCCGGCTGCCTCCGCCCGCACACTACCCTCTGGTCATCCGGCTGCCTCCACTGCCGGACCTCTGATGGCGCTTGCGCTCCCGCTGATGGGTAACCGCCTGGTGCTGAATCTCCTGGCAAGCGCGGAAGCCATCTGGATTCCCAGCCGCCTGCAGCTGTCCGGTCTGTCCGGTTCAGATGCCTTCGCCATCTACGGCGTGCTGACCGGTATGGCTCTGCCCTTCATCCTGTTTCCCTCCGCCATCACCAACTCCATGGCGGTCCTGCTGCTGCCCAGCGTCGCCCAGGCACAGGCAGAGGGGCACAAACGCCGCATCACCGCCAGCATCTCCATGTCCCTTCGCTACAGCCTGTACATGGGGATCCTGTGCGTCGGCATCTTTACCCTGTTCGGCAGTTCCCTCGGCACCAGTGTCTTCCACGACAGCGATGCCGGGCACTTTATCCGGATTCTTGCCTGGCTCTGCCCCTTCCTCTACCTTGCCACCACCATGGGCAGTATCTTAAACGGACTCGGACGCACCCGCACCACCTTTCTGCAGAATACCACCGCCCTGTTGCTGCGTATTCTCTTCGTGCTGATCGGCATTCCCCGGTTCGGAATCATGGCATATCTGTGGGGCATGCTGACCAGTGAACTGCTTCTGGCACTGATGCATCTGTGGTCCTTAAAGAAGCTGGTCCCCTTCACCTGGAATGCCTGGGAAATGATTGTCAAGCCCGCCGGTATCCTGCTGATATCCATCGGAATCTTTCACTTTACAGGCGGCGTCCTGCCAAAAATCCTCCCGCTGCCGCTGTCTGCAGCACTTCCGTTGCCGGAACATCTGCCGCTGTTTCTTACAACGACCGCTCAGATTCTGCTGTTAAGCTGCTGCTATGGCGGGTTACTGCTGGTATTTCACTTTGGGAGGAGACGGTAAGTGCGAGTGCCGCTCCTCTCATAATCTGCTCGTGGCTCATACGCTCGGATTCTGTCCTCCGCTCTCGCCTTTCATAAGCCGTCTTCCACTTCTGCCCTTATAAGCTGCCTTCCGCTTTCGCCTTCATAAGCTCCTGGCATACTCGACCCACAGGAAGCCCCACCACGTTATTATAGTCGCCGGAAATTCCCTGCACATACGCCGCAAACCGCCCCTGGATTCCGTAGGCGCCCGCTTTGTCCATGGGCTCTCCTGTGTCCACATAGGCCTCAATCTGCTCGCGGCTCATGGGATACACATGCACATCCGTCCTCTCCGCAAAGGTGATTCCGTCCACACCGGCAGTATTCCCGCAGAACACCAGGGTCACTCCCGTGTACACCTGATGTTCCCGCCCCTGCAGCCGCTCAATCATATGAATTGCATCTTCCCGGTCCCCTGGCTTTCCCAGAATCATTCCATCCACAGCCACCACCGTATCAGAGCCGATCACCACCACCGGCTCACCACAATGAAGCTTCGCAATGTCCTCCGCCTTCTGGCGTGACAGCTCCATCACCACCTGATCCGGCTGCGTGCTGGTAATAATCTCCTCCACATGACTCGGCTCCACCACCGGCTCGATTCCCACCTGCTGCAGCAGCTCCCTGCGTCGGGGCGACGCCGAGGCAAGAATAATGCCGGATTCGGCGATCATTTGTAATGTTTTTGTCTGGTTCATCTCCATCTGTTCTGTATTTGTCTGGTCTGTATGTGTCTGCTCTGTGTTCATCTGCTCGATATTCGTCTGCTCCGTGTTCATCACATTTTTCCTTGTCTTAATTTATTTTCCTGCGACAGCTTCCTGTCCCGTCTCACACATCCGGCACAACCTGCCGGGTGCTCACAGTTTCCGCAGGAAAGCGTCTCGTTCGTCACCTCCAGAAATCGCTCCGGGTGCTTCTGCCAGGTCCACTCCCAGCGCAGGAACAGTCCCAGGGCCAGCACGTTCAGCACCTGAATGGCTATATTTCGGCTCAACAGCATCGGCGTCATCATCATAAGTGCATCCCAGTTGTAGATGCGACAGGTGGTGCAGCATCGATTTTTCATAATCAACACCCGGAACGGACAGAAACACAGAATGCACACCATATCGCAGACCGCGTAAAACAGGCAGATAAGCAGCATATGCACCTCATGGATGATGCCTCTGCCATACAGCCAGTACACCACGCCATTGCAGGCACACCACACCACCAGGTCTCCCAGAGCGCCCAGGTCAGCCCTTCGCTTCTCCCGCCGCCATGCTTCTTCTCCTCTGACCGTGCCGAATCTCCTGCCGTCACTGTCAGCCTCATTCTCCGCACACTCATAGTTCGCTGTTCTTGCCACATAGAACTGCGCAAACTGCTTCTGACAACCCATGCTCTCGATCCTTGACGGAAAATATCGTGTGACCATCCCACATGCCAGCAGAATCCACACGGCCCCGAAGAACAGAATCATCCCCGTCAGTCCTCCACCGGATCCTTCTGCCAGTTCACTTACCTTTCCAAACTCTCCCGCCGATGTTCCAAACCAGTCGCCCCTCACCAGCCACAGAACCGCCTCCGGCTGCCTCACATAGAACCAGCACGCCCCAATCAGCGCCACGCACCGCCATAACAGGCGCAGTCTGGTAAACCTGCGAAAATATTGTCTCACACCAATTGTCTCCCTGATCTTCGTATCGTTCTGTTAAGCCAAATCTCCACCGGCTCAGCATTTCAATGCCACTTTAATCACATGATTCTTCCGATTCTCAAATAGCTCATAAGCTTCTTCCACATCCTTCAGCTCATACGTGTGCGTAATCAACGGTGTTGTGTCAATCTTCCCCTGCTCAATCAGCTTCAGAATCTCCTCGCAGTCGCAGCCGTCCACACCTCCGGTCTTGAAAATCAGATTCTTCCCATACATATTCGGAAGCGGCAGTGTCTGCGGACCATCATAAAGCGCCACCACCGTGACAATGGCATTGGGACGGGCACATTCCCACGCCAGGCGGAAGGTATCCTCCGTTCCCGCCACCTCCAGCACCACATCTGCCCCGCCATGATCGCTGTTCTCCAGAACAAACTCTTTCAGATTCTCCGGATTTGCAAGCAATACACCGGGATAATGCTCCTGTACAAACTGCACACGCACTGGGTCCTTCTCGCAGACAATGATTCGCTTCGGCATGTTCAGCATGGCGCAGAGCAGTGTACAGATACCCGTGGGGCCCGCTCCGATGATCAGCACCGTGTCATCCGGTCTGATCTCCGAAATCCGCGCTGCCCAGTATCCGGTCGCCAGCACGTCCCCCACAAGCAGCGCCTGCCGGTCCGCAACACCATCCGGAATCCGGTTCAGTCCCTGATCCGCATAGGGAACCCGCACATACTCCGCCTGCCCGCCATCGATCCGGCATCCCAGCGCCCAGCCGCCATTGGGATCTGTACAGTTGTTGACATAACCGTGCCGACAGAAGTAGCACTCCCCGCAAAATGTCTCCACATTCACCGTCACCCGGTCGCCCGGCTTCACCTTCGTCACTGCCGCGCCCACCTGTTCCACGATTCCCACCATCTCGTGTCCTACCGTAATACCCGGAACCGCACGCGGCACCGAACCATGCTTGATATGCAAGTCGCTGGTACAGATACTCGCCAATGTCACCTTCACGATGGCATCCTTCTCATCCTGCAATTCCGGCTTCGGCTTGTCCTGAAGTTCAAAGTTTCCATGGTTTCTGTATGTGTAAGCTAACATTATTCTGTCTCCTTAATTTGTCATAAACAGGAAATCAATCCTCTCCTCTTATACCATATTCCCGATACAATCTCTCCCGAATCACATCACTCTTCGCCGCCTCCAGCAGATCAGAAGTCCGATTGTCCTGTATCAAACGTTCTGTCAGACGCG
>JAUNPU010000050.1 GCA_030536555.1 Eubacteriales bacterium | reverse complement strand
ATCGTGGCCACAGCATTCGCCATCGTGCTCATGATGATGCTCGTGGTCGTGATGGTGCTCGTGGTCCTCGTGGTCATGATCCTCGTGATCATGGCAGCCGCAGGTGCAGTTCTCATCATGATCGTGGTGGTGATGATGGTGCGCATGCTCCTCCTTCACCTGAGCCAGCAGCTCCTCCATCATCTGATCCGGCTTCTCGATCAGCTCCAGCAGCTGTGCGCCGGTCAGCTGCTCTGCCGGGGTGGTAACGATGGAAGCTGTCTTATTGTGCTCTCTCAGCAGATCCACGTCCAGCTGTACCTTCTTCGCATCCGCCACATCGGTACGGCTCAGAACGATGGTCCCTGCATTTTCAATCTGGTTGTTGAAGAACTCACCGAAGTTCTTCATATACATTTTGCACTTGCATGCATCTACGATGGTCACTGCGCTGTTCAGCTTCACATCCAGATCCTTTGCCACATTGCGGACAGCGTTCATCACGTCAGAAAGCTTGCCAACGCCGGACGGCTCAATGATCACGCGCTCCGGTTTGTACTTGGTCAGCACCTCTTCCAGCGATTTGCCAAAGTCACCTACCAGAGAACAGCAGATGCATCCGGAGTTCATCTCACGAATCTCAATACCGGAATTCTTCAGAAATCCGCCGTCAATACCGATCTCGCCAAACTCATTCTCAATCAGCACTACCTGCTCATTTGCAATTGCCTCTTCCAGAAGCTTCTTGATAAACGTAGTCTTACCTGCGCCCAGAAATCCGGAAATAATATCAATCTTAGTCATGATGTGTCTACCTTCTTTTCTTTTTGTTTTATTCTGTACAGTTTCCTGCCTGTATCGTTGTCCTGTTCCTTCTGTCACGGCTGCACTCCGGCTCCCGCACCTCATGATTCCGGTGCAGGGGCCTGAAAACAGCCCACAATTTTATATTGTGTCACAAATATCGTGGAAAGTCAATATCTCTGTCGATTGGCTTTCGATGTGGTTTTCGATGTTGGCTTTCGATGGGCTTTTGATGGGTTTTTGATGGGCGCACCGAGATAATCGGCGCGCAGAATTTTATTACTTTCGGTTGGCGCACAGAAATTCTCCGTAAACCGGTTGCGTTGGGCTGTTGGTTTTGGACAATTACAGGCGATTTTGCATAAAATTGTCCAATCTGCGCTCTTAGGAATGTATTTTAAACTGCAAAAGCAAGTGTTTTGGACAATTCTGACCCGAAACCCCTGAAAATTATCCAAAAATCTCGAGATTTTGGATAATAATGGCTCAATCTCGAACATAATTGTCCAAAATAGGCTTATGTAAACCAACATTCATCACATTTCAGATAGAATTGGACAATTTTTTCAATAATTGCTATTTATTGTCCAAAACGCGCCTTGTACTTTCAAAATCATACTTCCTCAGCGCGAAATCCCCAGCCCCCAGCGCGAAATTGTACCTCCTCAACGTGCAATACCCTTCCCCAGCGCAAAATCCCCAGCCCCCAGCGTAAGATGTACATTCTCAACGCGCAATGCTCTCCCCCAGCGCGAAATGCTCTTCCAATCAGAAAACGCGTCACCGGCGCGTTTCCTGATATGCATGGCAACAAAAAAAGGACTGCCCCTGTCGCCATGAGCCTGTCAGCTCCATAGTGCGACGCCGGTGCAGTCCTTTTGCCACTATATCAGATTCTTCTCTCTTCTGCTCTTCAAATACGCTGAAACTTCATCCGGGTCCAGCATTGCCAGACGCTTCAGATTGAACTTTACCAGCAGGTATTTCTCGATGCCGGAATTCCAGCTGCCAGCAAGGCAGCCCAGTCTGTGCTGGCGGATGAACCGCATCTTCTCTGCGGTGGATTCGCTGCTGATAAAGGCTTCATCCTCCGCCAGATCATAGCCTTCCAGATTGGCAGTCAGATCTTCAAAAGAAGATATGCTTCCTCCTGCTTCATTCTCGCGGTACATTCCGATATACAGACGATTCCCGCGCTGATAACTGCTAACGTTCAGTTTCACTTCTGTCGGACCGTGGTCCCATTCGTATGTAAAGCTCCGCTCTGTCATAAAAATAATTCCTTTCTACTGCTATTTGAATTCCCCATTTTTACAACAGCATTATATTCCATTCCGTCAAAAAATGAGAGTATGAAATTTCATCATACTCCCATTCTTCCAAACCGGTTCCGCCTTACGGCAGCTCCTTCAGAATTCTGTCAACATCGTCCTTCTTGCCAATGACCATCAGATGCTCGTCAGCCTTGATCACATAATCCGCCGGCGGCATCAGCTTGGCACGTCCGTCCTCCTTGGTTGCCAGAATGCTGATGTGGTATTTATTTCGAATGCTCAGATCCTTGATGGACTTGCCCACCCACTCGTTCAGCGGCGGAATCTCGTAGATGGAGAACTCGTCCGTCAGCTCAATGTAGTCAAATACATGATTGGCGCTGTAGCGCACTGCCAGCTTCTCCGCAATATCACGGTCCGGATAGATTACCTCGTCCGCGCCGTTGCGCAGCAGGAACTTGGCATGAATATCACGGTTGGCCTTGCTGATGACGTGGCGGCCCCCCAGCTCCTTCACCAGACTGGTGATCTCCAGACTGCTCTGGAAGTTGGTGCCGATGCAGATGAAGCACAGGTCAAAGTTGGCGATTCCAAGGCTTCTCAGCACTGCCTCGTTGGTACAGTCACCGATCTTGGCGCTGACCACGTAGGGAAGAAGCTCCTCCAAGTTCTCCTCCACCTCATCCACGATCATGACCTGGTTGCCCAGCTTCGCAAAGTTCATACAGAGGTGACGGCCAAACCGTCCCATTCCGATAATTAAAATTGACTTCATATTCTTCCTCCTCCATTATCCGGTTGTAATCTATCCGATGGTGATCCGCTCCAGGGGCTGCTGCACATGGGCAACCCGCTTGTTCTGGGTAAAGGACAGGGCAAAGGACAGGCTGCCCACACGTCCGCAGTACATCAGAAATACGATCATCAGTCTCGACAGGGGCGTAAGGCTCCTGGTAATGCCCGTGGTCATTCCCACGGTGCCGATGGCTGAAAATGTCTCAAACAGCACATCTGACATGGACATATTCTGTATCGCCATAATGGCAAGCCCCGCTCCCAGCGCCAGACTCAGGTTGATCATGAAGATCGCGCTTGCACGCTTGATGGCGTCATCCTCCAGCCGCCGTCCAAAGGCATTGACGCCGTAGGTCCGCTGGATGTTGGACCACAGATATAAGTACATGACGATGATGGTCGTCGTCTTGACACCGCCTGCCGTGGAGCCGGGGCTTCCGCCGATGAACATCAGGATCATGGTCAGCAGCTTGCTGGCATCCGTCAGCTTCGCCGTGTCCACCGTATTGAAGCCGGCGGTTCTGGCTGTCACCGAGCTGAACAGGGAGGTGAGAATCTGACCGCTGGCATTCATCCCCACCAGCAGATTGTCCTTCTCAAACAGGTAGAACAGCCACGCGCTTCCGAAAATCAGCACAAAGGTCGTCAGCAGCACGATCTTCGTGTGCAGCATATAGTGCCGGAACTTCAGCTTGTGGCGGCTCACATCGTCCCAGACGATGAAGCCCAGACCACCGATGGCAATCAAAGACATCACCACCAGATTCACCGTCCAGTCATCGTAGAAGTTCACCAGCGAGCTGTACTCCCCCTGATATCCCATCAGGTCGAATCCCGCATTACAGAATGCCGAAACCGCATGAAAAATGCCGTAGTAAACGCCTCTCGCCAGCCCCAGCTCCGGAATGAACCGGATTGCCAGAATCAACGCCCCGGTCCCCTCAAACAGCGCCGTGCCGATGATGATCTTTCTTGCCAGCTTAACCACGCCGCCGATCTGCAGGGTATTGACACTCTCCTGCATCAGCCCCCGCTCCTTCAGCCCGATCTTGCGCCGCAGCACGATCGATAAAAATACGCCGATAGTAATGAATCCCAGACCGCCGATCTGAATCAGTGTCAACAGCACCAGCTGTCCGAACAGAGACCAGTGGGTCCAGGTATCGTACACAACCAGTCCCGTCACACAGGATGCGCTGGTTGCCGTAAACAGGCAGTTGATAAATTTGCCCGCCTCACCGGTTCTGCTGGAGATCGGAAGCATCAAAAGCAGCGTCCCCGTCAGAATGATCCCGATGAATCCGTAGGCAATGAACTGAGTCTGTGTCAGATGCGACCGCATCTGATGCAGCTTTCTGGTCAGTATCGTTCCCATAACCAATCAATCCTCGCTTTTTACAGTATTGTTGACCATTGTACCATAATTTCCATGGAAATGAAACAACACCCTTCAAACCTTAATGCAATCCTAATGCATCGTTAAGTTCCCGTTAACATTTAATAAGCATCCGGGTCCGCCTTCCGGCGCCCCGCTTCCGCCTCCTGACACTCCCTGCACACCCCGTAAAGAATGGAATTCCTGCATTGCAGGGCAAATCCGTGGTCCTTGCGGATATGCTCCGAGATTTCGTCCATGAATGCACATTCCAGATGAATAATCCGCCCGCAGCGGACACATTTGCAGTGCAGGTGCTCGTCGCAGTGATGCCCCCGCTCCACGTACTGATAGGCCGCCTGGCTGCCCTTCTGGGCCACATACTTGATCACGGTTCCTTCCTTCGTCAGCTTGTCCAGATACCGGTATATGGTCGTCACATTGACCTGACTGTTCTGCGCTGTCAGATACTCGTCGATATCCGCCGCCGTCACCGTCCTGTCCCGGTTGCTCTCCAGAAACTTAAGGATCTTCCTGCGGCTTGCTGTGGCATAGCCTGTCTCTTTCACTTCCCCTGTCTCCTATATTGTCCCTGTCTCCTTCATTTCCCCTGCCTCCTTAAAATGTGATTCCCACCAGCTGGATTACCACGCCCCAGAATACTCCAAGTCCGTACAGGGCTCCGACGATCCGGGCATTCTGTCGCCAGTCCCGGTTTAAGCGCATCAGCACCAGCACGCCCACGCCGGCATTGACCAGAAGTCCCGCCATCATGGCTCCCGCGCCGATGATGCCGCTTAAGTAAAGCTCCGTGATGACCACAGAGGAAGCACAGTTGGGGATCAGACCCACCAGCGCCGATACCATTTCCCCCACCACCGGGATGCTGGTAAATAATTCCGCCAGCGCCTCCTCGCCGATCATGGCGATCACCGTGTTGAGCGCCAGGGAAATCAGCATAATGTAGAAAAAGATCCGCAGCGTGTGGCGAATGGCTGAGATCAGCAGCCCGTCCTCACAGCTGCAGTGCTCCTCCTCGCAGACCACATGGATGTCCATATCCTTCTCCGTCTGCTTCATGATATTCACATAGATCAGCTCGATCACCACGCCGGAAATGATGGCAATGGCACACTTCACCGCCAGAATCTTTGCAATCGTCCCCATGGGCACCGCCTCGGAGATCAGGATCGGCAGCATCTCGTCGGAAGTGGACAGATACACCGCCAGCAGCGTTCCCACCGTGATCACACGCCCTGCATAGAGACTGGACGCCGCCGCCGAGAAGCCGCACTGGGGCATGATTCCCAGCAGTCCGCCCCAGATCGGTCCGAACTTGCCCGCATGCCTGATGCGGTCTCTGGCTGCCCGTCCCGTCCGGTGCTCCAGCCACTCCATCAGAAAATAAGTCAGAAACAGAAACGGCAGAAGGCGCACACTGTCCTTCCCCGTATCCAGTAAAATATCCATCATCGTAAATTCCTCCTTTACCGCTCAAAAAAAACAAATAAGCTGCATTTGCAACTTATTTGCATTTTGTATTATATGCTAATTTACGAAAATGTCAAGAATTTTTTATCTTCACGCCCCCATCCCGCGCTGCACTGCGCTCATGCCGGTTTTCTCCCCGTCTGCAGCTATCTGCCACAGCTTCTTCCCGTTCATGATTTCCCGCGCCGCCTGCTCCCTGGCTGCATCGTACATCCGAAACCGCTCCCGCGCCTTCTCCACATTTCCGTACACCTTCCAGTATCCGGACAGCAGACATCCTTCCCCTTTTCTGGCAATAAATTCCCGCACATCCTCCACCGGATATTCCAGAAGCACCCCCAGCTCATGGGGAAATGGACCGCCGGTCCCCGCATACTGCTGATATCTCCGCTTAAGCCGCTTCATCACAGCCGCCACCTCATACCGCTCTCCCCCGTAACCAAAGTCCAGCAGAAACTCCCGCACCTCGGGCTTTCTCAGATGGCGTTCCAGCCCCTCGTACCGGTAGAAAAATACCACCTCCTTCTCCCCGTCCGCATAGAGAAGCATGCAGATGACCCGGCATTTCGCAAGCTGCTGCCTTACCCTCTGCCACTGGCCGCATTTCACCGTCAGCAGATTGGATATTTTCACCTGCTTTAACACCGGAGCGCACTGCATGGCAACCTGCAGCTCCAGCCGCTGCTGCGGCGTACACTCCTTCATATAGGAAAGCACCTGATCTGTCGGCATGTATTTTGCTCCTTCCCGTTCTGCTTCATAAATCTTTCCGTAAATCTTAAACACTCTTACATTTTTTTACGTTTTCATTACCTCTGTTGATTTTCCGGCGCTCACCTGCTATACCTTTATTCGGAGGTGAGCAACATCATGGAAAAAGAAAAATACCTCATTGGTGACGTAGCCAATCTGATGGGTCTCAGCCGAGACACCCTGCGCTACTATGAAAAACGCGGTATCCTGTCCTCCGAGAAGGGCGACAACGGCTACCGATATTATAATGAACGTGATATTTCCAAGCTGATTGGAATTCTGTACCAGAGAAAAATGGACATCGGGCTGGATGATATGGAAGAGCTGTGGAGCGAGGATGGAACCCTCGACAAGCTGACCCGCATCACCCGCCTGCGGCTGGAGGAGGAGAAGAAGGCAATCCGCAAGCATGAGCAGACCGTGGCACGGCTGCGCATTACTCAAAATGACTGCGAGAACATCAATCACCACTTAAATCAGGTGACCATGCAGAACTTCCCGTCTGCCTACGTGATCATTCCCCACACGACCATCAAGGAAAGCGTGGAGCTGTGGTTTCAGTATGCGCGGGACTATTCCGGTCTGGATATGATGTACGCCTTTGACGAATATACCTGGAAGCCGGAGGGCAGCTCCATATCCACCGAATATAAAAATACCCAGCTGATTCTCCACCGGGACCTCCAGCAGATCGTAGACTACGATGTAAATGAGCAGAGCACTCCGGTGACCAATCCTGCCCTCTGTGTCTCCTCATTCTGCATCTCTGAGGACCGGACACCGGCGCCGTCAGCGATTCTTCCCATGATCGAGTGGGCCAGAAAGCAGGGACTGATGATCTCCCACCAGCTTTACTCCACGTTCGCATTTCAGGGACTTCACAGAGGCCGCAATATTTATTATCTGCAGATTTATATTCCGGTATTCTGACATAACAAAAGCAGCGAGACCATTTTCTGATCCCGCTGCTTTTATTATGTCATCCTCATTTCCTTTCATGCGAAAATTTCCTTTCATACGAAAAAGCGCCGTCAGGGCGCTCTTTCTATTTATAAAGGAATATTGAAAAAGGAGTTTGCTTATTGTCGGTACATCAATCCTGGTCTTTCGTCCACTTCTCGGTACCCTTGTAGGTCACGATACCATCGCCGTCGGTGCAGTAGTAGTAGTCATCCGCATCCTTTGTATTGGTTTTCTTCTTCTGAATCTTACCGGAAGTATTCACCAGGTAATCATTGCCCTCAAAGGTCACAACCTCGTACTTCGCATCCCGGTCCGCTCTCATCAGCTGTCCCTTGATGTACAGTGCGCCGTCCACAATGCCGTGGTTGCCTTTTCCACGCTCAGAGCCGGACTTCTTGAAGCTGTAGGTAAATTCCTCGCCGTCAATATCAATATTCACGGTACCGCTCTTCATGGCGCCTTCCTTCGGGGTGTCTGCAAAGTAGTAAACATCCCACGCATCATCAGCCTCCGGCAGATCATCCTCGCTCTCGATCTCCTCGTAGCTGGTGATCTCCTTGTCGTTGACAGACAGCTTGTAAAGACCCTCTAACATCTCGCCCTTCTCGTTGAAGCCATAATACTGGCCGTTGATCTTCTTGATCTGGCTCTTCAGCACTTCGCCGTCCTTCTGAGCGTAGAACCAGTACTCATCGCCATTGTCATATGCCTCCGCATCTACATCCTCGCCCGGAATGGTCTTGAACCAGCCATTTGCCAGCCAGCACTGCTCCGGCTGATTGTAGTACAGGTTGCTGCTGCTTGCAGAAGAGGACGGGGTTGCAAAATGCCAGTTGAAGACCGCATTACCATTTTCCTCAAAGCGGTACTTCTTGCCGTTGATGGTCTTGGTGGTGTCATGAAGCTTCTTGCCATTGGTGCCGAAGTAGAACCAGTAGGTGCCGTCGAAATCGTCATCCTCGTTCTCATCGTCCTCAACCTCCAGCTTGACCCACTCTGCGTCGCGCAGCGCGCCGTCTCCCGCTTCACCCAGGTAGTACATGCCGTTCTTCCATGCTTCCTCATCCGTCTGACGCTCAGACTCCTCATTGACCCAGCCATACAGCATGCGGCCCTCGGCGTCAAATGCATACTTGTGGGAGCCGATGGTCTTGAAGTTGGTCTTGCCGGAATCCGATGCCTTGTAAGCTTTTCCGGTGGAACCGAAGTAGTACCATGCAGTCTCCGCCGCATCATCGCTGTCATCGGTATTTTCCAGCACTCTCCACTCGTTGGAGACTCTTGCGCCATCCTCGTTGACATAGTAGAAGTCATCGTCATCCTCGATCAGCTGGTCCGTTGCCATCTCACCGTCCTCGTCCAGCCAGAACCAGTGGTCCCCGGACTTCTTCCAGGTATCTGTCACCCGGTCCCCGTTGGAATCGTAATAGTGCCAGCTTCCGTCCTCCTCGGTCCAGCCTGTAGCCGCATAAGACATCATCGCCGTGCCCAGTGTAAATGCTGCTGCCGCGCAGGTTACGATCATCTGTTTTGTATGTTTCTTCATGTTAATTGCCCCTTTCCTATCGGTGTTTCGTGTTCGTATTTGTGATCCTGTTTTCGTGTTCCCGATCACAGTTCGTACTCTACACCATGGAATGGTTCGAGGGTCAAGCAAAGTAAATGGATTGTAAAGACCCGTAAGATTTCGGCAATATTCGTAAGTTTTTATTCCGGAAACAGGCAGAAAAAAATCAGGAAATACGTCAGTGGCGTATTTCCTGATAGGTATGGCAAAAAACTGCCGACCTGTGAAGTTTGCTTTGTTGTTGCTTTGTTGTTGCTTTGTTACTGCTTTGCTTTTGCTTCACAGGGGCGGTAGCTCCGGGTCATTTCCCGTATTTTTCTGGACATGGAAGGTTGTAATCAGTCGTCATCGTCAGAATCGTTGTCGTTGTCATCATCGTGATCATCCGCGTCGTCATCGTAATCATCCTGATCGTCGTCTACATCATCTCGATCATCGTCTGTGTCATCCCAATCATCA
>JAUNPU010000025.1 GCA_030536555.1 Eubacteriales bacterium | reverse complement strand
AGGTTCTGAGAAAAGCTACCTGCGAGTGTACCGCTGTTCCGGTATGCTGCGGTACCGCATACAGAAACAAGGGTGTTCAGAAGCTTCTGGACGCTATCATTGAGTTCATGCCGTCTCCGCTTGACGTTCCGTCTATCAAGGGCGTTGATCTGGATGGCAATGACGTTGTGAGACATTCTTCCGACGAAGAGCCGTTCGCAGCACTGGCATTCAAGATCATGACCGACCCGTTTGTAGGTAAGCTGGCATTCTTCCGTGTGTACTCCGGTACCCTGAATTCCGGTTCCTACGTGCTGAACGCTACCAAGGGCAAGAAGGAGCGTGTTGGACGTATCCTGCAGATGCATGCAAACAAGAGACAGGAGCTTGACAAGGTTTACTCCGGCGATATCGCTGCAGCAGTAGGCTTCAAGCTGACCGGTACCGGTGATACCATCTGTGATGAGCAGCATCCGGTTATCCTGGAGTCCATGGAGTTCCCGGAGCCGGTTATCGATATCGCAATCGAGCCGAAGACCAAAGCCGGTCAGGGCAAGATGAGCGAGGCTCTGGCAAAGCTGGCAGAGGAGGATCCGACCTTCCGTGCAGCTACCAATCAGGAGACTGGTCAGACCATCATCTCCGGTATGGGCGAGCTGCATCTGGAGATCATCGTAGACCGTCTGCTGCGTGAGTTCAACGTAGAAGCTAACGTTGGTGCTCCGCAGGTTGCATACAAGGAGAGCTTCACCAAGGCTGTTGATGTAGACAGCAAGTACGCAAAGCAGTCCGGTGGTCGTGGTCAGTACGGTCACTGTAAAGTACGCTTCGAGCCGATGGATGCCAACGGAGAAGAGACCTTCAAGTTCGAGTCCGCGGTTGTCGGTGGTGCGATTCCGAAGGAGTACATCCCGGCTGTCGGCGCTGGTATCGAAGAGGCTGCAAAGTCCGGTATCCTGGCTGGATTCCCGGTACTGGGCGTAAAGGCTACTGTATACGACGGTTCCTACCACGAGGTCGATTCCAACGAGATGGCGTTCAAGATCGCTGGTTCCATGGCATTCAAGGATGCTATGCAGAAGGCAGGCGCTATCCTGCTTGAGCCGATCATGAAGGTTGAGGTTACCATGCCGGAAGAGTACATGGGTGACGTAATCGGTGGTATCAACTCCCGTCGTGGTCGTATCGAGGGTATGGAAGATATCGGCGGCGGTAAGATGGTTAAGGCTTACGTTCCGCTGTCCGAGATGTTCGGTTACTCTACCGACCTTCGTTCCATGACTCAGGGACGTGGTAACTACTCCATGTTCTTCGAGAAGTACGAGCCGGTTCCGAAGTCCGTACAGGAGAAGGTAATCGCTGAGCGCAAAGGTTGATTGAAAATCTGATTTCCGCGGCTCCCACGGGGGCTGCGGGGATTAAGAAAAGGCTTGAAATAAATGCAGAAATAGCATATAATAAAAAACAGCCTATCATAAATTAACAGCCCGATGAGCGGGCCTATTAAGGAGGACGTTATAAAATGGCAAAAGCAAAGTTTGAAAGAAGCAAACCGCATTGTAACATTGGTACCATCGGCCACGTTGACCATGGTAAAACCACCACTACCGCTGCTATCACCAAAGTATTAGCAGAGAGAGTAGCTGGTAACGTTAAGGTTGATTTCGAGAACATCGATAAGGCTCCGGAGGAGAGAGAGCGTGGTATCACCATCAATACTTCTCACGTTGAGTACGAGACCGAGAAGAGACACTATGCACACGTTGACTGCCCAGGACATGCTGACTACGTTAAGAACATGATCACCGGTGCTGCTCAGATGGATGGTGCTATCCTGATCGTAGCTGCAACCGATGGTGTTATGGCTCAGACCCGTGAGCACATCCTGCTGTCCCGTCAGGTAGGCGTACCGTACATCGTTGTATTCATGAACAAGTGTGATATGGTTGAAGACGAAGAGCTGCTTGAGCTGGTTGATATGGAGATCCGTGAGCTGCTGAACGAGTATGGTTTCCCGGGCGACGACACCCCGATCATTCAGGGTTCCGGTCTGAAGGCTCTGGAAGATCCGAACGGCCCGTGGGGCGACAAGATCATGGAGCTGATGGATGCAGTAGACAGCTGGATTCCGGATCCGCAGCGTGAGACTGATAAGCCGTTCCTGATGCCAGTCGAGGACGTATTCACCATTACCGGTCGTGGTACTGTTGCTACCGGTCGTGTTGAGCGTGGTGCTCTGCATCTGAACGATGAGGTTGAGATCGTTGGTATCAAGGAAGAGACCAGAAAGACTGTTGTAACCGGTATCGAGATGTTCCGTAAGTTACTGGATGAGGCTCAGGCTGGTGATAACATCGGTGCTCTGCTTCGTGGTATCCAGAGAACTGATATCGAGCGTGGTCAGGTTCTGGTTAAACCGGGCTCTGTTAAATGTCACACCAAGTTTACCGCACAGGTATACGTTCTGACCAAAGACGAGGGTGGCCGTCATACTCCGTTCTTCAACAACTACCGTCCGCAGTTCTACTTCCGTACAACTGACGTTACCGGTGTTTGCGAGTTACCGGAAGGCACCGAGATGTGCATGCCGGGCGACAACGTAGAGATGACCGTTGAGCTGATCCATCCGGTAGCTATGGAGCAGGGCTTACGTTTCGCTATCCGTGAGGGTGGTAGAACTGTAGGTTCAGGCCGTGTTGCTACTATCGTTGAGTAATTAATAGCTGCGTACAGCAAACTGATATATAAACTTCACGTGTATGCGTGATTTGTGACCAAGCGTAAGGACGCCCCAGGGATGATAAGTCTCTGGGGCTTTTCTGTTGTCCGGAAGTTTTCATTTATTTTTCACCACATCCGGATAATCTGTGTTATACTGGAGTACATTGGAGGGGAAACCAATGGAGATGTGGGCAAAGTGCCCACTGGAAAGTGCAGGAATAAAATATGAGACATAGAAGCAGAATATGTGCGGCTCTGGCGGCAGCGGGAGTGCTGCTGATGCCGACGGCTGCCCGGGGGCAGGAATGTGTGGTGCCGGAGCGTGCCGTGCAGTCTGACGGGGCAGAAGCGGGTAAGGAACAGACGAAAGCGGCACAGAAGGGATTTCGCCTCCACGTCTACGGACCGGGGGTGGAGAATCTGTCAGCCAGCGACCCCTACGCCCGGTATCAGTGGGGTCTGAAAAATGACGGCGAGCTGCAGTATCTGGAAGTGGTGAACAAGTTCCGAAACAGCAATCCAAAGCTGGCGAAGGTCATCGATCTCTCCAACAAGCTCGGCATCAAGCCGCCGGTGGAGGGGCCATCCGCCTACGAGATCGAGACAATCACCTCCAAAAGAGGGGTGGACATCAACATCCTTCCGGCATGGAATCTGTATGACAGCAGCACGGAGCCGCGGCGGGACGTGGTGGTTGCGGTGATCGATACAGGAATCGACATCAGCCATCCGGACCTGGAAGGTTCCATCTGGGTCAACGAGGATGAGATCGCCGGAGACGGCATTGACAATGACGGCAATGGCTATGTGGACGATGTGAACGGCTGGAACTTTTTCAGCGATAACAATCAGATCTTTACGGGGGAGGAGGATGACCACGGGACCCATGCAGCCGGAACCATCGCCGCAGTCCGTAAGTCCAGAGGCATCGCAGGCATTGCGGACAATGCCCATGTGAAGGTGATGCCGGTGAAGGCGCTGGGAACCAAGGACGGACTGGGAGAGGAGCAGGCAGTGATCCGTGCAATCCAGTATGCGGAGTCCAACGGTGCTTCCATCTGCAATCTGAGCTTCGGAACCACGGATTATTATCCGACTCTGGAGCAGGTGATGCGGGATTCGAAGATGCTGTTTGTGGTTTCGGCAGGAAACGGGGATTCGGAAGGAATCGGAATCAATATTGATGAGACGAAAGACTATCCAAGCGGCTTTCAGCTGGACAATATTATCTCCGTGGGGAATCTGATGTTTGACGGCAATCTGGAGAAAAGCTCCAACTACGGAGCGAAAAATGTGGATATTGCGGCACCGGGGACCTATATAGTCAGCACAACTCCCAACAATGGATATGCCTACATGACGGGCACCTCCATGGCGGCGCCTATGGTGACAGGGGCGGCGGCGTTTTTGTACTCTTACCGGACAGATCTGGCGCTGACGGATGTGAAGCGGGTGCTGATGGAGTCATCCAGGAAGTATCCGGGGCTGGAAGGCAAGCTGGTGTCAAACGGGGCGCTGGACGTCTACGGGGCAATCACTTATGGCAGGCAGCCACAGCAGGAACAGCCGCAGCAGCCACAGCCACAGCAGGAACAGTCATAGCAGCAACAACCATAACAGGAACCAGGAGAAGATATCATGAGAAAACACATTGTATGTTTTGGGGATTCGAATACACACGGTTACAAGGCGGTGACCAACGGAAGATTTGACGAGACGGAGCGGTGGACCTGTCTGTTACAGCAGAAACTGGGGGACGAATATCTGGTGATCGAGGAAGGTCTTGGCGGACGGACCACCTGCTTTGATGATCCGATCTATGAGGGGCTGTCGGGGCTTGACTATATCTTCCCCTGTCTGATGAGCCATGAGCCGGTGGACCTGCTGGTAATCATGCTGGGAACCAACGACACCAAGGAGCGGTTCGGCGTGAACCCGGCGTGCATCGCCCAGGGACTGAAGCGCCTGATCGACAAGGCGAAGGCTTCCACGGATGCCTGGGGAGCTGGTGGTTCGAAGATCCTTATTGTGACTCCGAAGAACATCGAGAAGGAGTATGAGCAGACGGAGGTATTCGGGGTCATGGGCCGCGGCTGTGCGGAGAAGTCCGAGGGGCTGGCGGCGGAGTATGAGAAGATCGCCAGGCTGACCGGCTGTGCGTTCTTTGATGCCAACAGCGTTGTGACCGCATACAATCACGTGGACTACATGCATCTGACCGAGGAAGGACACCGACAGCTGGCAGAGGCGCTGGCAGAGCGGATTCCTAAACTGCTGAAACAGGAGTCCGTGCAGACCAGCTCCCAGGACTGCTGAAACAGGAATCCGTACAGGCAGAGCAGATAGAATTACCTGTCACCCCTGCGCAGAGCGGCATTGGCTCTGCGCAGGGGTGAAGCTGTGTCTGGAGGCAGGAAT
This sequence comes from Eubacteriales bacterium, assembly GCA_030536555.1. Taxonomy (GTDB): domain Bacteria; phylum Bacillota; class Clostridia; order Lachnospirales; family Lachnospiraceae; genus Brotaphodocola. The sequence continues at coordinate 40,528 of JAUNPU010000025.1, read as the reverse complement.
TGTGGGGTGAATTATCTGCGGAAGCGGGAATTTCAGTGAAAATAACGAAATAAAAAGATATTTTTTATTTAATATAATAATTGAAAAGATATTTCTTACATGTTATAGTTATAATCAGATAAAATATATGGAAAACGTGAGAAGAAAGGGAGAATGTCTATATGGAAGGAGATTTCTTAACAAAGATCAGATCAGCATACAATCAGTTCACCAAAGCGGAGAAGAAGGTGGCGGATTACATTCTGCAAAACCCGAAGGAGGTCCTGTTCATGTCAATCACGGATCTGGCGGAGGCATGCGCAGTGGGAGATACCAGCGTGTTCCGGTTCTGCAAGACCATGGACTTAAAGGGGTATCAGGAGTTTAAGATGATGCTTTCCCTAAGTCTCAGAAGCGGAGCGGAGGACCGGAGAGAATTCGACGGGGACATCAGTCTGGATGATGACTTCCCGGAGCTGGCAAAGAAGGTGCTGAATACCAACCTGAACGCACTGACGGAGACCTACTCCCTGCTGGATGAGCGGAAGTTCAGCAGAGCAATCGATTATCTTCATGAGGCGAAGCGAATCTACTTCTTCGGAGTCGGAGCCAGCCTGCTGACAGCGCTGAAGGCGATGAACAAGTTCCTGCGCATTGAGCCGAAGGTGTACTGCATCCAGGATTCTCATATGCAGGCGATCGCTGCATCCATGCTGGGACCGGAGGACGTTGCGGTGCTGTTTTCCTACTCCGGAGCCACCAAGGATACGATTCACGTGGCGGAGCTTGCCAAGAATGCCGGTGCCCGGACCATCTGCCTGACCCGCTTCGTCAAGTCACCTCTTACCTCCTACGCGGATATTACGCTGCTCAGCGGCGCCAATGAGGGACCGCTGCAGGGCGGCTCCACCTCGGCGGAGATCAGCCAGCTGTTCCTGGTGGACCTGATGTACACGGAGTATTATCGGCGCTATTATGACCGTTGTAGTAAAATTAACGAAAAGACATCCGAGTCGGTACTGCCGAAAATGTGCTAAATAAAAAAAGTTTCCTAAAAAAAGAGAAAAGAAAAATTTTTTTTATTTAAGATTGACAAGAGAAAATTTCTGAGATATAATTGTTTCATCAGCATGAGGGACGGCGGGATTGGTGGGGACTTAATGAACGCGGTACCTCTTGTAACAAATGACCTTAATCAAAAGGAGGAGAAGGTATGAGGAAATTAGTATCATTAGGGCTGGCGACAGTGCTGGCAGCAACCACTCTGGCAGGATGCGGCGGAAGCAAACCGGCTGAGACCACAGCAGCTCCGGCAGCAGCAGAGACCAAGGCAGAGGCAGCAGCTACCGAGGCAGCTCCGGCAGAGGGCGGAGTAACCGAGATCGTATGGTGGGCATTCCCCACATTCGGTGTGGATACCGGCTACGAGCAGGAGGTTGTTGATGCATTCAACGCAGCCCATGACGACATGAAAGTAAAAGTAGAGTATATCGACTTCACTTCCGGTCCGGATAAGCTGACCGCAGCAATCACTTCCGGAACCGCACCGGACATCCTGTTCGATGCACCTGGACGTATCATCGAGTTTGGTAACGCAGGCTATCTGGTTTCCCTGGATGACATGATGGAAGGTCTGAAGGATGACCTGACCAGTGAAGCTCTGGTTGAGACCTGTGTCGGCGCTGACGGCAAGACCTGGATGTATCCGATCTCTTCCGCACCGTTCTACATGGGACTGAACAAAGAGGCTCTTGAGAAAGCAGACGCTCTCCAGTACGTGAACTTAGAGGGTGACCGTACCTGGACCACCGATAACTTCGTTAAGATGTGTGAAGCACTCCGCGATGCAGCTCCGACTCAGGTTCCGGCTATCGTATACTGCGGCGGACAGGGCGGCGACCAGGGTACCCGTGCACTGGTGAACAACCTGTACAGCTCCTCCATCGTAGGTGAGGACGGCAAGTGGAACATCGATGAGAAGGGTGTGGAAGCACTGACTCTGTTAAAGTCCATGTACGAGGCGAAGTCCATCGATGCAGGCTTTGATATGGCAGCAGCAGACGAGCTGCAGAAGTTCCAGCAGGAGACCTGTGCTATGACATTCTGCTATGGTACTTCCGCAGAGGTTACCTACAAGTCTGAGGATTACACCCAGATTGCAGTTCCGTTCCCGTCTGAGGATGGCAAGCCTTCCTTAGAGTACCTGGTAAACGGCTTCTGTGTATTCGACAACAAAGACGAAGCACGTGCAAACGCATCCAAGGAATTCATCAAGTTCATCTGTGATGACGCTGAATGGGGCCCGAAGAGCGTAGTGAAGACCAATGCATTCCCGGTTCGCACTTCCTTCGGCGATCTGTATCCTGGCGACGAGCATAAAGCTATGCTGGCATCCTGGGCACAGTATTATGGACCGTACTACAACACCCGTGCAGGTTTTGCAGCGATGCGTCCGCTGTGGTTCAATATGCTGCAGCAGATCTTCAACGGTACCGATCCGCAGGCAGCTGCAGATGAGTTCAATACCAGTGCCAACGCTGGCTGATGAACGGCAGATTATAATTGTTACATAGTAACTCAATGTGTGCTCCCTTTCCCCTGCATCAGGCAGGGGGGAGGGAGTTTCCGGTAAGGGGTCTGAGAGACCGCCTGCCGGACGATTATTTTGAAAGGATGTGCAAGATATGGCGAATGCAGCAACCGGCAAGCAGCCAAAGCAGAAAGCACCGTCACGCAGTCTGGTGCTTCAGCGCAGAGAGACCATCACTTCTTATCTGTTTCTTCTCCCGGCGCTGATCTTCTTCTTTGGATTCGTTATTACGCCTATGGCAATGGGCATTTTCACCAGCTTTACCGATGCGAACTTCAATGACCCGGTGGGTAAGTTCGTGGGATTTCAGAACTACATCCGGCTGTTCCAGGATAAGATCTTCCTGAAGTCAGCTGTGAATACGGTTATTATCGTGGCAGTATCCGTACCGGCGGTTACCGCATTCTCTCTGTGGGTCGGCACTGCCATCTACAAGATGCGTTCCGGTATCCGTTCCTTCTATCGCTGTGTATTCTACCTGCCGGTTGTTACCGGTTCCGTAGCAGTAACAGTTGTGTGGAAGTGGATGTTCGATAAGTACGACGGTCTGCTGAACTACGTGATCAAGGCATTTGGCGGACAGCCCCTTCCGTGGACGTCCGGCGAGTCCATGGCTCTGTGGTGTATCATTCTGATTCTGTTCACCACCTCCATCGGTCAGCCGATCGTGCTTTATGTGGCTGCTCTCGGCAACGTGGACGCTTCCTTGGAGGAGGCTGCGAAGGTTGACGGAGCCAATGATTTCCAGGTATTCTGGAAGATCAAGTGGCCGTCCATCATGCCGACCACCCTGTACGTGGCAGTTATCACCACCATCAACAGTTTCCAGTGCTTCGCACTGATCCAGCTGTTGACCTCCGGCGGTCCGAACTACAGCACCAGCACGGTTATGTATCTGTTGTATGAGATTGCATTTAAGACCACCAAGGAATTCGGTTATGCCGATGCAATGGGTGTTATCCTGGCAATCGTAATCGCTCTGTTCAGTGCCCTGCAGTTTAAGGTCATGAACGGCGGAACCACAGAATAAGGGGGCGGGGATTATGGATAAAAAGAGAGCGATCACACCGTACACGATCATCGTGGCTATGATCCTTGCGGTACTGGCTGTATTTTTCCTCTTTCCTCTGTACTGGATCATCACCGGTTCTGTGAAGGAAAAGAGCGATATCATCATCAAGTCGGGCGAGATGGTAAAGTGGATCCCGACCACCATTACCTGGGATAACTACTATCGTCTGTTCAAGAGCGGCACCGAGCTGTTCGGCATCAAGATGCCCATGGCGATCCGCTGGCTGTTCAACAGTGTATTTATCTCTGTAGTAGCAATGTTTTTAACCTGTGCAACCTCTTCCCTGGCCGGTTATGTTCTGGCGAAGAAGCGGTTCTGGGGCAAGGGACTGATCTTCGGTCTGTTCGTATGTGCGATGGCACTGCCGAAGCAGGTTATCCTGATCCCGTTGATGAAGGAAATGTCCGACTTAGGGCTGCTCCGCTCCATCTGGGGTTCCATGTTTGCAGTAATCTTCCCGGTAGTAGGATGGCCCTTCGGCGTATTCCTGATGAAGCAGTTCTCAGAGAATATTCCGGTATCCCTGCTGGAAGCTGCCCGCATCGACGGTGCAGGCGAGTTGAGAACCTTCCTGGAAGTAGCATTCCCGATCATTAAGCCCGGATTTGGTGCACTGGCAATCTTCACGTTCATCAACTCCTGGAATGAGTACCCGTTGCAGCTGGTTATGCTGACTCAGAATGAGGCGAAGACCATTTCTCTTGGTATCGCAAGTAAGCTGAGCGAGATGTCCAACGACTTCGGTCTGATCATGGCAGGTGCGGCGCTGGCAGCAGTTCCGATCATCATCGTGTTCCTGTGCTTCCAGAAGTACTTCACACAGGGTATTACCATGGGTGCAGTGAAAGGTTAAATCAGATAAAAAGAATCCCCGTACAGCCGGTTTTGAAAGGAACCGGCTGCGCGGGGATTTTTGCTATGTGCGCTGCTTCCGTTCTTCTAAGAGACGGTTGAATTCTTCTTCCTCGCCGGACTCCTGTAAGCGCTTGCGTCGCTGCTCGCGGCGGCGTGCCAGGGCTTCGGCTTCTTTCTTGCGGCTGTAGAGAATCCAGCCGACTGCGGATGCCGCCAGGGCGATCAAAAGGGTTACCAGTATGATCGGAAGTACGGGAACAGAAGAACCTCCGGTGGTGTGCTTACTGTCTGCCTCGGCGTCCTTGCCGGTGGTGCCGTCTGCACTGCCATCACTGCCGTTTCCATTTGACGCGGAGCTGTCAGGGGTCAGCGGAGTGCCGTCTGCATTGGTTTCTCCAGTCTGATTGCCGTCTGCGTCTGTCTCCGGGACAGCGGGCATCTCCTTCGACATCAGAAATGCTGTTCCGATCACCCGGTCATTGTAGGTGTAGGTGAGCTGCGCCAGTGCGTTGGCGGGATGCTCCGTGCCTTCGGGAATCGCTCCCAGAGTCAGCTCTGCGGCATCAAAATCGGCATTGTTCGGAAGGGTCAGGAAGCGGCCCGGCTCGATCATCAGCTCGGAGGATTTATAGTCGGTGCCGTCTAAGTTGATGAGACCGTCGCCGGTCACGTAGCGGCTCTCCCTTGTGGCAATCTCGATGTTGTGGAAGCTGCGGAAGCCGAACTCCATCAGAGATTTTGCATCCACGAAATACTGACGGGGCTGCCCCTTCAGGATCACGGAAACCAGCTTCCGGTCATCCTCCTCGGCGTAGGTTACCAGTGTGTTGCCCGCCTTTAAGAGGTAGCCGGTCTTTCCTGCCACAGCAGCAGGGAAGTAATAGGGGCTGGTGTCGTCGTCGGTGTAGAGCAGGCGATGCTCCGTGCGGAAGGACACGCCCTCCGGATTGTTGGTGGTAGGAGCAATGGTGTGGGTGAGATCGGAGCTGATCTTCAGCAGAGTCTCATTGGCGTAAGCGGCTCTGGCAATCAGCGCCATGTCGTAGGCGGACACATTCTGGGTGTCGCCGTTTAAGCCGGACGGGTTCTCAAAGTGGCTGTCCTGACAGCCAAGCTCCGCAATCTTCGCATTCATCATGTCCACGAAGGAAGGAATGTCGCCTGCCACATGCTCCGCCAGGGCATTGGCAGCCTGGTTCACGGAGATCAGCAGCAGAGAGTAGAGGGCATCCTCCACGGTCATCTGGTCGCCGGTCACAAGACTTAGCTTGTTGCCGCTGTCTGCCTCTACGCTCATCATGGCGGTCTCGGAGAAGGTAACGGTCTCATCCAGTTCACAGTTCTCCACCACTAAAAGTGCGGTCAGGATCTTGGTGATGCTGGCGGGCGGGTAGGCGTTGTGAATGTTCTGCCCGAACAGAACAGCACCGGAATCCGCGTCCATGACAATGCCGGATTCCGCCTGAACTCCTGTGTCCGACGGCCAGTCGGGGTTCGCGTAGGCGGTTATGAGAAAAAGCTGGCAGGCCAGCAGAAAGGTCAGTAATCGTTTTATCTTTCGCTTCAAATCAAAATATCCTCCCCAGGTATGTTTGTAGTGCTGGAATGATAAAATCCCGCAATTTTAATCATACCGCATGGTGGGGGATTATTCAAGGAAAAAACGCCAAAAATATTCTTCAACTTCCCCCTTCCCATCTTCCCACTTTTGTAGTATGATAATAGCGCACCAGATATAGGTACTGGTGTTAAATAATAAACTATATCTAGTAGTATAAACGATAGAAGATAAAGCAGTGAATAGACAGACAATTGCAAATTCACAGAACGAAGACTGAAAAGAACAGGAAGGGGAGCAGCAAATGATGAACATTGATGTGAAAACCAACGTGATCAAGCGTAACGGCAACGAGGTGTCATTTGATGTCGGCAAGATCGTGAATGCCATCAGCAAGGCGAACTCCAACGTGGAGCGGATTCACCAGCTGAACGAGTACCAGATCAAGGCGGTGGCTGAGAATATTGCCAGGGAGGTCCAGGATTCCCGCCATGCGGTGAATGTGGAGGACATCCAGGATATGGTGGAGACCGGCATCATGGAGATGCGGGGCTACGAGGTGGCGCAGAAGTATGTGCGTTACCGCTATAAGAGGGAACTGACCAGAAAGTCCAATACCACGGACAACGGCATCCTGTCCCTGATCGAGCATATCAATGAAGAAGTGAAGCAGGAGAATTCCAACAAGAACCCGGTGATCAACTCCACCCAGCGTGACTACATGGCAGGCGAGGTCAGCAAGGATCTGACGAAGCGTGTGCTGCTGCCGGAGGATATTGTGCAGGCCCATGAGCAGGGAATCATCCATTTCCATGATTCTGACTACTTTGCCCAGAAGGAGCACAACTGCGACCTGATCAACCTGGAGGACATGCTGCAGAACGGCACGGTCATCAGCGAGACCATGATCGAGAAGCCACACCGCTTCCTGACGGCATGCAACGTGACCACTCAGATCGTGGCACAGGTGGCCAGCAACCAGTACGGCGGTCAGTCCTTTACTCTGTCTCACCTGGCTCCCTTTGTGGATGTCAGCAGACAGAAGATCAGGGCCAGCGTCATTGAGGAGCGCAAGGAGTGCGGAGAGAGCCTGGACGAGGCCATCATAGGCAAGATCGTGGAGCGGAGACTGCGGGAAGAGGTGAAGAGCGGTATCCAGACCATTCAGTACCAGCTGATCACCCTGATGACCTGCAACGGTCAGGCGCCGTTTGTGACCATGTTCATGTATCTGGATGAGGTTCCGGCCGGTCAGACCAGAGAGGACCTGGCGATGATCATCGAGGAAGTGATGATTCAGCGTATGCAGGGCGTGAAAAATGAGAAGGGCGTGTGGATCACCCCGGCGTTCCCGAAGCTGATCTACGTGCTGGACGAGGATAACATTACAGAGGATTCCAAATACTGGCATCTGACGGAGCTGGCTGCAAAGTGCACCGCCAAGCGGATGGTTCCGGATTATATTTCCGCAAAGATCATGCGGGAGCTGAAGAAGGGCAATGTGTACACCTGTATGGGATGCCGCTCCTTCCTGACGGTGGAGGATTCCCAGCGGAACCCGGACGGCAGCCACAAGTTCTACGGCCGCTTCAACCAGGGCGTGGTGACCATCAATCTGGTAGACGCCGCATGCAGCTCCGAGGGCGATATGGACAAATTCTGGGAGATTCTGGATGAGCGTCTGGAGCTGTGCCACAGAGCGCTGCGCTGCAGACATGAGCGTCTGAAGGGAACCATCTCCGATGTGGCTCCGATTCTGTGGCAGAACGGTGCTCTGGCACGTCTGAAGAAGGGCGAGACCATCGACAGGCTGCTGTATGGCGGGTACTCCACCATTTCTCTGGGCTATGCAGGTCTCCATGAGATGTGCGTGCGCATGACCGGCAGGTCCCACACCGATCCGGAGGCAAAGGATTTCGCACTGGCAGTGATGCAGCGTCTGAATGACAAGTGCGCAGAGTGGAAGGCAGCGGAGAATATCAGCTATTCCGTATATGGTACCCCGCTGGAGTCCACCACCTACAAGTTTGCCAAGTGTCTGCAGAAGCGCTTCGGCATCATTCCGGGTGTGACTGACAAGAACTATATCACCAACAGCTACCATGTGCATGTATCAGAGAAGATCGATGCATTCGACAAGCTGAAATTCGAGTCCGAATTCCAGAAGCTGTCCCCGGGCGGTGCCATCAGCTATGTGGAGGTGCCGAACATGCAGGACAACATTCCGGCAGTTCTGACGGTGATGCAGTTCATCTACAACAACATTATGTACGCGGAGCTGAATACCAAGAGCGACTTCTGCGAGTGCTGCGGCTATGACGGCGAGATTAAGATCGTGGAGGACGAGTCCGGCAAGCTGGTGTGGGAGTGCCCCAACTGCGGCAACCGGGACCAGAATAAGATGTCCGTGGCGAGACGGACCTGCGGATATATCGGAACCCAGTTCTGGAATCAGGGCCGGACCCAGGAGATCCGGGATCGGGTGCTGCATCTGTAAGGGTGGACGCACAGTAACCGTATTATGAATATTTCCCTGCCAATCCGGGCAGACTATCTGCGAAAGGATGGTGTGCGCCATGAAGAAATATCTTTGTGAACCCTGCGGATACGTCTATGACCCGGAGCTGGGTGATCCGGACTCCGGCATTGAACCGGGGACGGCCTTCGAGGACCTGCCGGAGGACTGGCTGTGTCCGGTGTGCGGGCTGGGAAAAGACGTGTTTGTGGAAGTGGACGAGTAGAAAACAGCATAAGGCAGTGGATTCGGGCAGATTTCTCAGGGAATCTGCCTGTTTTTGTGAATAAAAATCCCTCAAGACGATTGAAAAACAAAGTTACATGATGTATGATTAAAATAATCTTGTAAAAGGGTTTGTGATTGGCAAACATAAGGGGTTAAGAAGGATGAAAAGCAGGGCGAAGCGATTTTTTATCATCAGTGCGGTGGAGCTGCTGGTGATGTTTGGGGTGGTATTTGTCTTTTTGAGAACGTATACGCAGGAGCAGGATGAGATCCGGTTTACCAGGATCAGTGAGGTCTACATGGAGGAGATCAGCACGCTGCTGAACCGGCACTTTAACTCGATTATGGAGTTGCGATTCCAACAGCTGAGAGGGCTTATGGAGCGGGTGAAGCCGGATGAGCGGGTGACAGGGGATACGGTGCAGCAGCGGCAGCACGAGAACCTGAGTGAGAATGCCAAAATCCGCAACTTCACCTACATCGGTCTGTATGGCGAGAACGGGGAAGTGGAGGATATCATGGGCGGGCACATCGTGCTGGACAATCCTGATCCGTTTCTGGAGTCGATCCGTCAGGGACAGCGCAAGGTGGCGGCGGCTACGGATGAGACCGGCGAGAAGATTCTGCTGGTGGGAAAGCCGGCGCGGTATCAGATGTGCAGCGGTCAGATCAGTATGGCGATTGTGGCAGGCTTTCGCGCCGATGAGCTGAATCAGATGATGAATCTGCATCCGGATGAGGATACCTCGGTGTACTCCAATATTATTCAGAGGGACGGCTCCTATGTGCTTAAGAATATGGAAGATTCCTATGGCAATTATCTGGATCGGATGCATGGCTACATCAGCGAGCATGGAGACGAGGAGGCAGATCAGGTGGTTCTCGAGATTGAGACCTGCATGACGGAAAAAAGGGAATATTTCGATGCGCTGCGGATGGATGCCCACTATGTCAATGTGTATTTTGAGCCGATGAAGGACACGGAGTGGTATATGGTCACAGTTATGCCCTATGACCGCGTGAAGAATGTGCTGGTGGAGGCTTCTGACAATAAGAAGGTGGTGAGCCTGGCGGCGGTCGGTATTCTGATGCTGAATCTGATTGTGCTGTTTGTGATCTACGCTGTGTATTCCATGCAGCAGATGGAGATTCTGCGGGCGGCGCAGAAGGAGGCGGAGCGCGCCAATCAGGCAAAGAGCGAATTCCTCTCCAATATGAGTCATGATATCCGCACGCCCATGAATGCCATTGTGGGCATGGTGGCAATCGCCATTGCCAATATGGATTCACCGGCCCGGGTGAAGGACTGCCTACAGAAGATTGCCCTGTCCAGCCAGCAGTTATTGGGGCTGATCAACAATGTGCTGGATATGTCCAAGATCGAGCGGGGCAAGATGAGTCTCAATATGGACGTAATCTCCCTGAAGGATACGGTGTCGGACATTGTAAATATCATCCAGCCCCAGGTCAAGGCGAAGAGGCAGGCATTTGATGTATTTATTCTGGATATTCAGGATGAGCAGGTGTACTGCGACGGGGTGCGGCTCAATCAGGTGCTGCTGAACCTGCTGAGCAATGCCATGAAGTTCACGCCGGAGAACGGCAAGATTGATCTGACGGTTTCCCAGGAGGATTCTCCCGAGGGAAAGGACTATGTGAGAACCCATCTTCTGGTAAAGGATACGGGTGTGGGAATCTCTCCGGAGTTCCAGAAGAAGATATTTTCCTCTTTTGAGCGGGAGGACAGCCGAAGGATTCAGAAGATCGAAGGTACGGGACTGGGTATGGCGATCACCCGGTATATTGTGGACCAGATGAAGGGCACCATCGAGATCGACAGCGAGCCGGGCAGGGGGACCCAGATGCATGTGATTGTGGATCTGAAGCGCGGCACAGAGAATGAGCAGGAGATGAAGCTTCCCGAGTGGGATCTGCTGGTGGTGGATGACGATGCGCTGATCTGCCGGAATGCGGTGGATGTGCTGCTGGAGATCGGCGTCCATGCAGAGTGGGCGCTGAACGGAGCGGCGGCGGTAGAGATGGCGGCGCAGCGGCATCAGACCAGTCAGGATTATGACATTGTGCTGCTGGACTGGCAGATGCCGGGTATGGACGGAATTGAGACCACAAGGCAGCTTCGCAGGCAGTTAGGGGACGATATTCCGATTATCATCATCTCTGCCTATGACTGGAGCGAGATTGAGGATGAGGCGCGGGCAGCGGGAGTCAACGGATTTATCTCCAAGCCTCTCTTTAAGTCCACCATGTACTATGATCTTCTCCCTTATGCGGAGGAAGTGTCGGCGACAGCCCATGTGGAGCAGGAAAAGCGTCAGGCTGGCAGGGGCAGAAGGCTGCTGATCGCGGAGGACAATGAGCTGAACTGGGAGATCATCAGTGAGCTTTTGAAGGAAGAGGGCTTTGAAGTGGAGTGGGCGGAGAACGGTCAGATCTGTGTGGACCGGTACTGCGAGGCGAAGCCGGGGTATTATGACGCGGTGCTGATGGATCTGCGCATGCCGGTGACGGACGGTTACCAGGCGACGGGAATGATCCGGGAATCCGGCAGAGCGGACGCGAAGACCATTCCGATCATTGCCATGACGGCAGATGCATTTATGGAGGATAAGGAGAAGTGCCTTGCCTGCGGCATGAATGCCCATGTGACAAAGCCGGTTCATATGCAGGAGCTGATGGGCGTGCTGCTGCGGTTTATGAGGAAGCCTTCATCACATACCGTCGAAAGAGGTTAATACTCCTTGTGTCACAGGAAAATCCGGTTGCTTATTCATCCGGAAAGTGTTACAATATAGTTAAATATTTAACGGCATTTATTGTGTTTAGTGTTAAATCAGACCAGGATATTCTGGGGCGCATATTATGCAAAACTTCTAAAAAATAACACATAAGCAAAAAATGTTTGATTAAATAATAACAGGAGGAAATGTAACATGAGAAAACGAGCACTTATACTTGCCGGCATGTGCATGGCTCTCAGCGTAACAGGCTGTGGCCAGAAACAGGAAGCACCGACAACGGCTGCGGAAACAAAGGCAGCGGAGACTACGGCGGCGGAGACCACTGCGGAAGCAGAGGCAGGAGGAATGAAGGCTGGGACTTACACGGCGACCACACAGGGTATGAACGATAAGGTTGAGGTCAGTGTTGAAGTCAGTGGTGATGCCATTCTTTCCGTTGAGGTAACAAAAGATTCTGAGACACCGGGTATCGGAAGCCCGCTGAAGAATGCAGCAGGCGAGGTGCTGAACGAAGGAGGAAAGGCTCCTACGGTTCTGATTCCGGAGCAGATTGTTGAACATCAGACCTTGAATGTGGATGCTGTTACCGGTGCAACCATCACTTCCGCGGCTGTCAAGAATGCCGTTAAGGATTGTCTGACACAGGCTGGCGCCAATCCGGATGACTGGCAGGACGAAGTTGCTGTTGAAGCACAGCAGAATCAGAGTGCGGATGTTGTTGTTGTAGGCGGCGGCGGTGCCGGTCTGGCAGCAGCTGTTGCAGCATCAGACGGCGGCGCAAGTGTCGTTGTCGTGGAGAAGAATGGTTCAGTTGGCGGTGATACGCTGGTATGCGGAGCTATTTACAACACTCCGGACGAACCGCTTCAGAACAAAGTGACGATGACTGATGCCGTTAAGACCACCATCGAAAAAGCTCTGGCAGAGGAGCCGGTTGATGAAGGCCATGCGGCATTACAGAAAGAAGTTCAGGCACAGTGGGATGAGTACAAGGCTTCCGGCAGAACCGACCTGTTTGACAGCAAGGAGTGGTATGCATTACAGACCTGGATCAACGGCGATAAAGTTGCGAATCTGGACCTGGTGAAAGTACTTTGCTATGATTCCTATGAAGGACTGGAGTGGATTGAGTCTCTGGGTATGGAATTCAGCGATATCATCGGTCAGGGCGCAGGCAGTCTGTGGCAGAGAACTCATACAAGTACCATGCAGATGGGTACCGGTTTCATTTCTACCTATGTAGAAAAGCTTGCAAAGGCTGATAATGTTACAATTTTGACCAGCAGCACGGCAGAAAAGCTGGTACAGGATGCTGACGGCAAGGTAACCGGTGTGGTTTGCAAAGACAAAGCAGGCAACGAATTTACGGTTGATGCCAATATGGGTGTGATTCTGGCAACCGGCGGATTTGCGGCAAACGGCAAGATGGTTCAGGAGTACAACACTTCCGGCAAGTGGAATGATTTGAGCAAGGTTATGACAACCAACCGTTTCAGCAGCTCTCAGGGTGATGGTATCACCATGGCACTGGAAGCGGGCGCGTCTTTAACTGATATGGAGCAGATTCAGCTGCTGTATCTGGGCAATACCAAAGATGGTCAGCTGACCAAGTATCCGCCTCGTGATGTGAACGGTACTGACCAGATTATCTTCATCAACAAAGAGGGCGGACGTTTTGTACGAGAGGACGGACGCCGTGATGAGATCTGTCTGGCAGTTATGGAACAGACGGATTCCATGTTCTATATGCTGGAATCCGGCGATGGTGAGGCTTATGTTGACATCAAAGATCCTAACTGGCGCTCTGCTGACGGATTTACCTTTGATTATCTGGAGGAGAACGGTTATGTATTAGCCGCAGAGACTCTGGATGAGATGGCAGAGAAGCTTGGCTGTGATGCAGAAGCTCTGAAATCCACCGTTGAGAAATTCAATGCAAGCGTTGATGGGGCAGAGGACGAGTTCGGAAGAACCCTGTACACCACCAAACTTGAAAATGGTCCGTGGGTAGCAACTGCACGTCAGGCATGTGTACATCATACCATGGGTGGTGTTACCATCGATACAGACGCACGTATTCTGGACGAGAGCGGCAAGGCAATCGCAGGTCTGTACGCAGCAGGCGAGATTACCGGCGGTATCCATGGCGGCAACCGTCTGGGCGGAAACGCAGTTGTTGATACTGTAGTATTCGGCAAGCTGGCTGGTGAAACCATTGTTGCTGATGCAAAATAAATCCGGAACGAAACAGGTAAAATCAGGATAACAAAAAAGGAAGGGGTCGCAAAATCATTGATTCGATGATTGGGCGGCACCTTCCTTTTTCTGACGATGGAAACATGTCTGCATCCTCGGCATATATTACCTTAAGAAAGCAAATCATAAGGGGGATGGAGATATATGGAAAATTTTGTAAGAATATCACTGGAAACTCACCTGTTCTTTGCACGGATCATGAAGGAGCATTCCTTCTTTTTACAGGCGGGATTTCTGGCTAAGGACACCCGGTGGATTCGAAAAGCTGATTTTTTCAGGAATCAGTTCGAGGAGCTGCTGCGGCAGACGGTGCGACTCAGCAACCGAAGAATCAGCAGGTCTATACTTCAATCTGAAGAACTCGTCACTTCCTTTACACTGGAAGCAGAAGCGGCGACCAGCCGCCTGAGCAATATTCCCATTGACAGACAAATTACCGAAGCGGAATTCGCCCTGCAGAGCGGATGCCTGCAAAATCCGGACCGGAACACCGTGCAGCGGGTCTGGCAGCTCAATGAACGGGGCATCCATCTGCTGGACGGACTGATTGCATTTAAGGAAAGTATCCTGAGGGAAGTCTGCGACTGCCGGCTCTTTACCGCCAATTATCCGCTGCTCATTGAACATATTATGAGAGAAGCGAGACTGTACCGTGCCACACTGATAAAACTCCGGGAACACCATGGAATCTGCTTCGATGATCTGGTGAACCAGGAAACCTTCTGGAATCAGATCATGATGGAACACGCGCTGTTCATCCGTGGTCTGCTTGACCCGTCTGAAGACGAGCTGATTCAGACTGCCAATACATTCGCCATGGAATTTCAGGAGCTTTTGTGTGCGGCAAGGACTCAGGATGAGCGGGCAGGAGCCTTAAGTTCCTGCAGTGATCTGACGCAGCATTCCCTGGAGGAGACACGCAGACTTCGGGAGTTTAAGGCAGCAGGTACCAAAGGAATTCTGGACTGCCAGATTCGTTCCATTATTCTGCCGCTTCTGACCGACCATGTACTGCGCGAGGCGAATCATTATATTCGGATACTGGAAACTCCCGGATGATCTGTTAAATTCAGGAAACAAAGGAGTGATCCACCCATGAGGTCTGCTCCTTTGTTTCGTCTGCTATTTCTTTATTTCATAGTACATGTTTTTGAATTATGTCCTTTCACAGGGCCAGTTGTCCCTCTTACAATCAACCGGCATTCGTATTCCATACGGATGATAGGCTCCAGAAAAGAATTATTTGTTGGAGCTGAAAGCCGATCTGCAATCATTTGGAACGCTCTCTTGCCTCGTTCTCCGATGGAGTGTTCAATAGTTGTTAAATTGATACCACCAAAACGAGATGGAAAAATATTGTCAAAACCACAGACACTAATATCGTCTGGAATTTTAAGCCCAAGATCATGAAGTCCGTCTATAACACCATATGCAACCATGTCATTGATGGCAACCATAGCGGTTATTTCGGGATGAAGCCTGGCACATTTTTGAGCAAGCTGGTATCCAACCTCGTGTTCAATACCAAATGTGTTTAATGTGGTATAAGAAGGAATATCAACAGAGTGGACCATCACTTTGCCAGCTGGACAAAATGACCGATAAGCTGCCATGACCCCGTCACGGCGACGAACACGGGCAGAGTGTTCTGGATTCAATGCTGTGGAAATATAAGCAACATTTTGGTGACCTAATTCAATTAAGTGCTTTCCAATCATCTCTCCAGCAAGATGGTTATTGATGTTTACTGTGCTGATACCCAAATCCTGGAACTGGTCGCCAATAGTGACCATAGGGATTTGCTGGCTGGCTATTCTTGCCAGCTCTGGTTGCTGTGGAATCATTGCAAAAATCACTCCAGCTATATCTGGTGAAACAAGGCTGTAATCAAGCAGGTTTTTCTCGATTTTTTTGTCCCAGTAAGTGGTTCGGATGATTGTGGAAAAACCAAGTTCAATAGCTTTTTGCTCCATACTCTTGATTAACGTAGAATAGTAGAGGCTTGTCACAGAGGGGCAGATGATCATAATAATACCCTTTGTATTTTTTTTATTATATTTTTCGGTATGCTTTCGTGGCTTGGAAATATACTGACAGTCAGCAGCAATCTTTTGCACTTGTTTTACGGTTTCGTCAGAAAAACGTGAAAGATTCTTTTGGTTGAGTATCATGGAAACACTCGCAGGCGAAACACCTGCCTGAGTTGCAATATCCCGAATTGTTATTTTTTTTCCTGCCATTACAATCCTCCTTTGAACTGTTTGAATATTGACTAAAATCCAATGTTTTTTCTGCTAATCCTGCTATTCCGATTCTATAACTGGTAAATTCAGTACGCTCAATTCTCGCTTCTGTATAAAGTTTAACATAGTTTAGCAAAAAATTCAACGATATAACATGATAAAAATATATGCAAAATATACAATAATAACGATTATTTATCTGAATAGTTGTTCTATATTGCAAAATTGAACTATGTTTGCTATACTAGGAAATATAGAAAGAAGCTATCTTTAACAAAAATTCAACAATTTTCAACAATGATGTTAAACACAATTGAAAAAGTGCAAAATATTGTTGAAATATCTGGTAAATCAATGTAATGATGAAGAATGGAGGAGAGGGCAGTGAATACAATCGGAAAGGCATGGGACTCGCTGATAGACCTGGCAGCCGGTTGGGGGACGGCGGCAATTTTGATTCGGATGTTTTTTTCCCTGTTAGTGGGAATGTTGATTGGAATTGACCGTGGACTAAAACGTCGTGGTGCTGGAATTAAAACGCATGTTATGGTTTGTCTGGGATCAGCTTTGGTGATGATGACAAGTCAGTATATTACACTTACCTTTGATGCGAAAACTGATTTGGCACGGATGGGGGCACAGGTTATCAGTGGGGTTGGTTTTTTGGGAGTTGGAACCATTATGGTGACAGGTAAGAATCAGGTACGTGGATTAACTACTGCTGCGGGATTGTGGGCATGTGCCTGTATTGGACTTGCTATTGGAATTGGTTTCATCGAAGGGGCAATAATTACTCTTTGTATGATTTTGCTTACATTGCAGGTTTTATCAAAAATCGATATTCAACTCCAGCGTTATGCAAGAGTGTTTGACCTATACATTGAATTTGATACCAATAAAAGTATTAGTGCATTCTTGCAGGAAATGCATGAATGGGGAGTAAAGGTAGGCACTTTAGAAATGTCTAAGAGCAAATTAAAGGGAGAAGGTCCAAATGCAATTGTAAATATTGAGATGAAAAAACGTATGGAGCGCCCTCAACTATTAAATAATATTCGAGATTTGGAATGTGTTCGGTATGTTGAGGAACTATAGTGCCTCGTTAATGGATTCTATTAAAATGTAATAGCAGTTTTCCAACACGGAGAGAAAAAGGAGGTACTTCGCATATGGGTGGAAGATTGTCGGACTGTGTAAACGGAATGTTTGATCCAGAAAACAGATTCTGGATGTTTATGGAAAAAGTAATGAATGTATTGTTTATAAGCATTCTATGGCTGGTATGTTCACTTCCAATTATAACCATGGGAGCTGCGACTGTAGCTGTGTTTCAATTTACTCTGCATCAGGTTCGAAATGAGGAAGGATATGTTTGGAAAAGTTTTTTTAAAGCTTTCAAACAAAACTTTCGATCGGCAACTGTATTGTGGTTAATGCAGATAATTGTAGGAACGTTTTTACTATATGACATACGTTTGTGTTTCCAGATACAACTTCCATGGATATTACAAATGCTCATATTTATTGTATTAGCTTGTGTTAGTTTGCTTTGGCTTTTGACGGTATTATATATATTTCCACTCTTGTCGTTTTTTCAAATACCTGTCAAAAAAACCTTAGTCGATTCTTTTATTATGGCTGTTGGGAATTTGCCGGTATCTTTCATGATCCTGCTGATTTATGCAGGCTTTACAGTACTGGCATGGACGCGACCTTGCACTGCGGTATTTTGTGTAGGTCTTGCAGTATTTGTTTCTTCTTACCTGTTTCATTTTGTGTTTTCGCGTTACTTGTGCTTAAAATAATCATGTGAATTCTATGAATAAAGAGGACTATGACTATGAAAGAATTTAATAAAAATGCAGATGAGAATAAGAGGCTTAATCCACGGATGATATCTGGACTGAAAGATTTTGCATGTACGCTTCCGGCATTGGTTTTTCTTGGGATATTTACTTATTATCCAATTATGGAGTTATTTCGCATAAGCTTCACCAACTGGAATTTATTAAACGATACATATGAGTATGTAGGTTTCAAGAACTGGATATGGTTATTTAATGGTTCTGGAACAAAACACCTTTTAAATTCCCTAAAGGTAACGTTTTTATATTCATTAGGAGAACTGTCTATCACAATTATTGGTGGTATGATTTTTGCCCTGATTTTTAACAGAATGACAAAAGGATTTTCCACAATGCGTGCAATTGTATTTGTGCCCAAATACGTAGCTATGTCTTCAGCGGCAGTAATTTATCTTTGGATTCTCAACACAGACTCTGGCATTTTAAACTATATTTTGTCACTGTTTGGAGTTGGTCCTGTAGATTGGTTGGGTGATCGTGATACAGCGTTGCTTTCTGTACTTTTACTGACTGGCTGGCGTGCAGTCGGTTATGGAATGATGGTATATTTATCAGCTATGCTTGGAATATCGCAAGATTATTACGAGGCAGCAGCATTGGACGGTGCAAATAAAGTGCAGATTTTTTTCAAAATTACACTTCCAATGTTATCCCCAACCACGTTGTTCTTATTCGTGACCACCTTTATTTCATCCATGAAGGTATTTCAGTCTGTGGATATCCTGACAAAGGGGGGTCCGTATCGTTCCACAGAAGTATTCGTATATAAAATATATCAATATGCAATGGTTGATTTCCGTATGGACCGCGCATCAGTAATTGCAATATTTTTCTTTATATTATTGTTAATTGTGACGGCATTGACCATGAAGATTTCCAGCGGAAACGTTACCTACGATTCATAAAGGGAGGAAAATCAAATGGCAGCATTAGAAAATAAAAGTTTGGAACTCCAAAAAGCAGCAAAGCGCAAAAAAAGAGTTTTTAATATATTTCAGACGATTTTAGCTGTGATTGTGACTTTGATTATGCTGTTTCCGATGTATTGGATGGTGATTTCATCTTTGAAGTCGCAGGAGGAGATTTTACTTTCTTTACCTACGCTCTGGCCAAAAGAATTTCATTTTGAGAACTACTTAAATGTATTTAACAGAATGAATTTTGGAAAATATTATTTCAATACAATTATAATGACAGCCGGAATTTTGATTTCACAAATGGTGACAGGTATCTTTGCTGCATATGGATTTTCAAAAGGAAAGTTCAAGGGAAAAGAGACTGTGTTTCTAATTGTACTTGGAGCATTGATGATACCAATCCAAGTTACATTTATTCCCATTTACATGATGTGTGCAAACTGGGGGCTGAAAGATACATTTTTAGGTTTGATTCTTCCTGAAGCAGTGTCTCCGTATTATATATTTATGCTTCGACAAACATTCATGGCAATTGATGACAGTTATATCGAAGCAGCCAGAATGGATGGTCTTGGAAGAATAGGAATTATTACCAGAATCTTGGCACCTATGTGCAAATCAACGATGTTTACTGTTACATTGGTAACATTTACCAACGGATGGAACAGTTATTTTTGGCCAAAAATCATTGCCATGGGCGAAAATCGCCGGGTATTGACGATAGGTTTAGCACAACTGAAGAATACTTTCGCAGGAATGGAAACTATGAACAATCATGAGGTTATGGCAGGAGCTGTATTGGCAATCCTTCCGGTTGTAATTCTGTTCTTTATATTCCAAAAATATATGCTAACTGGCTATTCAAAAGCGGCAATGAAATAAAGAGAGAGGAAGAGGAAGGGTAATGAAAATATATGCTCATAGAGGGTACAGTGGAATGTACCCAGAAAACACTATGCTGGCATTTCGCGAAGCAGAGAAAACAGGTTGTGATGGAATTGAACTTGATGTGCAATTAACAAAAGATGGCATCGTAGTCGTTGTTCATGATGAGAGTTTGGATCGAGTATCAGATAAAACTGGTTTTGTGCGGGATTACACATATGAAGAATTAAAAGAAGTTAATGTAGCATATACCTGGGGGGGAAAATATGGTTTTCAACCAATTCCAACGTTTGAGGAGTATTGTCGCTGGGTAAAGAATACTAATCTTACAACAAATATAGAGCTTAAAACTGGTGTCTTCTATTACGAAGAAATAGAGGAGAAGACATTAAATCTGGTTCGAAAATATGGCCTTGAGAAACGGGTGCTTTTTTCCTCTTTTAATCACCTGTCTCTTGTGAAAATGCAGAGCCTTGAACCACAGATTCCAGTTGCTGCTCTTTTAGAACATCGGGGATTGGGGAATGCAGGATTTTATTGTCATGAATATGGCTTTCAATTTTATCATCCGGGAATTAAAGGGTTAAACCAGAAAACGGTTGACAACTGTAAGAAACAGGGAATTGCCGTAAACGTTTGGACCATTAATGCTATGGATGAGCTGGAGCATATTTATGAATGGGGCTGCGATGGTGCAATTACTAACTATCCCTCGATTGTAAAAGCATGGCTGGATTCTAAAAACAAATAAGGATTGCCGTTGAAATGTAAGGACGCTGAAAGGAGGGGAGCAGAAGGCTGTCCATATTGAAAAGATGCATCGTATAAAGCATTTTATGAAAGGAGAAAGAAATATTATGAAGCTATCAACTACTACCCTATTTTATGGGCCAAGACCAGATGGAAGTGTAGCTCCTATGATGGATAGCATTAGGCGTATCTCTAAAGCTGGTTTTGAGGATTTGGATCTCAATTTTGCATGGACGAGAAGACATCGGACCGAACTGTATTTTGATAACTGGAAGGAGTGGACAAACCAGTGCGGTGAATTGATTAACGAATTAGGAATGACCGTTAGTCAAACCCATGCTCCGTTCTATAATGTAATTGATTCTGGATACCCATATCGTGAAGAGGAAGAGGAGATGGTACGCCGTTCAATCATCGCTTCTGCAGAACTTGGAGCAAAAACGGTAGTAATTCATGGAGGATCTATTCCATATTGTCCGAATTACAAAACGAATAAAGAAAAAAATATGGAATATTTCAAACCACATTTGGAATTGGCAGCTAAGTATGGGGTTAATATTGCAATTGAAAATCTGTTTGATGAAAATAATTTGGAAAAGCGAGTACGTGTTCCTCGCTATCTGTCACATCCGGAAGATTTGATTGATCTTGTGGATTCATTGCATGAACAGTATGAAAATGTAGGAATTATATGGGATTTTGGTCATGCAAACCTGATGAACTGGAATCAGCCAGAGTGTTTGGAGATGATTGGAGACCGCCTGATTGCTACGCATGTGCAAGATAATTATGGAGTCATTGATGATCATTTGCTCCCATATCTCGGGAATACAGATTGGGAATCAATCATGAAAACCTTAAAAAAAATCAATTATCAAGGAGCATTTGCTTTTGAAACACATAAAATGACTGATCGACTTCCAGATCCTATGATAGACGCTATGATGAAATACGCATATGAATTAGGAGTTTACTTACTTTCATTAGCAAAATAATACTAGGAGGATATGATATGAAAAAAAGATATTTAACAGGGATCGTAATGTTAACAGCGGCAATGTTGGGGGCGTGTTCTGGACAGAAAACTACCACCGAAACAAGTAAAGTGGATACAACTGAAGTAAATACGGAAAGCGAAAAAGCGAGTACAGAAACTCCTGGTGGAGTAATTGAAATCGAATTCTGGCATGCGCTTGAAAATCAATATGAAGCAACTTTAAATAAAGTAGTAGATGAATTTAATAAAACTCACACAGATATTTCTGTAAAGCCAGTTTATGTAGGGGCATATGCCGCATTAAATGAAGCAATTGTTGCGTCAAATGCGGCAGGAACAGGTCTTCCGGGAGTAGCAATGGCAAACATTCCATATGTAGCTGGATATGGTTCAAGTAATTTGTGCGAAGATTTAGGACCTTATATTGAAAGAGATGGATTTGAAATTGATGATTTCGGTGAAGGACTTGTAAAAGCAGCAAAGTATGGCGATACTCAGGTTGCTTTACCGTTCCTGGTTTCTACCGAAGTTGTGTTCTATAATAAAGATATGGCTAGTGAATTAGGAGTGGAAATTCCTGAGAAGTGGGATGATATGCCTGCATTTTTAGAGAAAGCCTCCGTACCAGGTGAGCGTTATGGAATGGCAATCCCAGGATGGAATACTTGGTATTATGAACCGTTTTTCATTAATAACGGTGTCAAAATGGTAACCGACGAAAACACAACGGATTTTGCTTCGGAAAAAGGAATACAGGTTGTAAATACTATGAAAGACTGGTGTGATGCAGGTTATACCTATCTTGCAGTTGGAGAAGATGCAGCATCTGAAATGCGCCAGAAGTTTTTGAACGGAGAAACCTTGTCCGTTATTTACACGAGTTCTCTTTATAATACGATGGTAGAAACATGTCCATTTGAAGTTGGCATGACCTGGCTTCCGTCTGGTGATACCAAAATTCAGGAATTAGGCGGAAATGTTTTATTTATTCCAGCTAAGAATAGTCAGGAAGTAAAGGATGCATCCTGGGAATTTTTATCTTATTTGATGGGCAAAGATGTCAACATGATTTGGGCATCTGAATCCGGATATCTTCCTACAAGAAAATCTGTTCAGGATACCGAAGAAGGAAAGGAATTCTTGGAGAGCAAACCGGCATTCCAGGTGATTTTTGATAATTTGGATTTGATTGATCCGGGCATCCAGCGTTCAGATTGGAGCCAGATTACTGCAATTTTAAAGAATTATGTAGAAGAGATTATAGAAGAGGATCTGGATGTTGAGGACTCTTTAAAAGAAATGGAAGCTGAAATAAATGAAATTCTGAGTGATTCTTAATCCGAAAATGTAATTAAGAATTACTGGTACAGGGAGAAGAGTTATGGTATTAGGCAGAAAAGAATTATTGGAGTCTGCAGAACTGTTCGTCATCGATATGGACGGCACGTTTTATTGTAGTAATACAATTATTGACGGAGCCATTGATTTTATTGAAGTATTGAGAGAAAGAGGCAAAAGATTTATATTTTTCACAAATAATACGTCAAAAAATCCAGAAGATTATATAAAAAAATTAGAAGGGATGGGGTGTTATATTACAAGAGAACAGTTCATGACCGCTGCAGATGTGACACTGGCATATCTGAAGAGTTATGAGGCTGATAAGCAAGTCTATTTGATAGGAACTCCAGAACTGGAGCAACAATTTCAACAAAATGGAATTTGCTTATCAGAAGATGCCGATATTGTAATGGTAGCTTTCGATACAACGATAACTTATGAAAAACTGAAAATCGGATGTGATTTGATACGACATGGGGCTTCATTTTATGCAACTCACCCAGATATTAATTGTCCTGTGACTGGAGGTTTTATTCCTGATTGTGGCGCTATTTGCGCAGCAATTGAACTTTCAACAGGGAAAAAGCCTAAAATATTTGGGAAACCATATAGCGATACAGCCCAGATGATTCATGAAAAAACCGGTATTTCAGTTGAAAAAATGGCTTTTGTCGGGGACCGTCTATATACAGACATTGCATCTGGTGTTAACAATGGTGGGCTTGGATTTTTAGTTCTTACTGGAGAAACAAAAATGGAAGATTTGGAAGAATCCGAAATTATTCCGAGTGCGGTTTTTGAATCACTTGGAGAAATGGGACAGATAATGCGTCAAAATCAGAATTAATATTAAAAGAGGCTGTTGCAAAGTGGGGTATTTACCGGAGCAACAGCTTCTTTTAATATAAAAAGTTTGATAAGCGCAGGCTTTGTGTGGTCTACAAGGTGTTTTTTCTATTCTCAACTGTCAAATTCCCATGCAAATTGAATTGTTTCTTTTCTTTTATAGTGTGATGTGTTATAGTTTATATATTACAAAAATATTTCCTGCGGAGTCAGTTCTGCAGAGTGTATTTACTGTCATTTTGACAGTCTGTGGTGCAAAAGCACTGTGAAGACCGGATCGGTCGCTGAATTTCAGGACAGGGAACGATTGACACACCCTATTTAATAGGGTAAACTATAACTAGTGAAAGGGTTTGCGAATGACAAGAACATTTATCCAGACACAGGAGTTTGTCAGAAACTGGGAGCGAATAGGATTGACAGATGAGGATTTGCGTCGTCTTGAACTGGAGATACTGAAAAATCCTAAGGCAGGTGCAGTGATTCCGGGAACAGGAAGACTGAGAAAAATGAGATTTGCGTTTGAACATACTGGTAAAAGCGGAAGCAGCAGAGTGTGTTATGTGGATTTTAAGGAGAAGGGAACAGTATACTTGATAACGGTATATGCAAAGAATGAAAAAGAGAACCTGTCAATGTCAGAGCGCAATGCTATCAAAAAGATGGTAGAGTTATTGGAGTCACGATTGTGAAATATAGAAAGGAGCCAATACCATGGGAAATGTATATGACAGTATTATGGCGGGACTTGCAGAGGCGATAGTAGATGCCGAAGGTCAAAAACCGGCACTGCGAAGGCGTATGGTTACAGTCATGCCTGTTAAAAAGTATGGAGCGGATGAGGTGCAGAATATTCGAAAAGGAACCGGAATGTCACAGAAATTGTTTGCGGATTATATGGGTGTTTCTGTGAAGACGGTTGAAGCATGGGAGGCAGGAACGAATCAGCCATCGGGAACTGCCAGCCGTATTTTGAACATGATGGAGATGAATCCGAATCTGACGGCAGAGTTCCCATTTGTGAAATGTTCAAAAGAATACGCCGGGGCAAATGGAGAACCTTGCAACCAAAATCAAATAATGCTATAATCAGTCTGCACTTTATAGTTTAGTACGGAATGAAAGTTAAAAGAGGAATTTCATGTCATCAACCAATGAATATGCCATCCAGGTACAGGATGTCAGCAAAATTTATAAATTATACGACAAGCCCATCGACCGGCTGAAGGAGTCGCTGAGTGTGACCCATAAGAATTATCATCGGGATTTCTTTGCGCTCAGTGATATTTCCTTTGACGTGAAGAAGGGGGAGACGGTGGGAATCATCGGAACCAATGGCTCCGGCAAGTCCACAATCTTAAAGATCATCACCGGGGTTCTGACGCCCACCACCGGGACGGTGAAGGTGGCGGGGGTGATCTCGGCGCTTCTGGAGCTGGGGGCGGGATTCAATATGGACTACACGGGAATCGAGAACGTCTATATGAATGGTACCATGATGGGATTTTCGAAGAAGGAGATGGATGCCAAACTGCAGGATATTCTGGACTTTGCGGATATCGGGGACTTTGTGTATCAGCCGGTGAAGACCTATTCCAGCGGTATGTTCGTGCGCCTGGCATTTGCCCTTGCCATCAATGTGGAGCCGGAGATTCTGATTGTGGATGAGGCACTTTCTGTGGGCGACGTATTTTTCCAGTCGAAGTGCTATCGCCGGATGGAGGAGATCCGCAAGAACGGCACCACGATTCTGATGGTTACCCACGATATGGGCAGCGTGATCAAGTATTGCGACCGGGTGGTGCTGCTGAACAAGGGGCATTTTGTGGCGGACGGCAAGCCGGGCAAGATGGTGGATTTATATAAGAAGATTCTGGCAAACCAGATGGACGATCTGGAGCTGGAGCTGCATGAGATGAATGACTTTTCCGGCGGAATGGACGGGGAGGCTGGAAATGGAGCTGCGGGCAAAGCCGGGGCAGGCAGTGAGGCAGCGGGCGAAGACGGCAGCCGGGCGAAAGGCAGAGAAGCCGGCTCAGGCATACGTCCGGGAGACCAAAAGTCCGGCATTGACCGCATGATGGACAAGCTGACTATCAACCCCAACCGCACCGAGTACGGCAACGGCAAGGCGGAGATCTATGATCTTGGCATGCTGGACGAGCGGGGAAATGTGACGAATCTGCTGCTGAAGGGCGAGTATTTTACCATCAAGGAGCGGATTCGCTTTCATGCGGATATTCAGGCGCCGATCTTTACCTATACAATTAAGGACAAGAAGGGCGCGGATTTGAGCGGCACCAACACCATGTTCGAGGGTGCGGATGTGAAGCCGGTTCACGACGGAGATGAGTATGAGGTCTGCTTCCGGCAGAAGATGACCCTGCAGGGCGGCGAGTACCTGCTGTCCATGAGCTGCACCGGATTTGAGCAGGGGGAGCACACGGTGTACCATCGTCTTTACGATGTGGCGAATATTACGGTGATTTCCAACAAGAATACGGTGGGCGTGTATGATATGGAGTCTCAGGTGGAGACCGTATTGAAGAAGAGGAATGAAGATGAGAAGAATTGATGATGAGATACAGATGCTGTTAAGGAAATGCGGCGGCGACATCCACGAGGCGCTTAAGGACAATGAGCGTCTGGACATTCTGTATGCACTTTCCGACCAGCGGGAGCTTCTGCTGGAGTGGTATGACTTTGAGCCGGATGCGACCGTTTTGCAGGTTGGCGCTGACTATGGCGCTGTGACCGGATTCCTCTGCTCTTTTGCGGGACATGTGACGGTGCTGGACGAGGATGCGGCGGCTCTTGAGACCGTGGAGCTGCGGCTGCCGGGCAGACCGAATCTGACCTGTGTGCAGGCATCGCTGACGGGATATGCGGCGGCGCAGGCAGACAGAGGGATGCGGGACGCTGCTGAGGGCTGCGGAGCAGAGAAGGCAGCGCCACAGGAGAAATATGACTATGTGATGATGATCGGTACTCTGGAAGCACCTTACGGGGAGAATATCCAGGCGGCGAAGTCTCTGCTGAAGGAAGACGGTGTGCTGATTGTGGCGGCAGAGAATGCCCTGGGCATGAAATACTGGGCAGGAACCAGACGGGGCGAGCATGCATTGACGAAGCGGCAGCTGGCGGAGCTGCTTGGGGGTGAGGCAGAAAACGATAATCTGAAATTCTACTACCCCATGCCGGACTACCGCACTCCGGTCAGCATTTATACGGACCGTTACCTGCCGAAGAAGGGTGATCTGACCCGGGTGACACCTGCCTACGACTATCCGCGCTATCATATGATGGATATGGGCGAGGGTTTTGATGCGGTTTGCGATGACGGACTGTTTGATCTGTACGCCAACTCCTATCTGGTGTTCTGGAGTGCGGACCGGTCGCGGCTGGAGTCGGAGCGGGAGCGGATATTTATCAAGTACAACAAGACCCGCAGGGAGCAGTTCCAGATCAAGACCTGCATCTGCGAGACATGCAGTCAGGAAGCAGGTTGCGCAGAGCCGGACAGTCAGGGAGCGGGATGTGCAGGGGCAGAGCTGGGCAGTCAGGAAGCGGGATGTGCAGAGCCGGGTACCCGTCGCCGCTATGTGGAAAAGTCCGCTCTCAGTCTGGACGGCATGAATCACATCTGGTCCTTCAAGGAGAAGTACGAGAAGCTGACCAGCCAGCACCGCACCTTAAAGGTGGCGGAGCCCACATTTGAGGAGGGAACGAATTCGGTATTCTTCCCGTATCTGAACGGGGAGACCTGGGCGCAGAAGCTGGGGGAGGAGATTCAGGGCGGCACGCTGCCGATTCCGGCGCTGCGGACTGCCATGGAGCAGATCTACGATATTGCACCGGAGTACCGGGGCAGCTTTAAGCAGACAGAGGAATTCCTTGAGGTGTTCGGAGAGGGACTGGAGGAAGAGGAGCTGGCGCTGCTGCAGAGCGATACCTCCTGCATGGTTTCCAATATCGACGCGCTGTTTGAAAATATGCTGCTGACCGGGGACGGAATCTACTGTCTGGACTATGAGTGGGTATTTTTATTCCCGGTGCCGGAGCACTTTGTGAAGTACCGGATCCTGTATTACTTCCGGGAACAGTATTTGAGCCTGATGGGGCAGCTGAGTCTGGAGGAAATGCTGGCGGCCTTCGACATCACGCCGGAGATGGCGGCTGTGTACGCGAAGATGGAACTGAGTTTCCAGCACTATGTGCACGGGGAGAATCAGAAGCGGTATCTGGAGAACTACATGGTGTACTCCAAGGGCATCATGGAAATCAAACAGACGGAGAGCGATCTGGCACGCGCCCGCGAGCGGATTGAGCAGATGAAGATTCACATGCGGGAGAAGGATGTGACTATCCGCAAGATCACGGAGGTGCAGCGTCTGACCAACAACCATGTGACCAATCTGGAGACGATCATTGCCAACCTGCGCCATGAGGTAGATGAGATGGGCAAGACCCTGACCTACTTAAACGGTCACGAGGCGCTGCTCTTCAAGGTGAGAAGAAAGCTGGGAGATGCGTTCAACAGGAAGTATCCGAGAGGCTCGGTGGAGCGCAAACGGCTGAAATACAAGAAGGATGCCGTTCTGCATCCGATTCGCACGGCGAGGATCAATGTCACGGCGGAGGGACGGAATCTGCGGAAGGGCGATTTCGAGATCGGTGACATCTACCGGCAGCACGGAAAGCTTCATTTTGAGCAGGTGGAGCAGCCGAAGGTGTCCATCGTGATTCCGGTGTACAACCAGATACACTATACCTATGCATGTCTGGTGTCTATTCTGGAGCATACGAAGGATGTGACCTATGAGGTCATCATTGCGGACGATGTGTCCACGGATGCCACGGAGCATCTGGCGGAGTTTGCAGAAGGGCTGGTAATCTGCCGCAACACCACCAATCAGGGCTTTCTGCGCAACTGCAACAACGCGGCGCGCCATGCGAAGGGCGAGTACGTGATGTTCTTAAATAACGATACCCAGGTGACGCCGGGTTGGTTAAGCTCTCTGGTGAACCTGATCGAGTCTGACGATACCATCGGTATGGTGGGCTCCAAGCTGGTGTACCCGGACGGACGGCTGCAGGAGGCAGGCGGCATCATCTGGAGCGACGGTTCCGGCTGGAACTACGGTCGTCTGGATGACCCGGACAAGCCGGAGTACAACTATGTGAAGGATGTGGACTACATTTCCGGCGCGGCGATCCTTCTGTCCAACAAACTGTGGACTCAGATCGGCGGTTTCGATACCCGGTTTGCACCGGCGTACTGCGAGGATTCCGACCTGGCATTTGAGGTGAGAAAGGCAGGTTACCGGGTGGTGTACCAGCCGCTTTCCAAGGTCATTCACTTCGAGGGCGTTTCCAACGGCACGGATGTGCAGGGAACGGGGCTGAAGCGGTATCAGGTGGCAAACAGTAAGAAGCTCAAGGAGAAGTGGGCGGAGGAGTTCGCAAAGCAGTGTGAAAATAACGGCAATCCGGATCCGTTCCGCGCCCGCGAGCGGAGCATGGGCAAGCCGATCATTCTGGTGGTGGACCACTATGTGCCGACCTATGACAAGGATGCAGGTTCCAAGACCACGTTCCAGTATCTGAAGATGTTCCTGAAAAAAGGGTATGTGGTGAAGTTCCTGGGCGACAACTTTATGCATGAGGAGCCCTATTCCACCACCCTGCAGCAGATGGGCATCGAGATCCTCTACGGACCGGAGTACCAGGTGAAGATCTGGGACTGGCTGCGGGAGCATGGGGATGACATTGCTGTGGCATATCTGAATCGTCCGCACATTGCATCCAAGTATGTGGATTATATTCTGGACAATACGGATATCAAGGTGATCTACTACGGGCATGATCTGCATTTCCTGCGGGAAATGCGGGAGTACCAGATCACCGGGGACGAGAAAATCAAGGTGGATGCGGAATACTGGAAGTCCATTGAGCTGTCCCTGATGAACAAGGCGGCGGTGTCCTACTATCCGTCCTACATCGAGCGGGATGCGATTAAGGAGATTGACCCGACCATCAACGTAAAAGATATTACGGCGTATGTATTTGATGAGTTCAAGACGGATATTCAGGAGGACTTTGCCAGGAGGGAAGGACTGCTGTTTGTGGGTGGATTTGCACATCCGCCGAATGCAGACGCGGTGCTGTGGTTTGCGAAGGACATCTATCCGCGGATTCGTCAGCAGATGGAGCAGGCTGGGCAGACCCCGCCGGACTTCTATGTGGTGGGCTCCAAGGTGACCGACGAGATCAAGGCACTGGAGCAGCCGGGCAACGGCATTATCATCAAGGGCTTTGTGTCCGAGGAGGAGCTGACAAGGCTCTACGCGGAGAGCCGCATTGTGGTGGTTCCGCTGCGGTACGGAGCAGGTGTCAAGGGCAAGGTGGTGGAAGCCATCTACAACGGCGCGCCGATCGTCACCACGTCCATCGGAGCCGAGGGAATCCCGCAGGTGGAGAATGTGCTGCTGGTGGAGGATGAGCCGGAGAAGTTCGCTGAGACGGTGGTGGAACTGTATCAGGATGAAAAAGCCTGTCAGGATCTGTGTCGGAAGACCCAGAAGTACATCCGGGAGTATTTCAGCCTGGATGCAGCCTGGAAGGTGATTGAAGAGGACTTTACACGAAAGTAAGTTTCCTGACAGAGATGGTTCAGAAGGCAGCCAGCACCAGCCTGGATGCCAGCTCGCCGACTCCACAGAGGACCATGACCTTGATGGGATCCAGGTGTTTCCTGCGGAGCAGGTACAGGGCCACCAGAAAGAAGAAAATGGCACGCAGGTTCAGATTGCTGAACGCAATGTCCGTCTGTCCGCTGTAGAAAAATGCGGAGGTCAGGATGGTAATGCCTGCGGTCAGGATCATGGAGACAACAGCCGGGCGCAGAGACATGAGGATGCCCTGCAGAATGCAGAAGTTGTGGTATCGGGTGTAGAGCCATGCCAGAAATGTCACAAAGATGCAGGAGGGCAGGATACAGCCGAAGGTGGCGACCAGAGCGCCGGGGATGCCGGCCACCTGATTGCCAACGAAGGTGGCGGAGTTGACGGCGATGGGACCGGGGGTCATTTCCGCGATGGTGACCAGATCCGTAAAGTCTGCAATGGTCATCCAGCCGTATTTATCGATGACCTGTGCCTGAATCAGGGGCATGGCGGCATAGCCGCCGCCAAAGCTCAGTGCTCCAATCTGGACATATGCCAGAAATAAGTTCAGTAAATTCATGCGTGTACCCTCTTTCTTGTGGCTTCGTGGATGGCGGTGCGGACTGCGCCTACCGTCGCCACCGCCAGGATGATATAAATGACATTGATGTGCAGGCAGTAATTGGCGATGAAGCCAAGGACCATAATGCCGATCAGGACGAAATCCCTGGTTCCTGCAACGCCGCAGGCCATGTCGTACACCACGGAAATGATCACGGCGCCGACGCCGGACTTCATCCCTGCAAGCAGCGCCTGGATGACGAAGTTGGTTTTAAATGCCTGATAGAACAGGGAGACGACGCTCAAAATCACAAAAGGCGGAATGATGGCGCCAAGGGTGGCGCTGATGATTCCGGGAATGCCGGCAATCTTGTAGCCGATGACGATGGAACCATTGACGGCAATGGGACCGGGGGAGGACTGGGCGATGGCAACCAGATCCAGAATCTCCTCCTCATCGATCCAGTGAAGCTCATCCACGAATTTCTTCTTCAGCAGGGTGATGATCACATAGCCACCGCCGAAGGTGAAGGTGCTTAAGTACAGGGTCGAAATAAAAAGCTTCTTGATTTTATCTGTGTTCATGGGATACCTTTCTATTGTTTTGTTATACGATGTTCAGCTCATTTTCCTTTTCCAGATAGCGGCAGAAAAAGAATATGCCAAACAGCAGTGCAGGGGTAAGTGACTGACGGGCGGTCTCGTGAACCGTCCAGCCGCCGCCGATTTCATTGTGAATATAGGAAAGCACAGCATGCTCTTCCTGGTCTACCAGAGTGTAATTCTGGCTGTTCAGCATCAGAAGGCAGAAGTGGTCACTGCCAATCTGAATGTCGGCGTGGTCGATGCGCGGCGCATGGGAAATGGGCCAGCCGTGGGACTCCGGGTCTTCGGCTGCGGCATACCGCGGTCTGGCTGTGGCAGCGGGTGTCTGTGCAGGATTTAAAAGGACATATTCCTGATTCTGGTGAGACGGTGCATCTCTGACCGTTGTAATACCGGTGGTGTATTCTCCATCCTCGGCAAGAATGGTTTTGCGGGTGGAGTAGAAGGGACCCTGGACAGATGCCAGAACCTTCGGCTCCTGCGAACTGTTTTCCTGATAGAGTATTCCGGATTTGATTCTGTATTTCATAGCTCATTACCTCCAAAATAAGTTTGTCTGGTATTTCTTTAAAATTACTATACCACTTGCAGGCTCATATGAAAAATTGTATAATTTTATAGTAATAATATAAAAAAACATATAATATAAACTTTATCAGTTGGAAAAGCCCATCATACAAAATCATGTTTTACAGGAGGCGCATATGACGATCAAGCATATCCGAATCTTTCTGGCAGTCTGCGAGTGCGGCAACAGCGTGTCGGCAGCAGCCAAGAAGCTTTATATGACACAGCCGTCGGTGACGATTGCGATTCAGGAGCTGGAACAGCATTTTGGTATTCTGCTGTTCGACCGGATCGCACGGAGGCTGTATCTGACGGAGGCGGGAAAGGAATTTCTGAATTATGCACAGCGGATATCGGGGCTGTTTGATGATATGGAAAAGGGGCTGCGGGACTGGGATTCGGTGGGGCTTCTGCGGGTAGGCGCAAGCGTTACCATCGGTTCCCAGTTCATGCCGGCTTACGTGGAGGCATTTAACGAACTGCATCCCGGCGCGAAGGTGCATGTGCAGATTGGACCATCCCGGATACTGGAGCAGAAGCTGATGACCAATGAGCTGGATCTGGCGCTGGTGGAGATTCCGGTTCATGACAGGAATCTTCATGCGGAGGTCTATATGGAGGATTATCTGCAGGCGATTGCTCCGGCTCGAAGCCCGTTCTCGCAGGGGCAGGTGCTGACTCTTGCGGAGCTGAAGGAGCAGAATGTGCTGCTCAGGGAGCCGGGAAGCGGCACCCGGGAAATCTTCGACCAGACCACGCAGCAGGCCGGTGTGAAGGTGGAGCCAATCTGGGAGGGAACCAGCACCACGGCGCTGATCAATGCGGTGATTCATGGCGTCGGCATCACCATCGCACCCCGCCGGATGGTGCGGGACTGTCTGGAGCGGGGGCTGGTGTACGGGATTGGGGTGGAGGGACTGACCTTCGGGCAGCAGTTTTATATTGTGTATCATAAAGACAAGCATCTGACCCGGCTGATCCAGGACTTTATCCGAATCTGCACGTACTATGAGATGGATTATCCGCTGCCGCAGAATGTGGAGGAGTGAAGGAATATGTCTGCTGAATGGGAAAAATCTGTTTGCATGTGAGTGGGGATTGTGCTAGAGTGTAACTGTTTGAAGGTGCAGCAGAGGTATGTGAACGCGCAGAAAGACCTGTGAAGCGTTACGGACTGACCTGTGAAGCGTTACAAGAGAATGATGAAATGTTACGAAAGAGAGGTATGGGGTATGTGGATGTTACTTGCAATCGGTTCGGCGGTATTTGCGGCGCTGACCTCGATTCTGGCAAAAATCGGTATTGACGGGGTGAATTCCAACCTGGCTACGGCAATCAGGACCTTCGTGGTGCTGTTGATGTCCTGGGGCATGGTATTTCTGACCAACACCCAGAAGGGAATCACGGACATCAGCGGGAAGAGCTGGCTGTTCCTGATTCTGTCCGGACTGGCGACGGGAGCATCGTGGCTCTGCTACTACCGGGCGCTGCAGATGGGCGAGGCATCCAAGGTGGTGCCGATCGATAAGCTGAGCGTGGTAATCACGCTGGTGCTGGCATTTGTGTTCCTTCACGAGACGGTGAGCTGGAAGTCCATCGTCGGCTGCGTGCTGATCGGGGCGGGGACGCTGTTTATGGTGCTGTAGGATGATGGAAAGAGGAAAGTCCGGAGACGATTGTGAGATTGTCACCGGGCTTTTCTCGTTATAATTCGCACATGGCGAATCGAACTCCTTTATCGGTAGTGTTTGGATAATTATAGGAGAATATTCAAAAAAATGTCCAATTATATTCGCGAAACGGAAGCTATAGATTACATAAAACATGTTTTGGACAATTTTAACCTGAAAATCCTGAAAATTGTCCAAAAATCTTGAGGTTTTGGATAATAAGAGCTGAATTTCAAACATAATTGTCCAAAACTAGACTTATGTCAACCAATAAGTGCTGTATCTGGGATAAATTTGGATAATTTATTTGCTAATATTCATTTATTGTCCAAAGTGTGCCGCATATGATACTGCTGCGATTTTCTTCTATAAATAGGCGGCAGGATACTCAATGCCGATTGCTGTCTGAACAGTGACGGCTTTTCTTATTTTTGATTAACATTTTATAAAGGTGGTAGCAAGTTAAAGGGGAAAATGATATAATTCTAAATATTATGGGTGAGTGTGCGCTGCCGGGCATCGGATTTCAAACGGGAGCGGGATTCACATACAGCGAGAGTCACATACATCAGGATTCACGTACAGGAGGATATTATGCAGGCAATTTTACTGGCAGGCGGACTGGGAACCAGACTCCGCAGTGTGGTCAGCGACCGGCCGAAGCCGATGGCGCTGATTGAAGAGAAGCCGTTTATGGAATATGTGGTACATGAACTGTCACGCCATGGAGTGACGGATATTATATTTGCAGTTGGATATAAGGGGTCCATGGTGGAGGACTATTTTGGTGACGGAAGCAGGTTTGAGGCTGCTGACGGAAGCGGGCGGCTGAGGATTCGCTATGCCTACGAGGAGGAACTGCTGGGGACTGCCGGGGCGATCAAAAATGCCGGGAAGCTGGTGACGGAGGATAAGTTCTTCGTGCTGAACGCGGACACCTTCTATCAGATCGACTACAGCCGGCTGGTGCGGATGCAAAAGGAGCAGGGGCTTTCCATGGCGCTGGTGCTGCGGGAAGTGCCGGATGTGTCCCGCTACGGCGAGGCGGTGCTGACCGACGGACGGCTGACGGGCTTCAATGAGAAGACTGCGGAGCATCGCCCGGGCACCATCAACGGCGGCGTGTATCTGCTGACCAGGGAGCTGCTGGAGGATATTCCCGATGGCAAGGTCTCTCTGGAAAATGAGATGATCCCCAGGTGGCTGGGCGAAGAGCGGGCGCTGGGTGGATTTGTCAATGACGGGTATTTTATTGATATCGGGATACCGGAAGCTTATTTTCAGTTTATCGAGGATGTGAAGAAGGGAGTAGTGGTATGGTAATCAGAGGACGGGCACCGCTCAGAGTCAGCTTCGGCGGCGGCGGTACGGATGTGGCGCCATTTTGCGTGGAGCAGGGAGGCGCGATCATTGGAAGTACCATCAATAAATATGCATACTGCTCGATTGTACCGAGAGAGGACGACCAGATCATCGTCCATTCTCTGGACTTTGATATGACGGTCAAGTACAATGCGAAGGAGAATTTCGTCTATGACGGGCGGCTGGACCTGGTGACGGCGGCGCTGAAGGCCATGGACATCAACCAGGGCTGCGAGGTGTATCTGCAGTGCGACGCACCGCCCGGATCTGGTCTTGGAACATCCTCCACGGTGATGGTGGCGCTGCTGAGTGCCATGGCGCGGTGGAAGGGCGTGGAGATGGACGGATACCGTCTGGCGGACCTGGCCTATCAGGTGGAGCGAGAAGATTTGAAGATTGACGGCGGCTATCAGGATCAGTATGCGGCAACCTTCGGCGGATTTAACTTTATTGAGTTCCATGGGCGGAACAATGTGGTGGTGAACCCGTTGCGCATCAAGAAGGATATCATTCATGAGCTGCAGTACAATCTGCTCTTATGCTACACCGGCAACATTCATGTGTCAGCCAACATTATCAAGGATCAGGTGAAGAACTACGAGAAGAAGGATGCATTTGACGCCATGTGCGAGGTGAAGGCCCTTGCCTATGCCATGAAGGATGAGCTGTTGAAGGGCAATCTGCACAGCTTCGGAAAGCTGCTGGACTACGGCTGGCAGAGCAAGAAGCGGATGAGCAGCAAGATCACCAATCCTCAGATTGATGAGCTTTACGAGGAGGCGCTGAAGGCAGGCGCGCTGGGCGGCAAGCTGCTGGGTGCCGGTGGCGGCGGATATCTTCTGATGTACTGCCCGTACAACGTGCGTCACAAGGTGGCGGCGCGGATGGAAGCGGTCGGCGGTCAGCTGGCGGACTGGAACTTTGAGCTGCGGGGTGCGCAGGCGTGGATTGCGGACGAGAACCGCTGGGATTATGAGAGTGTGAAGGTTCACATGGCAAATGGAGACTATACCTTTCAGGTGTGAGCTTAAATCAGGATATGGAGTTTGAGATGGAACGAGTTGTATTTTTGGACCGGGACGGGACCCTGAATGAAGAGGTGAACTACCTGCACCGGAAGGAGGACATGAGGCTGCTTCCCGGCGTGCCGGAGGCAATCCGCATGCTGCGGGAGCATGGCTACCGGATCGTGGTGATCACCAATCAGGCAGGCGTGGCGCGGGGATACTACAGCGAGGAAGATGTGCATGCGCTGCATGCTTATATGAATGAGATTCTGGAGCCCCAGGGGGCGAAGATCGATGCATTTTTCTACTGCCCTCATCACCCGGAGCATGGAATCGGGGCATACAAAAAGGTGTGCCACTGCCGGAAACCGGATACGGGGATGTTCGAGCAGGCGGAAGAAGTGTTCCAGGTGGACAAGGCTCATTCCTGGATGATCGGGGACAAGCTGATCGACGTGCAGGCAGGGAGGAACTATGGAGTGCGGACTGTGCTTGTGGGAACCGGGTATGGGGCTGAGGAGCATGCGAAGGAATGTGCGAAGGCGGGGACGCCGGGAGATGCGAAGGAATGCGCGAAGTCGGGAGCGCCGGGAGATGTGAAAGCATGTGAGAAGGATGAAACGCCAGGAAGCGCGAAGGGGGGCAACGCTTATGATGTTTACGCGGAAACTCTTATGGACGCCGCCAGAGCCATTGTTGGAGCGGGAGATTCTGGGGATGCCGGAACGGACCGATGACGAAGAGATGGAGGAGTGTGCGCCGGTGTGCGGGACAGAAGAGTGTGCACCGGGGAAATATGAATCAGAGAAAGTGAGAACAGATATGACATTAAGTGAGAGACAGCAGGAGATTCTGGAGGAACTGATGGAACGCTATCCGGTGCTTCAGGCGGTGCGCCAGCCGATTCTGGATGCTTATGAGATGCTGGAGTCCTGCTATGCCCGGGGCGGCAAGCTTCTGATTGCAGGAAACGGCGGCAGCTGTGCAGATGCGGAGCACATTGTAGGCGAGCTGATGAAGGGATTTGTGAAGCGTCGCCCGCTGGCACCGGAATTGCAGGAAGCTATGTGCGCGGAGGATGAAGAGCACGGTGCTCTTCTGGCAAGGAGTCTGCAGGGCGGACTGCCGGCCATAGCGCTCAATGGTCATCCGGGACTTTCCACGGCGTTTGCCAATGATGTGGATGCAGATATGATGTTTGCACAGCAGCTCTGTGGATATGGGGTGGCTGGTGATGTATTTCTGGGGATATCTACCTCCGGAAATTCAAAAAATGTGGATTACGCCGTGACTGTGGCGAAGGCGAAGGGTCTGAAGGTGCTGGGACTGACCGGCAAGGACGGCGGCAAGCTGGGCAGACGGGCAGACGTGGCAGTGATTGTGCCGGAAATGGAGACTTTTAAGATTCAGGAGCTGCACCTGCCGGTGTACCATGCGCTGTGCCTGCTGCTGGAAGAACGGTTTTTTGAGAAGTGAGAAATTTGACAGATCAGGAAGGATAGAACTTGAGAATGGAGCGACATACATTTGCAGTTTGTGCCTACAAGGATTCCCCTTATCTGGAGGAGTGCATCAAATCTCTGAAACGGCAGTCGGTGCCGTCGGAGATCATCGTGTGCACTTCCACCCCCAGTGAATATATCCGGGAGATGGCAGAGCGGTATGACCTTCCGCTGTATGTGCGGGAAGGGAAAAGTGACATTCAGGATGACTGGAACTTTGCCTGTGAGAAGGCGTCCGGACGGCTGGTGACCATTGCCCATCAGGATGACTGCTACCACAGGGACTATGCCAAGTGGGTGCAGGACTGCTGGGAGAATTATCCGGATACTACGGTGTTTACCACGGACTGCTTGATTGTGAAGGAGAGGAAGCTTGGGGTGGGTGAGGTGCAGGAGCCGGGACTGGAGCAGAGGCATGATGAGGCGCAGAAGGCGGATGAGAAGCTTGGGGCGGGCGAGGTGCAGAAGGTGGATGAGTCGCAGCGGTCAGGCGAGGTGCGGAAGCCGGTGGATGAGTCGCAGCGGTCAGGCGAGGTGCAAAAGCCGGATGAGGTTCAGAAGTCAGGGCGGATGCAGAAGGCAGATGAGTCGCAGCGGTCGGGCGAAGTGCAGAAGCCGGGGCTGGTGCAGTTTGTCAAGATGATTCTGAGACTGCCGCTGCGGTTCCGGAAATATGCGGACCGGACCTGGGTGAAAAAGGCGGCGCTGGTCTTTGGAAATCCCATTATCTGCCCGTCCTGCACTTATGATAAGGATGCGCTGGGAGTGCCGCTGTTTGATTCGGAATACAAGTTCGCGCTGGACTGGGATACCATGTGGAAGCTGGCAGAGCGTCCGGGGCGATTTGTATGTGTGGAGCGTCCGCTGATTCGCTACCGGATCCACGAGGAGGCAACCACGAAAGCCTGTATCAAGGACCATCGCCGCTCTCAGGAAGAAGCAGCCATGTACGGGAAAATCTGGCCGAAGCCGGTGGTAAAGGTCCTGATGTTCTTCTATAAGCGGGCGTATGCGGCGTATGATTAGATTGAAAAAGATATTTGTCATGTGAACATGCTGTTTTGGACAATTATGGGCAGAAATGGCATAAAATTGTCCAAAACCTGCCGAAACCGGGCAGATTTGCGGTCGATTGAGGGGCTTTTGGACAATTTCAGGGGTGAAAAGGTCATAATTATCCAAAATCTCAGGATTTTTGGACAATTATAGGCTTATAAGGGCTGAAATTGTCCAAACCGGGGTGTAAAATCATGATTTCATATGGAAGCTTGCCTTGGATTGGACAATTTTTCTTGAAAATGCGATTTATTGTCCAAATCGAGGGGCAAACGTGCGCGGAATTTTATCGCAAGGCAGAGGAAGCATGGAAAATGAGCTGATTAAGGTGATTTGGTGCCGCGAGGTTGCAGATTATCTTGAGTTGATAACGGACAGGAAGATTTAATAACAGATAGAAGACTTGATAGAAGACAAAAAGCCAGATAACGGGCGGTAAAGCTGGATAACAGGAGGAAGGGACAGGAAGCGATGACGGGACGGGAAAAGACGGCGGCTGGTGCGGCGGCGATTCTGACGATTGGGATAACCGGGTATTCGGTGTGGAAACTGCTGGGGGTGGGGATACTATCCTGGCATGTGGGGCAGCCGGAAACTATTTCCATGATGTTGGAATTGCTGGTGGTATGGCTGCTTCTTTTCCTGTTTTTTGTGGCAGGAGAGCTGAGTAGGCAGGGGATTGCAGGAGAGCGACCCGGGCGCGGTCGGAAGCAGGCATTCCGGAGTGGGGGAGCAGGAGCGCAGCCCGGGCGCAGCTGGCAGTTGCTTTCCCGGTGCGGAATCATCGCAGTCCTGCTTGGGTTCGGGTGGCTTCATGAGCTGCTGCTTCCGATGGTATTTACGGGAATCTACACGGGATATCTGATTCTTGCAGGCATGTGGTTTGCCAGAACATATTTGCGGAGACGGTTTGATGTCTGCTGGAACTTCCTGATGGGAAGCGCAGTGACGATTACGGCATTCTGTGCGCTTTCGCTGGTTCAGCAGGGAAGTATTCGGAAGCTGAGGCTGTGGGTGCTGGCGACAGGGGTGTTGCTTGTTGTCTGGAAGATCAATGTCTGGAGAATTGAGCGCCGGAACGGACAGGTTGGCGGGCATCGGGATGGGCAGATAGCTGGGCGTCAAAGCGGACAATTTGGCGGACGTCGAAGTGGACAAGTGGGCAGGAAGTCAGTCACAGAGCAGGCTTGCTCAACAAATTTCAACTGGAACTTTAGTAAAACGTTGCATGCGGCTATGCTGGCGGCGATTCTGACGCTTGTGCTTTTGCAGGCAGGGCGGATGAATCTGGCGGTGGATTTTGACAGCATCTGGTACGGCGTGCGGTCGGATGTGATGCTGAACAGCGGCAATGGAATCTATGAAAATCTTGGCACCCTGGGCGTGGTGTATACCTATTCCAAGGGCTTTGAGACTCTTTGCCTGCCGCTGGCAGGTCTGCCGTCCTACAGCTTTACCATCGCCATGAACCTGTGGGTGGCGGGCATGGTACTGATGGCGGGATACAGCACGGCGCGAATCTGTCTGGATCGGGGGCAGGCGCTGTGGGTGCCATTTTTGATGGCGGCTCTGCCGGGAATCATGAATATGGCAGACACGGCAAAAGCGGACCTGATGACCGTATTTTGTCAGCTTCTGATGGTGCAGGGCGTGTTCCGTTATATCAGAGAGCGCCGCGCCGACTGGCTGGTGGCTGGAATGGCGGCTGGCGGAGTGAGCCTG
This sequence comes from Eubacteriales bacterium, assembly GCA_030536555.1. Taxonomy (GTDB): domain Bacteria; phylum Bacillota; class Clostridia; order Lachnospirales; family Lachnospiraceae; genus Brotaphodocola. Next base: position 154 of record JAUNPU010000025.1, on the reverse strand, counting down.
ACGTTGAAGCCGACTGCGGTGGTATTCTCCCCGGCTATCGTGGGAATGAGCTTTTTGTGGATTCTTTGGGACAGGGTTCACAGCAGTGGAAGAGTGTGCAGCAAGGCAAAAAAACCAGGAGCGGGTATCGGCGGGGGCAATACAGGAGCGGGTA
>JAUNPU010000049.1 GCA_030536555.1 Eubacteriales bacterium | reverse complement strand
GTACCGCAGCATACCGGAACAGCGGTACACTCGCAGGTAGCTTTTCTCAGAACCTTCTTCAGCTCGTCAACGGACGGCTCTTCGCCTTCCAGATACTGCATCATCAGATCGTCGTCTAACTCGCAGATCTTCTCTACCAGCTCGGTGCGGTACAGCTCTGCATCGTCAGCCATATCCTCCGGGATGTCGATGATGGAAATATCATCGCCCTTATCATCGTTGTAGATGTAAGCTTTCATCTCGAACAGGTCGATAATGCCCTTGAACTCGTCCTCTTTACCGATCGGCAGCTGGATGCAGATTGCATTCTTGCCCAGACGGGTCTTGATCTGCTCAACTGCGCCGTAGAAGTTTGCACCCAGGATATCCATCTTGTTGATGAATGCCATACGAGGTACATTGTAGGTATCAGCCTGACGCCATACGTTCTCAGACTGCGGCTCAACGCCACCCTTTGCACAGAACACGCCTACTGCACCATCCAGTACACGCAGGGAACGCTCTACCTCTACGGTAAAGTCTACGTGTCCAGGGGTATCAATGATGTTGATACGATGCTCTAAAGCGCCCTTTTTCGGCTTGCAGTTCTCCTGCAGGGTCCAGTGACAGGTGGTAGCGGCTGAAGTAATGGTAATACCACGCTCCTGCTCCTGAGCCATCCAGTCCATGGTAGCAGTACCTTCGTGGGTATCACCGATCTTGTAGTTAACACCGGTGTAGTACAGAATACGCTCGGTCGTTGTGGTCTTACCCGCATCGATATGAGCCATAATACCAATGTTTCTGGTTCTCTCTAATGGATACTCTCTTCCAGCCAATGCTTTGTCCTCCTATTAGAATCTGAAATGGGAGAAAGCCTTGTTAGCTTCTGCCATCTTATGCATGTCTTCTTTCTTCTTTACAGATGCGCCAGTGTTGTTAGCTGCATCCAGGATCTCGTTAGCCAGTCTCTCTTCCTGGGTCTTCTCGCCTCTCTTACGGGAGTACAGAGTAATCCAGCGAAGTGCCAGAGTCTGTCTTCTCTCCGGCTTAACCTCGATCGGCACCTGATAGGTAGCGCCGCCGATACGTTTTGCCTTAACCTCCAGAACAGGCATGATGTTGTTCATAGCCTCTTCGAAGACTTCTACTGCCGGCTTGCCAGCCTTCTCTTCTACACGGTTGAATGCACCGTATACGATCTTCTGTGCAACACCCTTCTTACCATCCAGCATGATGTTGTTGATCAGCTTGGTTACAACCTTGTTGTTGTATAAAGGATCTGCTAATACGTCTCTTTTCTGAATATGTCCTTTACGTGGCACGTTACTTCCCTCCTTAATTATCGAAATTAATTCATCGGTACTCACATGTTTCCATAAAATGTGTTCGCGCGGTAAATATCTATCTCCTGCAACCTACAGGTCAATATCAACTTCCGGCGTACTGCGAAAATATAAGCTTCGCAGTCACTTTTTTACTTACGTTAGTGGTACAAGCTTGCGACTGTGTCGCAGTTACTTATTTCTTAGCTGCTTTCGGTCTCTTAGCGCCGTATTTGGAACGGGCCTGTTTTCTGTTAGCAACACCTGCGGTATCAAGAGTACCTCTGATGATGTGGTATCTGGTACCTGGTAAGTCTTTTACTCTACCACCACGGATCAGAACTACGCTATGCTCCTGAAGGTTATGTCCCTCTCCTGGAATGTAGCTGGTTACCTCGATGCCGTTGGAAAGACGTACTCTGGCGATCTTACGAAGTGCAGAGTTCGGCTTCTTCGGGGTAGCAGTCTTAACTGCGGTGCAGACGCCTCTCTTCTGAGGAGAAGAGGTCTCGGTAGCACGCTTCTGTAAGGAGTTGTATCCTCTCTGCAGAGCCGGTGCGGTAGACTTCTTTTCTGCGGTCTGTCTTCCCTTTCTTACTAACTGGTTAAATGTTGGCATTCCTTTCACCTCCTGTGATATTGTCTGTTGGTTGCTGTAAATCTCAGCTTTACGCACAAAAAGAACTCACGTCAATTTTGCACGCCATATCATTATATCTGTATTATGATGGCATGTCAAGAAATATTTTCGATTTTTTTGCTGGATTTTACCGTCTTTCACCTGGACTTTACAGGAACACTTACAGTTTCTCCATTTTCTGCCAGTCTATACCTGTCTGATGCGGAATACACTGAAACAAACCTGTAATATGAGAAGGAACATCCTCATGAATCCATCCAAACCCAAGGCGCTTCTGCGCGCTCTGCTGCTCTCCTACCTGCTGTCCGCCGCCCTGCTGGTGCTGCTGTCCTTTGCCCTTTATAAGTGGAAGCTTAAGGAAAGCCAGATCGGCATTGCCGTCTGGCTGGTCTATGTGCTTGCCTGTCTGGCAGGCGGCTTTCTCGCCGGAAAGCTGCTGCGAAGCCGGCGCTTCTTCTGGGGACTTGTCTCCGGTCTTCTCTACTTTCTGATCCTGATCCTGCTCTCCTTCCTGATGAACCGGGGCACAGTACCGGATCTGAACCGGACGCTTACGGTGCTGGGCTGCTGTCTGGCAGGCGGGATGCTTGGCGGTATGATCAGCTAGAGACCTCGCCGCCGTACCTGCTCACAAAAGCAGGGCTGCCGCACCGGCTGACATCCAGCCGGATATGCGGCAGCCCTGCTGCTCTTTACAATAAGATCTGTTGCTTTCTATATTAAGATACGGCCTTGCTCTCTTCTCCGCTCTCCTCGGTCTCCTCCTGCTCTTCCTCGTGCAGAATATGCATCCGGATCTTGTCGATCCGGTTCTTCTCCACATGCTCCACCTGCAGATGCAGGTTCCGGTAGACGACTTCCTCGCCCTCCTCCGGCAGATGATCCAGAAGCCCGATTACCAGACCGCCAATGGAATCATAGTCCTCCGACTCCAGCTGAAGACCCAGATGGTCATTTAAGTCATCCAGCTTGGTGGAACCGGTCACCAGATATTCGTCCGGCGCGATCTCCATGATCTCGTCCTCCTCATCCTCATCGTACTCGTCACGGATCTCGCCCACGATTTCCTCCAGCATATCCTCCAGCGTGATCAGTCCGGCAGTGGCGCCGTACTCATCCAGCACAATGACGATGTTGTTGAAGGTCTTTCGCATCTCCACCATCAGCTCCGCCGTCTTCTTGAACTCATAAGTATACAGCGGCTGGCGCAGGTAGTCGCGGATGGAGAACTTCTGCTCCTTGTCGATCAGAAGCAGATCTTTCATATTAATAATACCGATCACATTGTCCGTGCTCTCCTCGTACACCGGCACACGGGTGAACTTCTCCTGACGGAAGATCTCCATCAGCTCGTCATAAGTGGCATCCACATCCACCATGACCATATCGATCCGGGGCACCATCACATCCCGGGCCACGGAATCGCCGAAATCGAACACATTGTTGATCATCTTCTTCTCTTCGGATTCGATGACGCCTTCCTCATGGCTGACTTCCACGATGGTCCTCAGCTCATCCTCCGTAATGGCATCGTGCTTCTTGTTGGGATCCACCCGAAGCAGAAACAGCACCCCCATGGAAAGCTGATTGACGAAGAAAATCACCGGTGTCATCACCTTCATCATCCAGTAGATCACCGGCGCGTAGCCCATGGCAATCTTCTCCGCATAGAGGGTGGACAAAGTCTTCGGCGTGATCTCACCGAACACCAGAATCAGCAGGGTCAGCACACCGGTGGCGATACCCACTGCCCTGCTTCCGAACAGGTCCATGGTCAGCGTCGTCATCAGAGACGAAGCAGACAGGTTCACAATATTGTTGCCTACCAGAATCGTACTCAGCATCTTGCCCGGGTCCTCGATCACCTTCGTCAGCGTAATGGCACGCCGGTCACCTGCATCCGCAAGGGTCCGCACCCGCATCTTGTTGACGGTGGTAAGCGCCGTCTCCGCCGATGAGAAAAAGGCCGAAAGGCCGAGCAACACCAACACAATAAAAATTTGTATGCCTGTACTGTCTCCTGAGTCTAACATAAAATAAAATCAATCTCCTTTGTTTTAAATAATATGGTTTGATAGTAAATTGCATTCGATTGTACAATGTTTTGGGGCGTCTGTCAACAGCACAAGTTGCCAAAACCCCTGAAAAATGCGCATTTTATCAATATTTCAGAAATATTTAACGTGATTTTTCCCGAATTTCCTCCACCAGCTGCAGCGACATCAGAAATCCCGCCCCAAAAAATACGAACAGGTCTCCCAGATTGAACACCACCTTCTTCAGAAATCCGAACTGGAAGCTGAAGTAATCCACCACATACCGCCGGACAAACCGGTCATACAGATTGCTTAAGGACCCGCCGATCACCAGCGCCAGCCCCAGCTTCTGCGCTGTCTTCCCCTTCTGCAAGGACAGATAGCAGAGCACGCCGCCCAGCGCTGAGGTAACCACCAGCGGAACCGTCCGCACCAGCTGCCCGTATTTCTCCAGAAATCCAAATGGAAATCCTGCATTGTGATTGTGATAAAGCATGATTTTTCCCTTTGTATGTTTCAGCGGCTTTGGAAAATCCTTCCCGTCCTGCTTCTCGATCAGCCATTTCAGTCCCAGATCCCCTGCCGCCAAGGCTGCTGCCAGTGCTGCATATACCATCTCGTGCCCTCCTGCTTCGTGCTGTCTGCTTTGCTCTGTGTTACGTTCCTCTGTTCCGTGTTATTTCATTCTTCTCTGTTTTATTCATGGTTTTCCCGGTTCTATTTTACTCTTTCCCGACCGGATAGTCAAATTCATAAATGCCGTTCGCCTGCATATAGTATTGCAAAGCTTCCAAGGATTCCCTTATGCCTCTCTGCGAACTTTATCCCGCTTCTGAAGAATATGCCGACTTTATTGTCCGTTACGGTGCCTGGTCGGCGGAAAATCTGCTGCAGGTTGCCCGGACCCAGTGCGTCAACTTCATCACACCCAACTATGCCGTGGTCTTCGCCCGCTTAGACCGGTTGGAACCAATCAGCATCTACCGCCATTCCTACAACGCCATCCCCAAGCTTTTCGGGCTTCTTGACATCACGGCGTTGGAAAGCAGCGGCATCCCGCCTGCCATCAGCAATCCCGCCCTGAATGCCACCGGACGGGGCGTGATCCTTGGTATCATCGACACCGGCATTGACTACACCAGTCCGCTGTTTCGCCGTCCCGACGGCACCAGCCGCATCTTGAGTCTGTGGGACCAGACCATCCGTTCCGAGGAACCGCTGCAGCCGGTGGCCGGCTTCCAGCCGTTTTTCGGCTCCGTCTACCAGCAGGACGCCATCAACCAGGCCCTGCGCTCCGAGGACCCTTTTCAGGTTGTTCCCTCCAGAGACACAGACGGCCACGGCACCTTTCTCGCCGGTGTGGCTGCGGCCAATGAGATCACCCAGCCGGTCACCTTCTCCGGCGCCGCGCCGGAAGCAGACCTTGCCGTTGTAAAATTAAAGCCCGCAAAGCAGTATTTGCGGGACTTCTTTCTGATTGCTCCGGATGTGCCGGCTTATCAGGAAAATGATATCATGTCTGCGGTCAGCTTCCTGCAGGGAGTGGCAGCCACCCAGCTAAAGCCTCTGGTCATCCTCCTTGGGGTGGGAACCAGCCAGGGCAGCCACGACGGCTCCTCTCCACTGGGCATCCAGCTACAGTCCATGCGGGGCGTGCGGGGTCTTGCCGCCGTCACCGGCGCAGGAAATGAGGTGGGGTATCACCATCATTTTCTCGGAACCATTGCCGCCGACCAAGACTACGAGGATGTGGAGCTTCGGGTCGCTCCGGGAGAACCGGGCTTTTGCGCCGAGCTGTGGGCCTCCGGCCCCGAACTCTACACGGTGGGATTCATCTCTCCCTCCGGTGAGGTCATCGACCGGATTCCGCTGGCACTGGGAAGCGAGACTGTGATCCCCTTCCGGCTGGACACCACGCGGATCACCCTCAACTACCAGCCCAACGAGGCAGGCTCCGGCAATCAGCTGATCTTCATGCGGTTTCAGACGCCGTCACAGGGAATCTGGCGCATCCGCGTCTATCTGTCCGACTCCATGCCCGGTCAGTTCCATATCTGGCTGCCCATGCACGGATTTGTGTCAGAACAGACGATTTTCCTGCGCCCCAATCCCAACACCACCATCACCGACCCGGGCAATGTCCCCATGGTCCTGACCGCCGGAGCTTATAATCATGTAAACGACAGTATTTTTATTCACAGCAGCCGCGGCTTCTCCGCCTCCGGTCAGGTGAAGCCGGATCTGACAGCACCGGGTGTGGAGGTCCAGGGACCGGCGCCGTCATCGTCCAACTTCCTGCCGACCTCCGCCCTGTCTTTCACCCGGCGCACCGGCACCTCCGTCTCCGCAGCCATCGCCGCCGGTGCTGTGGCAGACCTGCTCACCTGGGCTATCACGGACCAACATGACGAGACCATGAACAGCGCCACCATCCGCTCCATGCTGGTGCGGGGCGCTGACCGGAATCCCGCCCTCACCTATCCCAGCCGGGAGTGGGGCTACGGGACCCTGAACCTGTACCGCTCCTTTTCACCGGAGCTGTAACTGCCTACAAATCAACATCCGCTCCAGGTTCGTTATTCCCGGAGCGGATGGCAGACTTTAACTGTTTATTCTCTCCAATAATCCAACGTTTCCTGTGACATAGTTACTACGCCAAACAGCTTTCTCATGAAATCTTCCTTTTCATGAAACATTTCCAGCACAAGAACCGTATTTTCATCCTTCATCCTGTAAAAAAGATAATTGTGTTCCACAAAAATGAAACTATACCCCCGGTTCTGCTTCCAGTTCATCAGCCGAAATGGTTCCATCCACAAAAACAGATTGTTCTGCTTTTTGTAATTTTAACAGCAGTTGATTCAATGCCTTTTGCTTATCCAATTCGTCAAGTTCCTTCATGTCTATAATCGCACAGGAACCATGACCATTGCGAGTGAGATAGACCCGGTTTCCATACGACACTTCATTCACTACCGATGTATAATTTCTCAAGTCGGATATTGGTTTTATATTTGGCATATCGTTCCCTCCTGTCTTTTTCTTTTATTATATAATTATTATACTCCGTTTGCAACGAAATTCACATGTTAATTTGCAGCAGTCACCCCCGCATCTGAATCAGCGGGCCGCCGCTTCGCTCCAGATAAGGGCGGGTGATCACCACCGCTCCGATATTGGGATCCTTAGGGATCTCATACATGATATCCAGCATGTACTCCTCCAGGATGGCCCGCAGCGCCCGGGCGCCGGTCTCCCGCTTGATGGCCTCCCCGGCAATCCACTCCAGCGCCTCATCTTCAAACACCAGCTTCACCTCGTCCATGGCAAGAAGCTTGATATACTGCTTCAGAATGGCATTTTTCGGCTCCTTTAAGATCTTCACCAGCAGATCCACCGTCAGTTTCTCCAGCGTCACCACCATAGGAAGGCGCCCCAAAAACTCCGGAATCATGCCGAAGGCACGCAGGTCGGCGTTGGTCACATGACTGAGCAGATTGGCGTTCTGTCCGTACTTATCCTTAAGATCAGCGCCAAATCCCATGGAGGTGGTCTTCGTCAGCCGCTCCCGGATGATATTTTCCAGATCCGGGAATGCGCCGCCACAGATGAACAGAATGTTGTCCGTGTTGACCGTGGTCATGGGCGTCAGGGCATTTTTCTGATTGGAGCCCACCGGCACCTCCACCTTGCTGCCCTCCAGCAGCTTCAACAGCTCCTGCTGCACCGACTCACCGCTGACATCACGGGTGTTGGTCTCCTTCTTCTTTGCAATCTTGTCGATCTCATCAATAAAGATGATTCCATGCTCCGCCTTCTCCACGTCATTGCCTGCCGCCGCCAGAAGCTTGGATACCACGCTCTCGATATCGTCGCCGATGTAGCCTGCCTCCGTCAGTGAGGTGGCATCCGCAATAGCAAGGGGCACGTCCAGAAGCTTCGCCAGCATCTTCACCAGATAGGTCTTTCCGCTTCCGGTAGGTCCCACCATCAGGATGTTGGACTTCTCAATACTCACATCGTCATCCCCGTCCTGCTGATTCTGTCCTTTCGCCGCCTTCAGACTCTCCGCATAGACCCGCTTGTAATGGTTGTACACTGCCACGGAGATTGCCTTCTTCGCCTGATCCTGCCCCACCACATATTCGTCCAGCCGGCGCTTGATCACGTGGGGAGCCGGAATGTCCTTCAGCTCAAAGTCCGGTCCCTTCTTCTCCTTTTTCTTCTTCACCTGCTGCTTCTTCGAGATCCGCATCTCCGGCATATCTTCCGTATTGCTGAAATTCATGTTCATGTACGGCATCCCGGAGATCTGGGACAGGTCCACCTTCGACAGGTCCATTCCGCTGCCCATCACCGAGTTAAATGCCTTCTGCATGCAGTCATGGCACAGGCACATGTTGCCCGGCATGACGATCATTTTCCCTGCGCGGCTCTCCGGTCTCCGGCACATGTAGCAGATCTTCTCATACTCCTGATCATCAGTCTCATTTCCGTTTGTCTGACCTGCATCGCCAGCTGCCCGACCTGCATCTCCATTGGTTCTGCCTGCGTTTCCACCCTCTCCGCCAGTCTCTCTCAGCTCGTCCTTCTCTTCCATACTTCCTCCTGTTTTCCATGCAGTTACTGTTGCGCCGGAATCAAAGCTTCCCTCTGGTTCCGCCAGACTGCGTTTCTCTTTATTTACACAAATACTCAGGGTACGTCCTGCGCACTCTGAGTATCTGTATTTGCTGCTTTATTTCTTACTGTTTCTAACTATAGTTCACTGATTTTTCGTTCTCGGTCATCGGCACTTAGTTGGTCTCTGCAGCCGGTCTGGTTCCCAGTGTAATCTCTACATTGCGTTCCGTATACTGACCATCCACTAAGGACTGTACCGTCAGCGTTACCGTGTTGCCGCCCTCATAGTAGGTCAGCATCTGCTTTAAGTCCGCCATGGTCCGCACGGTCTGGCCGTCAAACTTGGTGATGATATCCTTCTCTCTCAGATCAGAAGCTGCTGCTGCGCCGTCCTCCACAATCTTGTATACATAGATGCCGCGCGGCATGCCATACATCTGAGCTGCCGTCTCATCAATGTTCTGACCCTGGATTCCCAGATAGCCCTGCTTTGCTGTCTCAACTTCCACTCTGGTCTTCTTGTTCATCAGCTCATTGATAATATCCTGCGCCTGAGAAATCGGGATTGCATAGCCCATACCCTCTACCTCGGTAGAAGAATACTTGGCTGCGTTGATACCGATCAGCTCACCTCTCATGTTCAGCAGAGCGCCGCCGCTGTTGCCAGGGTTGATGGCTGCATCTGTCTGAAGCAGATGTCTGGTGGTATAGTCGTCCGCCTTCACCTCACGGTCCAGAGCGCTGACAAATCCAACCGTCACAGACTGTCCATAGCCAAGGGCATTACCGATGGCAATGACACCTTGACCGACCTTCAGGGAATCAGAATCTCCCATGGTAGCTACCTTAATCTGGCTCATGGTTTCCGCCGGTACATCCTTGATTGGAACTGCAATCACCGCCAGGTCACTCTCGGAATCCGTTCCCTTGATTGCTGCCGCTACCTGCTCGCTGTCGATGAAGGTCACCGTCAACTCCTTGGAATCCTCTACCACATGATTGTTGGTGACAATCAGAAGCTCATCGTCATTCTGACCTACGATAATGCCGGAGCCGCTGCTGGGCACCTCCACTGTCTGGCTCATGCCAAACCAGGTCTGCTGCTGCAAGGACATGGTGTTGTTGATTGCCACCACAGACGGCATTGCCTTTTCCACGATGCTGGATACGTCCGTCTGAATCGCCGGAATGGCTGCCGCTGCCGAAGACGCCCCCGTCTCCGGCTCTGCCAGAGTCACCTGCGCTTCTGTCTCCGTGGCGGAAAGCTGCGGTGCATACTGCTTCTTCATATATTCGCCCAGCGTATTGACACCGAACATGGTGCCGCCCGCTACGGTGCCGAACAGCAGTGCCGCTGCCGTAACCATCGCTGCCTTTCCTGCCACAGACCCCTTCTTCCGCTTCTGCTCCGGGCGCTCCTGCGGAATATAGGAACGATTCACCGTGCTTCTGTGTGCCTGCCCCGCAGCCGCTGTGCTGCCGGTCTGTGTATTCTGTCCCGGCTGCGGATTCTGGCTCCAGCCGGTCTGTGCATTCTGTTCCGGCTGCGCATTC
>JAUNPU010000048.1 GCA_030536555.1 Eubacteriales bacterium | reverse complement strand
CATCCCGACTTCACAAGATATCACCCCGACTTTACATCGCAAGCTCAAACTATCCCATATCATCATCCTGCTATCCCAGTCCTTATACCATGCACGATCAGACGCAATCAGGATCAAACCGTAATCATCCTTTATAAGGAATCCCCAGATGGCGGTAAGCGCTCTCCGTGGCCACCCGCCCCCGGGGGGTTCGGTTGATCAGGCCGTTCATCAGCAGATACGGCTCGTACACATCCTCCAGGGTCCCGGAATCCTCCCCCAGAGCCGCCGCCATCGTATCCAGTCCCACGGGACCGCCGCCGAACTTCTCGATCATCAGAAGCAGAATGCTCCGGTCATTGTTGTCCAGTCCCATCTTGTCCACATCCAGAATATCCAGTGCAAAATCCGCCACCTCTTTGGTGATTACTCCGTCATACTTCACCTGGGCAAAGTCGCGGACACGCTTTAGCAGCCGATTGGCCAGACGGGGGGTTCCTCTGGAGCGGCGGGCAATCTCCGCCGCACCCTCGGGCTTTACCTCCACTCCCAGCACCTGCCCGGAGCGCTGCACGATGATCTGCAGCTCCTCCGGCGTGTAGAATTCCAGCTTCTGCACCACCCCAAACCGGTCTCTGAGGGGCGCCGTCAGAAGTCCTGCCCGGGTCGTCGCTCCTACCAGCGTAAAGTGAGGAAGATCCAGACGAATGGACCGCGCCGAGGACTCCTTCCCCAGCATAATGTCGATGGCAAAGTCCTCCATCGCCGGGTACAGCACCTCCTCCACCTGGCGGTTCAGCCGGTGGATCTCATCCACGAACAACACGTCTCCCTCCTGCAGGTTGTTGAGGATTGCCGCCATCTCCCCCGGCTTCTCGATTGCCGGACCGGAGGTCACCTTCATATGGACCCCCATCTCATTGGCAATGATGCCGGACAGGGTCGTCTTGCCCAGTCCCGGCGGTCCGTAGAACAGCACATGATCCAGTGACTCTCCTCTCGCCTTCGCTGCATCTATGTATACCTTCAGATTATTCTTGATCTTCTGCTGACCGATGTACTCATCCAGCAGCTGCGGCCGCAGATTCGGCTCTATGTACTTGTCTTCCTCGGTCACTTCTGTTGTAATAATTCTTCGCTCCATGCCTGATTTCTACATCCTTCTCTCGAAACTGTTGATATGCTGTCAAAATGCCAGATACTTTAAGGAAGCCTTCAGCACTGCCTCCACCGTCATTCCATCGGCGATTTCCACCTGCCGCACAGCCTTCGTCGCCTCTGTCATGGAATAGCCAAGGGCAACCAGCGCTTCGATTGCTTCCTTTCCAACGCCTTCCATGCCCGCCACAGCTGCCGCCGCTGCTCCGGGTATACCTGCATCCGTGCCCATACCTGAGGGCAGTATGTCCTCCATCCGAATCCGGTCCTTCAGATCCAGAATCACCCGCTTTGCAGTCTTCGGACCAATCCCCGGCGCCTTCGCAATCGCCTTCGCGTCCTCGGAAATAATCGCCATCCGCAGATCGTCCGGCTGCAGCGTAGACAGGATTCCCAGTGCTGCCTTGGGGCCGATGCCATTGACCCCCAGAAGCTGTCTGAACATCTGCATATCCTGCCTGGTCAGAAATCCGTATAGGGTCATCGCATCCTCCCGCACCTGAAAGGATGTGTAGATTTTCACTTCCTCCCCGGTCCGGGGCAGACGGTCCAGCACAGAAAGCGGCACATGAATATTCCAGCCGATGCTTCCGGCCTCCACCACAATCGTATCTTCCCAGTATTCCACCAAAGTTCCTTTTATATATGAAAACAAACGCTTTGTTCCTCCTGAAATATAATATCTTCTGTCTGAAGTTCGATTCTTTCACCTGTCATCATATCATACCGCCCGTGTCAATGCAAGGCGTATATCGAACAAATATTCTGGTATCCGCATTGACTTCCCGCCCAATCCCCCTTATAATAGTCCCATGTCATACTATAACCAACAGGAGCTGACCTATGATTACCATTACCAAACAGCTGGAGCTTCCGGACACCTATCCCCTTGAGCGGATCGGTTCTCTGGAGGACCTGCTATTTTTCGATATTGAGACCACCGGATTCTCCGGGGACACCTCCAGCCTGTACCTGATCGGCTGCACCTATCATCAGAACGGCTGCTGGAACCTGATCCAGTGGTTCGCAGACACGGCTGCCTCCGAGGAGGCTCTGCTCCACGCTTTCTTTGGCTTTCTGAAGCGGTTCCGGATTCTGGTGCATTTCAACGGAGACGGCTTCGACATTCCCTATCTGCTGAAGCGCTGCCGTCACTTCGGACTGCCCTATGACTTTTCCGCGGTGAAAAGCGTGGATATTTACAAGAAGATCAAGCCCTACCGGAAGCTGCTGGAGTTGGACAGCTTAAAGCAGAAGGCGATCGAGCAGTTCCTGGGCATATCCCGCACGGACCAGTATTCCGGCGGGCAGCTGATTGAGGTGTACCGGGATTATCTGGTGACCCACGAAGCCTTTCTCTACGATCTGCTGATTCTGCACAATGAGGACGACCTAAAGGGAATGCCGGTCATTCTGCCGATCCTGAACTACCCGGATTTTCTGGAGCATCCCTTCTCCCTGAAGCACTGGCAGATTCTGGAAAAGCCGGATATCTTCGGTGAGATCCACCATCAGCTGGAGCTGACCTGCGAAAGCGACTATCACCTGCCGGTGCCATTTGAGCACACGGTCCTGCCGGTCAGCTGCGAGGCTGCCGACTGCTGCCTGACCCTGACCGTAGACTTATTTGACGGGACGCTGAAGCACTTTTATCCCAACTATAAGGACTACTATTATCTGATCTACGAGGACACGGCAGTACATAAGAGTGTCGGTGAGTACGTGGACCGCAGCGCCCGCACCAAAGCCACCGCCAAAACCTGCTATACCAGACAGTGCGGCTGCTTTGCCCCCCAGTTCGAACCTCTGTGGGAGCCGGTCATGAAGGAGAATCCCCGCGACAAGCTCACCTACGTGCCTGTAGATCAGCTTCCCTTAGATGACTGCGGCTGCTTTGCCACCTATCTGCGTCAGCTTTTATCCCACTTAGGAGCCCATGTCTGACGCCCGCCGGGTACTGCAGCACTGCTGTCATAGGGCTGACCTGTCATTTACAGAATTTGGGGGTTCTTCCGGTATACCCGCGGAGACACCCCCTTTTCCTTGCGAAACAGATCTCCGAAGTAGTTGCTGTCCGCAAATCCGCACTGCTGCGCCACCTCCGTCACGGAAAGCTCCGTCTCCAGAAGAAGCCTTGACGCCTCCTTCAGTCTCACATAGTTGACATACTCCTTGTAGCCAAATCCGGTCAGACTCTTAAACCGGCGGGAAAAGTAGGTGGGGCTCATATGTACCCGCTCCGCCACCAGCTCCAGCGTCAGCGGCTCGTGAAAATGCGTGTAGATATAGCGGGCAGCCTCCTGGATTGCCGTCTCCCGCTCCGTCATTTCCGCAGGCTCGCCCAGCTTCAGCGGCTCTTCCTCATTTCTGCACCGCCCGATGAATGCCAGCAGCTCATAAAGGTAATTTTGCTGTAGCATTCTGGCAAATGCATCCTCATTCTGCACCTCCACCGCCAGCTTTCCAAGCAGCCCTTCCAGATACCCCCGCCTTCCAGTCTCAACGGTCAGATGCGGCTGCTGTTTGAGCTGTCCCAGCCAGTCCGTACCGCACTGCTTCCGCATCTCTTCCAGAAAATCATCTGCAAAGCTTACAGCGATCCGCTCGCTTTCCTGTGCAATCCCGTAGATCATGTGATGCAGCGCCAGCGGCTCAATCAGCAGCACGTCCCCCGCCTCAAGATGGTAGATCGTGTGATTCAAAAACACCCTGCTGCGCCCGGAGATCAGATAGTAAAGCTCATAGTGCCGATGAAAATGATCCTGATTCATGACAAACCCCGCCGAGCGACGCCTGCGGGTAATCCGCACATGCTCCCCCTGTTTTAACTCTGTATCCGACTCCAGAGCTTCATTTGGTTCCTGTATCTCACCGCCTTGCAGCGTTGATATTTCCATGCTTTGCTCTTCCATATAATATCTATTCCCCCTTCCATACCAGAAAGAAGCCCACTGTATACCAGCTTACAGTATTACAGTGGGGCATCTTTCAAACGCGGCGAAATCGAACACATTCCATCACCTGCATAATTTTTGTTTTGTTTGCTTTCGATAAATAAGCTTCCGGCAGACTGTCTTTGCTATAGTGTAACACGGTATCCCTCGTCAGCAATCGAAGCAATTCTGTATAATACTGCTCCCAGCTGAAATATATGGCACTGTCCGCATAATTGCAGGTATCATTCAACTCATCTGAAACACTGGATACAATTCCGGATTTTAAGATAATCCATTCAAATGACTCCGGAGTATACAACATTATGTTCCCATGGAACTTTATAAAATTCATGGTTTCTTCCATTTCAGGTCCAAATGCTGCACCATCTACCACTGCAAGTATTGATTTTTTCGTATCATCCAGCTTGATCAGCTGATCCAAAACTCTGCTTTTTCCTCCTGCCGGTATACAGGCCGCACCTGTGTCCTCAGAAATTCTGCTAAAGAACTGATATCCGGACTTCGCATCTTCTGTTACAATTACGTCCGGATATTCGCAGACACTTCTGCTGTTATCCGCATACAGATTATACATTTCATTATACACCTGCGTCATCGATGGATATTTTCCACGTTCTCGTATCCCGTATATTTCATGAATACTGTAAGGAAGTGCAATCATTTTTTCTCTTGAAACAATAACAAAATAATTAGAACTTCCCCTGACTGCGGCAGCAAATTCATTGGATTTGACAAATGAATGCCCCTCATCGATAAAAACAATCGAATCACTGATATGCTCCAGATTCTCCTGCCATCTTCTTCCTTCCAGAACAACGCATTCCTTATCACAAATCAATGTAATTCCACTGTCGCTGCCAAGTTCACTGTAATCATGAATCATGTTAATCAGCTGAGTTTTCCCTGTAGCACTGTCGCCTCTGATAACCGTAATATTTCTCTTGATGTCAAACGAATACTTAAGCTTATTATTATACAATTCGATATGATGTCTGCCTGTCATTCAACTGCCTCCTGCAAATACGGGTGTGCATTCAGAAGCAGATCCTTCATATTATTTACAATGACACCATTATTTAAGATTCGGATAGAAAAACGCTCTTCCCCAAAATCCATAATGTGACCCAGCCGAATCGTAAGCTCTCTGTTCTGTGCAATTTTCAAAATCCATTTAGCGCAGTTATCTCCACAGGTAGATGCATTAAATACTTTTGTCTCGTCATTCAGAAGCAGCAGCAATGTCTTTACTCCGCCTGACAACCGTTCTGGTGGTATCTGTCCCAATACAGGACTGTCGATACAGTGTTCACTGACTACGATTGATTTGTCCACATCCCGTATCATTTCTTTTGCCATATCTGATATCAGCCATTTACTATCGTAAGTGTTCCTGAAATAAACCTCTGTATTGTAAATCATATCCGGCATGTCACCGAAATATATATTCAGCATAATTACCTGCTTTCCGGGAAATCCCCTTCTCTTTTCTGCTTTCATTATGCCACATCTCCTTCTGATACACAATCATAAAAATCTGCAAATCTTTTTCCATGTAAAACAGGATTCCCATTTATGCGCAAATTTTCTGTACTTTCACCCAATTTTCTCCTGTTTTTCCGTTGTAATCCCATCTTTTTTCATGTATCATATCGTGCAGATATCAGATAACAAATGAAAGGGAGTTCTATCATGTCAACCGCAACCACCGCAACCCTGTCACAGAAGGACACAGAATTTCGCAACTTTGCACTCCACAGCAACATGTGGAGCGTGGTATTCTATGTCTGCACCCCGCTGGCTCTGTACCAGAGTCTGGCGCAGATCTTCAAAATATTTGACTCCATGATGGCGGCCCACATCAGTGCCAACTCGGTCTCCGCCGTCGCCTACCTCTCCCAGATCAACCTGATGCTCTCCGCGCTGGGCGGCGGTCTGGCAGTGGGTGCCAGCATCAAGGTCAGCGAGGCCTACGGCGCCGGCGATTACGACCTGGTGAAGAAGCGGGTCAGCACCCTGTTTGCCATGTGCGGCGTGCTGGGAATCGGACTTCTGGCTGTGCTGGTTCCCTTCACTCCTCAGTTTCTCCGCTTCGCCCGGACACCGGAGGTGTTCATCGCTGAGGGAACCCGGTACTTTATCCTGGAGCTGTTTGCCATGGTCATCAGCTTCTTCAACAATGTTTACATTGCCATTGAGCGTGCCCGGGGCAATTCCAAACGGATCCTGTACTTAAATATGATTGTGATTGCCTTAAAGCTGGCGCTGACCGCCTGCTTCGTCTATGTGCTGGACGGCGGCATCAACTCCATCGCCGTTGCCACCATCATCTCTCAGTCGGCACTGCTTGTGGCAGCTTTCGTAAACCTGAATCAGAAGGGAAATGCCTTCGGCTTCTCGCTGTCCAGCATTTCCTTCCGCCCCAGAGTGACCGGTCCCATGCTCCGTCTGTCATTTCCGGTTATTATTGAGAAGATGGCGTTCTCCTTCGGCAAGGTGGTCGTCAACTCCATGTGCACCCTGTACGGTGCTCTGACCGTGGGCGCGCTGGGCATCTCCAACAACATCGGCGGCTTCAGCAGCAACCCGCAGAACGGATTTCAGGAAGGCGGCTCCGCCATCATCAGCCAGAGTCTGGGAGCCGGAGAGCCAAAGCGTGCGCTGGAGGCCTTCAAATGTGTGACGATTTGCTGCACAGTCATCGGCGGCGTAATCATGGTTCTGTCTCTGGTATTTCTGGAACAGCTCTGCGGACTCTTCGCCGGTTCCGATGCGGAGTTCGGCCAGATGATCGCCACCATCTACCGCTATGAGGCGCTGGGAGCGATTCCTCTCGGGCTGAACGCCGCGGTCATGGCACTGCTGTACGGCTTCGGCAAGACCCGCATCACCCTGCTGATCAACTTCAGCCGTGTCTTCGTCTTCCGCGTGCCGGTGCTGTGGTTCCTGCAGCAGTTCACGGACCTGGGAAATGCCAGCGTCGGCATCGTCATGGCTGTCAGCAACGTATCCATCGGTATTACCTCTCTGGTGATCGCTATTTACGAGATTCGCAGGATATGTAAGGAATATAAGATTTCATTTTTCTAGGACAGAAAACGGGCGGGATTCCAGTTATCCACTTGGAATCCCGCCCGTATTTTATTGCCATGCATATCAGGTGACGCATTTTCTGATTGTCTGTTATCGAACGATCATCGCCTCACGCTCTGCACCGGTACCGATGAACTTCACCGGAATTCCGATGTACTCCTCGATGAAGCTTAAGTAAGCCTTTGCGTTCTCCGGAA
Organism: Eubacteriales bacterium; assembly: GCA_030536555.1. Lineage (GTDB taxonomy): Bacteria > Bacillota > Clostridia > Lachnospirales > Lachnospiraceae > Brotaphodocola. The sequence continues at coordinate 2,837 of JAUNPU010000048.1, read as the reverse complement.
GCTCCTCGAAGGTCTTGCAGCCGGAAATATCACCAAAGTTGCCGTCGAACTCTCTGTACACCGGCTTAGCACCGTTTAAGAACTCCAGATTGGTGGAGAAGTCCTCGGTGATCTCACCGTTGATATCATAGGCCACACATACCTTCACCTTGTCGAACTTGCCGATGGTGTCCAAGTGGTTCACAGACAGTGCAGTCAGGCCGTTGACACGCTTTGCGTACTTTAAGGTCACCAGATCCAGCCAGCCGCAGCGTCTCGGTCTGCCGGTGGTGGTGCCGTACTCATGACCCAGCTCACGGATCCGGTCGCCGGTTGCATCAAGCAGCTCAGTCACATACGGACCCTCGCCCACACGGCTGGAGTAAGCCTTGATGACACCGTATACATTGCCGATGTCCATGGCACTTAAGCCGGTTCCGGTAATGATGCCGCCGATGGTCGGATTGGAGGAGGTAACGAACGGATAGGAACCAAAGTCAATATCCAGAAGCGTTGCCTGTGCGCCCTCTACGACTACCTTCTTGTCCTGCTCCAGAGCCTTGTGCAGGTAGGTCAGCGCATCGCAGACATAAGGCTTCAATGCCTCTGCATATGCGGTATAATCCCTGTAAATCTTATCGAAATCCACAATCTCGTCGATCTGTGCCTCATTCTCCGGATCATAGAACTTGAGCAGTGCCTTTCTGGATTCTACCAGCTCGCCCAGCTTCTGCGCAAAGTTCTCGGAGTACAGGTCCTCCACCCGCAGTCCGCAGCGCTCATACTTATCGCAGTAGGTCGGTCCGATGCCCTTGCCGGTGGTGCCGATCTTGGAAGCCTTTCTCGCTTTCTCCAGGGCCACATCCAGCATGCGGTGGTAGGGCAGAATCACATGTGCCTTATCACTGATCTTTAAATAATGCTCCACGTCATAGCCGTGTGCCTTTAAGTTGTCAATCTCTTCCAGAAGGACTTCCGGGTTCATCACGACACCGTTGCCGATTACGCCAATGGTATGACCGGACAGAATACCGGACGGAATCAGGTGCATTGCGTACTTCACGCCGTCAACCTTGATCGTATGTCCCGCATTATCGCCGCCGGTTGCACGAACTGCCAGATCTGCATCGCCGGCAAGATAATCGATCACCTTTCCTTTTCCTTCATCGCCATAAAAACAACCTAATACTACATCTACCTTTGACATAACTCGTCTCCTTCGTTATTATCATTCTCATTTTTACACCACATAACAGTATATCGGATAATGCCCGTAAAATCAATACATAAAAAGAAATGACAGGCAGATTTTTTCTAATCTGCCTGCGCTTTCCTATAAATATTGCTTATCACTACTTATAATATATTACTTTATACGGTAATCTCCGCAGTCATGCCCAGAACTTCCTGATTCGCCTCCAGAATCGGGTTCACCACCTCGGTCAAAAACTCCTCCACCTGCTGCGGTGCACGGCCCACATATCTGGACGGCTCCATGCAGCTCTTAAGCTCTTCCAGAGTCAGACCAAATGCCGGATCAGCCGCGATCAGCTCCAGCAGGTTGTTCTCCAGGCCCTTCTCCTTTACATTCCGGCCTGCTTCCATGGACAGCTGGCGGATGCGCTCGTGCAGCTCCTGACGGTCGCCGCCCGCCTTCACCGCATCCATCATAATATTTTCCGTCGCCATAAATGGCAGCTCAGCCATAAAGTGCTTCTCGATAACCTTCGGATATACCACAAGACCGTCTACCACATTTAAGTAAAGGTCCAGAATGCCGTCGATTGCCAAAAATCCCTCCGGAATGCTCAGACGCTTGTTGGCAGAGTCGTCTAAGGTACGCTCAAACCACTGGGTGGAGGTCACCAGCATCGGGTTCATCACATCGCTCATCACGTAGTTGGAGAGACCTGCAATACGCTCGCTACGCATGGGATTCCGCTTGTATGCCATGGCGGAGGAACCGATCTGATTCTTCTCAAATGGCTCTTCCACTTCCTTCAGATGCTGAAGCAGGCGGACGTCATTGGTGAACTTATGGGCACTCTGGGCGATGCCGGCCAGCACGGTCAGCACCCGGGTATCGATCTTGCGGGAGTAGGTCTGTCCGGACACCGGGTAGCAGCTTGCAAATCCCATCTTCTCCGCGATCATCTGATCTGCTTTGCGGCACTTTGCATGGTCTCCCTCAAACAGCTCCAGAAAGCTTGCCTGCGTACCGGTGGTTCCTTTAGAGCCCAAAAGCTTCATGGTGGAGATCACATGGTCCAGATCCTCTAAGTCCAGGCACAGATCATTGAGCCACAGAGTCGCACGCTTGCCCACGGTAGTCGGCTGTGCCGGCTGAAAATGGGTAAATGCCAGGGTCGGCTGATTCTTGTAGGTATCAGCGAACTTTGCCAGCTCCGCCATCACGTTGATCAGCTTCTTTCTCACCAGCTTCAGCGCCTCGGTCATGATGATCAGGTCGGTGTTGTCGCCCACATAGCAGGAGGTCGCTCCCAGATGAATGATCCCCTTCGCCTTCGGGCACTGCTGTCCATAAGCGTAGACGTGGGACATCACATCGTGACGCACCAGTCTCTCCCGCTCCTTTGCCACATCATAGTTGATGTCCTCTGCGTGAGCCTTCAGCTCGTCGATCTGCTCCTGGGTAATCGGCAGTCCCAGCTCCTTCTCGGTCTCAGCCAGTGCGATCCACAGCTTTCTCCAGGTCCTGAACTTCTTGTCCGGAGAAAAAATGTACTGCATCTCCTTGCTTGCATAGCGCTCGGACAACGGGCTTTGATATCTGTCGTTCATAGTATCCTCCTGTTATGTATCGTTACAATCATGTATTGCTGCAGTCATGTATTGCT
>JAUNPU010000006.1:143619-145790 GCA_030536555.1 Eubacteriales bacterium | reverse complement strand
GCGGATATACCGGAACTGTGGCGCTGGGGGCGGAAGTGGAGCAGTGGGGCGGGAGACCGGAGAACGTAATACCGGGAAACGCTTTACCGGAGAACGGGATAGCGGGGGCAGAGACGGAAACTTCGAAAGAGGAGTTCCCGGAGTCTGGAATTCGTGAGGAGGACTGGGAGTCTCTGGACCGGTTTTTGCAGCAGGAGTCCGAACAGACGGGGATTACGGTTACCTTTTCCCAACTGATGCAGCAGCTGATGGATGGAAATGGACGGGAAGCCGGGAGGTTGATTCTGGATTCGGTGCAGGCGGTGCTGTTTGGGGAAATTACCCACAGCGGGAATATGGCAGGACAGCTGCTGGCGCTGGGGATGATTGGGGCGGTGTTTGCAGGATTTTCGGAGATATTTTCCGGCGGGCAGATCTCGGAGACGGGATTCTTTCTGACCTATCTGATGGCATTTTCGGTGATGACCTCGGCATTTTTTGACAGTGTTGCCATTGCGGGGGAGGTGCTGCAAAAGCAGATCGACTTTATGAAGGTGCTGATGCCGTCCTACTTTCTGGCGGTGGCATGGTCCGGGGCGGGCATCGCTTCGGCGGCATGGTATGAGCTGGTGCTGTTTCTGATCGGGGCGATCCAGTGGCTGTACCGGAATCTGCTGATTCCGCTGGTGCGGGTCTACATCCTGCTGACCATGGCAGGAAATATGGCAAAGGAGGACATGCTGTCCAGAATGACGGAACTGCTGAAAACAGGAATCGGCTGGGGAACGCGGTCGCTGATTGGGCTTGTGCTGGGCTTTCAGCTGATTCAGGGAATGGTGCTTCCCTATGCGGACGCGGTCAGAACCTCCGGGGTGCAGAAGGTGCTTCAGGTGATACCGGGAGTGGGGCAGGGAGCCAGCGCAGTGACGAAAATGATTCTCGGTTCCGGCGTACTGATTAAAAATACCATGGGGGCGGCTGCGGTGCTGATCCTGCTCTTGCTGACGCTGATTCCGCTGTTGAAGCTGCTGATCATGCTGCTCATGTACCGGGTGGTGGCCGCGGTCATCCAGCCGGTGGGAGACAAGCGGCTGGTGGCGTGTATCAGCAGTGTGGCGGACGGGCAGAAGCTGCTGCTGGGGATGGTATTTGCCAGCCTGGCGCTGTTTCTGATCACCATCGCCCTGATCTGCGCCGGGACGAATGTGACGTATCTGGCGTGAAGCGGGATGGGGAGTGGAGATAAAGCTGAGGTGGTGGAGTGATGAAGGAGCTGTATGGCTGGATTCGGAATCTGACCGGGTATTTTCTGTTTATGTCTGTGCTGGACAATCTGCTTCCCGGCAGGAAATATACCCGGTATATTCGTCTGTTTTCCGGTATGGTGCTGATTCTGCTGGTGCTGCAGCCCCTGACCGGAAGTCTGAGGCTGGAGGAACGGATTGCGCATTACTACGAGTCATTTGTGTTCCGGTATCAGGCAGATGACCTGAAGCAGGAGATTCTGGGGGTGGAGAAGCAGCAGTTAAAGCAGCTGATCCGGCAGTATGAGCAGGCAGTGGAGCAGGATGTACAGCAGATGGCCGAGGATGCCGGGTATACGGTGGAATCCTGCCGCGCAAGAATATGCAGTGAGCAGGGGACGGAAAGCTTCGGGACTGTGACGGGGATTCAGATGAGAATTGAGGAGATGGGGGATGAGGCAGTAGGAGGAAATGTGCGTGTCGGGGAAGGCTCCGGGGCGGTACAGCCGGTGGAACCGGTAGAGATCGGAGCGTTAAGCGATGTGCCGCGCCGGGAAGAGAATCGTTCGGAAGAAGAATTCGCGGAAAGAAATCAGCCGGATTGGCAGAGGCGGGAAGCTCAGGCGGACTTTTCTGCCGAAACAGGAATTCTGAGGAGAAAAATCGCATCCTATTATAATCTGGAGGAGTCTTATGTGGAAATTCAAGTCGTGGAAAGGGAAAGATAAGTGTCTGTTTTTGCTGATAATCGGTGTGATGCTCTGCATTCTGGCATTTCCGGCGGAAGGACTGGCGGAGAAAGGGGGAGACAGAGGAAGCGGAGCCGGAAAAGTTGGAAACCGGGGAGGTGGGGGTGATTTCGGAATCGAAATGTCAGAGGTCAGAAGCAGGGAAGGTGTGGGGCTGGCAGGTGGAACTGGGGGAGTGACAGGTGGAACTGGGGAAATG
>JAUNPU010000006.1:0-143609 GCA_030536555.1 Eubacteriales bacterium | reverse complement strand
AGGTGAAGGTGGGACGCTGGCAGGCGAAGGCGCGACGCTGGCAGGTGATTCTGGGGCATCGGCGGTCGAAGTCTCTGCGACACCTGCGGGAACCTATGAGGCTGTTCTGGAAAAGCGGGTCAGAGAAATCCTGAAGCATGTAGAGGGGGTGGGGACGGTTGATGTGATGATTGTGTTGAAATCGTCGGCGGAGAAGGTGATTCATGTGGATGGAAGCAGTTCCCTGGCTTCTACGGAGGAGAAGGACAGCAGCGGCGGAACCCGCAGAATTGAGAGCCAGGAGCAGGAAAACAGCGCGGTGCTGCTTGCGGGAGAGGGTCAGAATGCTCCGATTATTGAAAAGGAACTGTACCCGGAGATATCCGGAATCGTCATCAGCGCCACAGGCGGCGGCGACCCGAAGATACAGGCGGAAATATCTGCGGCGATGGAGGCATTATTTGATGTGCCGGCACATAAGATTAAGGTTTTGAAGAGAGTTGAATGAAATATATCAGCAAATATGAGGAATTACGGAGATAGTACGGACATATGATGTTTTATGGATATTCCGGTTGACATCCGAGAAATAAGATGTTAAGGTATATCCAGTGATCGCACTATGGAAACTTGAGAAGCCCATAGTCCGGAAGGCTCCTTCGGGAGCCTTTCGTCATTTTCGGGGGACGGTGACTGTATGGACAAGAAGAAGTTCCTCTCTTACGAGGAACAAATCAAATTTCTAAAAGAAGAGAAGAAGCTATGTATTGAAGATGAAGATTATGCAAAAAAGGTGTTATTTAAAACAGGATATTTTGCACTTGTGAATGGTTATAAAGAGACATTCAAAAATCCGGAAACGAATCAATTTCGAACAGGAGTGCGCATGGAAGATATATACGCATTATACTGTTTTGACGCGAATCTGAGAAATGTATTTATGAAATATATTCTTATTGTTGAGCAAAATGTGAAATCGTCATTATCTTATCATTTTTGTGATCTATATGGGAGTGAGCAGCAGGATTATTTGAATACAGATAATTATGATTATCATGGAAAAAAGATACCCATGATTCAGGGCTTGCAGAAAATCATGTCCGGGCAGTTGAGGAAAGACAGTGACTATGCATATATCAGGCATTATATGAAGCAGTATGGTTATGTGCCATTGTGGGTATTGTTTCAGGTCTTAACACTTGGACAAATGTCCAAGGTGTATGCCAGTCAAAAAGGCAGAGTGAAAATCAAAGTATGCCAGGATTTTGGAAATATTAAAATTAATGAGATGGAAAAAATGCTGGCTGTCATGACGAAGTTCCGAAATGTATGTGCGCATAATGATCGACTATTTGATTTTAGGACAAAAGATGCAATCTATGATATGGATATTCATCAGAGAATGAAGATAACCAAAGAACACGGGCGATATCTTTATGGGAAAAATGATTTGTTTGCGCAGATGCTGATATTAAAATTGTTGTTGTCAGAAGAAGATTTTAAGGACTTTTATAAAGAGTTATCAAATTGTTTTCGAAAGAATCCAGTAAATCAAAATATCTATGTTCAAATGGGATTTCCAGATAATTGGCGCAGAATAGCAGGCATAAAAAAATTTATTGATAAGAAGTGATTGAGATAAAATCTCTCCAAACCGGCATAAATTCATGCCCGCCGCATAAGATAACAGTACGAAAGCGGGTGGAATAAAGGAGTGTCAGGTATGAAGGAAAGGATCGTCGGAAAGAATCTGAAGGACGTGAACATGAAAAAGCTGTTCCGCCGGAATCAGATCATCATTACCACGCTTGCGATCATGATTGCGGCGGCAGGATATCTGAATTACGCAGGAAAACGGGAACTGGAAGCCAGTGCGAAGGATGCGGTGTTTGAAGCGGGGGCGCTGGAGATATCAGATGACGATCTGCTGGCGGAAAACCAGGCGGCGGGGCTGGACCTGTTAGATCAGTCTGCCGCCGACCAAAGCAGTCTGCCGCAAGATGGCGATCAGCCGGTAGATGCCGCGGTTGAGGAAGCCCAGAGCGCTGCATATGAGCAGAACTACTATGAGGGCGAGTCTCTGGCGGAGATCGACAGCTGGGACGGCGACGAGGAGGCAGGACTGGATAATCCGGGGGAGGCGGTGCTGACCAGCGGCATGACCGTGTCGGACTACATAGCGACTGTGCAGCTGAACCGGGAGCAGGTGCGGGCGAAGAACAAGGAGACTCTGAACAATATTATTGACAATACCAACATTGAGGAGGCAGCCAAGCAGGAGGCAATCCAGAATATGATTGCCATGACAGCCATTGCCGAGAAGGAAAATGCCGCAGAGACCCTGCTGCAGGCAAAAGGATTTGCGGACCCGGTGGTGAGTCTGTCGGAGGGCAAGGTGGATGTGGTCATCAATGCGTCTGCAATCACAGACCAGCAGCGGGCGCAGATCGAGGATATTGTGAAGCGCAAGACAGAGATTCCGGCGGAGGGCATTGTCATTACACTGCTGAATCTGGAAGAGTGAGAGCCGGGAACATGACACAAATCCGGGGGAATGCGGTGAAAATCGAAAGATACCCTATGCAAATCCGGCTTCATTTGGTATAATAAATCCAGTAATGAACCCAGGAGTGAATCTGGAGAAGCAGGAGGGATAACCGTGGCAGAGCTGGAAGGAAGAAATACCTACAAGGTATATGAGAATGATAGAATTGGGGAAGTGCGGATTGCGGATGAGGTAGTTGCTATTATCGCAGGTCTTGCAGCGACAGAGGTAGATGGCGTGGATTCCATGGCAGGCAATATCACCAACGAGCTGGTTGGCAAGCTGGGCATGAAGAATCTGTCCAAGGGTGTGAAGGTAGAGGTGACGGAAGAGCATGTATCCGTAGACCTGTCGCTGAACATCAAGTACGGCTACAATATCCCGGACGTATGTGAGAAGGTTCAGGACCGCGTGAAGACTGCCATTGAGAACATGACAGGGCTGACGGTGCTGGATGTGAATGTGAAGATTGCAGGCGTGAATGTAAGCGAAGAGCGGTAAGCTTGGCGCAGAGAGAAGCCGGGAAGCGATTCGGAAGCTGGAAACAGCATGACAGCCGGGAAGCGACTCAGAAGCCGGAAACGGCATAGAAGCCGACATAAAGGACATGAACACAGGCTGCAGCAGACAGACGGAGCAGAGACTCCGTGGTGTTTGTTGCAGCCTGTTTGCTGTTTTGACCGCCTCATTTCCACCGGAACAGAACAATTCCCAGAATCGCAATCCCCGCTCCGATCACTTTCCGCCACTCAAACGGCGCCTTCTCCACGCCGAACAGACCAAACAGTTCAATGGCGTAAGCCACCACAATCTGGGTCACCACGATCAGCAGCGTTGCCTTTGCCGGGCCCAGCCCGTCCATGCTGCGAATCACCGTGTAAGTAATGAATGCCCCCAGCAGTCCACCGGTCAGCATGTACCAGGGGCGTACCTGCCAGAGGGCGGTGACGGGGCTTTTGTCACCGAAGAACCACAGCAGCACACAGGTGAAAAATGCGGTCAGCTGGACCCAGCCTGCCGCCACCCAGATGCCGGTCTGTTTTGTCACTTCCGTATTCAGCACGCCCTGAATGCTCATCAAAGCGCCGGATATCAGCGCAATCAGAAATCCCCACATAGATGTTCCCTCCTTCGTTTTACAGTATTATTTCTTATATTATGGGAAAATATACGTCCTATGGTCTTGCCAGAATGAGAAACAGGGGGTATGATAGCTTTATATTATTTGGAAGAGGAGCATTTGTATGGCAAACATTTTTATGCAGGAGCCCCATCACATTTTTTCCTGGAACAAGCTGGGCAATATCAAAGAAGGGCGGGAAGATCTGGGAGAGGATGTGCCGGTTGTGGTATACCGCCTGATGGAGTATACCATGAATCATGTGCTGGCGGCGGAGTACGGCAAGGAGCAGGCGGACGAGCTGTTTCGGAAGGCAGGCTATCTGGCAGGTTCCGAGCTGGCGGAGCATATGCTGGACCTGAATGCAGACTTTGACGCATTTGTGGCGCAGCTTCAGAAGCTGCTGAAGGACTTGAAGATCGGTATTCTGCGGGTGGAGAAGCTGGAGGATGGCGGCGGGAAGATCATTCTCACAGTAGCGCAGGATCTGGACTGCAGCGGGCTGGAGCCAAGCAATGAGGTGGTCTGCAACTACGACGAGGGATTTATTGCAGGAATCCTGGAAAAATACACAAAAACGGAGTATTTGGTGAGAGAGGTGGACTGCTGGTCCAGCGGCGCACGGGTATGCAGATTCCGCTGCACGGCAGAACATAAGGTTCAGGAATGACAGATAAGATGGATACGGCGGATATTTTATTCCGGTACTTGAGAGAGATGATTTACAACCCGGAGACAGCCAGTCTGGAGTTGGAGCAGCTTCCGGAGGAGTTTCGGCAGCTGGGGCAGGGGCTGCAGCAGCTGGATATATGGATGAAGGAGATGCGGAGACTTTCTCTGACCATGGCGCGGGGAGATCTTTCCTGTCTCAGCCACGACAAGGAAAATGTGCTGGCGGCGCCGCTCAAGGAGCTGCAGGGGACGCTGCGGCATCTGACCTGGCAGACCCAGCAGGTGGCGAAGGGGGATTATGGTCAGACCGTGGATTTTATGGGAGACTTTTCGGAAGCCTTCAATGAGATGACCAGACAGCTTAAGGAGCGGCGGGACGCGCTGATCGAGGAGAAGCGGCATGTGGAGGAGAAAAATGCGGAGCTGGAGCAGACCTTTGAGCTGGCGATGGCATTTGCCAACAACAATGACCACATGATCTTCATTCATTCCCTGGACGGACAGGGGGAGCTGTTCCAGAACCGGAGTGCCCGGGAATTTGTGCGGAAGCATCCGGAGTCGGCACAGCTTATCCAGGAGCATCTGGCAATCTGGGACCGGCAGGAGATCCGCAAGACGATGACCTGGGAGTTCAGCTTCAATATGGGGAAGGAAGACGGGGAGTGTATTTACTTCAGTGTGGAGTCTTATCCGATTGTGTGGCGGCATCAGCGGGCAATCGTGCACATTGCGGGCAATGACACGGAGCGCAGGAAGCGGGAGCATCACATGTACCGTCTTGCCTATGCGGATCCGCTGACCGGTCTCTACAATCAGCGCTATGCCATGGAGCAGATGCGTGCCCTGATGGAGCAGCATAAGCCGTTTACGCTGTCCTTTATTGATGTGGATTATCTGAAATACTGCAACGACACCCTGGGACACAAGGCGGGGGACCTGTATCTTCTGGATATGGCGCAGTCCCTGGGAACTCTGGGCGGAGTGCTGTGCCGGACCGGCGGGGATGAGTTCATGATTATTCAGATGGAGCGGACGGCAGAGCAGCAGGATGAGGAGCTGGAACACGTGCGGAGTCTGGTGCAGATCCGGGGTGAGAAGATGGCAAGCCCCAGAAGCTTCAGCTATGCCACCTGCGAGATTCCGGCAAATCCGAAGAAGACCCTGGAGGAGTATATTCTGATTGTGGATTCCAGAATGTATCAGTATAAAGTGAAGAATAAGAAGCCACTTGCCGATATGGTGTATCGGGATGACAGAAAGCTGGACTGATCGAAAGGATTGGTCCGGCTTTCCGGCTGTTGCAGGGGCTTTCCGGCTGCTGTGCCGGGGGAGCCGGGCAGATCTGGTTTTCCGGATATTGTACTGGGGGAGTGGGGGAGACCTGGCTTTCCGGATATTGTGCTGGCGTCCGGGGCATACTGGGACTGCGGGCGTCGGCAGGCGTGCCGCAGACAGGAGGTCTGTGCGGCAGTGAAGAAACATGGAAAGCAGTATTTTGAGGGGCGGTATTACAAGCATCAGAAGGGAGACAGGACCCTCAGCCTGATTGTGGGGCGGACCGGCAGGGAACCGTTTATTCAGGTGATCACGGAAAGCGGTTCGGTTACGGTGCCGATGCAGCCCGGAAACCATGTGTCCAACCGTGGAATCCGGCTGAACCTTGAGACGCCGGAGCTGACGGTGCGGGGAGCAATCCGCTATCACAGGCTGTCACCCATTGCCGGTGACATTATGGGGCCGTTCCGGTTCTTTCCCATGGAATGCCGTCACAGCATTGTCAGCATGCGTCATCGTCTGACAGGAAGTCTGACTGTAAATGGAGAACGACTTGACTTTACCGGCGGTTTGGGGTATATCGAAGGGGACAGCGGATGTTCGTTTCCGTCCTCCTATACCTGGATTCAGGCAAATGACTTTCCGGAGACCTGTGCTGTGGTGGCGGCGGTTGCCAGAATTCCATGTTGCGGGCTGCATTTTCGCGGCTGCATCTGTGTGATCCAGTATCGGGGGCGGGAGTACCGGCTGGCGACGTATCTGGGAGTGCGGGTCCTTGCGTGCACGAGCCGGAGAATCGTGCTGGTGCAGGGACCGTGCCGGCTGGAGATCCGGATCCATGCAGGAGAGGGATTCCGGCTGGCAGCACCACAGAAGGGGAGGATGGAGCGGACCATTCGGGAGACCGTGTCCTGCCCGGCGGAATTTCATTTTTCCATTCGGGGGAAGACGGTGTTTCGCATGGTATCGCATCATGCAAGCTTTGAGCATGAGGAGGAAGATGGTGTTTTGCAAGGTGACGGGACACGCAGGCGTGGAACATGAGGAGGAAGATGGCGTTTTGCAAGGTGTCGGGACACGCAGGTGTGGAGCATGAGGAGGAAGCCGGTGCTTCGCAAGGTGACGGGGTACGCAGGCGTGGAACATGAGGAGGAAGATGGCATTTTGCATGGTGCCGCATTACGCAGGTTCTGAGCATGAGGGGCAGCAGGGGGACAAAATGAAACAGAAATCATGGAGGATAAGTGAAATGAACATTCAGATGAAGGCGTATGACAGGAAGGATATTGACGCAGTGAAGGATATCTGGAATACGGTGGTGGAGGACGGAGTGGCATTTCCGCAGAAGGAGCTGCTGGATGCGGATACCGGTCATCTTTTTTTCAGCCAGCAGTCCTTTACAGGGGTCGCCTTTGACGGAGATACGGGCGAGATCGTGGGCATGTACATCCTGCACCCCAACAATGTAGGACGCTGCGGTCATATCTGCAATGCAAGTTATGCGGTGAAGAAGGACCTGCGGGGGCATCACATCGGCGAGCACCTGGTTCGCCACTGCATGAAGAAGGCAAAAGAACTGGGCTATGGAATTCTGCAGTTCAATGCCGTGGTCCGGACCAACCTGCCGGCGCTGGCGCTGTATCAGAAGCTTGGATTTACGCAGCTTGGTGTGATCCCGAAAGGATTTCAGCTTAAAAGTGGGGAGTATGAGGATATTATTCCGCACTACATAGAGCTGTAAGGGGAGTTTTGGACAATTATAACCGATTTCGGGGCTTAATTGTCCAATATGGAATCAGAACGACCTGGATTGCTTAACATAAAACGTATTTTGGACAATTTTTGCCCTTACAAGCCTTGAATTGTCCAAAAATCCGGAAATTTTGGATAATTTAAGAGGTAAACGCCCCCAAATTGTCCAAACAGGGCGAAAAAGGGGAGCTTGAAGGGGGTTTTTAAGAAGTTTCTGTGGAGGTTTGGACAATAAATGCCTGAAAATGGGGTTTATTGTCCAAACTTCCTTGTAGAATGTCTCAGGAAGAGGGGAGATGCGGGAAACAACCGGACTCTCTCAGAAAATGAAGTGGATACAGGCAGGTCAGCAAATCCAAATCCAACAAAATCTAAGGAAAATCCAACAAGTCGCTGAAACAAAAAAACGAATGATTGTGAAACTGCCGAAAATGTGGTATGATAATGCAAAGCTATGCTTACATTTAGATTATACAGTGAATTTTGTACCAGGAGGAAAAATAGATGACCAGAAGAGAAATGCGGGAGCATTGTTTTAAGATGCTGTTTGGAGTGGATTTTTATCCGGCAGAGGAGACCGCAGGGCAGATCGAGCAGTATTTCAACTCTCCGGAGGAGGATGATACTGAGGCAGACGGCAGGCTGGAGATCGTCCATAGAGTGGATATGAAGGAAGAGGAACGCGCATTTCTGATCGATCGAGTGGAGGGTATTGCAGCGAAGATCCCGGAGCTGGATGAGAAAATCAATTCCGTGGCACAGGGCTGGAAGACCCGCCGTATGGGTAAGGTGGAGCTGACGATCCTTCGTCAGGCGCTGTATGAGATGCTGTATGACAGCGAGGTGCCGGAGAAGGTGGCAATCAATGAGGCAGTGGATCTGGCGAAGAAGTTCGGCGGCAATGATGCTCCGGCATTCATCAACGGGGTGCTTGCAAAGCTTGTGACAGCGGAGTGATATGGCGAGTATTTATTCAGTATCTCAGGTGAATTCCTACATCAAGAATATGTTTGCCCAGGACTTTGCCCTGACCCGCATCTCGGTGCGGGGTGAGGTGTCAAACTGTAAGTATCACAGTTCCGGGCATCTGTATTTTACATTGAAAGATAAGACCGGGACCTTATCGGCGGTGATGTTTGCCAGCCAGCGACGAGGTCTCTCTTTTCAGTTACAGGAAGGGCAGCAGGTGGTGGTCAGCGGTTCCGTGGATGTGTATGAGCGGGACGGCAAGTATCAGCTGTATGCCAGGAAGATCGAGCAGGACGGGCAGGGCGGTCTGTTTGAGCAGTTTCAGCGGCTCCGGAATGAGCTGGAAGAGATGGGGATGTTTGCGGCGGAGTATAAGCAGCCGATTCCAAAGTATGCCAGAACCGTAGGCGTGGTGACGGCCAGTACCGGGGCGGCGATCCGGGATATCATGAATATTACGGCAAGAAGGAATCCTTACGTGCAGCTGGTGCTGTATCCGGCACTGGTGCAGGGGGAAGGAGCGGCGGGAAGCATTGTCGCAGGAATCCGCACCCTGGACCGGATGGGGCTGGATGTGCTGATCGTGGGACGGGGCGGCGGGTCCATCGAGGATCTGTGGGCGTTCAATGAGGAACCGGTGGCGCGGGCGATATTTGAGTGCCGGACTCCGGTGATTTCCGCTGTGGGACATGAGACGGATGTGACCATTGCGGACTATGTGGCAGACCTTCGGGCGCCGACTCCGTCTGCGGCAGCAGAGCTGGCGGTGTTCGATTACCGGCAGTTCGAGGACCAGCGGATGGCTTACCAGGCGGCGCTTACAAGGACCATGGAGCGGCAGCTGGAGAAGCGGCGCTATCAGGCGGAGCAGTACCGGCTGCGACTGAAGCTGCACGACCCGGGGCGGCAGATCAATGAGAAGCGGCAGAGGCTGGCGGAGACCGAGGACCGGCTGACGGCGCTGATGGAGCGCAGGCTTACGGAGGCGAAGCACCGGCTGGCACTTTGTGGCGGACGGCTCCACGGACTGTCGCCGTTAGAGAAGATCAGCCGGGGATTTGGATTTGTGACCGATGAAGGCGGGAAGCGGGTGGAAAGCGTGGAGCAGGTGAACGCCGGAGACCGGATTACCGTCAGAGTTGCAGACGGACGGATTGAGGCAGAGGTGACGGATGCCCGGCAGCTGCCAGGAAAGCAGCCGGAGCGCTGACACAAGGCAGAGAATCGAGGCAGAGGTAACGGAGTTCAGCAGCTGCCAGGAAAGCAGCCGGAGCGCTGACACAAGGCATAGAATTGAGGCGCAGGTGACAGACACAGTCACCGCATGAACAGGAGACAGATATGGATAATGCAAATCATACAGAGAAATCCATCGAGCAGACATTTGCAGAGCTGGATGAGATCATGGAGAAGCTGGAGTCTCCGGGAACTTCCCTGGAGGAATCTTTCGTCTGCTATGAGGTGGGGATGAAGCTGGTGAAGGCCTGTGGAGAGAAAATCGATAAAGTGGAGAAACAGATGATAATCCTTCAGGGAGGAGGAAGCGAAGATGGAGATGCATGAGGAACTGAAGCAGAGAACCGGTGAAGTGGAGGCTGTGATCGAGCAGTATCTTCCGGAGGAGACCGGGCATCAGAAGACGATATTTGAGGCGATGAACTACAGTATGCGGGCAGGTGGCAAGCGGCTGCGCCCGATGTTGATGCAGGAGACCTGCCGGCTGTTTGGCGGGGAGGGAAGAGAGATCGAGCCGTTTATGGCGGCTATCGAGATGATCCACACCTCTTCGCTGATTCACGACGATCTCCCCTGCATGGACAATGATGAGCTGCGCCGCGGACTGCCGACCACATGGAAGAAGTTCGGCTACGACATGGCAGTGCTGGCAGGCGACGCCCTGATGATGTACGCGATCGAGACGGCGGCAAAGGCATATGCGGTTTGTGACGAACATCCTGAACTTATGACCCGCATCAGCCGCTCCATCAGTCTCCTTGCAGGAAAGACCGGCATCTACGGCATGATCGGCGGTCAGGTGGTGGATGTGGAGCTGACGGACAAGCCGGTGCCAAAGGACAAGCTGGATTTCATTTACCGGCTGAAGACCGGGGCACTTCTGGAGGCATCCATGATGATCGGCGCGATCTTAGGCGGTGCAGATGACGAGCAGATTCAGACCGTGGAGAAGATGGCAGCAGCGGTGGGAATGGCATTCCAGATTCAGGATGACATTCTGGATGTGACCAGCACGGCTCAGATGCTGGGCAAGCCTGTGCTGAGTGATGAGAAGAACAACAAGACAACGTATGTGACACTGATGGGTATCGACAGGGCGAAGGCAGACGTGGCGGAGATTTCGAACCACGCCATCGAGCTTCTGCATGAGCTTCCGGGGGAGAATCCATTTCTGGAGAATCTGATCCGGATGTTGATCACGCGAGAGAAGTAGAAGGTTAGGCTTATGATATTGGAACGTATCGAGGGTCCCTGGGATGTACGGGACTTAAATACCGAAGAATTAAAGCAGCTGGCAGCGGAGATCCGCCAGTTCCTGATCGAGAAGACCAGCGTGACCGGCGGTCATCTGGCGTCCAATCTGGGTGTGGTGGAGCTGACCATCGCCCTGTACCTGGCATTTGATCTGCCGAAGGACAAGGTGATCTGGGATGTGGGGCATCAGTCCTACACTCACAAGATCTTAAGCGGGCGGCGGGAGATGTTCGATGATCTGCGCAAGTTCGGCGGCATGAGCGGCTTCCCAAAGCGCAAGGAAAGCCCCTACGATGCCTTTGACACCGGTCACAGCTCCACCTCCATTTCCGCAGGACTTGGCATGGCACAGGGGCGCGACCTGCTGGGAGAGGACTATGCGGTGGTATCCGTGATCGGAGACGGTGCCCTGACCGGCGGCATGGCGTATGAGGCGCTCAACAATGCGGCGCATCTGAAGAAGAATTTTATTATTATTTTGAATGACAATAACATGTCCATTTCGGAAAATGTAGGCGGCATGTCCAAGTATCTGAACGGCATCCGCTCCGACGCAGGCTACAATGAGCTGAAAAAGCACGTTTCCACAGCGCTGTCGTCGATTCCGGTGGTGGGCGAGAAGCTGGTGGACAAGATCAGCCGCACCAAGAACAGCATCAAGCAGCTGGTGATTCCGGGCATGTTATTTGAGAATATGGGCGTGACCTACTTAGGACCGGTGGATGGTCACAATGTAAAAGAGATGGTGAAGATCTTTAAGGAGGCCCGGAAGATGGACCACGCGGTGCTGGTTCATGTGCTGACAAAGAAAGGCAAAGGCTACGCCCCGGCGGAGAAGAATCCGTCCCGGTTCCACGGCGTGGAGCCCTTTGATATCGAGACCGGAAAGCCCAAGAAGGAGAAGGAGTATCCGGGCTACACGGACATTTTCTCCAGGAAGCTGTGCCAGATCGCCAGGGAGAATCCGCGGGTGGTGGCAGTGACGGCGGCGATGCCGGACGGCACCGGGCTGAAGGCATTTGGAAAGTATTTTCCGGACCGGTTCTTTGACGTGGGCATCGCGGAGCAGCATGCGGTGACCTCGGCGGCAGGTATGGCGGCGGCAGGCTTAAAGCCGGTGGTGGCGGTGTATTCCTCATTTTTGCAGCGGGGATATGACCAGATTCTCCACGACGTGTGCATTCAGAATCTGCCGGTGGTATTTGCCCTTGACCGGGCGGGGCTGGTGGGAAGCGACGGGGAGACCCATCAGGGAATCTTTGATCTGTCCTACTTAACATCCATTCCCAATATGAGTGTGCTGGCACCCAAGAATTTGTGGGAGCTGCGGGCGGACCTGGAGTTCGCTGTCAATGAGTACGAGGGTCCCATTGCGATCCGCTACCCCAGAGGGCAGGCTTACCGTGGCCTTAAGGAGTATGAGGCTCCCATCGTCTACGGAAAGGGCGAGCTGCTGGCACAGGGAAGCAAGATTGCGCTGCTGGCGGTGGGAAGCATGGTCAGCACGGCGGAGCATGTGCGGGAGAAGCTTCTGGAAGAGGGCATCGACTGCACCCTGGCGAACGGCCGGTTTATCAAGCCCATCGATGAGGAGCTGGTGGAGCAGCTGGCGTCCACCCATAAGTTCATCGTCACCATGGAGGAAAATGTACTCCAGGGCGGCTATGGCCTGCAGGTGACGGCGTACATTCACGAGCATCATCCACAGGTCAAGGTGCTGAACATCGCTCTGCCGGATGCCTACGTGGAGCACGGCAACGTGTCCCTGCTGCGGGAGATGCTGGGCATCGACAGCGATTCCATTATCCGGAAGATGCGGGAAGTGTATCCTGACGCGGAAAGCCCACAGAGCAGGTGAAGCTGCCGGAAACCCATGGCGGCGCAGCATGAGATATGTAAATACGAGAA
The DNA here is from genome assembly GCA_030536555.1 of Eubacteriales bacterium. Taxonomy (GTDB): domain Bacteria; phylum Bacillota; class Clostridia; order Lachnospirales; family Lachnospiraceae; genus Brotaphodocola. The sequence goes on along the minus strand of JAUNPU010000006.1, from coordinate 130,899 downwards.
GATTGAGAGATAAATTATGAAAGAAAGACTGGATATCCTACTGGTGAACCGCAATCTGGCGGCTTCCAGAGAGAAGGCGAAAGCCATCATCATGTCCGGCATCGTGTATGTGGACGGACAGAAAGAGGACAAGGCAGGTTCCATGTTCGAGGACACGGCTGCCATCGAGGTGCGGGGCGCGACCTTAAAGTACGTGAGCCGCGGCGGTCTGAAGCTGGAGAAGGCGATGACCCACTTCGGCGTGGAGCTGGCAGGAAAGGTCTGCATGGATGTGGGCTCCTCCACCGGCGGATTTACCGACTGCATGCTGCAAAACGGTGCGGTGAAGGTGTACGCGGTGGACGTGGGACACGGACAGCTGGACTGGAAGCTGCGCAACGACGAGCGGGTGGTCTGCATGGAGAAGACCAACATCCGCTATGTGACGCCGGAGGACATTGCAGACCGGATTCAGTTTTCCTCCATCGACGTGTCCTTCATTTCCCTGACCAAGGTGCTGGGACCGGTGAAGAACCTGCTGACCGATGACGGACAGATCGTCTGCCTGATCAAGCCCCAGTTCGAGGCGGGACGGGAGAAGGTCGGCAAGAAGGGCGTGGTGCGGGAGAAGAGCACCCACTTAGAGGTGATCGAGATGGTGATCGCCTATGCGGTCAGCATCGGATTCCAGATTCTGAATCTGGAGTATTCCCCGATCAAGGGACCGGAGGGCAACATTGAGTATCTGCTGTATCTGCAGAATCACGGGGACGGACAGCTGTACCCGGATTACGACGTGGACCCGAAAGGCACGGTAGAGGCAGCGCACGGAGAACTGGACAAATGAAACGATTTTATCTGATTGCAAATCCGTCCAAGAACGGTGCCGTGGAGATGGCACAGAAGATGACGGAGTATCTGACCTCACGGGGAGCCTTCTGTGAGGGAAGTCCCCAGGAGCGGCAGCGGGGCAGGGACGGCTGCGGCTACACGGATGTGAGCCGGATTCCGGCGTGTACGGAGTGTGTGATCACCCTGGGCGGCGACGGCACGCTGATTCAGGCGGCGCGGGATCTGGTGAAGCTTCATATTCCGCTGCTGGGGGTTAATATGGGGACTCTGGGCTACCTGACTCAGGCGAACCGGGGGGATCGCATGGAGCCGTTGCTGGATGCCCTTCTGACGGACAACTTCCGGCTGGAGCGGCGGATGATGCTGCAGGGCTGTATCTCCGGTCCGAGAGGGGAGCGGCACGGTCTGGCGCTCAATGATATTGTACTGACCAGACAGGATGCCATGCAGGTGCTGAAGTTCTGCGTATCCGTCAACGGGGTGGTGTTAAATGAGTATATGGCGGATGGTATGATCGTGGCGACGCCTACCGGGTCCACCGCCTATAATCTGTCGGCGGGCGGTCCCATTGTGACGCCGGGGGCGGAGCTGATGGTGCTGACCCCCATCTGTTCCCACGCGCTCAATTCCAGCAGCATTGTGCTGTCCCGGGGGGATACGGTGGATATCTGTCTGGCGGGCAGCGCCAGACGGAAGCAGGCGGTGGTATTTGACGGGGACCAGATGCTGGAGATCGCCAGGGACGAGATCCTGACCATTCACCGGTCCGGCAGCTATACCACGCTGATTCAGTTGAAAAATGTTTCGTTTTTGGAGAATCTGAGAGATAAAATGTCCCGCGTGTGAGAAGGCAGGCGGGCGGAGAGGGAGGTATCGTCATCATGAAGCTGGAGCGACACAGCAAGATTGTAGAACTGATTGGAAAATACGAGATCGAGACTCAGGAGGATCTGGCAGCCCGTCTGCAGGAGGCAGGCTACCGGGTGACCCAGGCTACCGTGTCCCGGGACATTCGGGAGCTGAAGCTGACCAAGATTCAGGGAGAGAGTGGACGGCAGCGCTACATGGTCATGCAGAGTCAGACCGCCCACAGCGACAAGTACATCCGCATTTTGCGGGACGGCTTTGTGTCCATGGACATGGCGCAGAATATTCTGGTCATCAAGACCGTATCCGGCATGGCGATGGCGGTGGCGGCGGCACTGGATTCCATTCATTTTCATGAGATTGTGGGATGCATTGCGGGGGATGACACGATCATGTGTGCGGTGAGAAGTCTGGATGATACCATTCTTGTGATGGATAAGATCAAGAAAATGGTGTCAGAATAGGAGGTAACGATGTTACTGGAATTGCATGTGAGAAATCTGGCGCTGATCGAGCAGGCGGATGTGGAGTTTGGAGAAGGCTTAAACATCCTGACCGGTGAGACCGGCGCCGGTAAGTCCATTATTATCGGCTCGGTGAATCTGGCACTGGGCCAGAAGGCGTCGAAGGAGATCATCCGAAACGGTGCGGAATATGCCTATGTGGAGCTGATCTTCTCCGTGGAGGAGGAGAAGCGCGCCGCACTGGCGGCATTTGACGTATTTCCGGACGAGGACGGGCAGCTGATCATCACCAGGAAGATCATGCCGGCCCGCAGCATCAGCAAAATCAACGACGAGACCGTGACCGCGTCCCGCTTAAAGCAGGTGACGGGGCTGCTTATCGACATTCATGGTCAGCACGAGCATCAGTCTCTGCTCCATGCTTCCAAACATCTGGAGATTCTGGATACTTATGCAAAATCCCAAACCGGCAAATGGAAAGAGGAAACTGCGTCTGCGTACCAGGAGTATAAGCGTCTGAGGACGGCTTTGGACGAAGCGTGCGGCGATCAGGAGAGCCGGAAGCGGGAGGCGGATTTTCTGCAGTTTGAGATCGAGGAGATCGAGCAGGCGGAGCTGAAGGCGGGAGAAGAGGAGGAGCTGACGGAGCAGTACCGCAGGTTTGCCAACGGGCGGAAGATCGTGGAAAGCCTGTCGGCGGCTTACGGGGCGGTGGAGACCGACGGCATTGGCAGGGCGCTTCATCAGGTCAGCGAGGTATCGTCCTTCGATTCCAGGCTGAAGGCGATTCAGGATCAGCTCTACGATGCGGAGTCGATCTTAAATGACGTCCATCACGCCATCGGAGACTATCTGGATGATGTGAGCTTTGATGAGGAGGAGCTGCTGCGGATCGAGGAGCGGCTGGACTTAATCCACGGACTGCAGGCGAAGTATGGCGCCACACTGGACAGGATCTTTCAGTCTCTGGAGGAAAAGAAGGCGCGGCTGGAGCAGCTTGAGCACTTTGATGAATACCGGCAGAAGCTGGAGGCAGACTATCAGCAGGTGACGAAGTGGCTGGAGACGGTCAGCGGCAGACTGTCTGAGGAGCGGCAGCAGGCGGCGAAGGAGCTGACGGTGAAGATCCGGGCAGGTCTGGTGGAGCTGAACTTTTTGGACGTGGCATTTTCCATGGAGTTTCGGAGACTGGACCACTACAGCGCCAATGGCTATGACGAGGCGGAATTTGTCATTTCTACCAACCCGGGCGAGCCGCAGCGGTCTCTGGGACTGGTGGCTTCCGGCGGTGAGCTGTCGAGAATCATGCTGGCAATCAAGACGGTGCTGGCAGACAGCGACGATATTCCGTCGCTGATCTTTGATGAGATTGACACGGGAATCAGCGGCCGGACGGCGCAGAAGGTGTCGGAGCAGCTGGCAGTCATTTCCAGAAGCCATCAGGTCATCTGCATCACCCACCTGCCGCAGATCGCAGCCATGGCGGACTGCCACTACGAGATTGCCAAGTCGGCGGACGGCGGCAAGACCAGAACCAGAATCCATGCCCTGGATGAGGAGCGGATGTCTGAGGAGCTGGCGAGACTGCTGGGAGGTGCAGAGATCACCGAAGCGGTGCTTCAGAATGCGCGGGAGATGAAGAAGCTGGCGGAGCAGACCAAGAGGCGGCTGTGATTTGCACAAGTAAAAAATGACAGTGTGAACAGGTGAGGATTCTCACATACTAGAAAGGAGCTTGAAAACAGGCTCCTTTTTTGATCCTTTGAAGCATGATGAGACAAAAGGAGGTATGTGAGATGACGGGAGAACAAAACGGCAGAAAGATGGTTCGCAGAGGGCTGATCTGGGCGTTTTGGCTGGGGATTCTGGGGACCATCGGGTACGGGTGGTATTATCTGGAACGGCATATTCCGGACCGGCTGAGCGTGGTGGAGCAGGAGCGGGAGGATGTGAATCTGGAGCTGCCCTTCGGGGTTACGCTGTACAGTGAGAGCGAGGAGGTTTTGCTGGGGAACCGGTCGGAGATTCCTTCGGGGGAGATCCGGCTTCGGGTGGCGGAACCATTTTCGGTGTACGGGGCGGATCAGGGGAGCTTTCGGGTGGGGGTGGAGCTGTTTGGGAAGATCCGGTTCAAGGAGATTCAGGTGGACGTGGTGGACACCCAGTATGCGGTTCCCTGCGGGACGCCGGTGGGAATCTACTTAAAGTCCCGGGGAGTGATGGTGATCGGAACCGGGCGGGTCACCGACGCAAGAGGGCAGGAAATGGAGCCGGCATACGGGGTGCTGCAAAGCGGGGACTACATTGAGGCGATCAACGGGGAGCCTTTGGAGGACAAGGAGGCGCTGATCACCAGCCTGAACCGGATCGGAGAGAGCGAGGCGCTGCTCCGGGTGCGCAGAAACGGAAGCCGGATGGACGTGCGGATGAATCCGGTGAAGACGGAGGATGGCAGCTACAAGCTGGGGGCGTGGGTGCGGGATGACACCCAGGGAATCGGGACCATGACCTATGTGGACCTAAATGGAAACTTCGGCGCGTTGGGACACGGAATCAGCGACAGCGACACCGGCGAGGTGGTGGAGATCGGGGAAGGGGCGCTGTACGAGACGGAGATTCTGGGAATCGAGAAGGGAACCATCGGGAAGCCGGGGGTCATGGCGGGGGTGATCTACTACGGACCGGGGACCAGGCTTGGAACGGTGGAGGAGAATACCCAGATCGGGATATTCGGGAAGATCAATGAGACGATGAGAAAGAAGCTTCCGGGAGAGCCGGTGGAGGTGGGCTATAAGCAGGATGTACACAGAGGGCAGGCGTGGATTCGAAGCAACGTGTCCGGGCAGGTGCAGGACTATGAGATCGAGATCCTGAAGGCGGACTTAAATCCGGTGCAGGAAAATAAGAGCCTGGTGATCCGGGTGGTGGATGAGGACCTTCTGCGGCTGACCGGGGGCATCGTCCAGGGTATGTCCGGCAGTCCGATCCTGCAGGACGGGAAGCTTGTGGGGGCGGTGACCCACGTCTTTGTTCAGGATTCTGCCAGGGGGTACGGAATCTTTGCAGAGGATATGATACGCCGTTAAGATGTTGTTAAGAAATCTTAACAAAATCTTAACGGGGGGGGGTAAAAACGGGCAGACGAATGATTGAAAAAAACAGATATCATAGTATAATAGAAGCAAAGAATAATGGTAAGATGAGGAAGCACAAATGAAGAAATATGTATGGGGAAAAAGTGGGATTCGTTTGATGTTCCTGATCGTGCTGTGTGTGGGAATGACTTGTTTTACAGCTTATGGAGCGCCGGGAAAGAAGGTGCGGGTAGGCTATTACACCGAAGAGGGATATCACACCGTTGCACAGGAGCGGTATCATGACGGCTACGATTATGAGTATTTGACGGAGATCGCGAAGGAAACCGGCTGGGAGTATGAATATGTGGAGGGGACCTGGCAGGAATGCATTTCCAGGCTGGAAAGCGGGGAGATCGATCTTCTGGGCGGGGTGGAGCGGACGGAGGACCGGCTTAAGACCATGAGCTTTCCTTCGGTTCCATCCATCTATGCGGGGAACTGCCTGCTGGTGGAGCACGACTCCAAAGACTACGGTTATGAGGATTTTGAAGCCTTTGACGGCATACGGATCGGCACGCTGACCGGGTCTACTCTGTCGAGGAAGCTGGAAAGCTACAGCGAGCAGAATCACTTCCGGTATGAGTTTTTACATTATGACACGGAAGGTGAACTGGCGGAGGCGCTGAGACGGAACGAGATTGACTGTGTCAATCTGAGCGACATCCGCAATCTGGGAGACTATAAGATCATCGGCAGATTCGGATATACACCGCTTTACTATGCTACCAGCAAAAAACGCAGTGATCTGAATCCGGAGCTGGATTCGGCGATTCGCAGGATCCGCAGCCGGGATCATTACTATGAGAGCAGACTTCACCAGAAGTATTTTACGGCTCCCGTACAGAACGCATACACCCGGGAGGAGAAGGAGTATATTCAGCAGCATAAGCAGGTGAAGGTGGCACTGGTAGCGGACTTTCCGCTGATCTGTGAGTACCGCGATTCCACAAAGCAGTATGGGGGAATCATAGTGGATGCGCTGGAACGGCTTTCTGACAAGACCGGGCTGGACTTTGTGTATACCAGGATGCCGGAGGGGGTCGTTCCCTGGGACTATCTGAAGGAGCATCCCAATGTGATCATGGCGCCGTTTCTGGTCAACAGCCTGATTACCTACATGGATGAGATAGAGATTCTGGACACCATCGTGGAAGGCAGGATGGTGGCAGTGACCCGGTCCGGTGAGACTCTGGCGCTGGAGCAGGAGTTCGTGCTTGCCATACCGGAGGATATGTACGGAATGGAGAGCCGCATCAGGGACATGTTCCCGGAGGTGCGGATCGTCACGTGCCGCTCCCATCAGGAGGGGCTGGAGATGGTGCGTAAGAGAGAGGCAGACATGACCCTGGTCAATGAGATCACAGGCGCATATCTGCTGCAGAGTCCCTACTACAAGAAGCTCAGTATCTTCAACACGGAGAGCATTCTGGAAGACATCACCATGGCTGTGGGCAGTGACTCGGATCCGGAACTGATCTCAATTCTGAACAAGGGAATCGCGTCATTTGACGGACGGGACGTGCGGCAGCTGGTGGTGGACAATACGGCAGCCAGTTCCTACGTGATGAACCCGAGGGAATGGATCTATGAGAAGATGGATGTGCTTCTGGTGATCCTGATGGCGATGCTGGTGGGAATCGTCAGCTTCTTTTTCAGAGTCAGACGCAGACGGACGGAGCAGGAGGAACGGGAACGGATCCGCCTGGCAGAGGAGCGGATGAAGGCGGACCGTCTGTATCAGGAGAAGATGTTCCGTCAGGCAAGCTTCGACGGACTGACGGGGCTTTACAACCGGGATTACTTTGTGGAGAAGGCAAATGATCTGATGGAGCAGCATCCCAGGAAGGTCTACTCCCTGTTCTGGATCAATGTGGAGAAGTTCAAGCTGATCAATGAGATGTTCGGCAGAGAACGTGGAGATATGGTCCTGTTACATATTGCGGATAAGCTGCGGGAGAGCATCGGTAAGGAGGGCGTGTACGGCAAGCTCTATTCGGACCAGTTCCTGATCTGCTATCCCGTTGACGAGGAGGAGCTTCGGAAGGTTCATATTCCGGATGTGGAATTCTTGGAGTGCAGGGGAGCGCGGATCCGGATTCAGTTCAAGATCGGTATCTATATCAACAGGCAGCATGAGCGAAATGTGGGACAGCTTCTGGAGTATGCACAGATTGCCATGCAGAACCAGGAGGACGCAAGCAGCACCCACGTCCGCATTTACAAGGATGCCTATCTGGATGTGCTTTTGAAAAATCAGAGAATCACCAATGAGATGGAGACGGCGCTGCGGGAAGGGCAGTTCCAGATCTATCTGCAGCCTCAGTACGACCATGTGGGCAATCTGCTGGTGGGCGCAGAGGCGCTGGTACGCTGGAAGCATCCGGTGCGTGGCATGATATCGCCTGCGGAATTTATCCCGGTCTTTGAGAGCAACCGGTTCATCGACAAGCTGGATTCCTACATCTGCGATCGGGTCTGCGAGCTGCTTGCAAAGTGGAAGAAGCAGGGAACGCTGATTCCCATATCCGTCAATCTGTCCAAGTATGATATTCAGAATCCGGATCTGATTCCGGGGCTGAAGCGTTGTCTGGAGCAGTATGATATTCCGTTTCGGTATCTCCATCTGGAGATTACGGAATCGGCTTACGCGGAGCGGCAGCAGGAGATGATCTCTGTGGTGGAAGAGCTGCAGGAGATGGGATTTACCATCGAGATGGATGATTTTGGAAGCGAATATTCTTCCCTCAACATGCTGAAGGATGTTCCGGTGGATGTGCTGAAGCTGGATATGAAGTTCTTTGGCGGGGAGACCCACATGGACAAGGGCGGCAGCATTGTGGAATCGGTGGTAAGGCTGGCTCATTCTCTGGGCATGCCGGTGATCGCCGAGGGCGTGGAGACCGAGCGGGAAGCCAACTTCTTAAAGTCCATCGACTGCCGCATTGTGCAGGGCTATCTGTACGGCAGACCCATGCCGGTGGAGGAGTTCGAGAAGCTGATGGCTGACAGTATGGTGGGCGACAAGGAGATCACAGTCGGACAGGAGAAGGAGCAGGGCAGTACCTACTGGACGGTGGAGAAGTGCAATGTCCTCCTTCGCAGCGGGTGCGCACTGGTTATGGACTACGATCCCTTCAACGACTATGCGCTGTTTACCATGGCGGACGGAGACCGGATGAGAGAGCGGGCAGCTCTTCAATATGCGGAGACGCTGCAGACGAATCCCATGATCCATCCGGAAGACCGGAGGTTTATTGTGGATCAGATTCTTCATGGCACAGACGTAACCACGGAGCTTCGATACCGGGCAGATTATTTTGGAACCGGGCAGTTCCGGTGGTATCATGCAGGTGTATACCGCTACTTCCGGCAGAAGAAGCTCAGCCGGGTTCTGGCGGTGATTCGGGAGGAAGAGCCGGAGAATTCGTAGAAAACTTACATATTGTCTTGACAAATGCTCTATGGTGACGTAAGATAACACCCATAGAGCATTTTCGTTTCAATGATAATGATAGAAGACGAGGACACCGATATGACTCAGCAGACCACTATGCAGATGAATATGGCTATGATGAACGGCATGATGTACATGTGCCGTATGTTCGTATGCTTGAAAAGTCAGATATAGTTTGCATGGATGAAGAGTGAATCGGATAAGGGAACCGGAATCGGGCAACCAGTTGGGAGATCGCAGTCTATGCAGGCTGAGGTCTCTTTTTTTAATTGCCATGCATATCGGGAAACGCGCCGGTGACGTGTTTTCTGATTTGCGGGAAATGAAAATGTGTTACAGCGACTGACAAACGAAAGAAGGAGTATGAGATGGCAACAGAAGAATCGATTATCCGGCTGCGGAACATGGGAAAGGAATTTAAGACGGCAAATGGACCGGTGGTGGCGCTTGACGACATCAACCTGGACATTCACCGTGGGGAGATCTTCGGCATCATCGGTCTCTCCGGCGCAGGCAAGAGTACCCTGGTGCGCTGCATCAATATGCTGGAGATTCCGACCTCCGGTGAGGTGCTGTTCGAGGGGGAGAACCTGGCAGCCATGAGCGGGAAGGAACAGAGAAAGGCGAGACAGTCCATGGGCATGATCTTCCAGCAGTTCAACCTGCTGGCACAGAGAAATGTGTTGAAGAACATCTGCTTCCCCATGGAGATTGCAGGCTATCCGAAGAAGAAGGCGGAGGAGCGTGCCATGGAGCTTTTAAAGCTGGTGGGACTGGAGGAGCGTGCCAAGGCGTATCCGGCACAGCTTTCCGGCGGTCAGAAGCAGCGTGTGGCGATTGCCAGAGCCATTGCCACCAACCCGAAGGTGCTGCTCTGCGATGAGGCCACCAGCGCCCTGGACCCCAACACCACCAAGCAGATCCTGGAGCTGCTAAAGCAGATCAACCGGGAGCTGGGCATCACGGTGATCGTGATCACCCACGAGATGGCAGTCATCGAAGCCATCTGTGACCGGGTGGCAATCATCGATCACAGCCACATCGCCGAGGCGGGAAAGGTATCCGACATCTTCTCCGAGCCAAAGTCCAGGATCGGAAGACAGCTGATTCTGGGGGATGCGGCGACCACGGTGAAGTTCGACAAGGCAAAGCAGATTCGAATCACCTTCGACGGACGGGAGTCCATGGAGCCGGTGATCGCCAACATGATCCTTGCCAGCAAGGTGCCGGTGAATATCATGTATGCCTCCACCAAGGATATCGGAGGCAAGGCGTACGGTCAGATGATCGTGCAGCTGCCGGAGGACGATGCAGACGCCAACCGGGCGTTGAACTATCTGAAATCGGTGAAAATCCAGTATGAGGAGGTGCGGGAAAATGACATTTAGTCCGCAGATTATCGAACTGATCAAAACAGGCATTATGGAGACCCTGTTCATGGTATTTGCTTCATCGGCGATCTCCTACCTGATCGGCATTCCGCTGGGAATTATCCTGGTGGTGGCGGATAAGGATGGCATCCGGCCGATGCCGCTGCTGCAGAAGATGCTGGGAGTTGTCATCAATCTGCTGCGTTCAGTCCCGTTTATCATTTTGCTGATTCTGGTTCTGCCGTTTACACGAATGGTTGTGGGAACGACGCTGGGAGCGAAGGCAGTGGTGCCGCCGCTGGTGATTGCAGCAGCGCCGTATATCGCACGTATGGTGGAATCCTCCTTCAAGGAAGTGGACGCAGGCGTCATCGAGGCAGCCAAGTCCATGGGTGCTTCCACCTGGCAGATCATCTGGAAGGTGCTTCTGCCGGAGGCGAAGCCGTCTCTGCTGGTGGGAGCGGCCATCTCCATCACCACAATCCTGGGATATTCCACCATGGCGGGATTTACCGGCGGCGGGGGCCTGGGAACCATCGCCATCAACTACGGCTATTACCGCTATCAGACCGACATGATGCTTGTGAATGTGGCACTGCTTGTGATCATCGTTCAGATCATCCAGGAGGTGTTCATGAAGATAGCGCGGACCAGCGACAAGCGAATCCGGTAAGGGGGATCCGGCAAGGCGGATTTAGCAGTCGGCGGCGGGCGAAAAAAGCGCGTCACCAGGCTGTTGGCGAGAGCCATATAAATAAATCAAAATACTCATATCAGAGGAGGACAAGCATTATGAGAAAATCAATCAGTGTTATTGCAGCAGCTGTACTGGCAGCAGCAGCGCTGACCGCATGTGGCGGCAGCAAGGCAGAGGAGACCACCGCAGCAACTACCGCGGCAGCAGAGACCACTGCAGCAGGTGAGGCAGCAGAGACCACCGCAGCAGAGGCACCGGCAGAGCTTAAGGAGATCATCGTAGGCGCAAGCCCGGCACCCCATGCAGAGATTCTGGAGGCAGCAGCAGCGGCTCTGGAGGAGAAGGGCTACAAGCTGGTGATCAAGGAGTACACCGACTATGTACAGCCGAACCTGGCACTGGATACCGGCGATCTGGATGCCAACTACTTCCAGCATTATCCATACCTGGAGCAGTTTAACGCAGAGAACGGAACCAAGCTGGTGAGCGCAGGCGCCATCCACTACGAGCCGTTCGGCATCTACGCAGGCAAGACCGCATCTCTGGATGCACTGGCTGACGGCGCGAAGGTAGCAGTTCCCAACGATGCCACCAACGAGGCAAGAGCACTGCTTCTGTTAGAGGCACAGGGTCTGATCAAGCTGACCGAGGGTGTGGGCTTAAATGCAACCAAGACCGACGTGGTTGAAAACCCGAAGAATCTGGACATTCTGGAGATCGAGGCAGCTCAGGTTCCGCGCTCCTTACAGGATGTGGACGTGGCAGTTGTCAATGGCAACTACGCAATCGAGGCAGGCTTAAAGGTATCCGATGCACTGGCTATCGAGGATGCAGAGTCCATCGCAGCAACCACCTACGGCAACATCGTTGCAGTACAGGAGGGCAAGGAGAAGGACGAGGCTGTTCTGGCACTGGTAGAGGCACTGACCAGCGAGGCAGTCAAGAACTTCATCGACAGCACCTACGAGGGAGCAGTGGTTCCGTTATTCTAAGTGGCAGGAAGTTCAAGGGAGCAGAATGCCCTCGAAGAAACATACAGGAACCGTGGAGAATACGAAGGGAGAATCTATGGAATATCAGCAGTATGATGAACATATACCGTCCGGGCAGGACGTCATGCAGGAGCCTCAGATATCTCAGACAGAGTATTCCCGGGAACAGGAGAAGCAGTCGCCCAGTCACATGGCGACTGCTTCTCTTGTCATGGGAATCCTGTCGGTGGTGACCTGCTGTTGCTGCTACGGCGGACTGATCTTTGGCGGACTGGGAATCCTGTTTGCCCTGCTGTCCAGACCGGAGGGCAGGTTTGAAGGAAAAGCGAAGGCGGGGTTGATCCTCTCCCTGGCGGGAATTGTGCTGAGTCTGCTTCTGACGGCAGCACTGGCGGGAAGACTGATGTATGAAATGAAAAAAGGGATTACCACCCTCCCCGGCGTGGAAGCGGTGCCGGATTATCCGGAGCTTATGAGAGGAGGGATTTCTCTGTGAAAAGAACTTCAGGACAGTTAAAGACCATGGCGAAGAGGGCGCTTCTGGGGCACTACGGTGTGTCCTGCGGCGGTCAGCTGGTGAGCCAGCTGGCGATTTTCGTGATGTACATTCCGTATTACATACTGAGTTATGTGCAAATGGTGAGTCGGGCGCTGCACATGACTGGGGGACCGTCAGTCCTTGGGACAGCTCTGATAACGGCGTCCCTGATGACGGCAGGCTCTATCCTGAGCTATCTGCTGGCAACTCTGCTTACCATCTTCATGGCCATCGGCAACATGCGCATCTGCTATCGCATCTGTACAGAGGGGGCTGCGGGGCTTTCCGATCTTCTGTACCCGTGGAAGCACCATCCCTTCCGGTTTCTGGGGCTGTATCTGCTGCTGACCCTGTTTCCCGTGGGCGCGTCGCTGGTGGGAATGGTGGTCAGCGTCTGCCTCGGCGGATTGATCGGCGGCACCGTCGGATTTGCCACGGGAATGACCGGATTTGTGCTGTGTCTGGCGGTTGGAATCGTTCTGATGCTGAATTACACCCAGGCATTGTTCGTGCTGGTGGAGGATCCGGAGCTGCAGATCGGACAGTGCATGGGCTTCAGTAAGGCGCTGATGAGGGGAAACCGGTGGCGGTTTGTGAAGCTCTGGCTCAGCTTTACTGGAATTTTTCTGCTGGGATATGTCAGCCTGGGAATCGGCTTTCTGTGGATCGCCCCCTACACCTGCTGCACCAGCGTATGGTTCTATCTGGACCTTAAGGGAACACCCGGGGTGTCCTGGGAACTGGAACCATAGAAGCGGTATACGCATAGGATACACCAAGAGAATCTCAGGTGCAGCCTATGCGTATTTTTGATTTGAAGAAAAAAGAGGTCATCAATATCTGCGACTGCAGACGTCTGGGATTTGTAGGGGACGTGGAATTTGACGAGAAGACAGGCTGCATTACCCATCTGATTATACCCGGACCGGGCTGCCTGTGCGGGATATTCGGCAGGGAGAAGGAGTTCGTGATCCCCTACTGCGATGTGGTTCAGATCGGAAATGACATTATTCTGGTGGAGGTGAAGAAGCTAAAGGACGTGGAGAAGGCATGCCATACGGGGTAGAGGGGAGAGAGGCGGCCTGGGGAAAACGGGGGTTGTCGTTAGCAGGCCGCCGGTGTCTCCGAGTCAGCTGACGTCCAGTCAGGCACAAGAGGAGGGCATTAGCCCAAAGTACGCCTTTCAGGCGTAAAGCGTGGCTTTTAAGCCGCGATAACCAACCGGCTTCAGCCGGTGGTAGTTTAGCATTGGTACGCATGAGGTTTGCCTCAATCAAACAGAAGGTTGTTTCATACACTTGACGGCGTATGTCTGCAGGAATCAGGTATACCTGTATATCAATGAGAGAGTTACTTCATCAGCCTCTTCTTCAACATCTCACACAATACCGGAATCTGGGATTCAAATTCCACACCGTACCAGCGGGCACTGGTGGACTGGGCGGTGGCATCGATGCAGGAAACCACGAAATCAGCGGCCAGTGCCAGCGCATCTCCCAGGCTTAAGCCGCGCATCAGTCCGCCGAGAACGGTGGAGGAGTACAGGTCTCCGGTGCCGTGATAGCTGGTGGCGCAGCGGCGGGTGAAGTAGGAAAAACTCTGTCCGTCACGGTCTAAGTAAACCACGCCCAGCTGATCCGGGCTGTAGCTGACGCCGGTGAGGACGGCTGTCTTACAGCCAAGCTTCAGCAGCTTTTCCAGCAGTTCCTGAATATAAGCCTCATCATATTCGGTCTTATAAGGCATGCCGGTGAGCAGGGCAGCTTCGGTGATGTTGGGCAGGATGATGTCGGCCTTGGCGCAGACCTTTGCCATGGCTGCGGGGAAGGATTCGTCGAAAGCGCCGTAGAGGCTGCCGTTGTCAGCCATGGCCGGGTCCACCAGAACCAGGTTCTCGCGGGTGGCAAAGCGGTCGAAGAACTCACACACCTGGTCGCACTGCCGGGCGGATGCCAGGTAGCCGGTGTAGATGCCGTCGAAGGTAATCTGTTCCTTCTCCCAGGCATCTGCGATGGGGGAAATCTGGTCGGATAAGTCCTTGCAGGTAAAGGTCTTGAACATGGTGTGAGTGGACAGAACCGCAGTGGGCAGGATGCCGCATTCCACGCCCATGGCGGAGATGACCGGAAGTGCCACGGTGATGGAGCAGCGTCCCACGCAGGAAATATCCTGAAGAGTAATGATTCGTTTCATAAGTAAAAACCTCCTGAATATTGGTTTGCACGAAATTGTGAAGTCTCAGAACAGCGACCGGAGATGGCAGCTGTTCACTGTAAGTGGCAGTATAACAGAAAATGGACTGGATAGAAATAGCCAAAACTATAAATATTGACCAGTCCAGTTCTGAAAGATGGAAATAGGGGTAGATTATCCCGCAAAACTATGCTATACTAGCCACGTTTCATTGGCGCAAGCCGACTGGTTCGGGAACCTCCCAGTATAAAAAACTAGGCAAATTGGAGCACATGCTGTGAATAACAGGGTGCTGCTTTTGTTGTGCTTATTGAGGTCCTCAAAAAGAACGGCAGAAGCAGCATCTTTTTTATTGTCATGCATATCAGGTAATGCGTCGGTGACGCGTTATCTGTTTATAAGGAAGAGGAGTGCCTTTGCCGCAGAACATGAGAGGGCGAAATGATGAAGAGAAATGTGATCATCGACTGTGATCCGGGAATCGACGACAGCCTTGCACTGATGCTGGCGCTTTCCATGGAAGAACTGAAGGTGGAGGCAATCACCATCGTGTGCGGGAACTGCCCGGTGGAGATGGGATTTTCCAATGCAAAAAAGATATTGAAACAGATGGGACGGCTGGATATTCCGGTGTATGTGGGCGCGGACCGGCCGCTGAAAAGGGAGTATGTCAATGCCCTGGACACCCACGGCGCAGACGGGCTGGGAGAAAGCTTCCTGCCGGAGGTGCCGGGATATGAGCAGAAAATGAGTGCTGTGGAGTATCTGGAATGGCGGTTTGGCGGTGCTGGCACGGGGCAGTCTTCGGAGAAAGCCGGTGCTGGCACGGGGCAGTCTTCGGGACGATGCAGAGGACAGGGACGGTGCAGAGGGCAGAGACGATACTTTAAAGTCCTGCTCGGTCATTGCGCTGGGACCGATGACGAACCTGGCACAGCTGATACAGCGGGCACCGCAGGCATTTGCGCAGATTGAGGAAATCGTGTCCATGGGAGGCAATTTCCGCAGCCATGGCAACTGTTCTCCGGTGGCAGAGTACAACTACTGGTGCGATCCGGACGGGGCGGCGCTGGTCTATGAGACGGCGGCGGAGCTTGGAAAGAAGATATCCATGATCGGTCTGGATGTGACAAGACAGATCGTTCTGACACCGAATCTGCTGGAATATATGAAGCGTCTGAACCCGGAAACCGGAAAATTTGTACAGGCAATTACGAAGTTTTATTTTGATTTTCACTGGGAGTGGGAGCATCTGATCGGCTGTGTGATCAACGATCCTCTGGCGGTGGCTTACTTTGCAGACCGGTCTCTCTGCAGCGGGCTGGAGGCTTATACAGCGGTGGAGACGGAAGGCATATCTGTGGGACAGACGGTGGTGGATTCCATGGGATTTTACCGGAAGGAAGCCAACGCCGTGGTGCTTACCGAGACCGATCCGGTGAGATTTTTCCGGATGTTCTTTGCACGGATTCTGGGAATGGATGAGCAGAAACTGGATCTGATTGAGGAGCTTGTGGAACCCGATGTGCAGAAGAAAGTGAAGGGGGAGACGCGTTATGAATAGAAAAATGACAGCTCTGCAGCTCTGCCTGGTGGCTATGGCAGTCTGCATCAATGTGGCAGGCGGACAGCTGGCGCTGACACTGCGTCTGCCGATTTATCTGGACAGCATCGGCACGATTCTGACCGGTGTACTGATGGGGCCGGTCTTCGGAATGCTGCCGAATCTGCTCAGCGGACTGGTGCTGGGAATGACAACGGATATCTATTCCCTGTACTTTGCACCGGTCGGCATGATTACGGGACTGATGGCAGGACTTGCAGGAAGAAGAATGCAGATCGGAGACGTTTCATTTGGTCAGTCTTCACAGAGCGAAGAAGGTCTGGCGGGAAGCGGGAGACTGTTTCGATATGGTCGTCTGTTCCTTGCGGCGCTCCTGATCACGATTCCGGGAACCATTGCCAGCTCCCTGATCTGCGCAAAGCTGTTCGGCGGCATCACGTCCTCCGGCTCCACGGTGCTGGTGCAGCTGCTGGCAAAGACCCCGCTGGGGATGACGGGAAGCGTATTTGTGGTGCAGATCGTGACGGACTATCTGGACCGGGTCATCAGCCTGCTGCTGGTGGCTGTGCTGCTGCGGGCGCTGCCTTATGATATGAAGCAGAGATGGAGCGGAGGTCGACAGATTTGAAGCGAAAAGCGAGAGCCGGAATGGACGAAATGCCTGAGAAACCAGGGCAGCAAGTATAAAAAAGGAGGAGACAACCATGGGTGTACCGGAGGAGCGTTACAGCAAAATCATCGGTAAAAATGAGCGGGAAATCTGCCTGCTGAGAGGCTTTCCCTGTGCCTGGGGAAAGTGTGCATTCTGTGATTATATTGAGGACAACGGGCGGGATGCGGCGGCTATGGCAAAGCTGAATCACGGTGTATTAAAGCAGGTGACCGGTGAACTGGGCGTGCTGGAGGTGATCAATTCCGGCAGCTGCTTTGAGCTGCCGGAGCAGACCCTGGATGAGATTGCGGAGGTAGTCCGGGAGAAAAACATCAAAAAGCTGTTCTTTGAATCTCACTGGATGTACCGCAAAAAGCTGGACGAGATGAGAAAGCGGATGCCGGTGCCGATTGTATTTAAGATTGGTGTGGAGACCTTTGACGATGATTTTCGCCAGCGGGTGTTAAATAAGCACGCGGACTTTTCCGGACCGGAGGAGGTGGCAGAATACTTTGATTCTCCATGTCTGATGGTGGGAATTCAGGGACAGACGAAGGAAATGATCGCCCGGGACATTGAGTATCTGAAGAAATATTTCAAGCTGGGAACGGTGAATGTGTATAACAACAATACCACACCGATCAAGCGGGATGAGGCGCTGGTTGCCTGGTTTATGAAGGAATATCAGTGGCTGCTGGACGATCCGGCGGTGGAAGTGCTGTATGAGATCACAGATTTTGGCGTAGGCTGAAAAGCAGACCGCCTGCACGGGTGCATGCCGTAGAAAGCATGTCCGGTGCAGGCGGTCTGTCTTGCATTATGAGTATTTTGGCACAGGATTTCTTTAATGGTTGACCAGTCTCCGCATGGGAAGTCCGATGACCACGGCCAGCACCGTGATCAGGATGTCCTTCGGCACAAAGGCTACCATGGAGTAGGTGAAAATGGCTCCGATGGACATTTCCGCTGACAGGGCAGCCCACTGAAGTCCGCCGATGACCTCCACGAAGGCAAGACCCAGAAGAGACAGGGCGATGCGGAGAGCAAAGGCAGCGTGCTTATTGCCGATGGGGGGATTGATGCCGCACAGCAGCACCATGATCGGCCACGCCCAGATATAACCGCCGGTCAGTCCTACCAGAGAGGCGAAACCGCCGTGGAAGTTGGCAAATACCGGGAGACCGGCAGCGCCGATCAGAATATAGACAATGGTTGCGAAGGTGCCCAGCCGCCATCCCAGCACCACGCCTACCAGCGCCACGCCGAAGACCTGAATGGTGATTGGTACGCCGGTGGGCATGGGAAGGGAAATCTGAGAAATGACGGCTAATACGGCTGCGAACATGCCTGCAAGCACCATGTCGCGGGTGGAAAACCGGCGGCCGGATCTTGGGGTGGCGGTGTCGGTGTGTCTGGTTGCTGCTGCGGGGGAAGTCTGTAACTGGCTCATATCAGTATGCTCCTTTTTCGTCAAAATATGGAATCACGGAGAAGTGCCTCTTGTGATTCAGGGCGCTCCGCGGGGAAGCGCCGGGATTCCGGAAATCTAAGGTAAGGTATATCACACGAAAGAATGATTGTCAACCAAAAGTTACAGTAAGGTTGACAATACAAGCTCTGAGCAGGTTGACAATTCACATTACAGGTTGACACGGGAGCAGAGCGCAGATCACATTCACCACAACGGATATCCCACCTCGGTGAAATTGCGGATTTTTGGTATAAATTCCAATGGAAGAATCCGGAATTATCGAGTATAATAAGCCTGATAAAAATCAGAAAAACAAGGAGAAGAACGATGGAAATGATCAATGTGCTGACAAGAGCCATGTGCTTTGTCGCAATCATTTTTCTTGGATATGTACTGAGAAAAAGAGGTTTTTTTAAAGAGGGGGACTTCCATGTGCTGTCGAAGATTGTGCTGAAGATCACCCTTCCGGCGGCAATTGTGACCAGCTTTGCCAACAAGGAAATCGAGGTGTCCATGCTGGCAATCAGCCTGATCGGGCTGGGGGCCGGAGTGCTGTATATGGGACTGGCGTTTCTGATGAATCTGCGTGCTTCGAAGAAGCAGCGTGCATTTGAAATGCTGAATATTGCCGGATACAATATCGGGAATTTTACGCTGCCGTTTGCACAGAGCTTTCTGGGGCCGATCGGTGTCGTGACCACCAGTATTTTTGATACGGGCAACGCATTTATCTGTCTGGGCGGCGCTTACAGCGTGGCATCCATGGTGCAGGGAGACGGCGGCAGATTCTCTGTGATGAAGATCATAAAGACGCTGATCCGCTCCGTACCCTTTGACACGTACCTGATCATGATTACACTGGCGCTTTTGCATATTCCGGTGCCGGAGACGATCACTTCCTTCGCCGGAATCATCGGAAATGCCAACGCCTTTATGGCCATGCTGATGATTGGCGTGGGCTTCAAGCTGTCGGGAGACCGGGAGCAGATGGGAACCATTGTCCGGATTCTGGCTGTGCGCTATGGAATCGCGGTGCTGCTGGCGCTGGGATGCTTCTTCCTGCTTCCTCTGGAGCTGGAATATCGTCAGGCGCTGACTCTGCTGGTATTCAGCCCGATTGCATCGGCGGCTCCGGCATTTACGGCGGATTTGAAAAATGATATCGGTCTGTCCAGCGCCATCAATTCCTTCTCGATTCTGATCAGCATTGTCTGCATTGTGGCAGTTCTGCTGATGATTCTGTAAGATAATCGGACAGAAGAGGGTGTGAGATGCAGGTGGTGGAGTATGAGCTGGTCCGGTCGTCCAGACGGACCATTGCCATTCAGATCGAGCCAGACGGAAGCGTGAAGGTGCGGGCGCCCAGGCGGTGCAGCCGGAGCGTGATCGACGGATTTGTGCAGGAAAAAGAGGACTGGATCCGGAGAAAACAGCAGGAGTTAAGGATCCGCAGGCAGGAGCAGGAGACGCAGCGGGAGCAGCAGACTCCCTGGGGGGAGCGCGATTACCGCAAGGCGCGGGAGCTTGCCCGGGCGGTATTTGAGCAGAAGGCGGCGCTCTACGGGAGGCTCATGGAGGTTACCTACGGCCGGATTACCGTGCGGGATCAGAAGACCCGCTGGGGAAGCTGCAGCGGGAAGGGGAATCTGAACTTTAACTGGCGGCTGATTCTGGCACCGGAGGAGGTGCTGGACTATGTGGTGGTCCACGAGCTGGCTCACCGGCGGGAGATGAACCATTCGCCGCGGTTCTGGGCGGTGGTGGAGTCGGTGCTGCCGGATTACCGGAAGCAGCGGCAGTGGCTGAAGGTCAACGGGGAGAGGCTGATGCAGCGGTGAAATGCGGACCGGGGAGAAGGAACTGCCTCAGTGGAGGGCAGGACATGGGGATGAACGACGGAAGGACGAGTGTGAAGTATGACAAATGACATGACAAAAGGCAGCCCGATGGGGCTGATCCTTGCATTTATGATCCCGACCTGTCTGGGAAATATCTTCCAGCAGTTTTACAATCTGGCGGACTCTATTATCGCGGGCCGCTACATAGGCGTCAATGCCCTGGCGGCGATCGGAAGCACCTCCTCGCTGATCTTCCTGGTCATCGGCTGGATGAACGGGATCACCAGCGGATTTGCGATCATGGTGGCGCAGAGCTTTGGAGCGAGAAAATACGACCGGATGCGGCACTATGTTGCCATGTCCATCTATCTGTGCCTGGGCTTTGTGGTGGTGATGACCTCGGCGCTTCTGGTGCTGAATTATCCGATTCTGCGGATGATGAATGCGCCGGATGACATCATCCATGACACGGCGTCCTATATGGCAATCATCTACGCAGGGCTGTTTGTGACGGCGGCATACAATGCATTTGCGGCGGTGCTGCGGGCATTGGGAGACGGAAAATCACCCTTATATTTCCTGATTATTTCCGCGGTGATCAACGTGGCGCTGGATGTGATATTCATTGTTCAGTTCCATATGGGCGTGGAGGGCTGCGCCTATGCGACGGTGATCGCCCAGGGGATTTCGGCGCTTCTGTGTCTGGTCTACATTATCCGGAAGTTCGAGATTCTGCGGCTTCAGAAAGAGGACTTTTCTCTTGATTTCGGAACCATGCGGAAGCTGCTTTCCATCGGTATTCCCATGGGACTGCAGTTCTCCATTACCGCCATTGGCACCATCATCGTGCAGGGTGCGGTCAATGTGTTCGGTGCAGTCTACATAGCGGGATTTTCCGCAGCCGGAAAGATCCAGAACATCGTCTGCACGGTGTTTGTCTCCTTCGGCGCGACCATTGCCACCTATGTGGGACAGAACCGTGGCGCCGGTGAGATGGAGAGGATTAAACAGGGTGTAAAGGTGACACAGATCATGATTCTGGTCTGGAGTGTAGTCACCATTGCCATCGTCAGTCTGTTCGGAGAGACGCTCATTCATATTTTCGTGGAGGGATCGCAGACTGAGGTGATCCAGGCGGCGAAGCAGTATTTTGTGACGGTGTCCTGGTGCTATCCGTTCTTAGGTAGCATCTTCCTGTACCGCAATGCGCTGCAGGGGCTGGGCTACGGGTTCATGCCGATGATGGGCGGTGTCTTTGAGCTGATTGCCCGGGCGATTGCAGTGGCGGTGGCAGTGAAACTGGGATTCGGCTTTATGGGGGTCTGCGCGGCAGATCCGGCGGCATGGATCGCGGCGCTGATTCCGATTGTACCCTATTATTTTCATGTGATGAAGAAGACAGGGCTGGCGTAGAACGGTTTCTCCTGTCATGAAATCGTAAGGAAACGGTAAGCCTGCCGGCGTTGAGTTCCGGACGGATTCCCTGTAAAATGAAAGCAGTAGAGAAGTCAATCTGCTGTGCAATGAAAGCGGTAGAGAAGACTGTCTGCTGTGCAATGAAAGCAGTAGAGAAGACTGTCTGTTGTGCAGTGTGCAGAGCAGAGGCAGGGAAGCTGACAGGAGGAAGCGCATGAAATCATTCAGGGTCAGTATGCTGGAATTTCGGGAATATGAGGGCGCGGCTTACACCGCTTATCTGAATCAGATGGCGGAAAAAGGCTGGCTTTTGAAGAGACTTGGCGCCGGCGTGATGTGGTTTGAGCGGGGGATTCCGGGAAGCAGGCGGTATCTGGCGGTGGCGATGCCCGGGGTCTCGGTGTTTGACGGAGAGAGCAGCTGGGAGGCGAAGTGGTTTCGGGAATCCTATGAGAATGCAGGCTGGAAGCTGCAGTGCAGCCGTGTGGTGTGGCAGATTTTCAGCCGGGATGCGGGATGTGTGGAACCGGGAGACAATCAGGAAGAAGCATGGAAATCAGGAACGGAGAGCGGGCAGATATTGGCTCAGAAGGCAGCGGTATCGACCGGACGGCATCTGGACGAGCTTCGTCAGCTGAAGGCTACATCTCTTTCACGGGGCAGGATTGCCGGGGCAGCGCTCAATGTCTGCCTGCTTGCATGGATGATCTGGATGCAGCTTGACAATCCGGGGCAGGCGCTGGCATCGAAGCGGGTGCTTTTGAATATGCTGGTGCTGCTTGCAATCATGCCCATGGTGCCGGTTCGGATGATAAGCACCGCCTGCTGGTATCGCAGGGCGGAGCGCCGGATACGGGAAGGCGGAACGTTGCCGGAGCCGGAATTAGGGAAAATCCGGATGAGAAACCGGTGTGGAATGTGCTATCTGGCGCTGGTGTTTGGACTGATTCTGCTGACATTTGGCAGCAGCTATTCGGGAAGCATGCGGGCAGTGGGTTTTGTGGCAACCCTGGCTTTTGTTGTGGTGATTTTCTCCGTAAGCAGCCTGCTTATGTGGTGGATACGGGAGTACAGCACCGGGGACCGGCGGGAGAAGATCATCGGCTACGGTGTCGGCGCGGTGGTCATCAGCATGATGGTGATGATGGTGATGACCGGTATTCTGATGCGTTTTGAACCGTCAGAACAGGAAGAAATGGTGTATCAGCGGCAGGGGGAATTCCCGGTGGAGTTTGCGGAGCTGGGATTTGAACCGGAAGAGGACTGGTACCGGGAAAGCAGCCGGACGGTGCTGGGGCTGTATCAGCGGGAAGTCGGCGTGCGAATCGGGGAAGACGGACAGGAGGAGCATCTGGTGCTGGAGTATTATGAGAACCGGATCCCGGCTGTGATTACCCGGACGCTGAGAGAATACCCCCGGTCCGGCGGAGATTTCTGGAGTGTGCAGGAGGAAGTCCTGTATCAGGAAGGGGAGAAGCGGGCGGTCCACTATCAGTATCGGCGAAAAGGAGATGTGGAGCCGGAGCTGGCAGATGAGGTGAATCCGCGAAGGGATGTCTATGTGATCTCGGACCGGAACCGGATCCTCATGGCGGCATTTGAAAATGGAGCCGGGGAGGAAGACAAAAAACTCTTTACAAACCCGGAATCTGTGCTATACTTGAGCAGAAAAATAAAATAAGCAAAGCAGAGTAGGTCTGTGCGCGTTAAGTGCCGGGTGGACGGGGAGTTGCCAGCCGGACGAAAAGGACGAGGAGGTCCTTGCGGTGCATAGTCCGCATCCCGCTGCAAAGAGGATAGAACATTATCTCCTTTGTAGTACGAGAGGTCTGCAAAGGAGGTAATTTTTTATGAAGAAATTAGCAACTTTGTTCTCAGATTCCTATCAGGAGTTCCGTCAGGTACGGACCATCACCACGGCTGCCATGTTCGGGGCGATTTCTGTGGTGCTGGGGTACTTTACCATTGTGATCGGGGACTATATCAAGATTGGATTCTCCACCATTGCCAACCAGTTCGTCTACTATCTGTTCGGACCGGTGGTGGGCGGCGTGTTCGGCGGTGCGCTGGATGTGCTAAAGTATCTGATCAAGCCCACCGGGGCATTCTTCCCGGGCTTTACCATCGGTGCCATGGTGGGCGGCGTGCTGTACGGATGCTTCCTGTACAAGAAGCCCATCTCCCTGCCGCGGGTGCTGATCGCGGAGCTGGTGGTGAGCATTGTGTGCAATATGCTGCTGGGAACCCTGTGGCTGAGCATGCTGTACGGCAAGGCATTTATGGTGCTGCTGCCCATGCGGGTGTTCAAGAATCTGGTGATGTGGCCGGTCAATTCCCTGCTGTTTTATACCATCGGAAAGACCCTGGAGGCGTCCGGAGTCTTCCGGCTGCTGAAGGGACCGGCGGCGCGGATGCGGCAGGTGTAAGGTAGTGAGTTTAAGGAAAAGGACCGAAGAGGACGGTGCTGGGAAATGATGCCGTGAAAGGCAATCGGAAGAAAAACAGGGTGTCTGACGATGGGATATTCAGTCGTCAGGCACCCTGTTTCTGTCCTTGAAATGTAGTTGACAGTCCGTGGATTACAGCTCCAGCAGTTTCTCGGCTGCGGCATCCATCCACTCCTCCTCCAGATACTCAATGGTACCTGCGTCTACGGAAGCTGCGATCTTCGGATCGATCGGAAGCTTTGCCAGTACCGGAAGGTCGAACTCTTTGGCAATCTCGTCAATGTGGCTCTCGCCGAATACGGAGATCTTCTTGCCGCAGTCCGGGCACTCCAGATAGCTCATGTTCTCAACCAGACCAAGAATCGGAATATCCATCTTCTTTGCCATGTTGACAGCCTTTGCCACGATCATGGAAACCAGCTCCTGGGGAGAGGTTACGATGATGATGCCGTCCACCGGAAGAGACTGGAATACGGTCAGCGGAACATCACCGGTTCCCGGCGGCATATCCACGAACATGTAGTCCACGTTCTCCCACAGTGCTTCCTGCCAGAACTGCTTTACAGCGCCGGCGATGACCGGACCTCTCCAGATGACCGGCTCGGTAGCCTTGTCAAGCAGCAGGTTTGCGGACATAATGCTGATGCCGGTGGCGGTGGTGGCAGGAAGCATCAGACCGTCCGGAGTCATGCTGATGCCGTCAGTGTCCAGACCAAAGGACTTCGGAATGGACGGACCGGTGATGTCGGCGTCCAGAATGGCGCTGCGTTTGCCCTTGCTGTTCATCTTGACAGCCATCAGGGATGTAACCAGAGATTTACCAACGCCGCCCTTGCCGCTGACAACGCCGATGACTTTTTTAACGGTGCTCTGTGGATTTAACGGCTCCAGAAAGCTGGTCCGCTCTGCAGTACGGCTGCTGCAATTTTCACCGCAGCTGCTGCAGTCATGTGTACAATTCTCGCTCATGTGTAATTCCTCCAAATTCTGTTGCTGCCTGCATCTGACAAAACTCTGTTATGCTCACCCGATATCGGTGCGTTGCCTGGACAGCCTTACTAAAAAGAATACCACATATCCCGGAAAAGTAAAGTATTTTCAGCAAAAATAACTGGAATATGCCAGAAACCGGGTGGGAGAACGACACAGAAAGTTCATAATATTTTGGGAAAAATTAAGGAAGAGTCTCTTTCTCTGGCTGGGGATTTCTGCTATAATGGAATCATAAATTATATGAGGTGACAGGTACCAATGAATATCAATATGAATCCCAACAGTGAATTAGTACAGTCTGCGGTCAATGTGCCGAATCTGGTGCAGGTGCCGGAAGCGCTGATCCATCAGGCCCGCGAGTTCCAGGAGGCGATCATGATGTACACCTGCGCGATCCGTGAGGTGAAGACCAAGCTGGAGGTACTGAACGACGAGCTGTCGGTGCGGAACCAGCGGAATCCGATTGAGATGATCAAGTCCCGGGTGAAGAAGCCCAGCAGCATCGTGGGGAAGCTGCAGCGGAGAGGACTTCCCGTTACACTGGAGTCCATGATCGACAATCTGGACGATGTGGCAGGTATCCGCGTGATCTGTTCCTTTGTGGACGACATCTATGCGGTGGCGGATATGCTGGTGCGGCAGGACGACATCACGGTGATTGCCGTCAAGGACTATATTAAGAATCCCAAGCCCAACGGATACCGCAGCTACCACATGATCATCGAGATTCCGGTATTTTTCTCTGACCGGAAGAAGAGCATGCGGGTGGAGGTGCAGATCCGGACCATCGCCATGGACTTCTGGGCAAGTCTGGACCACCAGCTGAAATACAAGAAGGATATCGGGGCGGCAGCCGATGAGATCAGCGAGGAGCTGCGCCGGTGTGCGGATGTCATCGCCAGCACGGACCAGAAGATGCTCTCCATCCGCCGAAACATTGAGGCACAGGGCGGTATGGTCCGCAAGTAGCGGTGGAAGCAGTGCCGGTGGCGACAGCCGGCAGGGGCAGCGAGGACTTCGCAGACTCAGTACAGGTAGTAGGACAGGGTTTCCGTGATGCGGAAGCCCTGTTTTTTGTACAGCGCCAGAGCGGCTTCGTTGTCTCCGGATACCTGAAGAATCACACGGCGGACTCCGGAGTGCTTCAGAGCGGCTGCCAGCTGCTCCAGCAGGGCGGTACCGCAGCCCTGTCTCCGATACTGGGGCAGGATCTCCACATGGTGCAGACAGACGCAGGAGCGGGAGACGGGGGTGGTCTGGCAGGAGCCGAGGAAGGTGCCGTCTGAGGTGTCCTCTGAGTTGACCGGTACGCTGCGGAAGCTGGTGCGGGTGGAAGTGCCGGAATCCGGGCAGCCAGGCTTCATAAGTACCCAGGTACAGATGTCTTCGCCAGTATCGTCCGTTTCGCCGGAGCAGCCGCTGTCACCGGAACGGTCCTGTCGCCGCAGCACAAATGGACTTTCGGAAGGTTCTGAAATCTGCTCCAGGGAAAGCTCCATCTGCAGCTCCTGAGAGTCCAGCTCTGCCTCTAGTGCCTGCAGCGTGGCGAGAGTGTCCGGGACCTGAACTAAGACGGGAAACAGGATATCGAAGTCCTCGAAAGCATCCAGAGCCAGATCCAAAAGCTCTGTAAAATATCCCTGCCGCCGACAGTCCGGGCGGGTGAAGGCGATGCACTCGGCAGCAGGCTCTTCCGAGTCGTAGGGAAGAAGCGCCAGTGCGCAGCAGAGCATCATTTCCTCAGAACCGGAGTCTATGGTCTGCCGTCGGTACAGCAGAAAGTGGATTGCTCCGTCCTCCTCAAAGGGGTAGGAGCTGTGACTATGGTCATGCTCCTGGCAGAGAGCAGTCAGCTGCGCAATCTCAGACATCTGCTGCTGTGTCAGCTGTGCCGTTTGCTGCTTTGTCGGATGGCTGGTTTCTCCCTCTGTCAGCTGCCTGGTCTGGCAGCGAAAGGCAGCCTTGTCACGATCTGTTTGTTTCATATGGAAACCTCCGTGGGATTTTTTGCGAAATCGTTTGTAAAATCTGTATATTCCAGTATAATAAAAAAACACAAAGAATACAAGAAACAGGATTGTTATTTCTTAAACAGAGTGGTAAAATACCACACGACCTGAGAGGAGAAAAACAAGATGAAATATGTGAAGGAAAGTGCAATTATTTTTGGCATCACGCTGGTCGGGGAACTGCTGAATCACGTGCTGCCGCTGCCGGTTCCATCCGGCGTGTACGGGCTGTTTCTGCTGCTGGTACTGCTCTGCACCGGGCTGCTGAAGCTTTCTGATATTGAGGCCACCGGCAACTTTCTGCTGGATATTATGCCGATTCTGTTCATTCCGGCGGCGGTGGGACTGATCGAGAGCTATGATGCCATGCGGTCCGTGCTGGTGCCTATCGGCGTTATCTGTCTGGTATCTACGGTGATCGTGATGGCGGTGACCGGAATCGTGACGGAGGCGGCGCTGCGGATGGGCGGAAGATCCGGCGGGAAGAACCGGAATCAGAATGACAGAGGAGGTGACCGGGCATGAGCTTTCTTCAGGAATCCTTATATCTGGGATTTGTGCTGAGTCTGGCAGCCTATCTCTTCGGCGTCTGGCTGAAAAAGAAGATCGGCTGGGCCATCTTAAATCCGCTGCTGGTATCGGTGGTGCTGGTGATTGCCTGCCTGCAGATGTTCCATATGGACTACGAGACCTACAACAGCAGTGCGAAGTACATCAGCTATCTGCTGACCCCGTCCACAGTCTGTCTGGCGATTCCGCTTTATAAGCAGCTTGAGCTTCTGCGGAAGAATCTTGTGGCTGTGGTGGCGGCAATCTTTGCGGGCGTGCTGACCAGCGCAGGCAGTATTTTCGCCCTCTGTCTGGCGTTCGGGCTGGGACATCAGCATTATGTGACCCTGCTTCCCAAGTCCATCACCACGGCAATCGGCATGGGAGTCAGCGAGGAAGCGGGCGGTATTGTGACGATCACGGTGGTCTGCATCGTGGTTACGGGAATCTTTGGAAATATCATCGCAGAAGCACTGTTTAAGGTGATGAAGATCAACGATCCCATAGCAAAAGGGCTGGCGCTGGGCACCTCTGCTCATGCCATCGGCACGGCTAAGGCGCTGGAGTTAGGAGAGATTGAGGGTGCCATGAGCAGTCTGGCAATCGCAGTGGCAGGTCTGATGACGGTGGTGGTGGTGCCGCTGGTATCGGGGCTGATCTGACGGCAGGGAAGGGGGGGGGCGTCTGCGGCAAAGCATCTGCCGGCGAAGGCGGACCGGCACCGCTATCTGGCGGGCATTTCTGCCAGCTTATGCTTGAAAGCCCCCCACAGATATGTTAATATAATAAAGATAAAGAGATAGTTCAGTTACAAATAAACTTACAGATAAACAAGGAGGATATCATGATTCAGAAGCTGATTCAGAACATTCAGAAAACAAAAGCACCGATTTGCGTAGGACTGGACCCGATGTTGGGTTACCTTCCGGAGCACATCCTGAAGAAGTCTTTTGGCGAGTTCGGTGAGACCCTGGAGGGAGCAGCAGATGCGATCTGGAATTTTAACAAGGAGATCGTGGATCACACCTATGATCTGATTCCTTCCGTAAAGCCGCAGATTGCCATGTATGAGCAGTTCGGAATCGAAGGTCTGAAGGTATATGAGAAGACCGTCCGCTACTGTCAGGAGAAGGGACTGATCGTCATCGGCGACGCAAAGCGCGGCGATATCGGTTCTACTTCCGCAGCATACGCAACGGCACATCTGGGCAAGGTAAAAGTCGGCAGCAGCATCTGTACCGCATTCAACACCGAGTTTTTGACTGTGAACCCGTATCTGGGAACCGACGGCGTGAAGCCGTTCGTGGATGTCTGCAAGGCAGAGGACAAGGGTCTGTTCGTGCTGGTAAAGACCTCCAACCCGTCCAGCGGCGAGTTCCAGGACAAGCTGGTTGACGGAAGACCGGTCTACGAGCTGGTTGCAGAGAAGGTTGTTGAGTGGGGCGCTGACTGCATGGACGGCGAGTACAGCAATGTAGGTGCCGTTGTGGGCGCAACCTATCCGGAGATGAGCGCTGTTTTGAGAAAGCTGATGCCGAAGACCTACTTCCTGGTACCGGGCTACGGCGCACAGGGCGGCACAGCCAAAGACTTAAAGCCGTGCTTCAATGAGGACGGTCTGGGTGCTATCGTCAACTCTTCCCGCGGTATCATCGCTGCCTACAAGCAGGAGAAGTACGCAAAGTTCGGTCCGGAGCACTTCGCAGAGGCTTCCAGACAGGCTGTGATCGATATGGTTGCTGATATCAACAGCGTACTGTAATCGATAGCGTACTGTAATCGACAGAAAGCTGGAGGAGACATACATGGAAAACAACAACACTGAGAAGACGAAACTGACCGCGAAGGTAGTCAGCCAGGAAGCACTGTCCGCTGATATCTGCAGCATGTGGATTCAGGCAGAGGAGATTGCGAAAGCTGCAAAGCCGGGACAGTTCATTTCCGTATATACAAAGGATGCAGGCAAGCTGCTTCCGCGCCCGATCAGCCTCTGTGAGGTGGATAAGGAGCAGGGCAGACTGCGCATCGTGTACCGCGTAGTGGGTGCAGGCACAAAAGAATTTTCCGGATACCAGGCTGGCGATGACATTATCATCATGGGACCGCTGGGCAACGGATTTACCTTAAAAGACAAGAAGGCATTCCTGATCGGCGGCGGCATCGGTATCCCGCCGATGCTGGAGCTGGCAAAGCAGCTGGACTGCGAGAAGCAGATGGTTCTGGGCTACCGGGACGTGCTGTTCTTAAATGAAGAGTTTGAAGCCTATGGCAAGGTCTATGTAGCTACCGAGGATGGCAGTGCCGGAACCAAGGGCAATGTCATCGACGCCATCAAGGCCAACGGACTGGATGCAGAGGTGATCTACGCCTGCGGACCGACCCCGATGCTGCGTGCGCTGAAGGCATATGCGGAGGAGAACGGCATCGAGTGCTGGCTGTCTCTGGAGGAGAAGATGGCATGCGGCATCGGCGCATGTCTGGCATGTGTCTGCAAGTCCAAGGATGTGGACCATCATTCCCACGTACACAACAAGCGGATCTGCAAGGACGGTCCGGTATTCCTGGCACAGGAGGTGGAGCTGTAATGGGTATCAGTACAAAGGTTAATCTTGCCGGTGTAGAGCTTAAGAACCCGGTTATGACAGCTTCCGGAACCTTCGGAAGCGGTGCGGAATACTGCGAGTTCGTGGACTTAAACCGTCTGGGCGCTGTGGTGACCAAGGGCGTGGCAAATGTGCCCTGGCCGGGCAATCCGACTCCGCGTATTGCAGAGGTGTACGGCGGCATGCTCAATGCCATCGGCCTGCAGAATCCGGGCATCGATGTATTTGCACAGAGAGATATCCCGTTCTTGAAGCAGTATGACACGAAGATCATCGTGAATGTCTGCGGAAAGACCACGGAGGACTATATTGAAGTGGTAGAGCGCCTGGGAGACGAGCCGGTGGATATGCTGGAGATCAACATTTCCTGCCCCAACGTCAAGGAGGGCGGCATCGCATTCGGTCAGGATCCGAAGGCGGTGGAGGCTATCACCAGAGAAGTGAAGAAGCATGCAAAGCAGCCGGTTATCATGAAGCTGAGCCCGAACGTGACCGATATTACCGTGATGGCGAAGGCAGCCGAGGCTGGCGGCGCTGACGCGCTGTCCCTGATCAATACCCTGACCGGCATGAAGATTGACATCAATCGCAGAGCCTTTGCCATTGCCAACAAGACCGGAGGTATGTCCGGTCCGGCTGTGAAGCCGGTGGCAGTGCGGATGGTATATCAGGTGGCAAACGCAGTGAGCCTGCCGATCATCGGCATGGGCGGCATTGCCACGGCGGAGGATGCGCTGGAGTTCATCATGGCTGGCGCAACCGCAGTTTCCGTAGGTACTGCCAACTTCTTCAATCCTTACGCAACCGTCGAGATTGCAGAAGGCATTGAAAGCTATATGCGCAAATACAATGTCAGTGATATCAATGAATTGATCGGCTGCGTGAAATAATCCACAGCAGCATCTGACCGGCGGCAGAGCAAAGACCAGCCGCAATATTACGAGACAGGAAGACAAGGAGAACACCATGGAAAGCTATAAGCAGGAATTTATTGAATTTATGGTTGAGAGCAACGTGCTCAAGTTTGGCGATTTTACATTAAAGAGCGGAAGAAAGTCTCCGTTCTTCATGAACGCAGGCGCTTACGTGACCGGTTCCCAGTTAAAGAGACTGGGCGAGTATTACGCAAAGGCGATTCATGATACCTACGGCGACGATTTCGATGTGCTGTTCGGACCGGCTTACAAGGGTATTCCGCTGAGCGTAGTTACCGCCATCGCTTACAGCGAGCTGTACGGCAAGGAGATCCGCTACTGCTCTGACCGTAAGGAAGCCAAGGATCACGGCGCAGATAAGGGCGGTCTGCTGGGAAGCCCGTTAAAGGACGGCGACCGCGTCATCATGATCGAGGATGTTACCACCTCCGGAAAGTCCATGGAAGAGACCGTTCCGAAGGTAAAAGGCGCTGCTGATGTGACCATCGTAGGTCTGATGGTTTCCCTGAACCGTATGGAGCGGGGCAAGGGCGACAAGTGTGCGCTGGATGAGATTCAGGACCTGTACGGCTTCCCGACTGCAGCCATCGTATCCATGGCAGATGTGGTTGAGTGCCTGTACAACAAGGAGTGCCAGGGGAAAGTGGTTATTGACGACACCCTGAAGGCAGCCATCGACGCATATTATGAGCAGTACGGCGCAAAATAAGAGGTCCACCGCTGCAAAGTAAGGAGCGATTTTATGGAAAAGATTTATACAACCATGCGCAACACCGGCGCAGGTGCGATTGCCATCGGCATCATCGTACTGGTAATCGGTGTGGCTGTCGGCATTATTTCCATTGTCAACGGCAGTCTGTTGCTGAAACGCAAGAATGATATTACATTCTAAAACAGCGATACTTAGACTATAATTTTTGAGGAGGCAGTTCTTTTTCGGAAACGGACGGGGACTGCCCTCTTGTAATTCCCGCAGTGAGTCAAAGGCTGTGGTGATCAAAACAAATAAAATAGAAGATAATTGGGGAAATTATGATCAGGAACACAACCAGAAACCAGAAGCTGGGATGGGTATTGTTTATCGCCTATCTTGCATCGCTGGTTTATTTCATGTTTTTTGCCGAGTCCTTTGGACGGGATCCGGTACAGCGCGACTATGCATACAATCTGGAACTGTTTAAAGAGATCAAACGGTTCTATCACTATAGAAATCAACTGGGAATGAAGGCTTTTCTGATGAATGTGGTGGGCAATGTGATCGCATTCATGCCATGCGGCTTCTTTCTGCCGATCGT
This sequence comes from Eubacteriales bacterium, assembly GCA_030536555.1. GTDB lineage: Bacteria > Bacillota > Clostridia > Lachnospirales > Lachnospiraceae > Brotaphodocola. The sequence continues at coordinate 98,584 of JAUNPU010000006.1, read as the reverse complement.
CAGCCGCAGAGGACGCAAGTGGTACAATGCCATTTTGCTGGTGTTCGGCCTGAGCCTGTGCATCGAGGTGACGCAGCTGGTGTGCAAGGTGGGAAGCTTTGATGTGGATGACCTGCTGTTAAATACGGCAGGCGGTGTTCTGGGATATGTGATCAACCGGATCGTTCAGCGGTACCGGATAAGGAGGAAGCGGCGTGCGAAAGAAACAGCATAGAATTTCATATATCAGGAAGCCCTTTGCCAGAAAGAGCCTGATCAGCTTCCCATTTTCCATGGCGGCGCTGATCTGCGGTCTGGTCAGTCTCGGCATCAGCGCACACATGCAGGGACAGGGGGAGGTCAATGTGGCGGCATGGGGGCTGAGCAGCATCATCTTCGCTGTCATTTCCCTGTGCTACTCGGTGACGGCTCTGCTGGAAAAGGAGATGAACTACCTGCTGGCGAAGATCAGTCTGGGGATCAGCGGGGGGCTGCTGGTATTCTGGACCTGCCTGGTGCTGGTGGGGCTGATCGGGTGAGGTTGGATGGAACCGCATGAGACGGGTGCGAACTGTGTGAGGCAGGCTGAAACCGCATGAGACGGGTGCGATGGCACAGTGCAGGAACGGCTGTGATAATTGAAATAATGAGGTGACACTATGAAGTATCAGGAATTGTGGAATGATGAAAATACACAGATCATGGAGCGGTACGATCTGGCGACAGACCGGATCGCTGCCATGGTGACGGAGCTTGGCGGGGAGAGCGGTCATGGAGCAGCAGTGATGGAGTCTGGCGACGAGACCGACCGTGGAGCAGGGGCTGCGGAGTCTGGCAGCCAGGTCAGCCGCAGGTCAGCGGTTGCGGAGCCATACCGCGGTTATTTTCTGGCGGCGGCGAAGTTCGCGGGGCAGATTGAGGAGCTGGCGCGCAGGCAGATGCGGGACGAGCTGGAAGAACTGTCCCTGGAAGAGCTGCAGCAGTTGAACCGGGAGCTCTATGAGGATATTCTGCCGGAGCACTACGGGGAGAGCTATGCCAACCCGGCGTGGGCGGCGAAGCTTCTGGGAGCGGAGTTTGGGCCGCTGCTGTCGGCATTTTATGCGCAGATGCGGGAGGCAATCGTATTTGCCTACGAGTGCCGGCTGACAGATATCACGATCCTCTGGGAGACGCTGATTGAGATCTACAATCTGTTTGAGGATGGGGTGCCGTCGGAGAAAAGCGTGCGGGATGTGCTGTACTGGTTCCACAGCGATTACACGGACGTGACTCTGACCTACCGGATTCGGGAGCAGCTGGACCCGGAGCTGTCCTTTGCCAGAGATATTATTCTGGACAGTGACTTGAGCGATCTTCGGTATTTGTACCGGTTTGGCGAGTATATTTCTCAGGCGGAGCTTCAGATCGCAGGATTCCTAAATCAGCTGCCGGAGGAGACTATCGAAAAGATGGCTTCCACCTACACGGAAGGCTACCGGAAAGGCTTTGAGGTGACAGGCCGGGACCTGTCGAAGAAGTCCACGGTCTGCATCCGCTACGAGCTGGGCTTTGAGCGGATGATCCGGGCGGCGATCCGTCAGTTTGAGGAAATGGGACTGGAGACAATCCTTTACCGGGCGGCGACCTGGTCTGTGACCAAAAGCCCCAACCGGAAAATCGGCTATCATGGCACGCCTGCCAACCGGCAGTATGACTACGATCACCGGTACGATCAGGCAATCTACTTTGACAAGGCATTTAAGGAGCGGAAGTTGGCAGTGCTGCGGACCGCGTATGAGACATACAGGAAGCAGGCGGCGCAGTATGCGGGTCCTGCGGTGCTGGAGACCTTCGGGGAGGACGGGTTCCAGCCGGTCAACAAGCCGGAGGCCTACACCCTCAGCAAAAAGCAGGAGCAGCTGACCATCGCCTATGCCAATGAGTCCATGCCGGTGGTGAACCAGTATCTGCCGGGAGATGAGACCAGCTTTACGATCATTGCATTTCCGGTTCCCGCCATCGGACCTGATTTTGAGGAGATTTTTGCGGAGACCATCCGCATCAACACGCTGGATTATGAGGTCTACAAGGAGATTCAGCAGCACATCATCCAGGTGCTGGATCAGGGGACTCATGTTCACGTGACCGGGCGAAATGGCAATGAGACGGATATCCGGGTTTCCCTGCATCCCCTTTCCGATGTGACCAGAGAGACGAACTTTGAAAACTGTGTGGCGGATGTGAATATTCCGGTGGGAGAGGTATTTACCTCACCGGTTCTGGCAGGCACCACCGGACTGCTTCATGTGAGCAGGGTGTATCTGGGGGATATTCAGTTTCGGAATCTGCGAATCCGCTTCGAGGACGGCATGGTGCGGGAGTATTCCTGCGACAACTTTGAGAATCCGGAGGAGGGAAAGGCTCTGATCCATCAGGAGATTCTGAAGAACCATGATACCCTGCCGCTGGGAGAATTTGCCATAGGCACCAACACGGCGGCCTATGCCATGGCGGAGAAGTTCGGCATTGTGAGTAAGCTGCCGATCCTGATTGCGGAGAAGATGGGACCGCATTTTGCGGTGGGCGATACCTGCTACAGCTGGAGCGAGGATTCCCCCATGTACAATCCTGACGGCAGAGAGGTGATCGCACGAGACAATGAGATATCCATTCTGCGGAAGGAGGACGTATCCAAAGCGTACTTCGGATGTCATCTGGATATCACGATTCCCTACTCGGAGCTGGGCGATATTGTGGTGATGTGTGCAGATGGAAGAGAGCTTCCGGTGATCTGCGGCGGCCGCTTTGTGGCGGAAGGAACGGAAGGGCTTAATGCAGAGCTGTAGATGAGTGGCGGCAGAGGGCGCATAAAGCACCAAATCTATTTCGGATTTGCTGCTTTATGTGTCGCTGTCGGGGGGACATTATTCTGTTCTTTTTCTTTTGAAATTAATACGCTGTTCCTAATGCCACGCAGTAAAGCCTGCACCTGTTCATACGCATCCCTTCGGATGACTTCCGCTTCCTCTTCGTCCAAAATATCCTCAAAATTAACGACATCTACAGGACCGGCATGATTCTCAGATGCAAATTTTCCTTCCAACTTCTCAATCATTTCTTTAATGATATTTCTATCTGCGCAGGTAGAAAACTCCTCCGCCAGTTGCATGACACCACCACGATAGTGTTTAATAAGAAAGTATATATCGTAAGCATCTTTTGCTTTACCGCGACCCAATGCTGCAGTTTTCATCACCAGATACGGGACAACTGCAATCACATTCACGTTTGCTATATCAATAGCTCCATCCGGACGTTTCGCCTCAATACGAACATTCTGTGGGGCAAACTCAAATGCGAAATTACCGCCGGTTGCTTTAAGAGCTTTTACTCCCTGAATATGCTGACTTCTTTTCTTTATCTGTGTACCACCATACATTCCGGCAAGTATATCAACATCCACATCGTAATCTATGCCATCAATACGGATTGTTTTGACAAAGGAAAAATATTTATCAGGATGTTCCCGATATCCATTCTTAATAAGAATTTTAGCCATCGTTTGGTAACCAGAGTCCTTCAAAGTAAGATGATTAATAAGGACATCCACATCCACACTTCCAATATGCCCTTCTCCCGGAAACATTAGATCAGGAACCCATCCGCCTACCACCCGAATGTTATCCTTGTATTCCATAAAAAGGTTAATCAGTTCAACCAGGACACGGTGAGCTGCTTCTTTCTGACCTTCCGAATAATCCAGGCTGTTTTTCAAATCTTCATCATGTATCATCTTTTAATTTCCCTTTCATAAACAGCTTCCGCCAGTTCCTCGCCTCTGCCTTTTAATTGCATACAGTCTAAATATACCTGAACCGGGGATGCTATCCAATCGCTTTTGATTTCCATTACCCCTGCGATTTCGCTGCTCTGTGCCTCATAGATTAAGATGTTGGCACCGGTATCCACACGTTTACAATCGCTATATTGAATAAACTCATCAATATCTTCCGGACTTACCAGTACATGAATGCGATTATAACGCACCACCGGTGCATAGCGAACTCCTCCAGAAAAGCCTGTCAGATAGCTTTCTATCCCATGATTTGTTCGTAAATCTTTTAGCTTTTTTTCAAACTCCGGAAGAGACTCTAATGTATAGCAGCCCACAACTTTCTCTTTCGGTATCTGATACCCTTTTCCCCAGGCTTCCAGAAGTCCTCTTGAATCTGTAATTCTTAAACCTTCCTTTGTCATCTCTGCCCACAGCTGAGCACATAATTCATCTTTCACTCTGGATACCATCCCAATGCTGCAGCCAACTGCTTCAGACAGATATTTTAGCTTCCAAACTTTTTCTGTATTCTCTAATAACTTTCTTAAAATCAATGAGGTTGTTGTTGAGGTCGAATCAAAAAGATTTTTTTGTTTCTTCTTTTGAGGGTATTTGTTTGGATTTCCCTTTTCAGAAATAAAAAGTGTACCAAAAGAAATATATGCATTTCCCGAAAGATCAACATAACCAAATCCGCTTTCTATACATAACTTTTCCGATTGTTCCGAAATATAAGGAGCCATAAGAATACCATATATTTCCTCATTATCATCTTGTAGTTCAACAACTGTTTTCTTTATAACCCTTGGCAAAGCTTCCCTGAGAACAAACACAAACGCAGTTTTTTCGAGTCCGTCACCAAATTGAATTAAAATGCGAAATCCCCGTTCTGTTGTAGAAATAACCTCGCAATTGTCTATAGCAGGTATCCTTAAAAGTCTTTCCACAAGATATTTTTTTTCAATTCTACAATCATCTTTCACTATTATCACCTCTTTCACCGTTCCGGTGAAACCTATTATATCAGTGAAACTTTGAGAAGTCAATGTGCACCTGGGCTGTCTTATGTTTTTTGGCAATAATTTTCTTTGCCTGCGCCTAATCATTTTTCCAGATTGAACAACTGAACGTTTACTTTTTCTTAAACGGAGCAACAATCTGATATTTGTCAGTTCCTATGTTACCAGCGAAAATCGGTTCTTCTCAAAGGTAATGACTCCTTCGCTCTGCATTTTACTCAGCTCGTTAGACATGGCACTGCGGTCAACGCCGAGATAATCGGCGAGTTGTTGTCGGTTAAACGGGATCGTGAACTGATAGCTCCCGTTCTGCTTTGCCTGCTCTGACAGATAGGAAAGCAGCCGTCCGCGTATTGACTTGGACGAGGTATGCAGACTGCGGCGGGAGAGCGCCAGGTTCTTCTGCGAGGATATCTGAAGCAGGTTTTGTATGAGCTTATTGTGATGCGTGCAGGAATTGGAGCAGGTTGTCAGTAACCGTGAGATGCCCAGAAACAGAATCGCGCTCTTTTCACAGGCAACCACATTAACCATGAGCGGTTCCCCGGGAACACAGGCATAGGTTTCGGCGAAAAGCCCGCCCGCCTCCACATGACCGAGAATGGTTTTGTTTCCCCACAAATCATCAATTTCAATATTGACGCTGCCAGAGAGTACCATTCCCATGCTGTCCACACATTCTCCGGCGTGATATATGATATTGCCTTTTTCATATGTCTTTTCATGAGAGCCGAGGCAGCCGAGCATAGTTTCAGCGTCTTCCGCACTTATCCCGCGAAACAACATTGTGTTTGTTAAGAAAAAATAATTCATACTTTCTCCATTTCCGTTGTTAAAACAACATACTTGATGAGTTTATTATAGTATATTTATAACAGAAAATCAAGAGAGAACAATGGAGGTTTTGAACATGATAAGAAAAATCATTCACATTGACGAAGAAACGTGCAATGGCTGCGGAGCGTGCGCTGCGGCTTGCCATGAGGGAGCCATCGGTATGGTAGACGGCAAAGCAAAGCTGATGCGGGATGATTACTGCGACGGGCTGGGCGATTGTCTGCCTGCATGCCCCACCGGTGCCATCACCTTTGTGGAGCGCGAGGCCGCCGCCTATGACGAAGCTGCGGTTATGCAGAGCAAGCAGAAGAAATCAAATAAACAAGGAGAAACGCTGCCCTGTGGCTGCCCCGGCATGCAGTCCAAAGCCATTGAGCACAAGGATTGTGACCGGAGCGGGCAGGAATCAGTGGGCGAACTGCCCAGCCGTCTTTCCCAGTGGCCGGTACAGATCAAGCTTGCACCGATCAATGCCTCTTACTTCGACGGCGCAAAATTGCTCATCGCCGCCGACTGCACCGCCTATGCCTACGCCGGTTTCCATGAGCGGTTCATCAGGGGGCACATCACTCTGGTCGGCTGCCCGAAGCTGGACAGCGTGGACTATTCGGAAAAGCTCACTGAAATCATCAAAGGCAACGACATCAAAAGCGTCACCATCGTCCGCATGGAAGTGCCATGCTGTGGTGGGCTTGAAAATGCCGCCAGGACCGCACTGCAGCAAAGCGGAAAGTTTATCCCGTGGCAGGTTGTAACGATCTCAACAGATGGAAAGATTATAGAGTAACGAGGAGAAAAGAACAATGGCTAATGAAATGTTTTGTTTCCAGTGTGAGCAGACCGCCGGATGCACCGGATGCACCGGCAAGGCAGGCGTCTGCGGCAAAAAGTCCGGAACAGCAGGGCTTCAGGATAAGCTCACCGGGGCTCTGATCGGACTTGCCCGCGCCGCCTATGGTGGCACCCAGCCGACCGACAGCACCTATCGCACCATGATTGAGGGACTGTTCACCACCATCACCAATGTCAGCTTTGATGATGATTCAATCCAGCACCAGATTGATAAAGCTCATGAAGAAAAAGCAAAGCTCGTTCCCCAGTGCAGCGGCTGCGGCGCACCCTGTGGGCACAACGACGACTATGATATGCAGAAGCTATGGACAGACAACGAGGATATCCGTTCTCTGAAATCGCTGATCCTGTTTGGTCTGCGCGGCATGGCAGCCTACGCTTATCATGCGCTGATGCTGGGCTGCACAGACGAAGAGGTCAACAACTTCTTCTGCGAAGGTCTTTTCGCAGTCGGCGAGGAACTGACCGGCGAACAACTGCTGCCAGTTGTCATGAAGGTGGGCGAGATCAATCTGAAATGCATGGCACTGCTGGACAAAGCCAACACCGAAACCTACGGCACGCCCGCACCCGTAACTGTGCCTCTCTGCGTGGAGAAGGGACCTTTCATCGTGGTCACCGGTCACGATCTCAAGGACTTGCAGCTGCTATTGGAGCAGACTGAAGGCAAAGGTATTAACATCTACACGCACGGCGAGATGCTGCCTGCCCACGCATATCCTGAGCTGAAGAAGTACAATCACCTCAAGGGCAACTTCGGCACAGCGTGGCAGAACCAGCAGAAGGAGTTTGACGGTATTCCCGCTGCGTTTCTTTACACCACCAACTGCCTGATGCCGCCAAAGGCAAGCTATGCCGACCGTGTGTTCACCACCGAAGTCGTGGCTTTCCCCGGGGTGACTCACATCGGTGAGGATAAGGACTTCACGCCGGTCATTGAGAAAGCATTGGAGCTTGGCGGCTATGCCGAGGATAAGCAGTTTACCGGCATCAACGGCGGTACGCAGGTCACCACCGGCTTCGGTCACGGTACGATCCTGTCCGTTGCCGATAAGGTCATCGACGCTGTTAAAACAGGCGCAATCAAGCACTTCTTCCTCGTCGCAGGCTGTGACGGAGCCAAACCCGGACGAAACTACTATACGGAATTCGTGAAGCAGACGCCGAAAGATACCGTTGTTCTGACACTTGCCTGCGGGAAATACCGTTTCAACGATCTCGATATCGGTGAGATCGGCGGGCTGCCGCGCATCATGGATATGGGTCAGTGCAACGACGCCTACGGAGCCATTCAAGTTGCGGTCGCACTTGCAAATGCCTTCGGATGCGGCGTGAACGATCTGCCGCTCTCCTATGTGCTGTCATGGTACGAGCAGAAGGCTGTCTGCATCCTGCTGACGCTGCTGCATCTCGGTATCAGGAACATTCGCCTCGGTCCCACACTGCCCGCGTTCCTGTCACCGAACATTGTGAGCTTCCTCGTGGAGAACTATGGCATCGCGCCCATCACCACACCGGAAGATGACATCAAAATTCTTATGGCATAATCTTTCCCACTTGGAATGGATTGACAAATGAAAGGCGACGGCTTACACTTGACTTAACATGAAGTGGGAATCTGCGTGGACGGATTCGAAGCAGGATGAATGTTAAGGAGGATGATCGAGATGAGAAGAGGATTGTGGACGGTGGCAGCAGCGGGGTGTCTGGCAGCAGCGATGACCATGACTTCCTTTGCGGCAGAGTGGAAGCAGGATCAGGTGGGCTGGTGGTACCAGAATGATGACGGCAGCTATTTGAAGGACGGCTGGAGCTGGGTGGACGGCAGGTGCTACTATTTTGACGGAAACGGGTATTGTCTTCTGAACACCACAACGCCGGACGGCTATACGGTAGATGCAAGCGGCGCCTGGACTGTGGACGGTGTGGTGCAGACCCAGAGCGGGACGGTGACCGGACAGTCTTCGGAAAGCCAGTCCTCAGACAGTCAGAAAGCAGATGTGCAGACCACCGGTGAGGAGGTGTCTGTGGCAGGTCTGACCTTCAAGACGCCGGCAGGCTTTGGCTATGAGGATGCCCTCAGCGATGACAGCAGCAAGTTCTTTTCCGATGACAACGGCGAGATGCTGATTGCGGTGGTGTCTGAGGCGATTCCGGATATGGAAGGCTATGAGTCGCTGGCGGATTCCATGAGCGAGGGGATTCTGGATCTGTCCATGGATATGATGGGAACGGTGCAGGAGAAGAGTACGCACCAGTTCAACTCGGGAACCTGGTACAAGTATCGCTTCACGGATGCGGACGCAGCGGCGATGGGCATTCCGGGACAGCTGTATATCTACGGAAGAATCAGCGGCGGCAACGTGCAGATGGTGATGTTTATGGGCGAGACATCCGGTGCCGATATGAACGGGATCATGAATTCCTGCGTGAAGTGATGAGCCAAGACTGCATAAAGTGACGAGCCAGGATGTGTCTGCGTGAAATGACAGGAAAGCCTGCAGCGCATGTATGAGCGAACGTGAAAGTCAAAATGAAGAAGGGATATCCTCCTGAGCCGGTGAAATGGCACGGGGGATATCCCTTCTTTCGTTGTCTGCTACGATTCCTTCGAATCTGCCTCGATCCCGAACTCCAGCTTCTGGGTGGAATCGGGGCGGAATTCCATAATGTCTTCGATCCTGCACTCCAGAATCGTGCAGAGCACGTCCAGGGTGTGGGTAGATACATATGTGTTCTGCTTCAGCCGGTTGATCTGACCGGCGCTGAACTTGTAATACTTGATAAGTCGGTACTGTGTGATGCCCTTCATCTTCATGGTTTCCCACAGTCGGTCATATACAATCATGTGCTTCACCTCTGCTATTATTAAAACAGCAATATCCACTCATGTATATTAACCATAATTGGGGCTTATATGCGGTCAGTTCCTGGAGGTATACAGATATTCCTTAATCTTCTGATAGTGTTCCATTCGGACGGTGATCTTCCCCTTCACAAGACAGAACAGCCCGTTTTCGCACATGGTACGGATGGTGCGGTTCAGGGTTTTTACGTTGATGCCAAGCTCCTCCTCCAGGGCGGTTCGGGTTTTGGAGATTGTCAGCGAGGTGCGCTCTCCGCAAAGCAGGGCACGTCCTTCTTCCGTCTGCTCGCAGAATTTCACGATAAAGTCAGCCAGAAGATAAGTGGGCGGATAGAACAGCTTCAGCCCGTTGTTGTAGGAAGAGCGATAGAGCTTGAAGGCAGTCCGCTCCGCCATTTTCCGCAGAATATGAGGGTCGGACTCGATCCAGCGCTCCGCGTCCTTTCTCGGGATATAGGCGATTACATTTTCCGTCACGGCCTCAATGGTGACAGAGGCGTCCGGCTTTCTCGCCAGAATGGCAACCTCCCCGATGAAATCAATGGCTTTGTTGGTCTCGATCAGATAGATGCTCCCGTTCTCAAATTCATTGATGACCCGGTTTTCTCCGATTGCCACGATGCCGAAATAGAGAAGCTGGCAGTCCTTCTGATGAATCAGACTTCCCGGGGGATGAACCTTTACGATGACGCGACATCGAATCTCCTCTGGCATCCCGGCCGTGTAGTCCAGAAGTTCCGGGACCTTCTGTTCCAGTTCTTGTAATGTCATAGTGATTCTCCTGAAATTTTTTGAAAAATATGTTTGTATACAGAAACAATCTGAATATATTGCTATGAATTATAGCATGAAAGCCGGAAAAGGACAAGGACATTGTGCGTTTCGCATAAATAATGCCGGAAAATAGACAGGGAATGTTGAAAAGTGCTCAAATGTCCTTTTTGAAAAACCGGGTCATCTGTTAGGATGGAGACACAAGGAAATAACATGACGAAAGATGCAGCGTGACTGCACAATCAAGGTGAAAAGGAGGACATGTTATGGCGAAAAAGAACGAAACCTATGCGTATCCCTCATTGGGGGAGAGGATACGGACAGAGTGGAAGATTTACCTGCTGGCGTTTGTATTTATTCTGATTGCGGACAGCATCGGAAAAATCGAGATTCCCTGCGGCGCAGGCAAATTTATCCTGTTCCCGATCTTCTACGCGATCATTCTGGGCGTGGTCAGCGGACCGGAGGTCCTGAAAATCGTGGAAAGTAAGCAGGTAAAAGCAGCGTCCAAGCTGGTGGTGGTGGGAATCGCACCGTTTATCGCAAAGCTTGGCATTACGGCAGGAGGCAACATTGAGACAATCTTGAGTGCAGGTCCGGCGGTGCTGCTTCACGGATTTGGAAATCTGTTCGGAATCCTGTTTTCTCTGCCGATCGCCATTCTTCTGGGCATGAAGCGGGAGGCGGTGGGAGCCTGCTTCTCCATCAACCGGGAATACCATATGGCGCTGATCAACAACATTTACGGACCGGATTCGGCGGAGGCGCGAGGCAGTCTTTCCATCTACATCGTAGGCGGAATGGTGGGGACCATCTATTTTGGAATTCTGGCATCGGCGGTGGCGATGACCGGCATATTCCATCCGGAGGCACTGGGTCTGGCATCCGGTGTGGGAGCTGGAATCATGATGGCAAGCGCCAGCGCATCCCTGTGTGCCATTTATCCGGAGTCGGCGGAGACGATTTCCACGCTGGCAAGCGTAGGGGAGACCATGGCGGGAATCACCGGAATCTACATCAACATGTTTCTTGCCATTCCGCTCTGTGACCGGCTGTACCGTGTGCTGGAACCGAGACTTGGCAGAGTTGCCCGGAAAACGAGACAGGGCGAGGGAAAGGAGAACGTATGAGATATCTTGAATGGTTATTTTTACTGGCAGTAGGTGCCTGCGGGACAGGACTTGCGAACTTTATCGGCTATGGTGTCGGCTTTCTGGAGTCACTTCCGGGGCTGGTGATTCTGGTGATCATTTCCATGCTGGGTGTGGCGTGTACGAAATGCATCCCCCTCCGTCTCCCCATCGTTGCATACTGCGCGATCATCGGTCTCTTGTTCGCCTGCCCCTTAAGTCCGATTCGTGAATTTGTGATCACATCGGCGTCAAAAATCAACTTTACTGCGCCGTTTACGATGGTGGGTGCTTATGCGGGACTGGCAATCGGAGATCAGCTGAAGGCATTTATCAAGCAGGGACCGAAGATTCTGATTGTCGGAATCCTGGTGATGACCGGAACATTTCTGGGATCCTGTATCTGGGATTCCCTGATTCTGAAGCTGAGCGGAGCAATCTGATCTGAAACCTGGAAATATAAACTGGCTGAAAATGGAGGATGCTATGGGTACATGTGATTTGCTGATTGAAAATACAACCGTAATGACGGATTATGAAACCATAAAGACCGGGATGGATATTGCGGTCAAAGACGGGAAGATTCTGGCAGTGACGGAGCATCAGGCGGAGGCGTTTGAGGCGGCGCAGGTGCTGGACGGAAGGGACCGGCTTTATATGCCCGGTCTGACAGACAGCCATATGCACACGGGACAGCAGCTGCTAAAGGGACTGGTGCTGGATGCAAAGCCGATTATCTGGACCCGTGTGATGCTTCCCTTTGAAAGCACGCTGACCCCGGAGAAGATGCGGCTGTCCGCCGAGATTGCGGCGCTGGAAATGATGAAATCCGGCACCACGGCATTTGTGGATGCAGGAAGCTACTATATGGATGAGGCGGCGGCTGTCTATGAAACAAGCGGACTGAGAGGGCGGCTGTCCTGTTCCACCATGGATGAGGAGGGACTTCCTGCCAGCATTGCCATGGACGCGGAGACGGCAGTGCGCCATATGGATACTCTTTATGATAACTGGAATGGCAGAGGGCGGATGCAGGTGTACTACTCCCTGCGTGCCCTCAACTCCTGTTCCGACCGGCTGGTAAGCCTGACGGCTGAACATGCAGCGGAGCGAAATGCCATGCTTCAGGCTCATATGAATGAGTATCAGGGCGAGATCGATGGAATCCTGAAGCGAAATGGAGTCCGCCCCTATGTCTATCTGGAGCAGATGGGGGTGCTGTCTGACCGATTCCTGGGGGCACACAGCCTGATTCTTTCGGAAGAGGAGAAGGAGCTGATCCGGGAATATGGCATAAAGATCTGCCATTGTCCCTTCAGCAACTGCGGAAAAGCGGTTCCCGATACGCCGGATCTGCTGAACAGAGGCATTGTGCCCGGCTTTGGCTCTGACGGTGCGGCTCACGGAGGCTTGAGCCTCTGGAATGAGATGCGGATATTCCGCTCGGTTATGAACATTTATCACGGAGTTCCCAACCGGAATCCCAAGGTGATGCCTGCGGAGGTCCTTTTCCGGATGATGTTTGAGGGCGGCGCCGGTGCGGTCAATGAGACGGGAAGCTGCGGACGGATCGAAGCGGGCTGGAATGCCGATCTGATCGGAATCCGGCTGGATGATGCCTGCCTGATTCCAAGCGGGAATCTGCTGCACACCGTGTTTGAGTGTGTGGGAAGCGGTGACGTTCAGGATATGATCGTGGGCGGCGAGATTCTGATGCGGAACCGGGAGGTGAAGGTTCTGGATGAGGAACGGATCCTGTATGAGGCAAAAGAATACATGAAAAAGGAAGGAATTTTGTAATGAGTTTGGCATTGGCAGCGGCGGCAGTCGTGAATCTTGTGGTCGGAGCAATCGTAGGACTCTGTGGAGTGGCGGGATTTCTGCTTCCCATGTTTTATGTGGGAAGCCTTTCCATGGGGGTGGCGGAAAGCCTGGCTCTCAGCTTTGCGGCATTTATCGTGTCGGGGGTTCTGGGGTCCATCAGCTACCGGAAGGCGGGGAATCTGGATATTCCCTTTGGAATCCGCCTCAGCGTGGGAAGTCTGGCAGGAGCGCTTCTGGGTGTGAAGCTGAACCTGATCATTCCGGAAGCACAGGTGAAGGTGATCCTGTATCTGGTGGTGCTGCTGTCCGGCATCTCCATTCTCCTGCGGAAGGATAAGAAGTCGTCCTCTGAGCCGGGTGGTCATGAGGGCGCGAAAAAAGAGAAAGGACTTCTCGGCAATCTTCCCCTGACCCTGCTTCTTGGGTTTGTGACCGGCATCATCTGTTCCCTGTCCGGAGCAGGCGGTCCGGTGCTTGTGATGCCGCTTCTGGTGGTGCTGGGTATGCCCATCCGCACTGCCGTAGGCGTGGCGCTCTTTAACTCGATCTTCATCGGGATTCCGGCGGCGGTCGGTTATCTGACCCAGTGTGACATCGGGGCGGTGCTTCCGTTCCTGGCGGCGGCGCTGGTGTCCCATGGAATCGGCGTATTCTACGGAAGCCGAATGGCAGTGAAGGTGAATCAGACGCTGCTGAAGCGTGGCGTGGCTGTATTTTCTATTCTTCTCTCCATCGGAAAGCTGACCGGTATCATGTAAAGAATGAATATAACAAAAAAAGACTCCGATCTCCCTCACACCCAGGGAAGTCGGAGTCTCTTATTTATGATAGTTAAGTTCCAGTCTATGATGGGTTAAGCCATTGCATTCACTGCTTTGGACAGACGGGATACTTTTCTGGAAGCGGTGTTCTTGTGGTATACACCCTTCGTGCAAGCCTTGTCGATCTCGGAAATAGCAGCAACTAAACTTACCTGAGCAGCAGCCTTGTCTCCGGCAGTTACAGCAGCGTCTACTTTCTTGCAAGCAGTCTTCACTTTGGATCTGATTGCTTTATTTCTAGCAGCCTTGGTTTCATTAACGACGATTCTTTTTTTTGCAGATTTAATATTAGCCAATCTGGGCACCTCCAATTATAAATATTGATTAATTATAGTCTTTGGTTTGCATCAAAGTCTGGACACGGACAGTTCAATGTAAACATACTTTTGTATTCTACCTAATTTAAAGATAAATGTCAATACATAAATTGCCTGTTTTTGCAGAAAACTAAGGGAAATGGCCCTGTCGGCGGTCAAATGGCAGAGAATGGAGGAATGCGAAGTGAAGGAGCGGTGCGGGAAATATCAGGGAGAGAAATATCCTGGTGAGAAGAATCCGGAGTTTGAGGTGCGGACCGATCTGGCGCTGGAGGAGCGGGAGAGCTACCCGGGAGACGGCGGGGAGATCTCGGGGGTCTCCCTGCGGGAGTGGCACGAGGAGAAAAGTGCGGTGAAGCTGACGGAGGTGAAGATTCTGGATGAGCGGGGGCAGCGTGCCATGGGAAAGCCCTGCGGCACCTACCTGACGCTGGAGGCGGATCAGCTGGCAAGGAAGGATGAAGACTATCACGCAGAGGTGGCGGGGGAGCTGGCAAAACACATCCGGCAGCTGGCGGGGCAGCTGATGGAACGGGAGTCGAAGAACGCGGAAGGCTTGCCGGGAGAGGCTTCTGATCTGAGGCAGGTCAGCATCCTGGTGGTGGGGCTGGGAAACAGCTTTGTGACCCCGGATGCCTTAGGTCCCAAGGTCATCAGCCATCTGGAGGTGACCCGCCACTTAAATCAGCAGTACGGGGAGGACTTCTGCCGGAAGCGGAGGCTTCCGGTCTTAAGCGGTCTGGTGCCCGGCGTCATGGCACAGACGGGCATGGAGACAGCGGAGATCCTAAAGGGGGTCATCCATGAGACCGGACCGGATCTGCTGATCGTCATCGATGCCCTGGCGGCCCGCAGCATCCGCAGGCTTGGTACCACCATCCAGCTGACGGATACGGGAATCCATCCCGGCTCCGGTGTGGGGAATCACCGTCACCGGCTGACCAGGGAGAGTCTGGGAGTGCCGGTGCTTGCCATCGGCGTGCCGACGGTGGTGGGAGCCGCTGCCATTGTCCATGACACGGTGAACACCATGATTCAGGCGCTGGCAGGCAGCATGGCGACGAAGGGGATGGGGGAATTTGTCCGGGATATGGAGCCGGATGAACAGTATGATCTGATCCGGGAGCTGCTGGAGCCGGAGTTTGGCAGACTCTACGTGACCCCGCCCAATATTGACGAGATGGTGGAGCAGCTGAGCTTTACCATCTCCGAGGGCATCCATCAGGCGGTATTTTGAGGAAAACGGTTGTAAAGCAACTGGTTCTGTGTTATGATATCATGTGGTTTTTTGTCGAAATTACGAAGGAAAAGAGAACAGGATTATGTTGCAATATCTGATTGTATGTCCGCTGATGTTTCTGGCTGGATTTGTGGACTCTATTGCAGGAGGCGGCGGACTGATCTCACTGCCGGCTTATATTATTGCCGGTGTGCCGGCTCACTTTGCGCTTGGAACCAACAAGCTGGCTTCTGCCATGGGAACGAGCATTTCTACCGGACGGTATCTGAAAAACGGATATATAAAGGGGAAGCGAATGATTCAGATCGCGGTCTGTGCCTCAGTGGTATCCCTGATCGGCTCCTCCATCGGCTCCGGTCTGTCGCTGCTTGTCAGTGAGCAGGTGCTTAAGAATCTGATGGTGGTGATTCTGCCGATTGTTGCGTTTTATGTGCTTCGCAACAAGAATCTGGATACTTCGGCGCAGGGAAAGCAGCTGTCAGACAGGACGGCATTTGCGATTGCTGTTCTGGCGGCATTTTTGATCGGCGGATATGACGGATTCTACGGACCGGGAACAGGGACATTTCTCATTCTGGTGCTGACAGGAGCAGCACAGATGGAAGTGCGTCAGGCATCGGCGCTGACGAAGGTGATCAATCTGTCGTCCAATGTGGCGGCACTGGTGACATTCCTGGCAAACGGAACGGTATACTATGGGCTGGGACTGACTGCCGGCGTGTTCTGCATTGCGGGACATTATATGGGATCCGGACTGGTAGTACAGAACGGTCAGAAGATCGTGCGGCCGGTGATCCTGGTGGTGCTGGCTGTGCTGTTTTTGAAAGTGGTAACCGGGGTTTGATACAGAAGAACAGGAAACAATCAAAAGATAACATACACATAAGAAAAGGAGAGGCGACATGAAGTGGACCAAATTTACATTAAAGACCACAACGGAAGCGGTAGATCTGATCAGCAGCATGCTGGATGAGATCGGAATCGAGGGAATCGAGATCGAGGACAATATCCCTCTGTCCGAGGCGGACACCAAGGGCATGTTCATCGACATTCTGCCGGAGCTTCCGCCGGATGACGGTACTGCCAAAGTCAGCTTCTATCTGGAAGATCTGGCAAATCTGGAGAGCATTCTCCGGCAGATCGAGGAAGGTCTGGATGACTTAAGCCAGTTCGTGGATGTGGGCGAGCGCACCATTTCCACCTCTGAGACGGAGGATAAGGACTGGATCAACAACTGGAAGCAGTATTTCAAGCCCTTTACGGTGGATGATATCCTGATCAAGCCGACCTGGGAGACCATCCCGGAGGAGCATAAGGACAAGCTGCTGATTCAGATTGACCCGGGTACCGCATTTGGTACGGGCATGCATGAGACTACTCAGCTGTGTATCCGCCAGCTGCGCAAGTTCGTCAACGCAGACTCCAGAATCATCGATGTGGGAACCGGAAGCGGTATCCTGGGCATCGCGGCTTTAAAGCTGGGTGCAAAGGACGTGTTCGGCACGGATTTAGATGAAAATGCCATCGTGGCTGTGGGCGAGAATCTGGAATCCAATGACATTTCCACCGACAAATTCGAGGTGATTCAGGGAAATATCATCGACGAGAAGGATGTGCAGGACAAGGCCGGTTACGAGTGCTATGACATTGCGGTAGCCAATATCCTGGCACCGGTGATCATCATGCTGCAGGGGGAGATCTGCCAGCACTTGAAGCACGGCGGCATCTTCATCACCTCCGGCATCATCAACACCAAGGAGCAGGATGTGCGCGACGCCATGGAAGCCAATGAGGAACTGGAGATCCTGGAGACCACCTATCAGGGTGACTGGGTATCCATCACTGCACGCAGAAAGTAGTCGGGGAGCGGGAGTATGTATCATTTTTTTGTGACACCGGTGCAAATCATGGACGGCTATGCCGTGATCACCGGGCAGGATGTGAACCATATCCGCAACGTGCTGCGCATGAAGGCGGGAGAGCAGGTGGGAATCCGGGACGGCATTTCCAGAAACTATGTCTGTGAGCTGGAGACCATCGGTTCCGAGGAGATCCGGGCGCGGATTCTGTCGGAGGAGACGGATTCCAGTGAGCTGCCTGCAAGGCTTTACCTGTTTCAGGGACTGCCAAAGAGCGACAAGATGGAGCTGATCATCCAGAAGGCTGTGGAGCTTGGGGTCTACCAGATCATTCCGGTGGCAACCAGACGGGCAGTGGTGAAGCTGGATAAGAAGAAGGAAGAGAGTAAGGTCAAGCGCTGGAATGCCATTGCAGAGAGCGCAGCCAAGCAGTCGGGACGTATGCTGGTGCCGGAGGTGACCGGGGTCATGACGCTTAAGGAGGCATATACCTATGCCGGAGCCTTTGACGTGAACCTGATTCCCTATGAGCTGGCAGAGGGCATGGCGGAGACCAGACAGGTGCTGGCTGCCATCAGACCGGGTATGCAGGTCGGCATCTTCATCGGGCCGGAAGGCGGCTTCGATGTGGAGGAAGTGGAGCAGGCGATTGCCGCGGGCATTCACCCGATTACCCTGGGAAGACGGATTTTAAGGACAGAGACGGCAGGCATGACCACCTTGTCGATTCTGATGTTCCAGCTGGAATCCTGACAGCAGCCGGAAGACATGTAACAGTAAGGAGTAATAGACAGTTATGGAAGCATATTTTGATAATTCCGCCACCACGCGGGTGCTGGACAGTGTTATGGATATTGTGGTGAAGACCATGACCGTGGACTACGGCAATGCAGCAGCCAAGCACCGCAAGGGTATGGAGGCGGAGCAGTATATCCGGGAAGCCCGGGCAGAGATTGCAAAGACCCTGAAGGCGGCAGACAAGGAGATTCTGTTCACCTCCGGCGGTTCCGAGTCCAACAATATGGCGCTGATCGGCACCGCACTGGCGAACCAGAGAGCGGGAAAGCATATCATTTCCACCGCCATCGAGCATCCGTCGGTGTACAATCCCCTTGCCTATCTGGAAGAGCTGGGATTTGAGGTGACCTTCCTGCCGGTGGACCATGACGGACACATCAGCCTGCAGCAGCTGGAGGAGGCGGTTCGCCCGGACACGATCCTGGTGTCGGTGATGTATGTGAACAATGAGGTTGGCGCTGTGGAGCCGGTGGAGGAGATCTCCCGCATCGTCAAGAAGAAGAACCCGAAGACGCTGCTTCATGTGGACGCCATTCAGGCATACGGAAAGTATGTGATCCGTCCGAAGAAGCAGGGCATCGACCTTTTGTCAGTCAGCGGACACAAGATCCACGGACCAAAGGGCATCGGATTTCTGTACATTGCAAACGGGGTGAAGATCAAGCCCCTGATCTACGGCGGCGGTCAGCAGGCAGGACTGCGCTCCGGTACGGAAAATGTTCCGGGCGCGGCAGGACTTGGGGTTGCGGCCAGGGAGATGTACACCAACCACGAGGAAAAGGTCCGTCACCTGATCGGGTTAAAGGACTATATGACCGACCGGATGGGCGAGATTGAAGGTACGGTGGTCAACAGCAAAAAGGGCACGGACAGTGCGCCGCAGATCGTCAGTGTCAGCTTTGAGGGCGTGCGCAGCGAGGTGCTGCTTCACGCGCTGGAAGACCGGGGCATATACGTGTCCTCCGGTTCTGCCTGCTCCTCCCATCATCCGGGCATCAGCGGGACACTGAAGGGCATCGGAGTGGCGCAGAAGCTGCTGGATTCCACAATTCGGTTCAGCTTCGGACTGTTCAACACAAAAGAGGAAATCGATTACTGCATCGACGTGCTGAAAGAGCTCGTACCGGTGCTTCGCAGATATCAGAGAGGATAAAATATGGTATACCAGTCATTTTTAATTAAATACGCAGAGATCGGAACCAAGGGCAAGAACCGGTATCTGTTCGAGGACGCCCTGATCAAGCAGATCAAGCACGCCCTGAAGAAGGTGGAAGGCTCCTTCATCGCATCGAAGGAGTCAGGCCGCATCTACGTGGAGGCCCTGAGCGATTACGATTACGACGAGGTGATCGAGGCGCTGCAGCATGTATTCGGCATCGCCTGGATCTGCCCCATGGTGCAGATTGAGGAGAAGGATTATGAGAACCTGAAGAAGGTGGTCGTGGACTACGTGGATCAGGTGTACCCGGACAAGAACTTTACCTTCAAGGTAGACAGCCGCCGTGCGGACAAGAACTATCCGGTCCGCTCCGAGCAGATGAACTGTGATCTGGGCGAAGTGATCTTAAATGCGTTCCCGGAGACAAAGGTAAATGTCCACACCCCGGATGTGCTGCTGCATGTGGAGGTCCGCAAGCTGGTGAACATCTACTCCCTGATGATTCCGGGTCCGGGCGGCATGCCGGTTGGCACCAACGGAAAGGCCATGCTCCTGTTGTCCGGCGGTATCGACAGTCCGGTGGCAGGCTACATGATTGCAAAGCGCGGCGTGAAGATCGACGCGGTCTACTTCCACGCTCCGCCATACACCAGCGACCGGGCAAAGCAGAAGGTGGTGGATCTGGCAAAGCTGGTATCCCGCTACTCCGGACCCATTCCGCTGCATATTGTGAACTTTACCGATATTCAGCTTTACATCTACGAGAAATGTCCTCATGAGGAGCTGACCATCATCATGCGCCGCTATATGATGAAGATTGCCGAGGCGATTGCGGCAAAGACCGACTCTCTGGCGCTGATCACCGGTGAGAGCATCGGACAGGTGGCATCCCAGACCGTACAGTCCTTAGCGGCAACCAATGAGGTCTGCACCATGCCGGTATTCCGCCCGCTGATCGGCTTCGACAAGCAGGAGATCATCGACATTTCCGAGAAGATCGGCACCTTTGAGACTTCGATTCAGCCGTTTGAGGACTGCTGCACCATATTCGTGGCAAAGCATCCGGTGACGAAGCCCAATATCAAGATCATTCACAAATCCGAGGAGAATCTTGCCGAGAAGATCGACGAGATGGTAGCCACCGCAATCGAGACCGCTGAGGTCGTGTGGTGTGAATAAGAAGTAAAAAAGAGGCGGAACACCAGCCCGGTGCTCCGCCTGCAAAAATCATGGAATGGATTATTTGATGATGTACGGGGACAGAATCTCCAGAATCTCATCAATACCAGCCTCAGCATGGATGTTTAAGTCGATCGGCTTGGACAGGTCCAGGCTGAAGATACCCATGATGGACTTTGCATCGATAACGTATCTTCCGGATACCAGATCGAAATCAACATCAAACTTGGTTAAATCGTTTACGAAAGATTTTACTTTATCGATGGAATTTAAAGAAATACGTACTGTTTTCATGTAAGAAACCTCCTTAATGGCTGCTTGTAATATTATATTGGCATCGAGTTTTTACTCCCCATTGCCCTATAGTAATACTACCCAGATATGACAGAAAAGTCAATAGGGAGATTGCATGAAAAACAGATCATTTATAGAGGAGAATCAGGATGAGAAGAGCAGCATTACATAATCTTGGCTGCAAGGTAAATTCCTATGAAACGGAGGCCATGCAGCAGCTGCTGGAGGCGGCTGGCTATGAGATCGTGCCGTTTACAGATACAGCAGATGTCTACATTATCAATACCTGTTCGGTGACCAATATGGCGGATCGCAAGTCCCGCCAGATGCTTCACCGTGCCAGAAAGCAGAATCCGGAGGCGGTTGTGGTTGCTGCCGGCTGCTATGTGCAGGCTGCCGCCAGGGAGCTGGAGCAGGACCAGGCTGTGGATGTCATTATCGGAAACAACAAGAAGAAAGATCTGATCCCGATTCTGGATGCCTGGTTCGCAGAGCACAGGGGCGGAGAGCATGTGATCGAAATTGGAGAGACCCACGAGTACGAGGCGTTGTCCATCAACCGGATCGCAGACCACACCCGCGCCTTCATCAAGGTCCAGGACGGCTGCAATCAGTTCTGCAGCTACTGCATCATTCCCTACACCAGAGGACGTGTCCGCAGCCGCAGACCGGAGGATGTGGAGCAGGAGGTGCTGGCGCTTGTGGCAAACGGCTACAAGGAGATCGTACTTACAGGCATCCACTTAAGCTCCTACGGCGTAGACTTCTCAAAAGAAGAGTCCCTGGACCTGTTGGGGCTGATCAGGCGTCTTCACTCCATAGAGGGTCTGGAGCGCATCCGCTTAGGTTCCTTAGAGCCCCGCATCATCACGGAAGAATTCGCCGCAGAGCTGGCAGCACTCACAAAGATCTGCCCCCACTTTCACCTGTCCTTACAGAGCGGCTGCGACGAGACCCTGAAACGAATGAACCGCCACTACACCGCCGAGGACTACGCCACACGCTGCGCCATCCTCCGCCGTGCCTTCAAAAACCCGGCAATCACCACCGACGTCATCGTAGGCTTCCCCGGTGAGACCCCGGAAGAATTTGCCCGGACCCGCGACTACCTGGAACAGATCCATTTCTACGAAATGCACATATTCAAGTACTCCCGCCGCGCCGGCACCCGCGCCGCCACCATGCCAGACCAGATCCCCGAGCCAGTAAAGAGCGAGCGCAGCGATGCTCTCCTTGCCTTGGAGCAGCACATGTCCAAAACCTACCGCCAAAGCTTTTTGGGACAAAAAAAGTCCGTACTGCTGGAGGAAAAAATCGTAATCAACAGTGTTGAATACATGATCGGCCACACCAAAGAATACGTAAAAGCCGTAGTCCCATACCGCGAAAACCAAAAAAACACGATAGTAACAGGCACCCTCGAAGCAATGCTGACCGACGAAATCCTGCTGCTCACCGAGTAAGCCTGAGCCGGCAAAACACTTAAGCCAGCCAACCGGTAGCGGCACCCCGGGGAGGCAAAGCAAACCCATGTGGAGCACGTCGGTGTTTAGACCGCGTACTTTGCGGTCTTACGCACCGCTACGTGCGGAAAGGAGCGCAAGCGTGGTTTGCATTGCCTCCCCGGGGTGGAGCGGCCCCTTCGCCAAAGCTTACTTTTCCCCCCGGTTTGTACACCTCAGAAAAGTTTCCCTTGCCGAATCCGGCAAAGTGGTATAGAATAGAGTAGAATAGTTAAAGGACGTGAATAGCATGGGCGAAATTCATAACACACAGTTTTTTCAGGCAGTTCAGGAGAATAAGATGGACGTCAGCCAGGTATTAGAGCAGGTTTATGTGGCTCTCACAGAGAAGGGCTACAACCCGGTGAACCAGATTGTCGGATACATTATGTCGGGAGACCCGACCTACATTACCAGCCATAAGGGCGCCAGAAGTCTGATTATGAAAGTAGAGCGTGATGAGATTCTGGAAGAGCTGATGTCTGTGTACATTGACGCAAAGCTCCGCTGACAGCAGGAGCCTGCACCAGAAAGCATATAACAACCAAAGAAGACTGCCAGCCGGGATTGTTCATGGGGCTGGCTTTCTTTTCTGATGGAATGTGAACGTACAGTGAGAACGGAAGACTTGGAGAATAGAATATGAGAATTTTAGGACTGGATTATGGTTCCAAGACAGTCGGCGTGGCAGTCTGCGATCCGCTGGGCATTACGGCTCAGGGGGTGGAGACCATCGTGCGCAAGGAGGAGAACAAGCTGAGGAAGACCCTTGCCCGCATCGAAGCGCTGATTGCAGAATATGAGATTGAAACCATCGTTTTGGGTTATCCTAAGAATATGGATGATTCCATCGGAGAGCGTGCAAGAAAGACGGAGGAGTTCCGTGACATGCTGATCCGCAGAACCGGACTGCCGGTTGTCCTGTGGGATGAGCGTCTGACAACTATTGAGGCAAATGACATTTTAATTGAAAGCGGAGTACGACGGGAGGACCGGAAGAAGGTCATCGACAAGATTGCGGCGATGCTGATTCTGCGGTCATACTTAGACTCTATACGGGAGTGAAGAACGTGGCACAGGAAGAAAAGATCACATTGGAGACAGACAGCGGCGAGCTGGTGGATTTTTATGTATTGGAGGAGACCCGGATCAACGGGATGAATTATCTGATGGTAACGGATTCCGAGGAGGATGACGAGGAAGGCGAGTGCTACATCCTGAAGGATGTATCCAAAGCGGAGGACAGCGAGGCACTGTATGAGTTCGTGGAGAATGACGACGAGCTGGACTACCTCTTTAAGATTTTTACGGAGCTTCTGGAAGACATGGAAGTGGAAATTCAAAAATAGGACTGGGAGCTTTTATGGAGCAGGAACGATTTAAGGAGATGCTTCGGGAGAAGAAGCTGAAGGTGACCAATCAGCGGCTGATGGTGCTGGAGACGATCGCAGATCATCCCGGCGAGCATCTGACTGCAGAAGAGATATACGAACTGGTTAAGAACAGGTATCCGGAGATAGGGCTGGCAACGATCTACAGGACGGTGCAGGTCCTGGTTGATCTGCATGTCATCGACAAGGTGAGCTTCGATGACGGATTTGCCCGGTATGAGCTGGAGCTGTCAGGAGAGGACAGCCGCCATCACCATCACCATGCCATCTGCCTAAGCTGCGGAGCCGTGATGTCCTTTGAGGATGATCTGCTGGACAGGCTGGAGCAGGCGGTGCATGAACGTATGGGATTTCAGGTGACGGACCACGAGGTGAAGCTGTACGGATACTGCGCTGAGTGCGCGAAGAAGCAGAACGTGAGCGTTAAGAAATAGAAAAACATGGAGGAATAACATTGAGATCGGACAAGACAAAGAATGAGAACGGGACGGAAAAAATAACAGATATGGCTGTGGTGACAGAGGCGGCTGCTGAGAACGGAGCAGAGAAGGCAGAGAAGCCGGCACCGAAGAACCGGAAGTCATATGGAAAGGGCAGAACCGGCGGCAAGGCACCTGCAAAGACCGCAGAGAAGCGGGTGGAGAAGGCGGCAGAGAGCAGCGCACCCAAGGTGAAGATCATTCCTCTGGGCGGATTAGAGCAGATCGGCATGAACATTACCGCCTTCGAGTACGAGGATACCATTGTGGTAGTAGACTGTGGTCTGGCATTCCCGACGGACGATATGCTGGGAATCGACCTGGTTATCCCGGACGTATCCTATCTGGAGAAGAATATTGACAAGGTGAAGGGCTTCGTGATCACCCACGGACATGAGGATCATATCGGTTCCCTGCCCTACATCTTACAGAAGGTCAATGTACCGGTGTACGGCACCAAGCTGACCATCGGCCTGATCGAGAACAAGTTAAAGGAGCACAACCTGTTAAAGAGCACCAAGCGGAAGGTCATCAAGCACGGTCAGTCCATCAACCTGGGCTGCTTCCGGATTGAGTTCATCAAGACCAACCACAGCATTGCGGATTCCGCGGCACTGGCGATCTTTACCCCGGCAGGTGTGATCGTCCATACCGGTGACTTCAAGGTGGACTACACCCCGGTATTCGGTGATGCCTTTGATCTGCAGCGCTTTGCAGAGCTGGGCAAGAAGGGCGTGCTGGCGCTGCTCAGCGACAGTACCAATGCGATCCGCCCGGGATTTACCGCTTCCGAGCGCACCGTGGGCAAGACCTTCGACGCAATCTTTGCGGAGCATAAGCAGAACCGTATTATCGTGGCGACCTTTGCGTCCAACGTGGACCGGGTACAGCAGATTATTTCCTCTGCTTACAAGTACGGAAGAAAAGTGGTGGTGGAGGGCCGCAGCATGGTCAATGTCATCGGCACCGCCAGCGAGCTTGGATATATCAACATTCCGGATGGCACGCTGATCGATATCGACCAGCTGAAGAACTATCCGGACGAGCAGACCGTTCTGATCACCACCGGAAGCCAGGGCGAGTCCATGGCGGCTCTGTCCCGCATGGCATCCAACCTGCACCGGAAGGTATCCATCAAGCCCAACGACGTGGTGATCTTAAGCTCCACGCCGATTCCGGGCAATGAGAAGGCCGTGGCGAAGATCATCAACGAGCTGTCCATGAAGGGGGCAGAGGTCATCAATCAGGATACCCACGTATCCGGACATGCCTGCCAGGAGGAGATCAAGCTGATCTATTCCCTGCTGCATCCCCGCTATGCTCTGCCGGTCCACGGTGAGTATCGTCATCTGGTGGCGAACCGCAATATCGCCATGTCCATGGGCATTCCGAAGGAGAACACGCTGATCATGTCCTCCGGCGATGTGGTGGAGATCGGCGAGGATTCCTGCAAGGTGGTAGACCGGGTGCAGGCAGGCGGCATTCTGGTAGATGGTCTGGGCGTCGGCGACGTGGGCAACATCGTGCTGCGTGACCGTCAGAACCTGGCTCAGAACGGTATCATTATTGTGGTGCTGACTCTGGAGAAGTACAGCAATCAGCTGCTTGCAGGACCGGATATCGTGTCCCGGGGCTTCGTATACGTGAGAGAGTCTGAGGACCTGCTGGACGATGCGAGACAGGTGGTGGACGATGCAGTCAATGACTGTCTGGACCGCCATGTAACCGACTGGGGCAAGATCAAGAACATTATCCGCGACAGCTTAAGTGACTTCCTCTGGAAGCGCATGAAGCGGAATCCGATGATCCTTCCGATCATCATGGAAGTGGAGTAATAGAAGATAGGAGACACCAGTCATGAGTCGGATTACGAAAGAAATCAACAAAATAACCGGAACCATCATCGGGATTTCAGGAAAGCTGATTCTGTATGCGCTGGTGATCCTGCTGCTGCTTGAGGGCGTCAGCCGGGGCTATACCTTCGGCTACGAGATCTTCCACCCCACCGCCATGGAGGCGGCGCCGGGCACCGATTATCAGGTGACGATCCCCAAGGGGCAGAACAGCGACGAGACCATTGAGATGCTTCACGATATGGGGCTGATCGACAACGAACTGGCTGCAGCCATTCAGATGAAGTTCTACGAGTACGAGATCTATCCGGGAACCTACACCCTGAATACGTCCATGACCTCCAAGGAGATGTTCCAGCTTCTCAATGAGAAGCCGGAGGAGACAGAGGAGGAGAAGACCGGACAATGATGGATCAGAACAGGATTACCGATTATATCAATTCATTAGACAGCGGTCATGGAGAACTCTGTGACCGCATAGCCCGGGAAGCCCGGGCTGCTTTTGTTCCCATTATCAGGAGAGAGACGGCAGTCTTTCTGCAGACCATGATCACGGCGGTGAAGCCGCTGCGGATCCTGGAGGTGGGAACGGCAGTGGGGTACTCTGCGCTTTTGATGGCACAGGTGATGCCGGAGCAGGGTCACATTACGACCATTGAGAAGTATGAGCCGCGGATTCCGCTGGCGCGCGCCCACTTTCAGGAGGCGGGCATGGACGAGCGGATCACGCTGCTGGAAGGCGATGCGGAGGAGATCCTAAAGCAGCTGGACGGACCCTTCGACTTTATCTTCATGGATGCGGCGAAGGGACAGTATATCCACTGGCTGCCGCGGATTCTGGAGCTGATGGCGGACGGCGCGGTGCTGTTCTCCGACAATGTGCTGCAGGATGGGGATATTATCGAATCCCGGTTCGCGGTGGAGCGGAGGAACCGCACCATTCACAGCCGGATGCGGGATTACCTTTACACGCTGACCCACATGGAGGAGCTTAAGACCAGCATCCTGCCCATCGGGGACGGAGTGACGTTGAGTGTGAAGCAAACAAAGGACATATTTGACAGGAAATAAAATTATGATGAGAAAAACAGAATTGCTGATTCCGGCAGGCAGCCTGGATGTGCTGAAGACTGCCGTGATCTATGGCGCCGATGCGGTGTATCTGGGCGGTGAGGCGTTCGGACTGCGCGCGAAGGCAAAGAACTTTACCAATGAAGAGATTCGGGAAGGCATTGCATTTGCCCATGAGCGGGGTGTGAAGGTGTATATCACGGCGAACATCCTGGCTCACAACGAGGACCTGGCAGGTGTGGAGGCTTACTTTGAGGAGCTTAAGGAGATTCGGCCGGATGCGCTGATCATATCGGATCCGGGCGTATTTGCTATCGCAAGGCGAGTGATTCCGGATATGGAGATCCACATCAGCACCCAGGCCAACAATACCAACTACGGAACCTACCTGTTCTGGCATCAGCTGGGAGCGAAGCGGGTGGTCTCTGCCAGAGAGCTTTCCCTGAAGGAAATCAAGGAGATCCGCCAGCAGATTCCGGAGGATATGGAGATCGAGAGCTTCATTCACGGAGCCATGTGCATCTCCTATTCCGGCCGTTGCCTTTTGAGCAACTTCCTGGTGGGAAGGGATGCCAACCAGGGTGCCTGCACTCATCCCTGCCGCTGGAAATACTCCATCGTGGAGGAGACCAGACCGGGTGAGTATATGCCCGTATTTGAAAATGAGCGGGGCACCTACATCTTCAACTCCAAGGATCTGTGCATGATCGAGCACATTCCGGAGATGATCGATGCGGGGATCGACAGCTTTAAGATCGAGGGGCGCATGAAGACGGCGCTCTACGTGGCGACGGTGGCGCGGACCTACCGGAAGGCAATCGACGATTACCAGAAGGACCCGGCACTGTATCAGGCGAATCTGGACTGGTACCGGGAGGAGATCGGCAAGTGCACCTACCGGGAGTTCACCACCGGCTTCTACTTTGGCAAGCCGGACTCTACCACCCAGATCTATGACAACAATACCTACGTGAAGAACTATACCTATCTGGGCACGGTGGAGGAGGTCCGGGAGGACGGCTGCTGCCGCATCGAGCAGAAGAACAAGTTCTCCGTAGGCGAGGAGATCGAGATCATGAAGCCGGACGGACGGAACGTGACCGCTGTGGTGAAGGCAATCACCAATGAGGACGGCGAGACCCAGGAGAGCGCCCCCCATCCGAAGCAGGTTCTGTATGTGGACCTTGGCACCGAGCTGCAGGTCTATGATATTCTGCGGCGGAAGGAAGCGTAGTGAGCCGGGAGAAGGGATGCAGAACGGGCATCCGGCTGTGAAGGCGGAACAGTTGCGAATACAAGAGAAGGGCGGGGAGCTGCGAAATGAGCAGGTCCCCGCTTGTGGCAAGTTGGAAAATGTAGTATGATAGTAACGATTATGAAAGGAAATGGAGGTGCCGGGGAATGCTGACATGGGTTCTGACAGCCGGGGCGGTGATCTGCCTGGCATATTTTATTACCATTGTGGTATATTCGGGAATCGGAACATCCTTTGCAGTGATCTGGCTGCTGTTTGCCGGCGGTCTGGGACTGGCGGCGGCAAGTCTCAGGGTCTATGAGCGGGAGCCGGAGCGAATCGCCCTGTGGATTCCGGTGTCCCTGGTGACCTTGTGTGCCTCGGGACTGGTGATTCTGCTGCTGTTGCAGATTCTGATGTTCGGACGTATCCCGGTGGTGGCGGAGTCCGGACTGGACTACGTGATCGTGCTGGGAGCTCAGGTGCGGCCGGAGGGACCCAGCAGGACGCTGAGGCTGCGGCTGGACAAGGCTGCCGAGTATGCCCTGCAGAATCCGGAGACCACCCTGATTCTGTCCGGCGGGCAGGGAGAAGGGGAGCTGGAGTCGGAGGCACAGTCCATGGAGCGCTATCTGCTGGAGCAGGGAGTGCCGAAGCATCAGCTGCTGCTGGAGGACCGTTCCACCAGCACACTGGAGAATCTGGTTTACAGCCGTCCCCTGATGACAAAGCCGTCAGCCAGGGTGGGGCTTCTGACCAGCAATTTTCATATGTATCGTGCGCGAAAGATTGCGGAAAAGCAGGGAATGAAGGAGGTGCGCAGCATCGCAGCCGAGTCTGACCGGGTGCTGTTCTTCCATTTCTGTTTCCGCGACGCGCTGGCAATATTAAAGGACCGAATTGCGGGCAACCTGTAACTAGAACGGGAAAAGGAGAGAAACATCATGAATCAGTTGGAAAAGATAAAAGAGCTTTCTGCTTACCGTATTGTGGAGCAGAGACGGATCGGGGAGATGAATTCCGATGGCTATGTGCTGGAGCACAACAGGACAAAGGCGAGAGTATTTCTGCTCTCCAATGACGATGAGAATAAGGTATTCTGCATCGGCTTTCGCACGCCGCCCAGTGACAATACCGGTCTGCCGCACATTTTGGAGCACAGCGTCCTCTGCGGTTCCGAGAAGTTTCCGCTTAAGGATCCATTTGTGGAGCTGGTGAAGGGGTCTCTGAATACGTTTCTGAACGCCATGACCTATCCGGACAAGACCGTATATCCTATTGCCAGCTGCAATGAGAAGGACTTCCAGAATCTGATGGATGTCTACATGGATGCGGTGCTGCATCCCAACATCTATAAGGAAGAGAAGATTTTCCGCCAGGAGGGCTGGCACTATGAGATGGAGTCGGCAGAAGAGCCGCTGATCTACAATGGCGTGGTGTACAACGAGATGAAGGGTGCCTACTCCTCGCCGGAGGGGCTGCTGGACCGCTGCACCCAGAATACTCTGTTCCCGGACAACTGCTACGGCAGAGATTCCGGCGGTGATCCGGCGTCTATCCCGGAGCTGACCTATGAGAAGTTCCTGGACTTCCACCGGACTTACTACCATCCGTCCAACAGCTATATTTATCTGTACGGCGATATGGATATGGCAGAGAAGTTAAACTGGCTGGATGAGGAGTATCTGAGCAAATACGACGAGCGGCCGGTGGACTCCCGGATTCCGGAGCAGAAGGCATTTGCGGAGCCGGTGGAGAAGGAGATCTTCTACTCTATCACCGACGGAGAGCCGGAGGAGGATGCCACCTACCTGTCTGTCAACACGGTGGTGGGCACAGATCTGGATCCGAAGCTGTATGTGGCATTTCAGATTCTGGAGTACACCCTGCTGGATGCACCGGGTGCGCCCTTAAAGCAGGCGCTGATCGATGCGGGCATCGGCAAGGACATTCTGGGCGGCTATGAGAGCGGCATTTTACAGCCCTATTTCAGCGTCATCGCCAAGGACGCGAACCGGGACCAGAAGGGCGAGTTCCTGGCTGTGGTGAAGGGAACCCTGCGCAAGCTGGCGGCTGAGGGCATCAACCGGAAGAGCCTCCTGGCAGGCATGAACTATTATGAATTCAAGTACCGGGAGGCGGACTATGGCTCCGCGCCCAAGGGACTGATGTACGGACTGCAGAGTCTGGACAGCTGGCTCTATGACGGAGATCCCATGATGCATCTGGAGTACCAGGCGACCTTTGATTACCTGAAGAAGGCGGTGGATGAGGGATTTTTCGAGCAGCTGATCCGGGATTACCTGCTGGACAATCCCTTTGAGGCTGTGGTGATCGTCAGCCCGAAGAAGAACCTGACCGCAGAGGAGGATGAGCGGGTGGCTGAAAAGCTTGCCGCCTACAAGGCTTCCCTGACCGCGGAGCAGATTGACGCGATCGTAGAAGGCACCAGGGAGCTGAAGGAATATCAGGACACGCCCTCCACACCGGAGGAGCTGGCGATGATTCCCCTTCTGAGACGGGAAGATATCGAGAAGAAGGCAGAGAAGCTTTGCTGGCAGGAGCGGTGTGAGGACGGCGTCAAGGTGCTGCACCACAACTGCTTTACCTCCGGCATCGGCTACCTGAAGGTGCTGTTTAACACAAATGCAGTGCCGCAGGAGGATCTGTGCTATGTGGGACTGTTAAAATCCGTGCTGGGAAGCATGGATACGGAGCATTACAGCTACTCAGATCTGACCAGCGAGATCCACTTGAACAGCGGCGGCGTGGACTTCTCCGTATCCTCCTTTGTGAATCTGGAAGATCCGGACACCTTCACAGGGGAATTTGTGGCAAGCGCACGGGTGCTGTACGACAAGGTGGACTTCGGCTTCGGCATTCTGGAAGAGATCCTGACCCGGACGGTATTTACCGATGAGAAGCGTCTGGGCGAGGTGATTCAGGAGACCCGTTCCCGGGCGAAGATGAAGCTGGAAAATGCAGGACACAGCACCGCCGTATCCCGCGCAACCTCCTACTTCTCCGGCACCTCCTGCTTCAATGAGCTGACCGGCGGCACTACCTACTACCGCTTCTTAGAGCAGACTGCCAGAAACTTCGAGACGGAGAAGAAGGCAATCATTGCAAAGCTTGAGGAGGTGTGCGGCAGACTGTTTACCCGTGCCAACATGCTGGTAAGCTACACCGCAGATGATACAGGCTACGAGAAGCTGCCGGCGGCAATGAAGACGCTGACAGACCGCCTGCCCCAGGGAAGCGGAGCGGTATATCCATTTACCCATCCGGTGGAGAATGTCAATGAGGGACTGAAGACCTCCGCGCAGGTGGATTATGTGGCACGTTGCGGCAGCTTCCGTAAGGCGGGATATGAGTATACAGGAGCACTGAAGATTCTGCAGGTGATCTTAAGCTATGATTATCTGTGGCTGAACATCCGTGTCAAGGGCGGCGCTTACGGCTGTATGAGCGGCTTCGGCCGTTCCGGCGAGGGCTATCTGGTGTCCTACCGGGATCCGAACTTAAAGGAGACCAATGCAATCTACGAGGGCATTCCGGCGTACTTAGAGCAGTTCAGTCCGGATGACCGGGATATGACCAAGTATGTGATCGGTACGGTCAGCAATCTGGATGTACCGCTGACCCCGTCCACCCGCGGCAGCAGAGGACTTTCCGCTTACCTTTCCGGCGTGACTCAGGAGATGATGCAGCAGGAGCGGGATCAGGTGCTTTCCGCCACCCAGAAGGACATTCAGGCACTGGCGCCGTATATTCAGGCGATTCTGGATACCGGAAGCTTCTGCGTTGTGGGAAATGAAGAGAAGATTGAGAAGAACCGGGAGCTGTTCGGGACCGTGGAGAATCTGACGAGAGGATAAGGTAAATAACTATATGACAAACGACAAGAAATCCGGATTTGTGACGCTGGTGGGACGGCCCAATGTGGGCAAGTCCACCCTGATGAACCATCTGATCGGGCAGAAGATCGCAATCACATCCGACAAGCCGCAGACCACAAGAAACCGCATCCAGACCGTGTACACCGACGAGCGCGGGCAGATCGTATTTCTGGACACCCCGGGTATCCACAAGGCGAAGAACAAGCTGGGTGAGTATATGGTCAACGTGGCGGAGCATACGCTGACGGAGGTGGATGTGATTCTGTGGCTGGTGGAGCCGACCACCTTCATCGGCGCCGGGGAGCGCCATATTGCGGAGCAGCTTAACAAGGTGAAGACCCCGGTGATTCTGGTCATCAACAAGATCGACACGGTGAAGAATCAGGATGAGATTCTGACCTTTATTCAGGCATACAAGGACGTATGCCCCTTTGCGGAGATCGTGCCGGTGTCTGCCATGAAGAAAAAGAACACGGACCGGCTGCTGGAGCTGATCTATCAGTACCTGCCCTATGGACCGATGTTCTACGATGAGGACACGGTGACGGATCAGCCCATGCGCCAGATTGCGGCGGAGCTGATCCGCGAGAAGGCACTGCGCCTGTTAAATGACGAGATTCCCCACGGAATCGCGGTGACCATCGAGAAGATGACCGAGCGGTCCAATGGAATCATTGACATCGACGCCACCATCGTCTGTGAGCGGGATTCCCATAAGGGAATCATCATCGGAAAGGGCGGCGCCATGTTAAAGCGCATCGGTTCCGCAGTCAGAAGAGAGCTGGAGGCAGAGCTGGAGACGAAGGTGAACCTGCAGCTCTGGGTGAAGGTGCGCAAGGAGTGGCGGGACAGCGAGACCATGATGAAGAACTACGGGTACAATCCCAAAGAGTAATGGGAGCACGAGGAAGCGAAGCGGAATCGAGGCAAGCACTGCTAAGCAGAGCGAGACAGAAAGGTTATAAGCGTTGAGGGAGACAGTAGATCTGACCGGTATGGTCTTAAAAGCCTCTCCGGTAGGTGAAAATGACAGGAGGCTGGTGATTCTGACCCGGGAGCGGGGCAAGATCACTGCCTTTGCCCGGGGAGCCAAGCGCCCGGGCAGCCAGCTGATGGCGGTGAGCCGTCCGTTTGTGTTCGGGAACTTCCGGCTGTTTGAGGGGCGGGACGCCTACAATCTGCAGTCGGCAGAGATCAGCAACTACTTCACGGAGCTGGCGGCGGACGTGGAGGCTGCCTGCTACGGTTCCTATTTCCTGGAATTTGCTGATTATTACGGGCGGGAAGGTCTGGACGGCAGTGAGATGATCCTGCTGCTCTATCAGTCCATGCGGGCGCTGCTGAAGCCGGCGCTTCCCAATCCGCTGGTGCGGACGGTTTTCGAGCTGCGGGCCATGGTGGTAAATGGAGAGTACACGGAGCAGCCGCCGAGGAAGGTCAGTGAGTCGGCGGTCTACGCGTGGCAGTACATCATTGCCACACCGCTGGAATCTTTGTATACCTTTGTGCTGAAGGAGGAGGTCTTCCGGGAACTGAAGCAGTGCGTGGACATGAACCGGAAGCGGTTTGTGGACCGGGAGTTCCATTCTCTGGAGATTTTGCGCCTGATGCAGTAAGATGTCAGGGGAAAATTGCAGGTAGCTATTGAAATATCAGGTGCAGGCATGCTATAATCTGACATAGCTATGCGCCGGGGGCGCTGGCAGTATGCAGGAGGAAGATTATGAAAAATAGAAAGGCAGCAGCAGTTTTGGGGATAACTGCCGGAATCCTGCTGGCGGGTTGTGGACAACAGACGAAGGACGCCCAGTGGAAGGCGAACGAGAACAGTGTCTATGTGAGCCGGGACGGACAGGTGCAGAGTGCGCTGGTGTATTCTTCGGAGCAGTTCAACGAGCTGTACAATGCAGAGGAGCTGAAAGCATTTGCAGAGCAGGCTGTTGCGGAGTACAACGCAGGACCAGAGCAGCAGGACGGAGCCACCACGGTAAAGGTGGGAGACAGTGCAGATGGCAGTGAGACGGAGAAGTCTCCGGTGACCCTGACATCCTGTAAGCTGGAGAACCGGACGGGATATCTGGTGTTTGATTATGCAGAGCCGGAGGACTACCTGGAATTTGCCAGGTTCAGCGGGGACAATACCAGCACGATCACGGAGCTGACTGTGACTGCGTCGGGGGATGCGGCAGAAGCCGGTGTCTTATCGGGAGTGAGCCTGATGAAGCCCAACGGCAGGGAGGCAGGCACAGAAGAGGTGTTAAAGTCTGTGGACTATCAGATTGTGTCCGTGGAAGGCGCCGGAACCATCTGTACCCAGGGCAGGATTGCATATATCAGCAGCGGCGGGGAAGTGTCGCTGAAGGATGATTTTACGGCGGTGACCGGAGAGGGAAGCCACGTAATCATTTTCAAATAACGGAATCAGCGTGAGCTGGTGCCTGGAAACAGGTAGTAAACAGGGGAACCTGTGAACATAGATTCATATTCATAAGAAATCAGAAAGAGGTTATTGACTATGGAAAAGACGATGGAAAAGATTGTAGCACTGGCAAAGAGCAGAGGCTTCGTATATCCGGGTTCCGAGATCTACGGCGGTCTGGCAAATACCTGGGATTACGGCAATCTGGGTGTTGAGCTGAAGAACAATGTAAAGAAGGCATGGTGGCAGAAGTTCGTACAGGAGAGCCCGTACAACGTAGGTGTGGACTGTGCGATTCTGATGAACTCCCAGACCTGGGTGGCTTCCGGACATTTGGGCGGCTTCTCCGATCCGCTGATGGACTGTAAGGCATGTAAGGAGCGTTTCCGTGCCGACAAGCTGATCGAGGATTATCTGGCTGAGAACAATATCACCATTGAGGGTTCCGTGGATGGCTGGTCTCAGGAGGAGATGAAGCAGTTCATCGAGGACAAGAATATCTGCTGCCCGAGCTGCGGCAAGCATGATTTTACCGACATCCGTCAGTTCAACCTGATGTTCAAGACCTTCCAGGGTGTTACCGAGGATGCCAAGAACACCGTATACTTAAGACCGGAGACCGCACAGGGTATCTTCGTGAACTTCAAGAACGTACAGCGTACCTCCAGAAAGAAGGTTCCGTTCGGTATTGGTCAGATCGGTAAGTCCTTCCGTAACGAGATTACCCCGGGTAACTTCACCTTCCGTACCCGTGAGTTCGAGCAGATGGAGCTGGAGTTCTTCTGCAAGCCGGGCACTGACATGGAGTGGTTCCAGTACTGGAGAGGCTTCTGCCGCGACTGGCTGCTGACTCTGGGACTGAAGGAGGACGAGATCCGTCTCCGCGACCATTCTCCGGAGGAGCTGTGCTTCTACAGCAAGGGTACCACCGACATCGAGTTCCTGTTCCCGTTCGGATGGGGCGAGCTGTGGGGTATCGCAGACCGTACCGACTACGATCTGACCCAGCATCAGAACGTATCTGGTGAGGATATGAGCTACTTCGACGATGAGGCGAAGGAGAAGTACGTTCCCTATGTGGTTGAGCCGTCTCTGGGTGCTGACCGTGTAACCCTGGCATTCCTGTGCGCAGCTTACGACGAGGAAGAGATTGGTGAGGGCGATGTCCGTACCGTTCTCCACTTCCATCCGGCACTGGCACCGGTGAAGATCGGCGTGCTGCCGCTGTCCAAGAAGTTGAATGAGGGCGCAGAGAAGGTATATGCAGAGCTTGCAAAATACTACAACTGCGAGTTTGATGACAGAGGCAACATCGGTAAGCGTTACAGAAGACAGGATGAGATCGGTACTCCGTTCTGCATCACCTATGACTTCGATTCCGAGGAAGACCATGCAGTTACCGTTCGTGACCGCGATACCATGGAGCAGGTTCGCGTGCCGATTGCTGAGCTGAAGGCTTACTTCGAGGATAAGTTCCGTTTCTAATGTGGATAAGATGCTACAGGAATCAGGGAGCGTGCTGTCGGCATGCTTCCTGACCGGTATGGCAGGATAGAGGGGCGCTGCGGCGCTCCTTTTTGCGTTGTCGTGCGTCCTGCGGGGCGGGAGTATATTTGCTGATACTTACCGAAATTCCGAAGTCCTTTGCGCGTAAGATGGGAAAAGTTGTATTTTGGCTGTATTTTGGCTGTATTTCAGGCTGCATTTCAGAGATGGAAGTGCTTGACAAACATCTGATAATTAAGTATATTAGTAATTACTTAAATACTTAATTATAGAGGTGAGAGGTTAGATATGGCTGGTAAACGAAAAGCGTTGGTTCCGTCCAACCTGTGTGTAGCCTGCGGGCAGTGTGCCAAAGAATGTCCGAAGCAGGCAATCCATATTCACAGGGGAATGTATGCAGTTGTAAACGAGACCTGTGTGGGCTGCGGCAAATGTGCCAAAGCATGCCCGGCGGGGATCATTGAACTGGTGGATGTGTCTGGAGGTGCGCAGGATAGAGCATCCGGCGCACAGAAATCCGGAGGAGGTGCGCAGCGATGAAAAAACACTGGTATGATTATATGTGGATCGTGTCCGCTACTTATCTGACACTGGGATTTTTTAATATCCTGTTTGCGTGGCTGGGACTGCTCTGCTTCATGATTCCGCTCTGTATCGCTGTCTTTGTTGGAAATAAGAGCTACTGCAACCGGTACTGCGGGCGCGGACAGCTGTTTCAGGTAATCGGCGGAAATCTGGGATTGTCCCGAAAGAAGAATCCGCCGCGGTTCCTGTATTCCAAATGGTTCCGCTATGGATTCCTGACATTTTTCATGACGATGTTCGTGCTGATGCTGGTCAGCACGTATCAGGTATTTGCCGGTGCGGCAGATTTGAGAGAAGTGGTGAAGCTTCTGTGGGTGTTCAAGCTGCCGTGGAACTGGACGAATACCTCCTTTGTCCCGCCGTGGGTGGCGCAGTTTGCATTTGGCTTCTACAGCGTGATGCTGACCTCCACCGTGCTGGGCATGATCACAATGATGCTGTTCAAGCCCCGTTCCTGGTGTGTGTACTGCCCGATGGGAACCATGACTCAGGGAATCTGCACGTTGAAGAACAGAAGCAGGGAATAAAGGGATTTGTGAGCAGTTGAGATGCAGCGGAACTGGAATTGCAGGAATGCAACCAGGCTGTATGAAAGAAGGGGAACAGGTTATGGAAGAACAGGCAAGGCAGCTGGCAGAGCTTTTGAAGGTGCTGGCCAATGAAAACCGGCTGATGATTCTGTGTACGCTGATGGAAGAACCCATGTCTGTGGGGAAAATCGCAGAACGGGTAACCGGCATCACACCGCCGGCCCTGTCCCAGCATCTTGCGATGCTGAAGGCAGCAGGAATCCTGACATCGGAAAAACGTGGACAGACCATCACCTACTCGATTCAGGACCATCGGATCGAAGAAGTGATGTATGTGCTGAAGAAGAATTACTGCACACATTGATTACGGGCAGGAAACTGTGATATTTTCAATAAAAAGTTGACAAAAACGGACGATTTTTAATGATTTTTGTTGTACCATGCGGTATAATATATCTGTATTTTTAACAGACAGCGATATTTTTAATGGCAAAGGAGAAAAGCTTACCATGAAACAGGATATGATCGTAATTTTGGACCTGGGCAGCACCGAGAATACCGTCGCAGCCCGCGAAATTCGTGACCTTGGCGTTTACAGTGAGATTCATCCCCATGATATCACCGTAGAAGAACTGAAAGCTCTGGACAATGTAAAAGGTATTATTTTAAATGGCGGAGAAAACCGTGTCGTGGACGGCGCAGCCGTAGAGATCAGACCGGAGCTGTATGATCTGGGCTACCCGATGATTTCCGTAGACTATCCGTCTTCCAGATGTGAGAAGCAGTACGACAAGCTTCCGGATATGGAGACACTGAAATCCTTCGTATTTGACGAGTGTAAGGCAGAGCCGAACTGGAACATGAAGAACTTCATCGAGGACCAGGTGGAGCTGATCCGCAAGCAGGTTGGCGACAGAAAGGTCCTGCTGGCACTGTCCGGTGGCGTAGATTCCTCCGTAGTAGCAGCCATGCTGATCAAGGCCATCGGCCAGCAGCTTGTATGCGTTCACGTAAACCACGGCCTGATGCGCAAGAATGAGTCTGAGAGCGTAGTCAGGATCTTCCGTGACGAGCTCCATGCAAATCTGGTATACGTCGATGCTTCCGAGCGTTTCCTTGGCAAGCTGGAGAACGTAGCAGATCCGGAGCAGAAGCGTAAGATCATCGGCGGCGAGTTCATCCGCGTATTCGAGGAAGAGGCAAGAAAGCTGGAAGGCATCGATTTCCTGGGACAGGGAACCATCTACCCGGATATCATCGAGAGCGGTACCAAGACTGCAAAATGCGTGAAGTCTCACCACAACGTAGGCGGACTTCCGGAGGACCTGCAGTTCGAACTAGTAGAGCCCCTTAAGCAGCTCTTCAAGGATGAGGTGCGTGCCTGCGGCGTGGAGCTGGGTCTCCCCCACGACATGGTATACCGTCAGCCATTCCCGGGCCCGGGTCTCGGCGTAAGATGCTTAGGTGCAATCACCAGAGACAGACTGGAAGCAGTGAGAGAGTCCGATGCGATTCTGCGCGAGGAGTTCGCTAAGGCTGGACTGGATAAGAAGGTATGGCAGTACTTTACTGTTGTTCCGGACTTCAAGGCAGTTGGTGTCAGAAACAATGCGAGAAGCATGGGATATATGGTTGTTATCCGTGCGGTGAATACGGTTGATGCCATGACGGCAACCATTGAGCGGATTAATTATGATATTCTGGACAGAATTGCTGACAGAATTACGGCAGAGGTTCCGAGCGTGAACAGAGTTTGTTATGAGTTGACGAAGAAGCCGATTGCTACGATTGAGTTTGAGTAACGGATGAAAAACCTCGGATGCCCATTTTATAAGGGCTTCCGGGGTTTCTTTATGCCTGTTGGCTCTAGTTTGAATCTACTTGTTATGATTGTAAAGGCGTAATACTTTCTTTCTATTAGTTGAAAGGTAAATCCATATCAGATGTGCTATCAATAATGGGGATATTGTTTATTCGTCCATATAAATTATTCAGAATAATTTCTTGATATGGGCTGGTTTGACTTACAAAAAAGTCATAAAACAATTTTACATCAGATACTAAAATACCTTTACGGTAATATTTAAAGCCAGACTTAACAAAACATTGAATCAGTTTCTCAGGTTTTGAAATATATTTTTCTAAACTGTTATCTCTAAGAATTATTCTTAAATTTTCAATAATTACAGATGTATCCCATTCTAATGTTAAAGTATCATTTATGCTGGACAATACATTACAAATAGCAGACGCAAATTCTTGATATATCTTCTTTTGAGAATCAGAAAAACTAATATTTTCAAAGGTTTGTTCAGCAATTTTTTGTTTCACTATTTCAAATGAAGAAAATCGTTCTGATGGATTAACGGATATCATTTGATCTAGTAAAATTTTGTATTTAAAACAATCAATAGAGTATTTATCAATTATATTTTTTATTAGATACCCTACATAAAATATTTCAGTTCCTTCATTGTATACTTCTTTATATATCTCATTTGGTATTTTTGAAGCAGGCCAATTAAGGATAATGCTTGCTTGTTCATTATTGTTTCCTGCATTCAGACATTTCCCAAATCCAAAATCAATTACCTTGACAGAACCAGAACTGTCAATAATAATGTTTGCAGCACGGATGTCTCGGTGTAGAATATTGTTTTGTTCGAGATACGCAAAAGCATTTATCATTTGGACAAATATAGAATTAATTTGTTCAAATTGATTAAACTGAAAATATTCATCAATATTACAGCCTTTGATATATTCCATAATGATATAACCAGTTTTTTCTTCTGGATATAGATAATAATCAAAAATTCTAACGATGTTACGGTCAAAGAGAGAATACATAATTTTTATCTCGTCAACAAATCTGCTAAAGAATTCATCCTCATATTCTTTCTGTTCAGGATCATATTTTTTGCATACAAAATATTGGTTAATTGTTGCATCTTGCATAAGAATAGTTTTTCCCGTACCACCAGCACCTAAAGATTTAACGAATTCGTATTGTTTGGGTTTGGTAAAGATAATTGGCTGTCCAGCTTTCATATCACATATTTTCATGGCATGTACCTCATATAATAAATTATTTTATTGTGGAAATACCTTGATAGTAATTCTTTCTGTCCCTTTTTCACTGTCATATTGTCAGCCATCAGATGATTTTTAAATCTTCATCTTTATCTGCTCCAAAGCTCATATCTATCTGTTCATCCAGCTTAAACAGTAAAAACAGCACATCAGATACTGTTTTTATATCAAAATCAAAAAAAGATTAATGCGGATACCAAGCGCGTTTGCTACCTTAAGTAAGTGGTCTGGTTTTGGATTATGGATGTCATATGCTTATTTTTGGGATTGTGCAGAGTTGATACCAGAAAGTTGCCCCAGCATTACTTACGATATTCCTAAAATATTTTATTATTTCGCCAGTGGTCATGTCACTATCTTCTATGTTTTATTGGTTCACATTTATATACTATCACATAAGGACACTTTTGTGTATAAATATTAAAGAAAATGCTTGACGCTCTGTACAATAGTGCTGATAATTAGATGAAAAATGAAATTTTAAGTTTTAAGTATAGAATCCCAGTGTATGTGCTGAATTGCCCACATTATTTTAGTAGAGAATGAACTGGTTTTATGTTAAAATAATTTTATATGGCTTTTAAAGTAACAATTAGAAAACGTGAAGAAGTGGGGAGAGTTTATGGCAATACCATCACAGACAGAGATGTTTCAATATGTATTGGAAACAATGGCGGGCTATCCGGAATTTTCCAGAAGTCAGGCTAAAGATGCGGTCTGCAGAACGTTACATCTAACAGAAGAAGAGCAGAAGCAAAAAACGAGCAGCGGAGCACCTGTATATGAGAGCCGTACAGGATGGGCGGTTTCATGGTTGTGTGCAGCGGGATTTGTTAATCGAGTAAGACGAGGGACCTATACGATTTCTGAGGCAGGAAAAGATATTTTGGCGAGAAGGCTTGAACTGAGGGAATTTATCAGGGAACTTCATATTGCCAGAGATGCAAGTATGCATGGTGAAGAAGACGATGGAGAACTGGCAGAAGCTCAGATGAGTGATAGAAGTCCAATAGAATTGCTGGATTCCACGCTTAAAGAAATACAAGAACAATTGGCGCATGAACTTATGGATGCAATTATGTCGATTGAAGGGCGAACCGGGGATACGTTCTTTGAAAAACTGGTGACAGATTTACTGGAGAAAATGGGATATGGGGAAGGTGCGGTAACGCCGGCCTCGAATGATGGCGGAATCGATGGAATTATAAAAACAGATCCATTGGGCTTTAATCCAATATTTATTCAGGCAAAACGATATGCAGTAAATCACTCTGTAGGAAGACCGGAAATACAGAGTTTCGCAGGTGCTTTAGGTGCTGTGACAAGAGGTGCTTTTATTACAACATCGTATTTTTCTACAGGAGCGAAAGAGTTTGCTAAGAGTTATCCGCATTCAGATATTGTACTTATCGATGGAAAAAAATTAACAGAGTTGATGATACAGTATAATTTGGGAGTTTCCGTTGAAAGAGAAGTATCGGTGAAGAGAATAGACCGTGATTATTTTGAATTTTAGTAATGTCAATATGAAAGTATTTGTACACACAATATAGCTCTGGTGTGTGTAAATACTTAAATGGAGCAGAGATATGTTAGATACTAAAGCACTATTATTACCTCAAACAGACAACCTGCAAATCGGTTGTCTGTCCCGCCTCTTTGACAACATGAGCGAGTGTTACAAGCTATTCTGGTTTCAGGCAATCGTCAATCTGGTAAGTGATGGAAAAACAGAACTCAGCTATGATGAGTTAATCAACGAAATGATTGCTGATTCCTGGTACATGGTTTCTGAGTACAATCTGAATCTTGGACCAGCCGATACGCTGGAAGCATTGGTACATCATGTTCATAATGTCAGTAGATTGAAAACCAGTGAGAAGAAAGAGAAGATTCTGGATTATTTAAGAGATTGTGATGATTCAATTTTGAGGAGTAAGAAGCGGACATTGACGTATCAAGTTCCATATCGTCTGCAGGCTCCGTTTATGGATTTCGTTAAGAAGGACGAGTGGAAAGTATCTGAGAAGAAACTGGCACAGAAAATCAATCAGGAAAAACGGCTGATTTATTACTTCTCTGCGCTTAATGGTTTGCAGACGGAGATTAGAATCACACCCGAATGGCAGGATTATATTGTGAAGAATCAGGCGGTTCTTCGCGGGTGGATATGTTATCACATGGTAGCATATTTACAGCGAAGAAATCCTGATGTACCGGGTATCATCAAGAAGCTGAATCCACCACAGGAGCGTAAACTGGAAAAGGTACAGAAATATTGGAAGATGATTGCGGAAGTTATGCCGGTTCGGGATATTTATGCAGAGGGTATATTGGATAGAAAGGATATTTCCATCGATCATTTTGTGCCATGGTCCTATGTGGCGCATGATGAACTGTGGAATCTGAGTCCGACGACCAAAAGCATTAACAGCAGTAAAAGCAATAGCTTGCCGACTTGGGCAATTTATTTTCCAAGATTGTGTGAAATTGAATATCTTTCTTATGAAGCAGGTCAGAAGTACGGGCAGATAAAGAAAGCATTTGAGCAGTGCAGCAGAGAGCATGTAAACAGCAGTGAAGTGATGGGGCGGCTTTATCGGGATGGGCTGGACAGGGATACTTTTTCTGGTTATCTGGAAGAAATTATTCATCCGATTTATCAGTCAGCGCATAATCTGGGATTCAAAGAGTGGATATATGAAAAATCAAACGCTTGAGTATTATAATGAAAATGCAAATGAATTTTGCAAAAGCACAGTTCAGTGTGATATGAACAGTTTGTATCGTCCGTTTTTAGAAAGATTGCCAGAGAATGCCAGGATTCTGGATCTGGGTTGTGGCAGCGGCAGGGACACAAAGGAGTTTCTGAATAAAGGTTACAGAGTTACCGCAGTGGATGGAGCGGAAACTATCTGCAGATTCGCAACGGAATATACAGGACAGAAGGTGAGATGTCTGTCATTTGAGAAACTGGATTACGTTGAGGAATTCGATGGGGTGTGGGCCTGCGCTTCGCTGTTGCATGTTGAGAAAACTAAGATAGAAGATGTCATAAAGAGGATTCATATTGCGTTGATATCGGGTGGAACTCTATATGTCTCATTCAAATATGGGAGTGGGGAAATAGAACGAAATGGTCGCCTGTTCAATAATTATATGGAAGAGGATATGAAAACTTTATTTTCCAAGGATTTTGGATGGGGCGATTTGAAGTGCTTTATTACATCAGATGTGAGGCAGGAACGGACTCATGAGAGTTGGATTAATGTATTGGTGAATAAGAAGAAAGTGTGATGCATA
This sequence comes from Eubacteriales bacterium, assembly GCA_030536555.1. GTDB lineage: Bacteria > Bacillota > Clostridia > Lachnospirales > Lachnospiraceae > Brotaphodocola. Next base: position 54,954 of record JAUNPU010000006.1, on the reverse strand, counting down.
GATGACCTTTTACGAAAAACTAACCATCGTCTGCCGCCATATTCCCTATGGAGCAGTAGCCACCTACGGTCAGCTCGCTCTCCTCTGTGGCAAACCTAAGAACGCCCGCCAGGTAGGCTATGCCCTTCGTGAAGGACTTGCCGGCGACCAGGCTCCGGCGCACCGTGTTGTCAATTCAAAAGGCATTTTAAGTGGTGCGGCATCTTTTGAAACATGGGATTTGCAGAAGCTTCTGCTTCAGGAAGAGGGGGTAGAGGTGATGTGGACAGAGGACGGCTGGCGCGTGGATTTGAAGAAATATGGCTGGAAGAATACGATGGAAGAAGCTTTGGAGTTTGCCCGGGAATTTGAGAAGAACAGTGTCCCTGAGACAAAAGGGTAGTTGAGACGATAAACATAAAACTGAAAAAGTGAATAAAAAGAATTTCTTCCCAATTTTAATGCTTATATGATATACTAAACCATATGTACAGGTAATATCGCACAAAGCAGTTTTTTGAAGAATGATATCAGCATTGTGACAAACGGTTATAATGTAGAAGGCGGGAAGTACCATGAGATTTTTATCAAGATTGTTCAGCAGAGGGAAAACAACGAATACATCAAAGTCAGGTATGCCGGAAGAATGCAGGCGGCTGCTTGAACTTGGTGTTTTTTTTGATGATCTTTTTTTAGAAGATATCTATGTTGCCAGAAAGACATACAAGGGAAAATGTGAGGAATATAAAGAGATTATTCAATATTTTGAGGTATTGGAAAGCAGTGGGCAGATGGGGGCATATTGTAAAAAAAGCGGAATTGCACCAGAACGAGCCTCTGATATCCTTAAAAAATATAATACCATAGATAATCTGGTGGAACTTTACAATGAGGAGTTTATTCGGCGACATTTAATCATGGATAAGGACTATCTGGATGAAATATTAAAGGACGTAGATTCAAAAATAGTTTTAGATGAAGATCAGCGCCGCGTAGTATTAACCGATGAGGATTATTGCCTTGTGATTGCCGGTGCGGGTGCTGGAAAGACAACGACGGTAGCTGCAAAGGTGAAATATCTTGTAGAGAAGAAGAATATCAATCCCAGAGATATTCTTGTTATCTCGTTTACGAATAAAGCTGTCGGAGAACTGAAAGAGAAGATACAGAAGGACTTAAAGATTGACTGTCCAATAGCGACATTCCATGCTACGGGAAACGCAGTGCTTCATATGAATGATCCGGAAAATTTGAATATTGTAGATGGCTCAAAGCTGTATTTTGTACTGCAGTATTATTTTAAAAATTCAATTTTGACAAATGAGACACTGGTTAATAATCTTATCCGGTTTTTTGCAGTATATTTTGATGCACCATATGAGGGCAATGAGCTTAATGCGTTTTTTAATAAAATAGCAAAGTCAAATTTTGCTACTATGCGGAGCGATTTGGATGAATTTAAATGTCAGGTGGTTGATACAAGAACGAAGAAGAAAGTCACAATACAGAATGAGATTCTGCGTTCGCATCAGGAAGTTGAGATTGCCAATTATCTGTATCTTAACAGTATTGAGTATGAGTATGAGCCAATCTATCAATATAATATTGAATATGCACGTAAACCTTATACACCGGATTTTATTATTAGACAGGGAGAAAAAGTTGCATATATCGAGCATTTTGGAATTACGGAAGATGGTCAGAATGATCGATATACGCTGGAGCAATTAGCAGCTTATAAAGATGCTATTAATGATAAAGTTCTGCTGCATAAAAAGCATGGAACACAGATGTTATATACATTTTCTGAATACAATGATGGCAGACCATTAACCGAGCATTTGAAAGAAAAGTTGGAAGATGCCGGGTTTGTTTTGGTGCCACGCTCCAATCAGGAAATTATGAAAAAGCTGATTTCCTCTGAGGAAACCAAGTATATCCGAAAGCTTGTGAATCTGATTTGCAGATTTATTGCTAATTTTAAAACTAATGGATATACTGCGGATGAGTTCAACAGGATGTATCATTCTACTCAAAATGTACGTTCCCGTCTATTCCTGGATATCTGTCAGGATTGTTATTTGGAATATGAAAGATATTTGAAGAAGAATCATGCAGTGGATTTTGAAGACATGATTAATGAATCGGCAAGAGTGCTTCGTGAAGTAAAGGAAATGAAGCAAAAGTTGAATTTTAAGTATATTATTGTGGATGAATATCAGGATATTTCAAAACAACGCTTTGATCTGACAACGGCACTTGCGGAAGTGACGGATGCAAAGATTATTGCAGTTGGTGATGACTGGCAGTCTATTTATGCGTTCAGTGGTTCTGATATCTCCTTATTTACAAAATTTGAGGAGAGGATGGGGTATGCAAAACTTTTGAAAATTGTTAAGACATATCGTAACTCACAGGAAGTAATTGATATAGCCGGAAACTTTATTCAGAAGAATCCGCATCAGATTACAAAAACACTTGTTTCTCCAAAGAAAATTCAGGATCCGGTTATCATATATACGTATGACAGCACTTATAAATCTCCAAATGGCGATCGACGAAGTGGTGTGAATTATGCTACGGCATATGCAGTGGAGACGGCGTTAAATCACATTGTTGAAATGAATCGGACAGCAGGCAAACCCGAGGATGGAACGATATTATTACTTGGAAGATACGGGTTTGACGGGGATATGCTTGAAAAGTCGGGATTGTTTGAATACATTAACCGTGGAAATAAGATTAAGTCCGTAAAATATCCGAAATTGGACATTACATTTATGACAGTTCATATGTCAAAAGGACTTGGATATGACAATGTTATTGTAGTCAATGGACGTAATGAAACATATGGATTTCCATCCAAAATCGAAGATGATCCGGTACTTGCTTTTGTGATAAAAGGTAATCGGTCGATTGATTATGCTGAGGAGCGTCGATTGTTTTATGTTGCAATGACAAGAACAAAGAACAGGGTCTACTTCATTGCGCCAGAGCAAAATCCATCGGAATTTTTGCTTGAAATAAAAAAAGATTATAAAAATGTAGTTTTGAAAGGTAACTGGAACGAAGACGAAAGCAGTCAGAAAATATTAAGGAAATCCTGCCCTATTTGTGGATATCCGCTTCAGTTTAAGTATAAAAAAGCCTATGGATTACGGCTTTATATCTGTACAAATGAGCCAGAAGTGTGTGGTTATATGTCGAATGAATACACAGCAGGAAAACTGTCGATTATGAAGTGTGACAAATGCAGGGATGGATATCTGATTGTAAAACCGACTAAGGATGGTCAGTATTTTCTTGGATGTACCAATTATAAAAAGGATAAAACCGGATGTGATAAAATTATTTGGAGTAAAGACTATTATAAGCTATTAAACCTGACACCAGATAAGGCAGAGCCGGTTAAAATGCTTAGTGGAAGAGATATTCCTCCGAAGAGCAATTCTCTGAATGACAGTCCAAATCCAGAGGCACCCCAAAATGCAAACAGTGTGGAAAGATTCAACGTTGCTTCGGATAGGAAAACAGCTAAAACGGAGCCTGTTGGAAAAGCAAATCAGGATGAGAAAGTATACTATAAAGAACAGGATCTTTATATTACAGTATTCAAAATTTTAAATGGTTTAGAACAAGTGAGTGCCAGTAAATATTTTGGAATAACGGTTCTTGTAGGGGTACTTTGCGGGTACGAGAATAAAAAAATCAGTGATAATGCTTTGAATCTGTGCGGGGAATATGGTGGTTTAAAACATCTTGCCAAAGCTGATGTACGGGCAATCATCGAATGGCTGATTGCGAATCACTACATATTGAAGACAAAAGGAAATTACCCGGTGCTTCATCAGACATATAAAGGAAATCATTATGAAGAAATGATAACAGTGGCAGAATTGAAGAAGTTAAAAGTATATCTTGAACACCCTGACAGAGAAGTCTTTGAGGAAGAGTAACCTATGAAATATGCCAAGTTTCAGACGATGGTACAGAAGAATAACATGGACAAAAGCGAGCAGCAGATTTATGAATTACAGCAAACCATAAGCAGACTGCAAAGCAGAGTGAACTATCTCCAGAATCTGCTGAATCAGGCAGGGATTTCTTATGATACTTCTGAATCAGGGAAAGAAGAACGGAATTATGACGATTCCAATCAGGGCAACCGCATTCAGAGGGTTCCGATAACTGATGATCTGGCAGTGCGATTTTTTGCCATGTTCTGGGGGCGGGAGGATGTTTACAGCAAGCGTACCGTGAAGAAAAGTACAGGCGAAGCGAACTACTATCCGCAGTGTGATAACTTCTGGACGTACAGATGTCCGAGGAAGAGCGGGCAGAAAATAAAATGTTCTGACTGTACAAATCGCAGGTGGACGAAGCTGGAAAAGGATGATATCAAAGGGCATCTGATGGGCAGAGAACCAGATGGGACGGATGTGATTGGCGTGTATCCGCTGCTGCCGGATGGAACCTGCCGATTCCTTGTATATGATTTTGATAACCATGAGAAAGGGGCAGAAAAACAGGATTTTGCAAATGCAGATGATACTTGGAAAGAAGAGGTAGATGCATTAAGAGAAATCTGCCGGTTAAATGGAATCGATGCGCTGGTGGAGCGTTCGCGTTCCGGTAGGGGCGCACATGTCTGGATCTTCTTCCGGAAGCCTGTGAGTGCTGCACTGGCAAGAAAGTTTGGAATGGTGCTTTTGAGAAAAGGTGCAGAAGCGGTAAATCTGAAATCTTTTCGCTACTATGACCGGATGATTCCATTGCAGGATCATGTTCCGGATGGAGGACTTGGCAATCTGATTGCACTTCCTTTGCAGGGGCAGGCATTGAAACAGGGAAACAGTGCGTTTGTTGATGAAAACTGGAATGCATACGCAAATCAGTGGGAGATATTATTAAACAGGAAAAAACTGACGGAAGAATTTCTGAATCAATGTGTGAAGGAATGGACAGCGAGAAATCCGCTTGAGGAAGAGAGCGGTCAGACGGAAAAACCGTGGGAGAAGAGCAGGCAGTTTCATAAAGAAGATGTGGAAGGCTTGCTGAAGATGACGCTGGCGAATGTGATTTATATTGAAACTGCCAATCTGAAGCCGCGGCTGCAAAATCAGATACGGGAGCTGGCGGCATGTTCCAACCCGGTATTTTATAGGAATCAGGCTATCGGGCTGTCGAATTTTGCATATTCAAGATACATATATCTTGGCAAAGATGAGAATGGTTATATAGAGATTCCGCGAGGATTGCAGGAAGAATTGTCCAGAAAATGTGCTGAAGCGGGCATTGAATATTGTATTGAGGATAAGAGAAGTGCCGGGAAAGAAATACGGGTTGAATTTACAGGAAGGCTTCGGACTTCCCAGATACCGGCGGTAGAAAAGATGCTGGAACACGATACAGGGATACTCAGCGCAGCTACTGCATTTGGAAAAACGGTAGTCGGAAGTAACCTGATCGCTCAGAGAAAGGTGAGCACCTTGATTCTGCTGCAGGCATCTTCTCTGATGGAGCAATGGGAGAAAGCATTGCAGGAATTCCTTGCGATTGAGGAAGAACCGCCGGAATATGAGACAGCGACCGGCCGCATCCGAAGAAGAAAAAGTGTGATCGGAAAGATTCAGGGGGCGTATGATTCCTCTACAGGTATCATCGATATTGCGATGGTTGGTTCTCTATGTAAAAAAGGAGAATTTCATCCGAAATTAAAGGAATACGGGATGGTTATTCTGGATGAATGCCATCATGCTGCGTCGGATACGATTGTCCAGGTGCTTCAGGAAGTACGGGCAAAATATGTGTATGGAGTGACCGCAACACCGTTTCGTGGGGATGGATTGGAGAAAGTGAATGATATGCTTCTCGGACCCATTCGATATCGCTTTTCAGCAAAGGAACGGGCAGAGGAGCAGGGCATTCCGCATCTGGTATATCCCAGGTTTACAAGAGCTGTAGCACCGAGATTTCAGCAGGAACGAATGCATCCGAATGAGGCATATGCAATTCTCAGGGACAATGAGATGAGAGATGAAATGATTCTCGGGGACGTGATTCAATGCGTGAAAGATGGCAGAACACCGGTTGTATTATCCAGGTACAAGGACCATTCCAAGCGTTTGTATGACCGATTGCTTGCACATGCAGACTGCGTGTTTTTGCTTTCCGGTGATAATTCCAGGAAGGAGCACAGAGAAGTAATACGACAGATGGAACAGGTTTTACCAGAGCAAAGTATGATTCTGGTTGCGACTGGACAGTTGATTGGAGAGGGATTTGATTATCCGAGACTGGATACCTTAATCATGGCGACTCCGGTTGCAGGAAAGGGTGTGGTGGAGCAGTATGCAGGCCGCCTGAACCGGGACTACGAGGGGAAAGACAGCGTCATCGTGTATGATTATGTGGACAGCCACATACCGTTTTTTGACAGGATGTACAGTAAGCGGCTGCACGCATACAGGCAGATTGGATATGAAATATATTCAGGCAACGAGAATGCAAAACAGGAAGCAAATGCCATTTACGATATGGACAGATATCGGAGTGTATATGAGCGTGATCTGCTGGAAGCAGATAAGGAAATCATCATTTCAAGCCCGGCAATCAGCGCGGATAAAGTGGATGAGATGATGCGTCTGCTGAAGGAGAAACAGGAAGCGGGATTGCGTATTGTGGTTGTTACCTGGCAGCCGGATTCTTATGGATATGGCAGAACCGATTACTGGATGGAATTGCATGAAAGAATGAGAAATGCCGGATTTGAAATGAATCTGGCAGAAGAGTTCTGTGAGCATTATGTGATTGTGGACCACGAGATTGTCTGGTATGGAAGCATGAACTTTCTGGCGAAAGAGGATGCGGAGGATAATCTGATGCGGGTATGCAGCAGGGAGATTGCGGCGGAGCTTATGGAGTTGACGTTTGGAAATACGGAGAACGTAAAGGAGAATAAAGAACATGAATGAAAATACCAGAAAAATACTGGAGAAGTGTATGACCATAGAGGCATTCATGAGGCTTTCTCCAGATGAAAGAACAGAATTGTTGAAAGAAGAAAACGGGAAGATGTTAAGTACGAAAAATTCTTTTCTGGGAAAAGCAGATGATGTACGTTTTGAAATATTTGATCTTCCCTGCCTGCTTACATGTCCTGAAAGAACGGATATTTGTGAGAAGTCCTGTTATGAAATCAGTGTTGAAAAGATGCATAAAGGGGAGGGAAGAGATTCCGCAATTGTGATACACAGAAAGATGAATTGGTTTCTTTCGCTTCAGGATGACTTTGTTGATAAAATGGTAAGAAAACTGGAAAGACTTCGTCCAAAACCAGGGCAGCAGATATATGTTCGCTTACATGCAAGCGGGGATTTTTATTCGGAAGAATACTTGCGCAAGTGGATGAAAATAGCGTTGAGGCTGAGATTGAAGGGAAAGGATTATGTGTTTTCGGCTTATACAAAGTCACTGATAATATTAGATCATGTTCTGTCTGATCAAAAGAAGCTTGCAGAGCTGTATGCAGAAGCCTATGAAGAGATAATGAATGAAGCGCCGCCAATGAAGCGTGAACCATACAGGTTAGAGGATTTTAATCTGCACATTATTGGAAGCCTGATGGATGATTCAGAGAAGGAACAGAACAAAATCAGTATTATTGACAAATATTCTTTGCCGAAATATATTGCAACGGATCAAATGGAAAAGGTTAACATGGATTGCAGCAGAATAACCTGTGCAGAGTGCAAACGATGTTATACTTTTCCGATGAAAAATGTGTGTTCTGAATTGAGATGAACAAAGGAGAAAAGGATGTTTAAGGTAACAGTTGGGGACTTTGTAAACCAGCAATACGGGGATGAGAGCTACCTTGAGAATTGGCCGATGCTATATATTCTGGAGAATGGGAAACAGGCATATATAGGTCAGTCGAATCATATAAAAACCCGTATGGCAGAACATCAAAAATCAAAAGATAAAGATATTTTTGTAAACGTACATTTCATATATTCTTCAAAATTCAATTTGTCTGTGACGTTGGATTATGAATCGAAACTGATTCAGTATATTGCGGCAGACGGTGTTTTTGAGGTTCGAAATAAGAATGCTGGAATGGCTGATAAAGCATATTTTGGTAAAAGCGAATATGATGAAACGTTTCCTGTATTATGGAGAAGGTTACAAAGAGAAAAGCTTGTCAAACACTCCCTGGAAGAGATTGAAAATACAGATTTATTTAAGTACTCTCCATTTAAGGAATTGAATGACGATCAAAGGCTGGCTGTTGATGAAATACTTCAGAAAATACAGGAAAATCCCAAACAGAATATTGTTGTAAATGGAATGCCGGGATCAGGAAAAACGATTGTAGCTATCTATCTGCTGAAGTATTTACGGGACAGTGATGAGTTCAGAGATAAGAAAATTGCGATTGTGATACCGCAAACATCTCTCCGGAAGACACTAAAAACTATTTTTAAAAGTATTTATGGTCTTTGTCCTGCAGATGTGATAAAACCCTCTGATGTTACAAAACAGCATTATGATATTTTGCTGGTGGATGAGGCACACAGACTTCACCAATACAGAAATATTTCGTATAGGGGACCTTTTAAAAAGGCATGTGAACGAATCGGACTGCCGATGGAAAGTGATGAGCTTGATTGGATTTTTCATCAATGTGATTGCCCGGTATTGTTTTATGATAAACAACAGGTGGTGGGACCATCTGGAATTGACATGGTGCGGTTTGAGCGTAAGCTGGGTGCTGAGAAAAGCAAACGCCTGATTAGTTATTATACATTATGGACGCAGATGAGAGTAAAAGGCGGAAATAATTATATGTCTTATGTTGAGGCTTTGTTCTCCGGGAATGTGACAAGAAAAAAGATATCAAACTATGACTTTTATATGGTGCAGAATTTTGCTGAATTTAATCAGTTAATGTATCAGAAAGAATGCGAGTACAAGCTGACACGAATGGTGGCAGGATATGCGTGGGAGTGGGTAAGCAAAAAAGATAAGTTAAGATATGATATAGAAATTGAAGGTATAAAGAAGCAATGGAATCATTGTACCGAAGGCTGGGTCCATTCAAATGAGGCAATTGATGAGGTTGGCTGTATTCATTCTGTACAGGGATATGATTTGAATTATACATTTGTAATCATAGGAAATGAATTGGGGTATGATTGGAGTACAGGATCATTTATTGTTCGACGGGAAAACTATTTTGATAGAAATGGAAAGAATACAGCAGGAGATGATGAGTTGCTTGGATATGTAAAAAATATTTATTATGTACTTTTGACAAGAGGGATTCGTGGAACATATTTATATGTTTGTGATGAAGAACTGCGGAAGTATTTTAGCAATTATATAGCGTTGCTGGAGGATAAGAATAATGCGTGACGAGATGCTGACAACTATGACAGGAAAAGTTCAGAAATTTTGTGAAGAACGGGACTGGGATCAGTTTCATAATCCGAAAGATCTTGCAATTGGGATATCGACGGAGGCAAATGAGCTTTTGGACATTTTTCGTTTTAAATCAGGCAGTCAAATGAGAGAACTATTTGCCGACAGGGAGAAAAGGGAGCATGTTGAGGAAGAGATTGCCGATACGTTATTCTTCGTTTTGCGATTTGCTCAGATGAACGATATAGATCTTGCTGAGGCGCTTGACAGGAAACTGGAAAAGAATGCTGAAAAATATCCGGTAGAAAAGGCAAAAGGAAATAACGGAAAATACACAGAACTTTAAAGAGCAATCATGGAAAAGAGCAGCGCCACGACCAACCTCGCCGGCGCTGCTCACATTTATTCATGACAATAGAAAGTTCGCGCAGCGTACTTTCTATTGTTTCTGTCAAGCCCGTTTCTTCTCCGGCACAAAGAATATAAATACCAGAGAACTAACCAGCAGCATATACGGATAATACAGATTCGGCATAACATCAAACGCCGACACCTCATGACCCAGTTCTGCCGCTGCTGAGATCGCCACCAGCATCTGGGCGCCGTATGGAATCACGCCCTGGAAGATGCAGGAGAAGGTATCCAGGATGGAAGCGGCATTCTTTGGAGATATATCATATTCCTCAGCCATCTCCCGTGCAATCGGGTTTGCCATGACGATAGCGACGGTGTTGTTTGCCGTGGCGATATCCATGGCTCCCACCAGCAGTCCCATGCCAAGCTTGCCGCTGTTGCGGGTCTTGAACACCTGGCGGGTCAGGTTCAGGAGGGCGGTGAAGCCGCCGTATTCCTGAATCAGGGCACAGATGGCGGAGACAAGAATGGCTACCATGGTGGTCTCGTACATGCCTGCGGCGCCGGAGCCCATGTTGCCGAGAAGGGCGGTGGCTTCCACACTGCCGGTTGCCAGCATGATGAGGGAGCCGGAGAGGATGCCGATCAGCAGGACAACGAAGACGTTGATGCCGATGATTCCGCCGGTCAGAACCAGGAGATACGGGATGATCTGAATCAGGTTGTACTCCTTCATGATGACGGATGCAGCGTCAGTCTGAGCGGTCCGGAGGAACAGGATTACCAGTGTTACCAGAGCGGCGGGCAGTGCAATGCCAAAGTTGGCGCGGAACTTGTCTTTCATCTGACAGCCCTGACCGTTGCAGGCGGCGATGGTGGTGTCGGAGATGAAGGACAGGTTATCGCCGAACATGGCGCCGCTCATGACTGCGCCGATGCAGAGCGCCACGTCGAAGCCGGAGCCATTGGCTACGGCGATGCCGATGGGAGTGATCAGAGTGATGGTTCCCACGGAGGTACCCATGGCGATGGACACGAAGCAGCTGACCAGGAACAGCACGATGACCGCGTAGCGGGCAGGGATGAGGGAGAGCAGGAAGTATGCCACGCTCTCGGCGCTGCTGCGGCCGACCACGCCGACGAAAATGCCGGCGGTCATGAAAATCAGGATCATGGTGATGATATTTTTGTCACCGACACCCCGTGCCATCAGCTGCAGCTTCTGATCGAAGCTTAAGCTGCGGTTCTGCAGGCAGGCTACCAGCAGGGCGGTTAAAAATGAAACCACGATGGGGATATTGTAGAATCCCATGGGAATCATCAGCACGTACTCGAAGAGGATGCCCAGACCGAGATACATGACTAAAAATACAGCGATTGGAAGCAGTGCCTTCCAGTTTCCTTTTTGCATAATACTATTTACCTTCCGTGTTAAAATATTCTTTTGTCAGCTTCACCACAACGTCAGCCAGCAGGAATACGGCAATCAGGTTCGGGATTGCCATCAGACCGTTGAAGGTGTCTGCAATGCTCCAGAGCAGCCCCAGATCCATGGTTGCGCCAAGGATGGCAACCAGAGAATAGGCAATCATAAAGGGCTTGATGACCTTTGCGGAGAACAGGAATTCGATACATCTTGCGCCGTACAGTCCCCAGCCGATGATGGTGGAGAATGCGAAGCAGCACAGGGCAACCGCGGTGAAGACGGATACCCAGCTTCCGTAGGTGGAGGTGAAGCCCAGGATGGTCAGTTCAGCGCCTGCGGCCTGACCGTACTCGATGGAAACACCGCTGCAGAGGATGACCAGAGCAGTCAGGGTACAGATGACAATGGTGTCTGCAAATACCTCGAAGATGCCCAGCAGACCCTGCTTGACAGGCTTTCTGGTATCTGCACAGGCATGGGCGATGGAGCCGGTACCAAGACCTGCTTCATTGGAGAAAATACCCCGGGACACGCCCTTTTTCATGCTCATAAAGAAGCTTCCAACAACACCGCCGGTGACAGCGGTCGGATTAAATGCACCGTAAATGATGGAAGAAAATACCGCCGGGATCCGGTTGATATTGAGAATTACGACGCCCAGTGCCAGCACGATATAGAGCAGTGCCATAAACGGAACCAGTTTCTCGGTCACATTGCCGATTCGCTTGATTCCGCCCAGAAGCACCAGGGCTACCATGACAGCCAGTGCGATGCCAAGGATCAGGCTGATGGTGCCGGTGTACTCTTCGCTGATCAGGTTGTAATTGAGCAGCGCAGAGTTGACTGCGGTGGTGATGGTATTGACCTGGGTGGCATTGCCGGTTCCGAATACGGTGAAAATACCGAAGGTGGAGAACAGGACTGCCAGCCAGTGCCACTTCTTGTCGAGACCATTCTTAATGTAGTACATGGGACCGCCTACCAGATCTCCGTCCTCGTTGGTCTCGCGGAAATGTACGGCAAGGGTTACCTCGGAAAACTTGGTACACATGCCCAGAAGTGCGGAAACCCACATCCAGAACACGGCACCGGGACCGCCGATGGCGATGGCGCCGGCGACTCCGGCGATATTTCCCGTTCCCACCGTAGCGGCGAGAGCGGTGCAGACAGCCTGGAACGGAGTGATTGCGCCGTCGGAGGCATCGCGCTTTTTGAATATACGACCTAATGTGACGCGAATGGCGTAGGGCAGCTTGCGAATCTGCAGGAAATTGGTGCGGATGCTTAAGTAGAGCCCCACACCGATGATGCAGACCATGGCGGGAACGCCCCAGATGAAGTTGTTGACTGCACTGTTGATGGATTCTATGGTATGTAACATACAGATAACCTTTCTGACAGCCGGGATTGGTAAGAAACAGCTGTCGTTTACATATTTTTAACCTTTCAATAACATGAAATTATAAAAATCATAGCATAATTGCGGGAAAAAGTATAGGGAAAGTGCTTTAATACTTTAATTTTAAATAGCGTAAAGGGGAGCATTCGGTGTATAATAGGGTATATGAGCGAGAAATGGAGGAAAAATCTATGAGCAATATTTATACATCCGCGGAGCAGCTGATCGGAAGAACCCCTCTTCTGGAATTGACCAATATGGAGAAGAAGCTGGGGCTGGGGGCGAAGGTCCTTGCGAAGCTGGAGTATCTGAATCCCGCCGGTTCTGCCAAGGACCGTGTGGCGAAGGCGATGATTGATGACGCGGAGGCGCGGGGCATTTTAAAGGAAGGTTCTGTGATTATTGAGCCTACCTCTGGCAATACGGGAATCGGGCTGGCGCTGGTGGCGGCGGCCAGAGGTTACCGGCTTATTATCGTGATGCCGGATACCATGAGCATGGAGCGCCGCCAGCTGATGAAGGCTTACGGAGCGGAGCTGGTGCTGTCTGACGGTGCCAAAGGCATGACGGGGGCAATCGCCAAAGCGGAGGAGCTGGCTGCGGAGATTCCGGGAAGCTTTATTCCGGGGCAGTTCGTGAATCCTGCCAATGCGGCGGCGCACCGGACCACCACAGGACCGGAGATCTGGGCGGATACGGACGGGACCGTGGATGTATTCGTGGCAGGCGTCGGTACCGGCGGTACGATCACGGGAACCGGTGAGTATCTGAAGGCGCAGAAGAAGGATGTGCAGGTGATCGCGGTGGAACCGGCGACCTCGGCGGTCTTAAGCGGCGGCGCACCGGGACCTCATGGGCTGCAGGGCATCGGCGCGGGATTTGTGCCGGAGGTGCTGAATACGAAAGTGTATGATGAGGTGATTCCGGTTACGGTCGAGGCGGCCTATGAGGCGGCACGCCAGCTGGGCAGGATGGAAGGGGTGCTGGTTGGTATTTCCTCCGGCGCTGCGCTGTGGGCGGCAGTCCAGGCTGCGAAGCGGCCGGAGAATAAAGGGAAGAATATTGTGGTGCTGCTTCCGGATACGGGAGATCGGTATCTGTCCACGTCATTATTTGCAGAGTAAGGGAGCAGCGCTTTGCGGTCCGTGACCCGGAGCTGTTACAGTCTGACTTCTACCCGGTATTTTTTCAGCCAGTAGTTCACCTGCCAGATATAGGCCAGCATCTGCGGTCCCGCCATCAGCTGCCCGTACCAGGGACGGCCGTAGTCGGAAGGGGCGGAGAGGAAGGCTTCGGTCTTTTCCCGGTCCAGGAACTGCAGGACCGGGGAGGTGGAATCGTCTAATATTCCGCGGACTTTGTCAGCCAGCAGCGCCTCATATCCCGTGTCATAGGTCTTGGGATAGGGGGATTTGCGGCGCAGGCGGATGGCCTCTGGCAGGAAATCTCTGCCGCATTCCCGCAGCAGGGACTTGGCGACGCCGTTTTTTGCCTTCATATCCCAGGGAACGTTCCACAGGTACTCGATGATACGGTGGTCCGCAAATGGCACCCGCGCTTCCAGACCGCAGGCCATACTGGTCCGGTCCATGCGGTTTAACAGCGTTTGCATGAACCAGCGCAGGTTCAAATATGCGATTTCCCGGCAGCGGGCCTCTTCCGGAGAGTCGGAGGCGAGGCGGGGCGTTTCGCTCACGGATTCCTCATAGCGCATTGCCACATAGGAATCCATATCCAGTGCATCCAGAAAATCATCCCGCAGCAGGACCTTCCGGGCGCTTAAGTCCATGGTCCAGGGGAAGGTGCGGGCATTGAAGCAGGACTCTTTGTGGAACCAGGGGTAGCCGCCAAATATTTCATCGGCGCATTCACCGGTCAGCGCGACCTTGTGGGTCTTTGCCACCTGAGAGCAGAAGTACAGCAGGGAGGAATCCACATCCGCCATGGCAGGCAGGTCATGGGCGTCCACGGACTGCTTCAGCAGATCAGCCTGCCGGGCGGTGCTGCATTCCAGCTCATGGTGGTCGGAGTCCAGCCAGGACACCATCTGTTCCACAAACGGGCGGTCACGGGATGGCTGAAAGGCGTTGGATTTAAAATTTTTATCATTATCTGTAAAGTCGAAGGAGAAGGTGGTGAGCCGTTCTCCTTTTTTCTTTTGCTCCGCGGCGCAGACGGCGGATACCAGGCTGGAGTCAATGCCGCCGGACAGGAACGTGCAGACGGGAACGTCGGATATCATCTGCCGTCGGATGGCATCGAGAACCAGCCGGGTGGTGTGTTCTACGGTGGCCTCGTAGTCATCTTCGTGGGGATGGCTTTCCAGCTTCCAGTAGCAGGTCTGGCGGATGCCGTCCCGGTCCATGGTGACATAGTGCCCGGGTAGCACTTCACGGATATCCTGAAAGACGCCGCAGCCGCTGGTGCGGGCAGGTCCCATGGAGAAAATCTCGTTGAGGCCTTGACGGTCCACCCGGGCTTTCACGCCGGGAAAGGACAGGATTCCCTTGATCTCCGAGGCGAATACAAGTGTTCTGGAATGCCCGGAAAGTGTGGAATATCCGGGGAATGTGGACGGTCCGGGCAGTGTGGAATGTCCGGGCTGTCCGGACCCCCCGGGCTGGATGGAATAGAAGAGTGGTTTGACACCGCTGCGGTCCCGGTAGAGCAGCAGCCGCTCACGATGGGGGTCCCAGATGGCGAAGGCAAATATACCGTTTAACCTGGTCACAAAGTCCTCTCCGTATTCCAGAAACCCGGTCAGAATGACTTCCGTATCGGTCCGGGTCTCAAAGCTCCAGCCGCGGGAGGTCAGATCGTCCCGCAGCTCTTTGGTATTGTAAAGCTCTCCGTTGTGGACGAGCGCCCATGTTTTGCCCCCAATGGTGCGAAGAAGGGGCTGGGCGCCGCTTTCCGGGTCCACGATGGAGAGTCGGGCGTGGGAAAGTCCGATATGGGGCGCCAGGTATCGACCGTGGTCGTCGGGCCCCCGGTGGGACTGGACCTGGCGCATGGTTTCCAGAATTTCGGAATAATATGCGAAGCGTTCCGTAAAATCCTGTTCAAAGCTGCAAAAACCGCTGATACCGCACATGATGAAGACTCCTTTCGAGGAAAATGGCAAAATTCAAGGTGCTGACCGGGCGGGAAGCCGGGACAGAGACCAGTGTGCCGGGAGCTACAGCAGCAGGCAGGCCAGCACAAAGGTGCAGGCAAATCCAATCAGAACCGGAGGCAGATTCCTGCGCGTCATTTCCACAGGATCTACGTTGCAGATAGCAGCCACAGGAATCAGGCCCCATGGCACCACGGTACCGCCGCCTACAAAGATGGCTGTAATCTGTCCAAGAGCTGCGAAGATCGGAACCGAACCGCCGGTCATCAGGGAGAAGGTGCGGGACAGGGCGCCGGTCAGGGGGAGACCGGAAAAGCCCGAGCCGTCCAGACCGGTCAGGGCACCGATGACCATCTGCAGCAGGGCTGCCAGGTACCGGTTGATGGGAGTCTTTCCCGCAAGCCAGATGGCCCAGTCATTTAACAGACCGTTCTGGGTGGTATCGCCCAGAATAGTGCGGATTCCCTCGCCGCCCATGAAGAAGAAGGCGCCGATCAGGATGACCGGGGCGAAGATCTTAATAGCGAAGGTAAATCCGTGAATCAGATAGTCGGTCACCTTCTCCGGCGCCTGTCTGCCAAAGCCCAGCAGACTGCCGAGAACCATCAGAAGTGCCGCAGTTCCGGATACCAGGCTGGTGGCGTCGCCGCCTTTTAAGTCATAGACGAACATCAGAAGGATGTCGGCGAGGAAGGCAGCGGGGGTGAGGATGGCGATGAAGAGAGCGGTTTTGCGGCGGATCCGGCGGCCAGAACCCGTTGACTTTGCAGAGGACTCAGAACCCGATGGCTCTGCAGACTGGTCAGAACCGGAAACTCCGGATACAGTCTCCGGGCAGTCAGAGACACGGTTTGCGTCTGCGCCTGAGGTCCGCATTGTGACCTGGACACTTCCACCCATGGTCCGCAGCCGTTTCCGGTTCAGCAGAAATGCCGCCAGTACGGTGGATGCGCCCATCATAAGAAACAACGGCGATCCGCCGTACACTACCTCAGAGGTATCGATTCCTGCCGCAGCCGCCGAGATGGCAGGTGCGCCCTGAATCACCAGGTCATAGCTGAGAGCAATGCCGTGACCGAACAGGTTCATGGCCATGGCTGCCGCCAGAGGATGCAGTCCCTTACGGATTGCCAGTGGAAGCATGATGGCACCTACCAACGCCACCGACGGGGACGGCCACAGGAAGAATGAGAAGATCATCATGATCAGACCGAGAATCCACCAGGCGGCAGACGGCGACCACATGATTTTCGACAGCGGTTTCATCATCAGATAGTCACTTCCCAGATCAGACAGTGTCCTGGAAAGCGCCGTGACCAGCGCGATGACGGCGATGATTTCCATGAATTCCTTCGCAGCAAACAGCGCTGCATTGAACACAGTCTGGATGCCGCCCACCAGGGTTCCGGTGGCAGTGAGCCCCAGCAGAAACAGGAAGATAATGCAGACCATTGGCGTATCCCGCCGCAGGAT
Organism: Eubacteriales bacterium; assembly: GCA_030536555.1. Taxonomy (GTDB): domain Bacteria; phylum Bacillota; class Clostridia; order Lachnospirales; family Lachnospiraceae; genus Brotaphodocola. Next base: position 37,785 of record JAUNPU010000006.1, on the reverse strand, counting down.
CATGACTGTAAGTATGAAGATTACGCCCAGCAGATAGACCAGATGGAGTGCTGTCAGCGTAGTTGTTAATTCCAACATAGGATTCCCCTTCCAGATTACTATAGTTTAGATGTATGCAGGGGGACGAGAGGAGGGGAGAGAAACTGAAGATGAATTATGCAGGAATAAATGGATGGTTGTTGCTTTTATTAAAATAAAATCTGTTGTATAATATAAAACGATTGGATTGAGACGGGCAGTAGTTTTGAACTATAAAAAATTAACAGAGTCGGTTGATTTTGGAAAGGAACGGAAATGCTGAACATATTTTATGGCGATATGCCGGAGGCTGTATACAATACAGCGTCATATTTTAAATTCGACTATGAGGACGAATGGATCATTGATCCCTATGTAAAGAACATGATTTTGGATGTGGATAAGTCGGTTGTGCTGGACAGCGGAGTGATTGACAGTCCGGTGCTGGGGAAAATTCCACCGACAGGGCTTTCAGGTGGGGTTAAGACTCTGATTCTTGTCAGGTTTGAGAAAGAAAAGGTATTTAATGTCTCTACCTGCGGTGACAACTGCGCAAAGTGGCTGCTGGATATGACCAGACAGGAAGAACGAACAGTGAATCTGCGGCATCTGATGGACTTCGGAGACGAACCATTTACCATTCGGATTATGAATACCGGGGAAATCGTGCATTCCATGAAAGAACTGGTACCGATTGCCGGAGAGTATGTGTAGAGGGGACAGCATGAGAGGAAAGCATAGGGTTATTGTTTATACAAAGCGTGTGCGCTACGACTTTGAATTACGGCGCAATATAACAGTGATTCGTGGTGACAGCGCAACGGGAAAGACAACGCTGATTGATATGGTGCAGGAACATATCAATAATCCGTCGGGAAGCCCTGTAGAGGTGATTTGTGATAAGCCATGTTATGTACTGGCAGGGGCACTGTGGAAGGAACAGCTGTCGGGAGTGTCTGATGGTATTGTATTTATTGATGAAGGAAATGAATTTGTAAAAACAGATGAATTTTCCAGAACGATTCAGGGGACAGACAACTATTATGTGATTGTGACACGGGAAGGACTTTCGGCTCTGCCTTATAGTGTTGAGGAAATCTATGGAATTCGGACTTCGGGTAAGTTTGGAACATTGAAGCAGAGTTATCATGAATTTTACAGAATATATGGTACAGATGTTGCCAAGTCAATGGTGAAGCCGGATATTATCATAACGGAAGACAGCAATTCGGGATATCAGTTCTTCAAGCAGGTGAGTGATGAAAATCGTATGGAATGTTATTCAGCAGAAGGAAAGTCCAATATTTTCCGCTATTTGAAGGGAGATACAGGAAAGAACATGTTGATTATCGCGGATGGAGCAGCATTTGGTTCGGAAATCGACAGAGTCTTATGGATGATGAAAGGCAGAGACAATGTGGCGGTGTATCTCCCGGAATCTTTCGAGTGGTTGATTTTATCATCCGGGATTTTTGGTGACAAGGATCTGGAGGATATATTAAATGAACCATCCGATTATGTTGAAAGCAAAGAATATTTCAGCTGGGAGCGCTTTTTTACGGCATTGTTGGTAGCTCGGTCAAGAGACACTTATCTGACATACTCAAAACGAAAAATGAACCATGCATATTTAAGCAAGAATGTAAAAGAAAAAATATTAGCCAGAATGGAGAAAATTACGTTGAATTAAAGAGCAAAAGAAGATAGACATGGCCCCCCCTGTTCTTTGGCGACCAGGATACAAGAAAGGCGGAAGAGCGCTTGCTCCTCCGCCTTTATGTCCGGGAAAAATGAGTTGAAACAGGAGTACATTCAGGAAAAGCAAACCCGAAGATCAGGTTATCCCGGGTAATCTGAGCAGTTGTTTCCGGCGGGAGATTTCGAAGCTTTGCCACGGTTCTGATTGTATTCTGCAAGGAATCCGAAATCGTCCTGGCGGGTTCCGGCTTTTCCTGTACCGGAGCTTCATCCCAGGCCCATTTGACAGCAGAAAATCCGTCTGTTTCCACAAGAAGCCAATTCAGGGGGACTTTTTTTGCTGCCTGCTGAACCGTCGGATTCCACCAGACATCCGGACCGATGGAAAAGTAGCAGTCCAGTGCAAGATATTCCTCCAGATGGTTTTCGCAGGAGTACCAGTGCACCAGATAGCGGTTGGGGTAATTGCGGATGATAGCTGCAATTTCTTTTTCCTGACCTTTGGTGTGAAGAATCACCGGTTTATTCATCTCGCAGGCAAGCTCAAGCTGCTGGCAGAAGATAGTTTTCTGAAGCTCTGTTGGAACGCTGCACCAGACGCTGTCCATGCCGATTTCGCCGATGACGGGAACAGCTTCCAGATAAGGCTTCATGTCGGCAACTGTGTGGCGGTCTGCATACCAGGGGTGGAGTCCGCAGGTGGGGATGAGAGTCTGGTTAGAGCAGGAGAAGCCGGAAACGGAATCGTCAGAAGATAAATGATCCATCCATCCGGTTTTGTTCAGGAGCATTTCTGCCTCCGGGGGAGTGGTGGCGCAGAGAAGGGAGAAAATCCCATTTTCCCTGCGCTCCTGCAGCTCTTTCTTGGTTCCCATGTGTGTGTGTGCATCGGAAAGCAGCAGATTACGCATGATGATTTCCTCCCATAATATTCCGGTAGATTTCGCTGCGAAGCTCTCCCTGGCGGTAGAGCCAGTCCCGGTTCCGGTCCGTGTCGGGAATGGTAAGCTGGCTGGTGATTCCGGCGGGATAAGGGTTCAGGATGAGAATGCGGTCGGAGAGATAGATTGCCTCATCCATATCGTGGGTTACAAGGAGAACCGTCCGACCAAGCTGCTGTCTCATATGGAGCAGCCAGTCCTGCATCTCTCCGCGGGTAATGACATCCAGTGCCCCAAATGGTTCGTCCAGGAGCAGAATGTCCGCGTGGCAGAGGGTGGTGCGCAGAAAGGCAGCCCGCTGGCGCATTCCGCCGGAGAGGGCGGACGGATAGCTGGACTCATAGCCTTTCAGCCCGAAAGCAGGAAAATACTCCAGTGCCTTCCGGCGCATTTCTTTCACGGAACCATGTACCTGACCATAGAGACAGACATTGTCCAGAATGGTTTTCCAGGGGAAGAGCAGATCATTCTGCGGCATATAGGCAAAATGATCGCTGATTCCATGGATGGCATTTCCGTCTACGGCAATCTCACCGCGATCCGGTGTCAGAACACCGGTCAGCAGCTTCAGAATCGTAGATTTTCCGCAGCCGGATGGACCGAGAAGGCTGACGAATTCGCCTTCTTTTACGGAAAAGCTTAAGGAGTCCAGTATGGTTTTGTCTTCAAATGAGAAGGAAAGATCCCTGACATTCAGCTTCATCACAGCACCTCTTTATTCCGGGAGAAATTCGTTGGTGTAGCACTGATTTGCGGGAATTGCCTTGTCAATGACGCCGTATTCCACCATGAAATCCGTGTAGTTGTCCCATACCTGGTCCTTCATCTCACCCCAGCGGTCGGCATCTTCCATGTATTTTTCTGCAAGATATTCCTGAGACATGGTAAGCATCTCAAGAGAATAGTCCGGTGCGAATTTCTGGAGAATAGAAGCGCTTTCTGCCGGATGCTCTATCGCATATTCGTAGCCTTTTGCGGTGGCTGAGAGGAACTTCTTTACCATCTCGGGGCGCTGGGACAGGGTATTGTCATTGGCGATGATGACCGGCGTGTAGTAATCGAGGCGTTCATCCAGATCGCGAAGCTGCATATAGGTGATCGGGAAGTCATTGAGCTTACATTTTACATTGTCCCAGGCTTCATAGAACCACATAAGATCCACGGTATTCTTCAGAGCTTCAAAGCCGGAGCCGTCGGAAATGACCATGTTCAGGCTGGAGAAATCAGCGCCTGCCTGTGTCATGACTGCGTTCAGCACGGCTTCTTCCCCGGGGCCGCCCCAGCCGGCATAGGTTTTGCCTTCAAAATCTTTGGGGGAGGAGATGGCTTTGTCTGCATAGGCCGCAAAACCGGACGTATTGTGCTGGATAATGGCGGCGATCGCCTTCACCGGAAGCGGATCGGCTGAGGTCAGGGCAACGGTGACATCCTCCTGATAGCTGATGCCGAAGTCGCCTTTTCCGACTGCAATCAGGGTGGCAGTGGCACCCTCGGTCGGCTCGATGATGTTGACATTTAAGCCGGCTTCCTCATAATATCCCTGATCCAGTGCCACATACATACCGGTGTGGTTGGTGTTGGCTACATAGTCCAGAATGACGGTGACATCTTCCGGTTCGGAGGTGGCAGTGTCTTTGGCTTCGGTGGTTTCGCCTGCTTCCGTGGCTTTTGAGGCTTCGGCTGTCTCCCTTGCAGCATCGGAGCCGCTCTGGGGTTCAGCCGGTGCGCAGCCGGAGAGTGCAGTCATGGATGCCAGAATGACGGCGGTGTACAGTGCGGTAATTGCTTTCTTTTTCATAATAGTCTCCTTTTAATAATGTAATTATGTTTGATTGTTTAGTTCTGTTTCCGGTTCAGATATGGCAGTGCAAAATACTGGTAGAGCCGAATCAGTCCGTTCATGCACAGGCTCAGAATAATAATGACCAGCACGCAGGCAAATACTTTATCCAGCATATAGCCGTTTTTCACGCGAAGAAGGTAGTAGCCAAGACCCTGCTGGGAACCGATCCATTCACCGACTACGGCGCCGCTGATGCTGTAGGTGGCAGCGACCTTCAGACCGGAGAGGAGAGAAGGGGTGGCTGCCGGAATTTTCACAAGACCGTAAGCCTTCCAGCGTCCGGCACCGTAGGAACGGATGAGATGGACATATTCCTCGTCCACCTGCGCCAGTCCGTCGGAGAAGCTGACTGCAATGGGGAAAAAGCACATGAGCACCACAGTCAGAATCTTTGGCGCAACGCCGAATCCCATATAGATAATGAGAATCGGAGCAAGCACGATCATCGGCACAGTCTGTGTCACCACAAGAATCGGATAAATTCCCTGGCGAATCACAGGAAAGCAGTCCATGATGATTCCGAGAAACAGTGCCAGCGCAAGAGAAAGCAGGATGCCGGCTCCGGCTTCCAGAAGCGTGATGCAGGCATGTCCGGCGAGCACGTCCAGTTCCGCTGACAGTGTCTGCAAAACCCGGAGTGGGGACGGCAGCACATACAGCGGGATCCGGGCTACGCGGACCGCGCATTCCCAGATGAAAAGCAGGGCAAGCATAAAGCCTGCCGGTATCAGATCCTGACGGTATTTCTTCATAAAAACCTCCTGCAAACAGAGTCCTGCAATTAAAATAAAGCGTGCGGCATCATCAGACACGGTTCTCCATGAGAGAAAAAGACCGTCGGATCATTGCCCGGCGGTCTGCATATGCGTACAAAAAGTATCGTATATTTTCCTACGTTGGCATTATCCAAATCAGGTAATGGGTCGAAATTCTCCAATTTCCTCTCAGCCTGTATTACAAGCTCCCCGTTGTTCAGTTGGTGCGTATTCGGTCTTGAGTATAGCATAAAAATCAGAAAATGCAAACATATATTTTGGGGAAGCTGATATGCGGAATAAATCGTGCCAGAAAGCATCAGATTGATGCGGATTATGAGAAGAGGAGAGGGAAATAAGTGGAGAAACCCACGTTTTCATGATATAATCGAGTTATGCAGTGGAATGGAAAGGAATGTGATGATATGGGGTTATATCTGAATCCGGGGAAGGAATTGTTCGCGGCAGCGGTTGGTTCTGATATTTATGTAGATAAAACAGGGCTGATAGAGTATACCAACAGCCGTATTGGAAATGAACGACCACTTGTCTGCTCAAGCCGTCCAAGGCGCTTTGGCAAGACAATGGCGGTGAAGATGCTGGCGGCATACTATAGCAAGGGCTGTGATTCCACAACGTTGTTTGAGGGATTGAAGATAGGAAAATGTACTTCATTCCAGAAGCATTTGAATCAGTACAATGTAATTTTGATGGATATTCAATGGATGTATGGAAACGCACTGGAAGAGATCGGGCAAAACAAGGCAGCGGGAGTGGTCAGCTATCTGCAAACGCAGGTAATCGGTGAACTTCGAGAAGCATATCCGGATATCGTACAGGAGGATGATGTATCACTTCCGGCGGTTCTTGCAAACATCAATATACTGACAAAGCAGCAGTTCGTGATTCTTATTGATGAATGGGACTGCCTGTTTCGTGAAGATAAGAATAATGAAGCGCTTCAACGGGAGTATATTAATCTTCTGAGAGGGCTGTTTAAGGGGACTCCGTCGGCTGGATTTTTAAAACTGGCTTATATTACCGGTATTCTTCCAATCAAAAAATACGGAACCCAGTCTGCGCTGAATAACTTCTGGGAGCATACCATGATCAGCCCGGTACAGATGGCTGAGTATGTGGGCTTTACAGAAAAAGAGGTTCGTATGCTCTGCAAGGAGCATAAGATGCCGTTTAAGGAGATGAAGCGCTGGTATGACGGCTACTTTTTCAAAAGAGTCGGGCATGTATACAGTCCAAATTCTGTGATTGCAGCGCTTGACAGTGGTGAATATGGGAACTACTGGACAAGGACAGAGACTTATGAATCTCTGATGACATACATTGCGATGGATTTTGACGGTTTGAAGCAGAAAATCGTTGATATGCTTGGCGGGCAGAGCTGTACCATCGATGTGGAATCGTTTCAGAACGATATGACGACATTTAATTCTGCTGATGATGTACTTACGTTGCTGGTTCATCTTGGCTATCTGGCTTATGACGATGATGCACATGAGGTGTTTATTCCAAATGAAGAAGTGAGAAGTTCTTTTGTGCGTGCTGTCAAAAATGATGGATGGAACGAAGTGTATAGGGCGATTCAGGCATCGGAGGCATTGCTCAGGGCAACGTGGGCGATGGATGAGGAGCGAGTGGCAGAAATGATACAGGATGTCCATACCCAGAACACATCCAGCCTGATTTATAATAATGAAGTGTCTTTGGGCAGTGTAATCACATTGGCATACTACAGTGCGTGTAAAGATTATACGTTGATTCGAGAATTGCCTGCCGGAAACGGATTTGCAGATATGGTATTTCTTCCTAAGCGCAAGTCTTCAAAACCCGCTCTGCTTATTGAGCTGAAATGGAATAAAACAGCAGAAGGGGCGCTGAATCAGATCAAAGACAGAAAATATCTGGCTGCTTTGGAAGAGTATACGGGAAATCTTCTTCTTGTCGGAATCAATTACGATAAAAAGACAAGAGAACACCAATGCAGGATTGAACAGGTTGAATGGCAACCGTAGAAAAGATAAGGATTTTACAAAGATTTTACCATCTCCCCAGCTGATTTCGTGTAGAATAGAAACCGGAGAATGTGTAGAAAAGCTACAAAGAGAATGGTGATTTTTTGTAGTGGCACTACAACAGGAGGTCTATGATGCAGATAGAAGAGACGATGGGATTTCAGATACGGAGTAAATATGCGTCGCTTCGCAGTTCGGAGAAGAAGGTGGCGGATTTTATCCTGATGAATGAGTGGCGGTGCAGGAAGCTGACACTGGAGGAGCTGGCAAAGCAGAGCAGGGTCAGTCAGCCGACGGTGGTACGGTTTGTAAAAGCCCTTGGATATGACAGCTACAAGGCATTTCGCTACCGGTTGATCGAGGAGGCGGCAGGCGGAGAGGGGGCAGCGAATCGGGAGAGCGATGTCTGGGCCATGTACGGTTATTCGGTGAAAAAGGCGGATGATATCGCTATGGTACCGGCCAGGGTGGTTGCCACGACGGTCCGGATGCTGGAAAATGTACTCAAAAGTATTTCTGTTGAGGAGTTTGAGCAGACAGTGGGGATGATCGCCAATGCGCGCAGGGTGGTGCTGTTTGGTGTCGAGAACTCTGCGGCGACGGCCAGGGATCTTCTGACAAAGCTGATGTATCTCGGAATTGACTGCCGCTATGAGGAGGACTATTACATTCAGCGGATTCAGGCAGCCGGACTGGATGAGCAGGACGTTGCAATCGGCATTTCCTATTCGGGACAGTCCAAAGATGTGGTGGATGTGATGAAATGCGCCAAGAAAGCAGGGGCGCAGACGATTGCAATCACGAATTTTGACCATACGAGGATTGTGAGATGGAGTGACCGGGTGCTCTGCTGTTCCCAGGAGCAGCTGCTGTACGGGGATGCGATTTTTTCCAGAACCACACAGATAGCAGTTGTCGATATGATCTATATGGGACTCATAATCAGCAGATATGATGCATATACAGAGAATCTGGATCAGAACAGCCAGATTGTCAGAGATAAGGCTTATGAGGAATAAAGCGCGAAAGCGCAGCAGGAAACAGGGTGGATTTGTGTAGAAAAACTACATCAGATCCACCCTGTTTTTTTGCGTGGAAGTTCACATTTCTGTTACACAGATTTTAGAAAAGCGTGGTTGCTGTGAAAAAAACGGATTGCTATGATGGGGGTGCAGTGAGGAAATCAACAAGACTATCAACGAAGAAAGGACGTTCAAATGCTAAAGCTGGAACATATCAAAAAATCATATGACGGTGTAACGATTCTGGATAACATCAATCTGGAAATCAACGATGGAGAGATCGTTTCAATATTAGGACCATCCGGATGCGGAAAGACAACTCTGCTGAATCTCATTCTCGGACTGACGGATGCAGACAGCGGTTCCATCCGGTTTGACGGGGAGGATATTACAAAGGTAGCGATGGAAAAGCGGGGGTTCAACATCGTATTTCAGGATTACGCGCTGTTTCCGAACCTGAATGTGTATAAGAACATTGTCTACGGACTTCGCAACAAGCCGGGAATCTCTTCCGAAAAGGAAGTGGAGGAGCTGATTGATCTGCTGGGACTGAGGGAGCACTTAGATAAGAAGATAGACCAGCTTTCCGGCGGACAGAAGCAGAGAGTGGCACTTGCCAGAACCCTGGTGATGAAGCCCAGGATTCTACTGCTGGATGAGCCGCTGAGCGCGCTGGACGGTGTCATCAAGGAGTCTATCAAAGAAAAAATCAAGACCATTGCAAAGGAGTTCCATCTGACAACCATTATTGTTACACACGATCCGGAAGAGGCGCTGACCCTTTCCGACCACGTACTGATTATCAATAAAGGACAGATTTCCCAGTACGGAAAACCGGAGGAAATCGTAAAAGCACCGGAAAATGAATTTGTCCAGGAGTTCATCCTGCGGCAGCTTGAAATCAAGAAGAATAATATCTACACACTGTTTTCCATGCCGGACATACTCCGGATGCAGGGAACACCGGTGCAGACCATGGCGTTGTAGGAAGGCGGAAGAACAATGGAAACAAAAAACAGAGAAATCAAAACCGTTTTTGTTCTGATTGTACTGATATTTCTCGCATTTCTCGCTTTCCCGGTCATCCGTCTGCTGGCGAAGTCGGTAATCGGTGATCACGGCATCACGATGGAATACTACAGCTCGGTGCTGACGGGGAAAGGATTTCTGAGGGCACTTGGCAACAGCTTTCTGGTTGCGGGAGCAAGCGCCCTGATTACAACGGTTATTGCGTTTTTCATGGCATATACGATCCATTATACCAACGTGCCCGGGGCTGTGAAGAAATTCATTCGTGCAGTGGCCTGTCTGCCGATGCTTCTGCCCACACTGACCTATGGATTTGCCATTATCTATTCCTTTGGAAAGCAGGGGCTGCTGACAAGGATCTTCGGAAGACAGTTGTTTGAAATCTACGGATTCAACGGACTGCTGCTGGGCTACATGATTTACACGCTGCCGATTTCCTTTATGCTGGTGTACAACACCATGGGATACATCGACAAGAAATTCATGGTCGTGTCCAGAATCATGGGAGATAACCCCTGGTCTACCTTTGTGATGACCATTCTCCGTCCGCTTGTGGGAACCCTGGCAGCGTCATTTATCCAGTCCTTTTTCCTCTGCTTTACGGACTTCGGTATCCCGGCGTCTGTGGGAGGAAAATACGAGGTGATTGCAAGCCTGCTGTACAGCCAGATGCTTGGAAGCGTCCCGGACTTTAACAGGGGAAGCGTCGTGGCAATGATGATGCTCATTCCATCTGTTGCAAGTATTCTTGTACTTCATATTCTGGAAAAATACAATATGCGGTACAACAGGATTTCGCTTATGGAGAACCGGAAAGGTCCGGGAAGAGATCTGTTCTGCGGCATCATGAGCATCGCATGCTGTATCTGTGTACTGTCCATATTTGCTGTCATCTTCGTCATACCGTTTGTGGGAGACTGGCCTTATAACCTGACATTTTCCCTGCGGCATGTGAAGGATGTGTTCCGGGATTCCGGGCTGAGAAGCGTGTACCAGAATTCCGTCTTTGTGGCGGCTGCCACGGCGCTGGCGGGTACGCTTACTGCTTACGGTGCGGCGATTGTCACGGCAAGAAGTCAGGTAAGCGGAACATTGAAGCAGATCATCGAGGGAATCGCACTTGTGACAAATACGATTCCGGGAATGGTACTTGGTCTTTCCTTCTTATTCTGCTTTTCAGGAACCGGTCTGCAGAGTACCTTTCTCATCCTGATCATCTGTAACGTTGTCCACTTCTTCTCGACACCGTACCTGATGATGAAAAATTCATTGTCAAAAATGAATGCATCCTGGGAGACCACAGCAATGCTGATGGGGGATAACTGGCTGAAAACCATCATCCGGGTGGTGACACCGAATGCATCAGCCACGATCCTTGAAGTATTCAGCTACTATTTCGTAAATGCCATGGTAACGGTCAGCGCGGTCATCTTTATCGCCGGGGCGCGGACGATGGTTCTGACAACGAAGATTAAGGAACTGCAGTATTACAACAAATTCAACGAGGTATTTGTATTATCACTATTAATATTGTTCACAAATACAGGTGCAAAAGCGATGTTTCAGCTGCTTGCAAATAGGAATTATCACACGAATAAGGAGAAAAACAAAATGAACAGAAAGAAGGCAAAAAAGGTTGTGACAGCAGGAATAGCCGGAGTGCTGGGAATGTCGATGGTGCTGGCAGCGACCGGCTGCTCCGGAAAAGGGGCTGCGGCAAAAGAGGTTGTGATCTGCTCCAATGCAGATGACGAAGCAATCGAAGCTATGAAGGCGGCATTGGATGAAAACGGATATGAAGGACAGTACATTTTCCAGACATTCGGAACCTCCGAGCTTGGCGGAAAGCTGCTGGCAGAGGGAAAAAATATCGAGGCGGACCTTGTGACCATGAGCACATTTTATGTGGAGAGCGCCCAGGAGGAGAACCAGATGTTCAAGGATCTGACCTTTGAACCGGGCACCCTGGATGAATTTCCGGCTTACTGTGCACCAATCACAGCCCAGGAGGGAACGATCATCGTAAATACCGAGATGATGAAAGAGAACAATCTGGAGATGCCTGCATCGATCAAAGATCTGGCAAAACCGGAATATAAAGACATGATCTCCGTTACGGATATTACTTCCTCCTCCACGGCATGGCTGCTGATTCAGGCCCTTGTCTCCGAGTACGGCGAAGATGGAGCGAAGGATGTGCTGAAGGACATTTATGCAAATGCCGGTGACCATATTGAAGAGTCCGGCTCCGGTCCTTTAAAGCTGGTTCGCGCAGGCGAGATTGCCATCGGCTTCGGTCTGAGGCAGCAGGCGGTAGCGGATAAAGCGGAGGGACTTCCGATTGATTATGTGGACCCGACAGAAGGCAACTTTACGCTGACAGAATCCGTGGCGGTTGTTGACAAAGAAAATGCCAATCCGAAAGCCATGGAGATGGCAGAATGTATCATTAAGAACGGGCGTGCGGACCTGCTGAAGCATTATCCGATTCCGCTGTATGAAGGCGAGAAGGCTGACGAAAATGCGGTATCCGGAAATCCGCGGGTATTTGCCGAGAAGCTGACGGTTGACCTGCTGAAAAAGCATCAGGAGCTGTCTGAGGAATGTAAATAAAAGTGAAAGAGGAGAAATGAGATGAAAAATTATAAACTGCTTACCCCGGGGCCGCTTACGACAACGGAGACGGTAAAGAGAGAAATGATGTTTGACCACTGCACCTGGGATGATGACTACAAGGCGATCACACAGGACATCCGCAGGAAGCTGCTGGAGCTTGCGCATGTATCTGAGGAGGATTATACTGTCATACTGATGCAGGGAAGCGGAACGTTCGGCGTGGAAGCTGTGCTTACAAGTGCAGTGGGAGAGAAGGACAGGCTGTTGATTGCGGCCAACGGTGCATACGGCGAGCGCATGGAAGACATTGCGAAGCATGCAAAACTCAACTACATGATTTACAATGAGGTATACGACAAAGTACCGGATGCGAAGAAGGTGGCGGATATTCTGGATTCCAACCCGGATATCACCCACGTATCCATGGTGCACAGCGAGACAACCTCCGGTATTTTAAATGACATCCAGTCGGTTGCCCGCGTGGTGAAGGAGCATGGATGCACGATGATCGTAGATGCCATGAGCAGCTTCGGCGGCGTGGATATTCCTGTGGGAGCATGGGGAATCGATTTTATCATCAGCAGTGCAAACAAATGCATCCAGGGGGTTCCGGGATTTTCATTTATCATTGCAAAGCGTGATAAACTGATGGAATGTGAGGGAAAGGCACGGAGCCTGTCACTGGATCTGTACGATCAGTGGAAGACCATGGAAAAGGATGGAAAGTGGAGATTCACCTCCCCGACTCACGTTGTGCTTGCCTTTGAGCAGGCGCTCAAAGAGCTGGAGGAAGAGGGGGGAATTCCGGCGAGAAACAAGAGATATACGGACAACAACCGCCTTTTGATCAAAAAGCTTGCAGAGCTTGGGGTGAAACCATACATCGATGCAGAGCATCAGGGACCGATTATTACCACATTCTTCTATCCGGAGAATCATACATTTTCGTTCCCGGAGATGTATCAGTATATCAAGGACCGGGGATACGCAATCTATCCGGGCAAGGTGACGGAGGCAGATACATTCCGGATTGGCAATATCGGAGAAATCTATGAGGAAGACATTTTAAAAGTAGTTGAGCTGATAGGAGAGTATATCAAATGAAGAATATTGAGGCAGTAATTTTTGACTGGGCAGGAACAACCATTGATTACGGGTGCTTTGCACCGGTGCAGGCATTCCTGGAGGTATTTCGTCACTATGGAATCGAACCGACGATGGATGAAGTCAGAAAACCCATGGGCATGCTGAAAAGAGACCATATCAAGACGATGCTTGCCATGCCGAGAATCCATGATCTCTGGGCAGAGACTTATGGAAGAAATCCGGAAGAAACGGATATTGATGCCCTGTATTCCATCTTTGAGGAAAAGCTGATGAGCATTCTGGACCGGTTCGCCGACGTAAAGCCGGGGGTTCTGGAGACTGTTGCGGCTCTGAGAGAAATGGGAATCAAGATTGGCTCCACAACAGGATATACCGATGAGATGATGGCAGTTGTTGTTCCGAAGGCAGCAGAGAACGGATATGCACCGGATGCCTGGTTCACTCCCAATGCCGTAGGAAATGCGGGAAGACCATACCCGTATATGATATACAGGAACATGGAAGTGCTCGGCGTACATTCCGCAGACCAGGTGGTGAAGGTCGGAGATACCATTTCCGATATCAAAGAAGGAAAGAATGCAGGCATCTTCACGATCGGCGTGGTGGAAGGCAGCTCGGAAATGGGTGTGACGAAGGAAGAATACGAAGCGATGGATGCGCAGGAAAAAGCTGAGAGAACCGAGAAGGTAAAACAGAGCTTCCTGAATGCCGGAGCAGATGCGGTGATTATGAATATGGGAGAATTGCTGGATGTGCTGAAGAAGTAACTTGAGTTTTTGGCTTGCTGCCTTTAAACTTCCTATGGAAAAGTGTCAAAATTGGCATAAAATAGTATTGGAAAACGTACAAAAAAATCTTCCCGAAAACGGTCAAAATTACGGGTTGTATTTCGAAAATTATGGTGATATAATCCATACAACATACAGAACAAGAGGACAACGGAGTCTCAGCTGTGCGATTGACGCATGGAGACTCCGTTGTCTATTTCATGATTTAAGGAAAGTGTGATGATTATGGTTAAAAAACTGATACTGGTCACTTCTCCGCCGGCCTGCGGAAAAACCTATATTTCCAAAGCTCTTGCAGCAAGACTGCAGCATGTGGTCTATCTGGACAAGGATACCCTGATTACCTTGTCGAAGCAGATTTTTGTGGTTGCGAACCAGCCTTATGACAGGAGCAGCCAGTTCTTTGAGAAAAACATCCGGGATTATGAATATGACTGCGTGGTGGAACTGGCGCTGGAGGCATTGAACTATGATGATATTGTGCTGATCAATGCGCCGTTTACCAGAGAAATCCGGGATATGGACTATATTCACCGGCTGAAAGCGAAGCTGGCTGAAAAGCATGCCACGCTGGTTGTGATCTGGGTGGAGACATCGCCGGAGATTGTCCATAAGCGCATGATCGAGCGCAACTCAGACCGGGATACCTGGAAGCTGGAGCACTGGGATGAATATTTGAAGAGCTGCGATTTTGAGGTGCCGGAGAATCTGGACGATCCCCATGTCAAGGATGATTTGATTGTGTTCCATAACAACAACGAGAAGGAATTTGAGCGGTCCATGAAGAAATGTCTGCATATTCTGGAGGAGACGATGCAGGAATAAAGAGACGAAAGCGGCGGGAAACTCAGCTATAATCAGACAAATCAAAGAAAGTGTGAAAAAACTGTGAATATTAGCACTCAACTATTGACAGTGCTAACAACTAGTGCTATAACGTAGCTAGAACAAAGGAAGAGAGAAAAAAGGACAACAGCAGTACAGATCCTGTGAATCTCAAATCCCCAGTCCCAAGAAACAAGGTAAACAAGCATATGGATTAAAAAAGGAGAGATGACTTATGTTAATGCCTAGTATTTTTGGTGAGGATATGTTTGATGATTTTATGAGAGATTTTCCGTTCTTTGATGACAGAGATATGAAGAAGGCAGAAAGAAAACTGTATGGACATCACAGCCGGAACCTGATGAAGACCGATATTAAGGAGACTGAGGAAGGCTACGAGTTGGAGATGGATCTGCCGGGATTTACGAAGGATGAGATTTCCGGTTCACTGGAAAATGGTACGCTGACCGTCAGCGCCGCAAAGGGACTGGATCAGGACGAGCAGGAGAAGAAAACCGGCAGGTACATCCGTCGTGAGCGTTATGCAGGCGCTTGCGAGCGTTCCTTCTATGTTGGCGAGGAAGTTACGGAAGCCGACATCAAGGGTGAGTTTAAGCATGGTATTCTGAAACTCTTCGTCCCGAAGAAGGAAGCAAAACCGGCAGTGGAAGAGAAGAAATATATTGCCATTGAGGGATAATGGAAGAATATGAGCAGGCGAGTCATGCTACGGTGCAGGATTCGCCTGCTCTTTTTTTGTGTCAGAACAATCATTGCAGCCCGTTCCATCGTATGTTATTATATTCGTAAGAGAGGGGGACAACCATATGCATTACTATTTGATGAATAAAAATGCCGTAATTGCGAAATTTCAAATTACGGAAGGACTCCTTGGAGAGTCTCTGTCTGATATAGAACAAACAGGAGATCATCATCTGCCGATAGGATTTCGCTCAATCGGCGAATGGATAGAAAATCGCAAAGCATCCAAGCATAACCGTTCCCTTCATCAATTGATGGAACAATGCGGTTGCCGCACAGCAGAGGGATTCATAAAAGTAACGCATGCTGCTTCAATTAATGACACTTTTTGGATAAAAGCAGAACGTGAGCAGGTCAAATGGGAAGACGTTTCCCTCTATCAAAATGAATATAATGAGGTCATATCAAAGCTTGCTTTTGAGGGAATTGGTCTATATGGACTCCAGCTGTCGAGTACATCTCCGGAGCTGTCCACGGAAGGCAGTTTCCGAAAATGCTGGAAACGAGAAAAAGATGGAATCTTTCTCTATAAAGCCGGAAGCGATGGAGCAAGGAACTCCGGGTTAGAGCCATATTCCGAGATTCTGGCATCTGAGATTGCTGAAAAACTCTGCAATGACCCAGTACAATACCGGTTAGCCCACATTCATGGTCAGCTTGCGTCGAAATGTCAGCTTTTTACAGATGAAACATACGGATATGTACCGTACAGCCGGTTAGGGCAGTCAATGGATGCAGATGCAATGTTGCGATTCTATCACGAAATTGGATCAGAAGACGAATTCCGGCGTATGCTCGTTTTGGATGCGCTTACCTTCAATGTGGACCGGCATGCCGGAAATCATGGAGCCCTGGTCAATAATGAGACACAGGATATAATTCGAATGGCTCCGATTTTTGATCTGAATATGTCGATGCTGCCATATCTGGAACGGGTGGATTTTTCACATTTAGGCTTGAAACTGAAGGACTACGGACCAAGAATCGGAAATGATTTTACAGAAATCGGACAAGCGGCGCTCACTCCGCAGATAAGGTCTGACCTGGTTTCCTTGAAAGGTTATGAGTTCTCGTTCCGTGGAGATGAGCGGTTCCCGGAAGAACGGGTAAAGCAGTTAGAGTCCATCATGGGCAGACAATTGGATGCTTTATTAAGCAAAGAAAAACTTCAAACAAAAGATGTCTTTATTCCTGAAATTCCAGAAGAGAGAGCGTGGGAAGATGATACTGCCGGCAGAGTCACAGATGAGCAGGAGGCAAGGGCTGAAAAACTAAAAAATATTTTGCAGGATGCCGGTTGTTTTGAGCAAATTTTTATTTATGAGGAAGAATCCAACATTCAGCTAGTTGCACACCCCAAAGAGAATCCGGAAATTGCTGTCATCGTCAATATGAGTGATAGTTCTATTATTATGGAGAAAGACGGTTTGCCTATGTCAGCAGGCGATTCTATCTGTGCCAACGGATATGTGCGGGCATGCTACGATGAAGTTTGTCGGGCAGTTGATCATATGGATTTGTCTGATGTCGTTTTGGTAGACGGCTATCTCTGCCCATGATGGGATAGTTTTAAAGAGAAACCGGTTATAATCAGATAAAATAAAGAAAATGTGAAAAATCTGTGAATATTAGCACTCAACTATTGACAGTGCTAACGACTGGTGTTATAACGTAGCTAGAACAAAGGAAGAGAGAAAAAAGGATAACAAGCAAGACAGATCCTGTGAATCTCGAATCCTCCGTCCAAAGAAACAAGGTAAACAAGCATATGGATTAAAAAAGGAGAGATGACTTATGTTAATGCCTAGTATTTTTGGAGAAAACTTATTTGATAACTTTTTTGATTACCCATTCAGAAGTCAGGCGGCAGATACCAGCGGACTGATGAAGACCGATATTAAAGATACCGATAACGGATATGAGATCACCATGAACCTGCCGGGCGTTAAGAAAGAGGATGTAAAGGCAGAACTGAAGGATGGTTACATGACCATCAGCGCAGTCTCGAATTCCAGCAAGGACGAGAAGGATGAGAAAGGTCAGTACATCCGCCGTGAACGTTACAGCGGTTCCTGCAGCAGAAGCTTTTATGTAGGCGATGGAGTTACCGAAGCGGATATCAAGGCGAAGTTTGAAGACGGTACCTTGAAGCTGCTGGTTCCTAAGAAGGAAGAGAAACCGGCAGTGGAAAACAAGAAATACATTGCCATTGAGGGATAATGGAAGAATATGAGCAGGCGAGTCATGCTACGGAGCAGGATTCGCCTGCTTTTTTTGTGGAAATTATTGTGAAAATTATTTTCAACTTTCTATTGACACCAAGATAAATTTGTAATATGATATGGGAAATTTAATTCTTCAAACCGTTGAAGCGGAGATAACGGCAATGATGCCTTTACAGAGAGCCTGCGATGCTGAGAGTCAGGCAAGAAACAAGTTGTCAAATGGACCGCTGAGGGCGCAGTCAAATGAGAGTTTCTCAAAGTATTCTGCGACGCTGCAGGCAGGCGTAACTTGCCGGGGATATGTTAGTATCCTGCTAAGTGCACGGGTCATGCCGTGAATCAAGGTGGCACCGCGGATAGTGTCGAACTTGCGAAGCAATGTTCTATATTCGTCCTTGACAGAGAGGTTATTTCTGTCAAGGGCGTTTTTTGTTAGGAAAAACTCCTTTGACTGCAATAAAAGTCACAGGAGTTTTTCCTAATTTTCTTTATTTGGAGGTGTATTGCATGAAAGTTCAGCCGGCTTTAGCCAAAGTCAAAGAAATTGCTTCAGCGTCAGAATATAACGTACTGCCGGTAAGCTGTGAAATCCTTTCCGACTTCATAACCCCGATTGAAACGTTAAAGATACTGAAAAATGTATCGACACATTGCTATCTGCTTGAATCCGCACAGGCAAATGAAACGTGGGGACGATATACCTTTCTCGGATTTGATCCGAAAATGGAGATTACCTGTATGGATGGTGAGATGAAGATCGGCAATCTCAAGGTGAAAACGGATCATCCGTCAGACTATCTTCGCCAGATCCTTGCCGATTACAAAAGTCCACGTTTTGATTATCTTCCCTCCTTCACGGGTGGACTTGTCGGATATTTCTCATACGATTATATCGGGTACAGTGAACCCGCCGTCAAATGTGATGTGGAGGATAGCGAGACGTTCAAAGATGTTGACCTGATGTTGTTTGATAAAGTGATCGTCTTCGACCACTTAAAGCAGAAAATCATTCTCATTGTCAACATGTCGCTTGACGATGTGGAAGTGGGCTACAATAAGGCGGTTATGGAGCTTAAGCAACTGGAAGAGCTTCTTAAAAAGGGGAACAAGAAAAACGAGCCGGGCGGCAGGCTACTGGGTGAGGTCACACCGCTTTTTGATAAAGAACAGTTCTGCAGTATGGTGGAAAAAGCAAAACATCATATCCGTGAAGGTGACATCTTCCAGATCGTACTGTCAAACCGCCTGTCTGCTCCGTTTGAGGGCAGTTTGCTCAACACGTACCGTATGCTTCGCACCATTAACCCGTCACCGTATATGTTCTATTTCTCCGGTACCGATGTTGAGGTTGCAGGAGCCTCACCGGAAACCCTCGTCAAGCTGGAAAACGGTGTTCTTCACACGTTTCCTCTGGCCGGGACCAGACCGAGAGGCAGAACCGATGAGGAGGACAGGGCGCTGGAAGCAGAGCTGCTTGCGGATGAAAAGGAGCTTGCCGAACACAATATGCTGGTTGATCTCGGCAGAAATGACCTTGGTAAGATCAGCAAATTTGGCACGGTACAGGTCGAAAAACTCCACTCTGTTGAACATTTCTCCCACGTAATGCACATTGGCTCAACGGTGTGTGGCGAGATTCGGGAGGATAAAGACGCGCTGGATGCGATTGAGGCGGTATTGCCTGCAGGAACGCTGTCGGGCGCACCGAAGATCAGAGCCTGCCAGCTTATCCATGAGCTTGAAAACAATAAACGCGGCATATACGGCGGTGCTATCGGATATATCGACTTTACAGGCAATATGGACACCTGCATTGCTATCCGCATTGCTTATAAGAAAAATGGTAAGGTTTTTGTGCGGAGCGGCGCAGGGATTGTGGCAGATTCTGTACCTGAAAAGGAATTTGAGGAATGCCTGAATAAAGCAAAGTCTTCTCTCAAAGCACTGGAACTTGCTCAGGAGGTGGAATTATGATTTTTTTGATTGATAATTACGACAGCTTTTCCTACAATCTGTTTCAGCTTGTCGGTGAGATGGATGCTGACATCAAGGTTATCCGCAATGATGAAATGACGGTGGAAGAAATCAGGGAATTAAAACCTGACCGCATCATTCTTTCACCCGGCCCCGGAAGACCTGAAGATGCAGGAATAATCGTTGATGTGGTAAAGAGCATCCACCACATCCCGATATTGGGCGTCTGCCTTGGGCATCAGGCAATCTGTGCGGCATTTGGAGCAACCGTAACCTATGCAAAAGAACTGATGCACGGCAAGCAATCGGATGTGATATTTGATGGCGATTGTCCTTTATTTCGAGACTGCCCTGAAGTCGCACCTGTTGCGAGATATCACTCTCTTGCAGCAGATGCCGACACCATTCCCGAAGAATTAAGAATCAGCGCACGCACCACAGATGGGGAGGTAATGGCGGTCTGGCATAGGGATTATCCCATCTATGGGGTGCAGTTCCACCCGGAATCCATTATGACACCAGCCGGCAGGCAGATGCTTGAAAATTTCGTAAATGAAGGAGACAGGAACCATGATTAAAGAAGCGATTGTAAAAATTGTAAACAAGGAAGACCTCACCTACGATGAGGCTTATACCGTGATGAGCGAGATCATGGGTGGAGAGACCACACCGACACAGAACGCTGCTTTTCTCGCCGCACTTTCCACAAAAAGCGCCAGAGCGGAAACAACCGATGAAATATCCGGCTGTGCCGCAGCGATGCGGGCACACGCAACCAGAGTCGATACCGGCATGGAGCTGTTTGAGATTGTCGGCACAGGCGGAGACAATGCGCACAGCTTCAACATTTCCACGACCTCTGCCCTTGTTGTGGCGGCAGGGGGGATGAAGGTCGCAAAGCACGGAAACCGTGCCGCATCCTCCCAGTGCGGGACGGCAGATTGTCTGGAAGCCCTTGGAGTCAATATTCAGCAGAGTCCTGAAAAATGCAGGGAGCTTTTGAAAGAAGTGGGGATGTGCTTCTTCTTCGCACAGAAGTACCACACCTCCATGAAATATGTGGGAGCCATACGAAAGGAACTGGGGTTCCGCACCGTGTTCAATATTCTGGGCCCGCTGACCAATCCCGGAACACCGTCCATGCAGCTTCTCGGCGTATATGATGATTATCTTGTGGAACCGCTGGCGCAGGTACTCATCAATCTGGGCGTGAAGCGCGGGATGGTGGTCTACGGTCAGGATAAGCTGGATGAAATCTCCATGAGCGCACCCACTACGGTCTGTGAGATTCGTGACGGCTGGTTCAAAACTTCTGTGATTACCCCGGAGGATTATGGCTTGGAACGATGCACAAAGGATGACTTAAAAGGCGGCACTCCCGAGGAAAATGCCGGAATTACCCTGGCGATTCTGAAGGGGGAAAAGAGTCAGAAGCGGAATGCGGTTCTGATGAATGCCGGTGCGGCTCTTTACATCGGGGGAAAGGCGGACAGCATGAAGACCGGGATTGCCCTTGCTGCGAAGCTGATCGATTCCGGCAAAGCGCTTGAAACGCTGAACCACCTGATTGAAGTCAGCAACCGTCCGGAGGTGGAAAGATGACGATACTTGACCAGATTGCCGCACACGCCCGTGAGCGTGTGGATGAGGCAAAAAAGAAACAATCCTTTCAGGAGCTGAAACGGCAGGCGCTGTCCCTGCCAAAAGGAGATTTTGCCTTTGAACATGCCCTTCAAAAACCTGGCATCTCCTTTATCTGTGAATGCAAGAGGGCGTCACCGTCCAAAGGCTTGATCGCACCGGACTTTCCGTATCTGGACATTGCCAGAGCGTATGAAACGGCGGGGGCAGACTGTATATCCATCCTGACCGAACCCAAGTGGTTTTTGGGGTCTGACGAAATCTTGAGAGAAATTGCAGGCAGTGTGGGGATTCCGTGCCTGCGCAAGGATTTTACCGTGGACGAATACATGATTTATGAAGCAAAGGTACTCGGCGCATCAGCGGTTCTGCTGATCTGCTCCATCCTGACAGAAGAAGAGATACGGGAATCCTTACATCTTTGTGATGAACTGGGGCTGTCCGCTCTGGTTGAGGCCCATGATGAGCGGGAAGTGAGTATGGCAGTCAGAGCCGGTGCACGGATCATCGGTGTCAACAATCGCAATCTCAGGGACTTTTCCGTAGATACGGACAGGAGTGCAAAGCTTCGCAGCCTCATTCCCGGGGATGTCCTGTTCGTCTCTGAAAGCGGAGTGACCAGTGCAGAGGATGTGGCAAAGCTTCGTGCCATCGGTACAGATGCGGTGCTGATCGGAGAGACGCTGATGAGGGCGGTGGACAAAAAGGCAAGGCTTGCGCAGCTGCGAGGTGTCCTATGACGAAGATCAAGCTCTGTGGATTATCTCGTCCCTGCGATATAGAAGCTGCAAATGAGCTGAAACCCGAATACATTGGCTTTGTATTCGCAAAAGGAAGCAGGCGTTACGTTTCACCCGAAACAGCATCCGGACTAAAACAGCTGCTGTCACCGGATATCAAAGCGGTGGGTGTGTTTGTAAACGAAAAGCCGGAAACCATTGCCGGGCTTTTGAACAGCGGAATCATCGATATGGCGCAGCTGCATGGAGAGGAAGATGAGGCTTATATCAGACAGCTTCGGAGGCTCACAGAGCAGCCGATCATCCAAGCATTTCAGATTTTTCATGCAGATGATACCGGAAACGCGGAAAAAAGCACAGCCGATTTCGTTCTGCTGGATTCCGGCGCAGGTACGGGTACGGTATTTGACTGGAACCTGATCCGGAACATCGACAGACCTTATTTTCTTGCCGGAGGACTGTCGGCAGAATGTGCAGGAACTGCTGTGGCAGCATTGCATCCTTATGCAGTGGATGTCAGCTCCGGTATCGAAACAGATGGATACAAAGACCAGACAAAAATGGCGGCATTTGTTGCCGCTGTCAGAAAGGAAGACAGAATATGACCAATCCAAACGGACGCTTCGGCATTCACGGCGGACAATATATACCCGAAACACTGATGAACGCCGTCATGGAGCTGGAAGAAGCGTATAACCATTATAAAAATGACCCGGAATTTAACCGTGAGCTTACGGAGCTTTTTAACGAATACGCAGGAAGACCTTCACGGCTGTACTATGCTGAAAAGATGACAAAGGACCTTGGCGGAGCGAAAATCTACCTCAAGCGTGAGGACCTTAACCACACAGGTGCCCATAAGATCAACAATGTGCTTGGTCAGGCGCTGCTTGCCAAAAAGATGGGGAAAACAAGACTGATCGCCGAGACAGGAGCCGGTCAGCACGGCGTGGCCACGGCCACGGCCGCCGCACTGATGGGGATGGAATGTGTTGTCTTCATGGGGGAGGAGGACACCATCCGTCAGGCACTCAATGTCTACCGGATGCGTCTGCTCGGTGCGGAAGTTGTCCCTGTAAAATCGGGTACGGCGACCCTCAAGGATGCGGTATCCGAGGCAATGCGTGAATGGACTTCCCGGATCAGCGATACCCACTATTGCCTCGGCTCGGTGATGGGGCCTCATCCGTTCCCGACCATTGTGCGGGATTTTCAGGCAGTCATTTCCAAAGAGATCAGAGAACAGCTGCTTCAGAAAGAAGGCAGACTGCCCGATGCGGTCCTTGCCTGTGTGGGCGGCGGCTCCAATGCCATCGGCAGCTTCTACCACTTCATCGGTGATGAGGGGGTTCGCCTGATCGGCTGCGAAGCTGCAGGAAGAGGCGTTGATACCTTTGAAACGGCGGCAACCATTGCTACCGGAAAAGTCGGCATCTTCCACGGCATGAAATCCTATTTCTGCCAGGATCAATACGGTCAGATTGCTCCCGTTTATTCCATCTCCGCAGGACTTGACTATCCGGGGATCGGCCCCGAACACGCGCATCTTCACGATATCGGCAGAGCAGAATATGTGCCGGTTACCGATGAGGAAGCGGTAACTGCGTTTGAATATCTGGCAAAAACGGAAGGCATCATTCCGGCAATCGAATCCGCACACGCCGTTGCCCATGCAATGAAACTTGCACCGACCATGGATCCGGATCAGATCATGGTCATTACCATATCCGGCAGAGGCGACAAGGACTGTGCAGCCATTGCCCGCTACAGAGGGGAGGATCTCTATGAGTAACATCAAACAGGCATTTGAAAACGGTAAGGCATTCATTGCCTTTGTCACCTGCGGCGACCCGGATCTGGAGACGACGGCAGCCGTTGTCCGCGCTGCGGTCCAAAACGGCGCCGACCTTATCGAACTTGGCATCCCGTTTTCCGACCCGACCGCAGAAGGGCCTGTTATTCAGGGAGCAAACGTAAGAGCGCTGAACGGGGGTGTCACGACAGACAAAATTTTTGCATTTGTGAAAGAGCTTCGCCGTGATGTGAAAGTGCCTATGGTGTTTATGACCTATGCCAACGTGGTGTTCTCCTATGGCGCGGAAAGGTTCATTTCTACCTGTCGTGAGATCGAAATAGACGGACTTATTCTGCCTGATCTGCCCTTTGAGGAAAAAGAGGAATTTCAACCGGTTTGCAGACAGTACGGGGTAGACCTGATTTCCCTCATTGCACCAACCTCGGAACATCGCATTGCCATGATTGCGAAGCAGGCAGAGGGCTTTCTCTATCTGGTGTCAAGCCTCGGCGTAACCGGGATGCGAAGCGAGATCACAACGGATCTTGCAGGTATTGTGAGCGTGATTCGTGAAAACTCGGATATTCCCTGCGCCATCGGTTTTGGAATCTCCACACCGGAGCAGGCCAGGAAGATGGCGGATATTTCCGACGGGGCAATCGTGGGCTCGGCGATCGTAAAGCTGCTGGAACAGTACGGGAAGGATGCGCCGGGATATGTGGGGGAATATGTGAAAGCGATGAAGAGTTCTATGAGAAAAAATCTCCAAATAACATGATTGATATAAAAATATATTATAAAAAACATATATTTAGAGAAAATATCGTAAAATAAAACACCTCCAATTGACTAATTTGTGACAGATGGGTATAATACTAATATCTATCAGCGAAAGGAGTGTGGCGCTTATGCTGACAAAAATGGTTGTTGAAAATTTTAAATCATTTGATAAGCAAACAGAACTGACGATGGTTTCATCGTCAAAAATACGGGCAAAACTTGACCATCGTGTACAGGTTGGCAGCAATACAAGACTGTTAAAGCATGCTGTCATTTATGGTGCGAATGCATCCGGCAAAAGTAACCTGGTTGATTTTGCCCGATTCTTTAAATCGACGCTGGAAGGCGGGTTACCATTATGGGGAACCAGGTGCTTTTGTCGTAATAGTAAAGAGAATGAAAAGAAAAACAGTACGTTTGAAATACAAATGGAAATTGATGGAAAGTTTTATGCATATGGTTTTTCTGCAATTCTTGCTGATCGCTGGATGACCGGTGAATGGCTTTATGAGTTGTATCAGAATGGAGGTGCCAGATGTATTTTTGAAAGAGAGGAATTGTCAAAACCTGAGCTTGATGCTTCGGTTGCACTTTCGAAAGAGGAACACAATCGATTTGAAATATATGCATCCGATTTTGAGAAGAATATTGCAGAATTGTTTTTGACGGAAATGAATCGCGGGAAAAATATTGCAGAGGATTCTAATCTTCAGGTGTTTAAGAAGGTTTATAATTGGCTGAAGAATCATATTGTGATTATTACGCCGGATTCCCGCGTGACAGATTTCAAATATTATTATGAAAATGATTCATTGGCGTTGATTAATGATCTGATTTCTACATTTGATACGGGGGTATCGAATGTTCGTATTGAAGAAATTGATTTAAATGATTTGTCGAAGATGTTGCCTAAGCCTATCCTGGATGATGTTATGGAGAAAGTAAGAAAAAGTCTATCGGAGACGGGCACGAAATCTTTCCGCATGTCCGGCAGATCTGATACAAGTTTTTTTAATATTGAATTTAATGGAAATGAAGAACCAAAGGTTACAACAATAAAACTGCGGCATGGAAAGTCCATGTATGACTTCGATTTTGAAGAAGAATCGGATGGAACAAGAAGGCTGTTTGACTTGATGGATATGTTGCTCATGAAAGATGATGACATGGTATATGTTGTTGATGAGCTGGAAAGAAGTCTTCATCCGAAGCTTACGGAACATTTTCTTGAGCTGTTTAGCGAAAGGCATAAGAATCATAAGATTCAGTTGATTTTTACGACACATGAATCCTCTATTATGGATCAGGAACTATTCCGCAGAGATGAAATCTGGTTTATTGAAAGAGATGAAGAGAATAATAGTAAGATTTATTCACTGGATCGTTTTAAGGAACGCTATGATAAGAAACTAAGTAAGGCATATCTGGAAGGAAGGTATGGAGCGATACCGGTATTTAGAAGATTTGAGTTCGGGAAGGGGGTATAACGATGTCCCCTGTCCGTACATATACTGATTGGAATAAACGATCGTCTGATGCGGAAGATCAGAGAGAACCTTTCAGAAAGTATTTTTTTATTTGTGAAGGATTAAACACAGAGGTCTGGTATTTTCGGAAACTTATTGATATGAGAAAGCAGCTGGGAATTCATCCGATGATTGATATCAGATTGATGGAGAAAACAGGAGAAGATGAAAGTTTATCGAATCCAAAAGCTTTAATCGAATTTGCCGAGGAACAAAAGCAAATTGCTGCGAATGAATTTGATTGTGAACATGATAAGATGGTTGTTGTTTTTGACGCTGATATTTATAAAAATAAAGCTGATAAATTTAAAGAAATTCTTGAATTAGGACAGAAAAATAATATTTTAGCTGTTACCAATCCGAGTTTCGAATTGTTTTTATTACTGCATTATGAAGACTCTTACGAAGAAATTATATTACCGAATAGCAGCGCAATTCTGGAGAATAAGAAGATTGGTAAACGAAGATTTATGGCTATACTTTTTACAGAAAAGAGTGGTATGAATCCGAAAGAGAACCCAACCATCGGAGAACTGGCGGTAAATGTAAAAACTGCAATTGTTCAGGAAGAAAATCTGAACCAAAATGTAGAAGATGCCCTGGGGAATCTAACCTGTAATGTTGGAAAAATTATTAAGGGAATCATGGATGATGAAGTATAACATGGGAGAAAAAGAAGATATGTTTCTTTTCGATACAAAAATCTATTGAAAGCAAAATAATTTTGCAGTATAATCCCATTTGGGATTTATACAGGAGGCATTGTTCATGAAAAAGGAATCACTAAACCTTATCAATGATATTAACAGGGCAATTGTCCAGGTCCGTGGTATTTATTCTACATGGTCTGCTGAGCATGGGATCAGTTATCACGAAATGCTTGTGCTATATACGATTCGGGAATTTGGATTTTGCACGCAAAAACAAATATGTGACAGTTATCTGATTCCTCGCCAGACGATCAATAACGTCATAACCGGATTGCGAGAAAAAGGAGTGCTGGTATATAGCCGCGAACACTCAATCGGGCGAGAAAAGGTCTTTGTGCTTTCAGAAGAGGGAGAAGAATATGTGACACCGTTACTGGCTTCGCTGGATACGATGGAATCCGGTGCTTTAGCACAGTTCGGCAGTGAAAAGCTGGCTGCCCTGACACACCTTTTGCTGGAATACAACAAGGCTCTATACAAAACTATGGATGAAACGAAGTGATGACATATGGATACAATCGAATTATACAAAAAAGAAAAAATCAGCAGAATCCTTCTGAAGCTGGCGCCGCCTGTGATGCTGGCACAGCTGATTCAGGCGCTCTATAACATTATCGACAGTCTGTTCATCAGCAGATTTTCCGACAGCGGATTGACGGCACTGTCCATTATTTATCCGCTGCAGCTGTTGATGATCGCCCTTGCGGTGGGAACCGGCGTGGGAATCAACACGGTCATTGCGGCGAAGCTGGGGGAAGGTCAGGAGAAAGAAGCCGATGAATATGCCGGTGTCGGAATGCCGCTTGCGGTTCTGCTGTGGTTTCTGTTTGCCCTGATTTCATGGCTGATCATGCCTGCCTATGCGAGAATGTCCACGGAATCCGAAGCCGTGGTCCGGGATGTCATCGTATACGGCAGAATCGTCTGCGTGTTCAGCTTTGGTCTGTTTTTGGAGAGCATCTGGACGAAGATTTTGCAGGCAGGCGGCGATATGAAGACGCCTATGGCGGCGCAGATTGCAGGAGCTGCGACCAATATCGTGATTGACCCGCTGTTAATCTTCGGTATGTTTGGGCTGCCGCGGATGGGGATTGCCGGTGCTGCGGTTGCCACGGTTGCGGGACAGATGGTTGCGGCGCTGATTGTCCGGAAGAAAGGATTTCATCCCTCTCCGGCAAAAGAGGTATATCCCCGCTATATTGCAAGAATCTTCCGGCTGGGAATGCCCAATATCCTGATGCAGTCGGCGTACACCTTTTACATACTGGGGTTGAACCTGATTCTTGCAGGGTTTTCGGATCAGGCCGTCACGGTGCTGGGACTTTACTATAAGTGGCAGACGTTTTTCTTTATTCCGCTGAATGCCATGCAGACCTGTATCGTGCCTGTGATCAGCTTTAACTATGCGGCCAGAAATATTGACCGCTGCAAAAAGACGCTGGCAACATCGATTGGCTGCGGACTTGGGTTTATGGCACTGGGAACCCTGTGCTTTGTGTCCGTCCCGGAAGCGCTGCTGCGCGTGTTCTCTTCGGATGCACAGGTCATTGCAATCGGGCGTGTCGGGTTTCGCATCATTGCGGTCAGCTTCCTGCCGCTGGTCACTTCGCTGACCTTTCCGGTGTTCTTTCAGGCGGTGGGGCATAGCCTGAAAAGTTCAGCGCTGACGGTGCTTCGCACCATGGTCCTGTTTGTGCCGCTGGGATATGCATTTTCCCGATGGGGGATTAACTGGTTCTGGCTGACCTTCCCGGTTACGGAGATTATCACAAGCATTGTGGGATTTGTGTTCTACTGTCAGTTTCTGGAGGCAGACTATGTGAAGAGCCGGAAGCCGGAGCTTCCTGTTTCCGGTTCTGTTCCCGCCCTGCAGCCATCCAGACCGGGGGTCATCATTACCATAGCGAGACAGCACGGTTCCGCCGGCAAGCAGATTGGAAAGCTGGTAGCACAGCAGCTTCATATTCCGTTCTACTACAAGGAAATGATTGCTTTGGCGGCCCACGAAAGTGGGCTTGATGCGGAGTTTATTTCTGATATCCACAAGAATTCGCCAGATGTGCTTCGTGATTTATACCTCAGCACCGGCGCAGTGCATCATGCCATTGACGCACAGCGGAAAATCATTCAAAAGATTGCGGACCACGGCAGCTGCGTGATCGTCGGCAGAGCTGCCGACTATGTGCTGCGGGACTACGACAATGTGATTCGTGTGTTCATCCATGCACCGAAGGAATACCGCATGAAGCAGGTCATGGAACGATACGGCGACACTCCGGCAGCGGCAAAGCGAAATATCAATCGTTCCGATAAGGCCAGAGGCGCCTACTATCATCATATTTCCGGCAAACGCTGGGGGGATGGGAAGAACTATCAGCTTGTTCTGGATTCCTCCGTGGGCATTGAAAAGACGACGGAGATGATTGTGAATCGTGTCGGCAAACTTTTGTAGCATCCATAAATTGCTGGCAGATAATATTAAAATATGTAAGGTCCGCCCTCATCTTGACGGAAGAAGTCTCAGGCTTTATAGTAAAGACAGAGAATTCATGGAATCGAAAACAGAACTGGCAGCAGGGGGTGCAGTGGTGTTCAGACTTGCAATCGTGGAGGACGAAGAAATCTATGTGAATCAGCTTCAGGAGTATATTCAGACCTATCAGCAGGAGAGCGGCAATGAGATTCAGGTGCAGGTCTTTCGGGACGGGGAGGATATTCTGGAGAATTACCGTGGGGAGCTTGATATCATCCTGATGGACATTCAGATGCGGTTCATGGACGGGATGACAGCGGCGGAGAGGATCCGGGAATTGGACGGAGAGGTTGTCATTATGTTCATTACCAATATGACGAATTATGCGATTCGGGGGTATGCGGTGGATGCGCTGGACTATGTGCTGAAGCCGGTCACGTATTTTGCATTTTCGCAGAAGCTGAACCGGGCAATCGGGCGGGTGAAGAGGCGGGAGCGGCACAGCATTACGATCAATGTGCCTTCCGGAATTCAGAAGCTGGAGATACCGGATATCTATTATGTGGAAAGTGAGGGACATACGCTGGTGTTCCGTACCCGGAGAGGGGAGTTCCGCTCCAGAGGAAAGATGAAGGAGATAGAGGAAACACTGGTTCCCTATGGCTTTTTCCGGAGCAACAAGGGCTATCTGGTCAATCTGAAATATGTGGACGGGGTGCAGGATGGCTGCTGCCTGATCCGGCAGGAGAAGCTTCTGATCAGCAGGGCAAGGAAAAATGAATTTCTGGAGGCACTGTCTGACTATATGAGCGAGGTGATGAACTAGTGGGTGGGGAGATCACAAATATACCGCGAATCTACACGGCGCTGGCGGAATGGTGCGCCTGTATGGTGTGCTGTATGGCGGTGAGAAGAGAAAAGCCGGGGAAGCGGGAACTTCTGATTGCCGGAGGATTTCTGATCTGGCTGTGTGTGTTTCTGGAGGTGACGGAGGATGTGCCGATTTTCTTCTGGATTCCCTGTATGCTGGCGGCGGTGGGCAGTATGCTGCTGATGATTTATCTGATCTGCGATGTGGCATGGGCAATCGCTGCCTATTGCTGTGCGCAGGCATTTCTGCTGGCGGAGTTTGCGGCATCCTTCGAGTGGCAGATCGAGCATTTTCTGCCGTATCTGGGCCTTGGAAGCTGGTATTTCCGGCTGGCGGTATTTCTGCTGGTGTTTGGAGTGACCTTTGGCGCAGCGTGGAGACTGGAGCGAAATCTGATGGGCGGGGAGTTCTTGCTTCAGATATCCGGAAAGGAGCTGCTTTCTGCGATTCTGATTGCGGCGGCTGCCTTTGCGCTCAGCAATATCAGCTTTATTTATCGGAATACGCCGTTCAGTGCCAGATTTACGGAGGATATTTTCCATATCCGGACGGTGGTGGATCTGGGAGGACTGGCGGTGCTGTTTGCATTTCAGAGCCGGATCCACGAGCTGCACACAGAGCGGGAGCTGATTTCCATTCAGAACATGCTGAAAAGCCAGTATGAGCGCTATCGGAACTATCAGGAGAGCATTGACATGATTCATGTGAAATGCCACGATCTGAAGCATCAGATTGCGGCGTTCCGGGCGGAACTCAATACCCAGAAGAAGGAAGAATGGCTGAATACCATGGAGCAGGGGCTGGCAATCCCGGAGCTGGAGAGCCAGACGGGAAATGCTGTGCTGGACACGGTGCTGACCGGCAAGAAGCTGTACTGCAGCAATCACCAGATCGAGCTGACCTGCGTGGTGGATGGAGAGCTTTTGAATTTTCTGCATGTCATCGATATCTGTACCATATTTGGCAATGCGCTGGACAATGCCATCGAGAGCGTGATTCTGGTGGAGGACTGCGAGAAGCGGCTGATTCATCTGACTGTGTCGGCGAAGAAGGGCTTTGTGTTCATCCATGTGGTCAATTACTGCGAGCAGGAGGAGCTGAAGCTGAAGGAGAAGTATCCGATGACCTCCAAAAAGGACAGGGAGAATCACGGCTATGGTCTGAAAAGCATCCGGTATTCGGTGGAAAAGTACGGGGGAACCATGAACTTCGGTGTGGAACAGCACTGGTTTGAGCTGAAGATTCTGATTCCGGGACAGTGAGAGGCGGCGTAGGACAGCAGAAGGAGCATGGCAGGACCGCAGAAACACAAAAAAATCCGTATAAAAATTGAAACAGGAAAGAGGAGTTCCGGACCGCGGGACTCTTTTTTCAATCTGCCATACCGTTTATGACAAAAAACAACCGTTTGTGCCAGCGGCGTGCAGGAGCGGCTGTTTCTGGTATAGTAAGCCTATCAACACGACGCAGGAGCGAAAGCCCCTGTCCATGAGATATAGGAGGGAAAACGTATGTTACAAATCGAGATGGCAGATGTCCTTGCGGTTCTGGCTTTGTGTAAACCGTACATCATCGGAATGATCGCGGCAATCGTGATTGGAGCGGTGGTAATGATTGCATGCAGGAAGATGCCGAAGAACAAAAAATTTCTTGTAAGAGGAGAGGCGCTGGTGGCGATGGTGCTGGCTGTCATGACCGGCATCAATCTGATCTGCTTTGGTCCCATGTCCACACTGATTGGACTGGCAACCGGAAGCGGTACCCTGAGTGATGAGACCAATGCAGAGGCGGCGGTGACCGCAGAGGAGATTATGGAGGAAGGCATCGTTCTTCTGGACAATGACGGTCTGCTTCCTCTGGAGGATACCACGAAGCTGAACCTGTTTGGCTGGGAATCCATCAATCCGGCATACGGCGGAGCCGGCTCCGGAGGAATCAATGATTTATATGAGATTGTGTCTCTGGTAAAAGGGCTGGAGCATGCAGGCTTTTCTGTGAATCAGGAGCTGGTGGACTTCTACAACAGCTATGGTGCAGACAAGCCGGAGATGTCGATTCAGAAGCAGAGCTGGACGCTTCCGGAGCCGCCGGTGACGGAATACAGCGATGCCCTGCTTCAGAATGCAAAGGACTTTTCTGACACGGCGGTAATCGTGCTTTCCAGAAAAGCGGGTGAGGGTCACAACGACATTCCCATGGATGTGAGCAAAGCATCTTATGACAACAATTCGGATGCATATCAGGATTTTGAGGCAGGAGAGCATTACCTTCAGCTGTCCCGGACGGAACGGGATATGGTAGAGCTGGTATGCAGCAATTTTGAAAATGTCATTGTGCTTTACAATGGAGCCAACCAGTTTGAACTTGGATTTACCGAGGAATATGAGCAGATCAAATCCGTTGTGTGGTGTGCAGGAACGGGAAATGTGGGCTTTAATGCACTGGGAAAAATCTTAAAGGGAGAGGTGAATCCTTCCGGCAGAACTCCGGATACCTTTCTGTATGATATGACAGCGGCTCCATGGTGGAATAATGGAGAAAAAACGGCATATTCCAATCTGGCAGAGCTGGCCGTGGAGGGAATGAATGCCGGAGTGCCGCAATCCTATGCTCCGTCCTTTACCAACTATGTGGAAGGAATCTATGTGGGCTACAAATATTATGAGACGGCTGCGGCAGAAGGCACCATCGACTATGACAGGACGGTTCAGTATCCCTTTGGACATGGTCTGAGCTATACCTCATTTCAGCAGGAAATGAGTGAGATTACCGGGGAGGACGGAACCTATGCCTTTGATGTCACCGTAACCAATACAGGTGACTGTGCAGGCAAGGATGTGGTGGAGGTGTATTTTAATCCGCCCTATACCAATGGAGGCATTGAGAAAGCATCTGCGAATCTGATCGAGTATGCGAAAACGGAGCTTCTGGAGCCGGGAGCATCCCAGACCATCCATGTGGAGCTGGATGCAGAGGATATGGCATCCTATGATTACCAGAAGGAAGAGGCTTACGTGCTGGAAGCAGGCGACTATGTGATTTCCATCAACCGTGACTCTCACCACATTCTGGATGAGAAGACGGTTACGGTGGCAGAAACTGTGATTTATGATGAAAATCATAAGAGAGAGTCCGATGAGATGGCTGCAGTCAATGTATTTCAGGAGGCAGCAGGAAATGTCACCTACCTTTCCAGAGCAGACCATTTCGCCAATCTGGCAGAGGCGACGGCAGCTCCTGAGTCGGATGTGATGGATGAGCCGTTTGCATCCCAGTATCATGTAAACAGCAACTTTGATCTGACCACCTACTTAAATGACAGCGATGTGATGCCGGTAACCGGAGCAAAGAACGGTGTAAAGCTGGCAGACCTGCGGGATAAGGATTATGACGATCCGCTGTGGGACAAGCTGTTAGACCAGATGACCGTAGAAGAGATGGGGGAACTGATTGCCATGGCGGGATATCAGACCAGTGCTGTGGAATCAGTTGGCAAGGTGGGAACCCTTGATTTCGACGGACCTGCAGCCATCAATAACAACTTCACCGGCGTGGGCTCCATGGGCTTCCCCATCGAGGTTGTGATCGCATCTACGTGGAACCAGAAACTGGCAGAAAAATGGGGTCAGAGCATGGGCAAGATGAGCCGGGAAATGGGTGCGCACGGCTGGTACGCACCGGGCATGAATACCCATCGCACAGCATTTGGTGCACGAAACTATGAATATTTCTCAGAGGACGGTGTGCTGGCCGGCAAGATGGCGGCAGCTGCGGTGAAAGGAGCCATGGATCATGGCGTGTATTCCTACATCAAGCATTATGCCATGTATGAGGGAAATGGGAAGATGGTCTGCATCTGGTCCAATGAGCAGGCAATCCGCGAAATCTATCTGAAGCCCTTTGAGATTGCAGTCAAGGACGGCGGTGCCAATGCAGTGATGGTTTCCTGGAGCTATCTGGGACATAAATGGACCGGTGAGAACAGTGAGCTGATGAATACGGTTCTCCGCGGCGAGTGGGGCTTCCGGGGAATGGCACTGACGGACTTTTTCCGGAACAACGGACACGGGTTCATGAATGCGGACGCGGCACTTGCCAACGGTGTGGATGCGATGCTGTCCACCTTCAACGGACCGCAGAACAATGTGGCAGACCCGACCCACCCGACCTCCGTGAACCAGATGCGCAACGCATGCAGGAACATCATGTATACGGTGGTGAGCAGCTGGGCTTACGATGGAGACGCCAACGTGGGCGGTATGCTTCCGTGGGAAAAGGCGGCAGCAGCGCTGGATGTGGCAGCCGGTGTGATGCTGGCGGCGGCAGCCGTTCTGGTATATAAGAAATCAGGAAAGATAAAGTAAGCAGGAAAAAGGAGTGGGCGGAATGAAACGCGAAGAGCTGATCAGACAGATGACAATCGAAGAGAAAGCCGCATGTTTAAGCGGAAAAACGGTATGGCAGACATGGGATTTTCCGAGGCTTGGAATTCCGTCCATCTTCTGCTCCGACGGACCTCACGGAATCCGGAAACAGGCAGGGGCAGGGGACCATCTGGGGCTGAATGCCTCCCTGCCTGCCACCTGCTTTCCCACGGCGGCAACCGTGGCAAACAGCTGGGACGAGGCGCTGGCAGAGGAAATCGGCATGGCGCTGGGAGAAGAGGCAGCGGCACAGCAGGTGCATGTGCTGCTGGGACCGGGGCTGAATATCAAGCGGAGTCCGCTGTGCGGCAGGAATTTTGAGTATTTTTCCGAGGATCCGTATCTGTCCGGCAAGATGGCGGCGGCCTATGTCCGGGGAATCCAGTCACAGGGCGTCTATGCCTGTCCGAAGCATTTTGCAGTGAACAGTCAGGAGCTTCGCCGGATGGCAATGAATGCGGTCATCGACGAGCGGACCCTGCGGGAAATCTATCTGACCGGATTTGAGATTGCGGTGAAAGAGGGTGGCGCCAGGGCGATCATGTCCAGCTACAACGAGGTCAATGGAACCTACGTGAACGAGAACCGCCACCTGATGGTGGATATTCTCCGGGAGGAGTGGGGATTTGACGGGATTGTGATCACCGACTGGGGCGGCTCCAACAGTCACACGGCCGGTGTGGCAGCCAGATCCAATCTGGAAATGCCGTGTCCGGGACTGGATTCGGCAAGGGAGCTGGTAAAAGCGGTGGAGACCGGGAAGCTTTCTATGGAGGAACTGGATACGGCAGTGGATGATCTGCTGGATGCGGTCATGACACTGAGCAGCTCCGGAAAAGAAACACCTTCCTTTGACGAGGAGGCCCATCACCGGCTGGCGAGAAGAGCAGCGGCAGAGAGTGCGGTTCTCCTGAAAAATGCCGGTCAGATGCTTCCGCTTAAGAAGGGCACAAGGGTTGCGGTAATCGGTGATTTTGCGCTGCAGCCCCGGTATCAGGGGGCAGGCTCCTCCATGGTCAATGCCATCCGGCTGGAGACGATTGCACAGCTGGTGGGAGAGTATGAGCTGGAGGTGGTCGGCATAAGCGGCGGGTATCAGCGCAGCGGTGAGCAGGATGTCCGGCTGGCAGAAGAGGCGAAGAAGCTGGCAGCGGAGGCGGAGGTCGTGCTGTACTGCTTTGGATTGGATGAACTCAGTGAATCGGAGGGATTGGACCGCAGCCATATGCAGATTCCCCAGAACCAGATTCTGCTGCTGGAAGAGCTGGCAAAGGCAAACGGCAATGTGGTGGGCATTTTAAGTGCAGGCTCTGCCATCGAGATGCCGTGGGAGAACTGCTGCAGGGCCATTCTTCACGGATATTTAGGCGGTCAGGCAGGGGCAGGAGCGATGCTTGATATTCTGACCGGGCGGGTCAATCCGTCGGGAAAGCTGAATGAGACGTATCCGATGTGTTACGAGGATACACCGGCATTCTGGTATTATCCGGCAGAAAAGAGAAATTCCGAATACCGGGAAGGAATCTTTGTGGGGTATCGCTATTATGATACCAGCAAAAAAGAGGTCCGATACCCCTTTGGATATGGTCTGTCCTACACCAGCTTTGCATACCGGGACCTAACCATAGATGAGCAGGGGGCAGAATTTACGCTGCAGAACACAGGCAGCGTGGACGGAGCAGAGACTGCACAGCTTTATGTGGGACTTCCGGACGGCGCGGTATTCCGCCCGGCAAAGGAGCTGAAGGGCTTTTGCAAGGTGTTTCTTAAGGCAGGGGAGAGCCGCAGAATCCGGATTCCGTTTGATGATAAGACATTCCGCTATTGGAATGTAAAGACAGACTGCTGGGAGACAGAGGGCGGTGCCTATCAGATTAGCATCGGCGCCAGCTGTGCAGATATCCGTCTGCAGGCGCTGTGGAGTAAGGCGGGAACAGGTGCGGCGCTTCCATATGAAGGGAAATGTCTTCCGTCCTATGACACCGGAAGGATTGAGAAGGTAGGACGTCGGGAGTACGAGTCTATGCTTGGCACCCCCATTCCGGAGGATTCATGGAACGGGGAACTGACAGAAAATGATGCCATCTGCCAGATGTACTATGCAAAGAGCGGGCTGGCAAGGATGATCTACCGGATTCTGACCCGACGAAAAGAGCAGAGCGAGGCAAAAGGAAAGCCGGATCTGAATATTCTGTTTATTTACAATATGCCGTTTCGTGGAATTGCGAAGATGACAAACGGGGCCGTCAGCATGGAAATGGTTCATGGCATGGTGGATGCGGCAAACGGGAGATTCTGGAGCGGCATGAAGCAGATTATCTGTGGGTATGTGCGGAATGGGAGAGAAAACAAGGCATATTTAAAGAAAATAACCGGAAAGTGAGGAAAAGCGATGGAGGCTCTGAAAATATGGTGGGTGAATCGCTGGAAGTTGCTGGAAGAGAAGCATCCGGCGGCAGCCAAATGGCTGTATCAGATCTTTTATTTCCTCCTGTTCAGCATGGGTGTGACCATACTCCAGTATCTGGTGTTTACGGTCATGCCGGGAATACTGGGCAGGGAACTGGCGGGAACGGAATTCATGTGGCCGGTGGTACAGATGAAGCTGTTGGGCGTGGAATTCACATGGAGCCTGCTGGGGTACAATGTGCTGCGGGACAGTGCGGGAGAGGTGCTGATCGGCGGTGGTCTGGGATACTTTATCAGCTATGAGACCGGCTCCTTTCTGGCACAGTGCATCAACTTTCCGCTGCAGCGGAACATCACTTTCAAAAGCCATGGCAACCCGGTATATCAGGCGTTCTGGTATCTGATTGCGTGGGTGGTGATTTCCCTGATCTGCAACGGATTCAATAATCTGTGGATGCCGATTGCATCCGCTTATGTGGCACCGGCGGTATACAATATTCTGGTCACGGTCATCACCGGCGGAGTATCGATGGTGATTTTCTTCTTTGTGTTTAAGATTATCTTTCCAGAAGGGCAGGGGGTGAAGATTTGATTCTTCCCCCCTGCTCTGGCAGTTGATTTATTTAAAGTTCTTATGGTTTATCCCATAGGAAAGCAGAAGTCGAGGAAATCTTTCAAAAGGAACCAGATGATGTATTTGATGGAAGTTTCGGAAAATCATGTAATGTCTTGCGCAATGCAAGTGTCCATTGCTTGCTATTGCGAAGGATCATTGATAAAATC